>URDG01000024.1 GCA_900546515.1 uncultured Eubacteriales bacterium | reverse complement strand
TCAAAAAAGTTCAGATTTTCAAGCAGACTGGCAAAAATGATTTTTTGACAGTCTGTACAGCCTCAGACCGGGAAACCGGTCCGAGGCTGTTTTTGTGCTTTATATAAGTTTCACAGGGACGCTGCGCTTAGCCGATGATAGCCTTGGTGTCGCGCGCGATAACGAGCTCCTCGTTGGTGGGTATGACGAAAACTTTTACCTTGGAGTCGGGGGTGGAGATCATAATGTCCTCACCGCGCTTCGCGTTTGCGGCCTCATCAATGGAGACGCCAAGGTAGCCGAAGTACTCGCAGATAGCGGAACGGGTCTCTTTGCTGTTTTCGCCGACACCGGCGGTAAAGACGATAGCGTCCACGCCGTTCATTGCGGCGACATAGGAGCCTGCGACCTTGGCCACCCAGTATGCGAACATATCAAGGGCGAGCTTTGCACGCTCGTTGCCGGACTCGGCTGCCGCGTCGAGATCACGGAAGTCGGAGGAAACGCCGGAAATGCCCTGCACGCCGGACTTCTTGTTGAGGATGTTGAGCATCTCGTCGATGTCGTAACCGTATTTGTGCATCAGGTACTGCATGACGCCCGGGTCGAGGTCGCCGCAGCGGGTGCCCATCGGCAGGCCGACCAGCGGAGTGAAGCCCATGGAGGTGTCAACGCACTTGCCGCCGTCAACGGCGCAGATGGAAGAGCCGTTGCCCATGTGGCACGAAACGATCTTGAGCTCTTCAATGGGCTTGCCCATGAGCTCTGCGCAGCGTGCGGAGACATAGCGATGAGAGGTGCCGTGGAAGCCATAGCGGCGGACGCCGTCCTTCTCGTAGTATTCATACGGGACAGCGTACATGTATGCCTTGCCGGGCATGGTCTGATGGAACGCAGTGTCAAACACGGCGACCATGGGGATGTCGTTGCCCATAACAGCCTTGCAGGCGTTTATGCCGGTGATGTTTGCGGGATTGTGCAGAGGTGCAAACGGAGTGCACTCGTCGATAGCAGCCATAACGGCATCGTCAATCTTGACGGAGTTTGCAAACTTCTCTCCGCCGTGGACCACGCGGTGACCAACTGCGTCTATCTCCTTCATTGAGGAAACAACGCCGTACTCGGGGCTGGTGAGCTTGTCGATGACGGCTGCAATAGCCTCGGAATGAGTGGGCATCGGGATATTTTCGCTGAACACGGGCTTGCCGCCGACGAGCGGGGTGTGCTTGAGGTGACCGTCTATGCCGATACGCTCGCACAGGCCCTTTGCCATGACCTGCTCGGTATCCATGTCGAAAAGCTGATACTTCAGAGAGGAGCTGCCGGCGTTGATAACAAGAATTTTCATGTATTCTATTCCTTTCTATTGTAAATGTCGCCAGAATTAAGTAAAATATACCGCAGAACCTATTTTAATACATTTATATGAAAACGCAAGTGTTTTTTGCGGGGGAACAGAATGAATATTATCGGAATTGTCGCGGAATACAATCCTTTTCACCTTGGACATGACTACCATATCCGCGCCACGCGCGCCGCAGAGGGCGAGGACTGCGCCATAATCTGTGCGATGTCGGGCGATTTTGTGCAGCGCGGAGAGGCCGCGATGTACTCAAAATTCGCGCGTGCCGAGGCCGCATGCCGCAGCGGCGCGGATCTCGTGCTGGAGCTGCCGCTGCCGTGGGCGCTGTCGTCGGCGGAGGGCTTCGCGCGCGGCGCGGTCGGCATGCTTGCCGCCGCAGGGGCGGAGAAGCTGAGCTTCGGGAGCGAGGCGGGCGAAACAGAACCGCTTGAAGCGCTTGCGGAGATACTCCTGTCACAGGACATTATATATAAGACAAAGGACATACTCGCAGCGGACGGAAATATGTCATACGCCGCCGCCCGGCAGCGCGCGGTGGAGGCGAAGGCAGGGGATGCGGCAAAGCTTCTTGAACAGCCGAACAATATCCTTGCGGTCGAGTATCTGAAAGCCATACGCAGTCTCGGCGTTGACATGAAGCCCATGACGGTGCGCCGCGAGGGCAGCGGACACGACCGGTACGGCGGCGAGGGGCCGAAGTCTGCCGCCGAGATAAGGCGCATGACTGCGCGCGGTGAGGATGTGAACGCCTTCCTGCCCGGCACTGCGGCGGCGGTCTATGCCGCGGAGCAGCGCAAGGGACGCATTATAGACGCGGAGAGGACGGAGCTTGCGGTGATGTCGCGCCTTCGTATGCTCAGCGAGGCCGATTTCAGACTGATACCGGACGCAGGCAACGGCGTCGGGGAGAGACTGTACCGTGCGGCGCATGAGGAGACGAATCTCAACGCGGTGATGGCCGCCGCCAAAACCAAGCGTTATGCACTTTCACGGATTCGCCGGATGTGCATGTGCGCTGCGCTTGGCGTCAAGGCGGGAATGAACAGCGGCGTGCCGCCGTATATACGTGTGCTCGCGGCTAACGAACGCGGGTGCGCTGCGCTGCGCCGGATACAGGATAATGCATCTGTTCCGGTAATTACAAAGCCCGCAACAGCAAAAATGCTTTCATCCGAGTGCATGGATGTGTTCGCCACCGGCGTATACGCACATGACCTGTATGTGCTCGGATATAGGGCAGAAGGGGAGAGAAAGGGCGGCGAAGACTGGCGGATAAGCCCGATTATTGTGAAAAATCCATAAAAAGGCTTTGCATTTTTTTAAGAATTTAGTAAGATGCCAATATTGCAATTTAACTTGGTATAGTGCATAATCTAAATATCGTTAAGGAAAAACATTTGTCCGCCAAATGCGGACAAATACCGAGGCGAATAAATATTATGGAGGGACCAAAATGAAAAAGATAATTGCATTGGCTCTGGCGCTCGCTATGGTTTTTGCTCTTTGCGCCTGCGGCAGCAGCTCTGCCCCGGCAGCGTCTGACTCTTCCGCATCTTCCGGCGAAAAGGTCGTCAAGATAGGCGTTTTTGAGCCGACTTCCGGTGACTCTGCCGCCGGCGGCAAAAAAGAAGTTCTCGGCATGCAGTATGCCAATAAGGAGACCCCGACCGTCGACGTCAACGGCGAGACCTATAAGGTAGAGCTTGTCCTCGCAGATAACGGCTCTTCTACCGACAAAGCGCCTTCCGCCGCGTCTGAGCTCGTCAGCAAGGGCGTTTCCGTCGTCCTCGGTACTTACGGCTCCGGCTGTGCCATCGCGGGCGGCCCCAAGTTCGATGAGGGTGGCCTTGCCGCCATCGGCGTTACCTGCACCAACCCCAACGTCACTGCCGGCAACGACTATTACTTCCGCATCTGCTTCCTCGATGACTTCCAGGCGAACGTCCTCGCAAGCTTTGCAATAGATAAGTTCGACGCGAAGGTTGCCTACTGCCTCGGCGAGAACGGCAACGAGTATGATCAGGGCCTGATAAGCTTCTTCACCAAGGTGTTCGAGGCCAACGGCGGCAAGGTCATTTCCGACTCCTTCCCCACCAACAACGCTGACTTCGCCTCCTACCTGAACAAGGCCAAGAGCGAGGGCGCAGACGTTATCTTCACTCCTGTCTCCATCGCATATGCAACTCAGATAATCTCTCAGGCCGCATCTCTCGGCATTGAGGCTCCTATCCTCGGCTCCGATACTCTGGACGACAACATGGTCCTCGCAGCAGCCAAGGACACCAACGTCAAGCTCTACGTTTCCACCTTCTATCAGGAGGGCGGCGCACCTGAGTTTGATGCAGGCATCAAGGCTTACATCAACAGCGACTCCGCAGCAAAAGATGCAAACGGCGGCAACGACACCATTTCAGCTGTCACCGCAATGGGCTACGACGCCTACTATGTCGCGCTCGAAGCAATAAAGGCTGCCGGCTCCATTGATCCCGCAGCTATCAAAGCGGCTCTGCCCGGCGTGACCTATCAGGGTGTTTCCGGTGCTATCGCGTTCAATGAGATCGGCGACGCTATCCGCGACACCGCATTCATCAAGACCTCTGACAACGCATCCGGCGAGTGGAAGCTCGAGACCCAGCAGACCGGTTTTGTTGAGGCCTCCGATGGGGCTGCCGGCTGATCGGGCTTATAGAGAAGTCAAAAATAAGATCAACTGCAATATCAAAGCTTGGCGGGGAGTTACCCCGCCAAGCGGCGTATTTTTTTCCGGAACCCGGGTGTCTTGAAAAGCGCCGCGCCGGCGGCTTTTTTCAAGACATCCGCAGAAAAGAGAAGGGGAGGAAACCTTGTGGAATATATGATTTCGGTCCTGCTGTCCGGTATAGCGGTCGGCGGCCAGTATGCACTGATAGCAATCGGGTATACGATGGTCTACGGTATACTTCGTCTTATAAACTTTGCTCACGGCGACGTTTTCATGGTAGCGGGCCTGATGGGCATCTATTTTGCGGCAACCATGCCGCTCTATATTGCCTTGCCGCTTGTCATCGTAATGACGGTCGTGCTGGGCTTTGTTATTGAGAGGCTTGCTTATAAGCCCCTGCGTACCGCGCCGAGAATGTCTGTTATGATCTCCGCGATCGGCGTCAGCTATTTTCTGCAGAATACCGCTACATATATAACCGGCGGCCAGCCCATGACATATCCTACGATCTCATGGCTTGCAAAGACGGTCGATATTGCGGGTACGCCGACAAAGCTCGTTGTACTCATCACGCCTGTGCTTGTTGTGCTGCTCGTCGTCGCGCTGACGCAGCTTATCAATCATACGAAGATAGGCATGGCGATGCGCGCGGTATCCAAGGACTTTGACACTGCACGCCTGATGGGCATTGAGATAAACAAGGTCATTTCCGTCACATTCATCATCGGCTCTGCGCTTGCGGCTATCGGCTCGGTGCTCTATTTCACATGCTATCCCGCAGTTATGCCGACTGCCGGCGCGCTGCCGGGACTCAAGGCTTTCGTTGCGGCCGTGTTCGGCGGCATCGGTTCCGTCCCGGGCGCCGTTATAGGTGCTTTTATCATCGGCATCTGCGAAAACCTCATCAAGAGCACGGATTATACCGTGTTCTCCGATGCATTCACATTCGCATTGCTGATAATCATTCTTGTGTTCAAGCCTACCGGCCTCTTCGGCGAAAAGGCTACGGATAAGGTCTGAGGAGGTGCGCAGATATGCTTAATGAAAACAGCAAAAAAATCAGCTGCACCGCGTGGCTGTGGATCGCCGGTACACTTGCGTTCATCGTGCTGCTTGAAAACCTCACGCTGATATTCCCCGGCGCACCGGACGTATTCAAGCCGACAAGTCAGCTGTTCACAGTGCTTAAAAAGGCGGCGGTATACTCTCTCGTTGCCGTGTCAATGAACCTGCTCAACGGCTTCACCGGCCTGTTCTCGCTTGGACAGGCGGGCTTCATGCTGCTCGGCGCGTATACATATGCCATCCTGACCGTCCCGATGTCCGCAAAGGATCAGGTCTATTACCTCTATGGCGGATCGGCCGTCAAGTTCTCTCTTCAGGATATGTTCGGCGCGGTGTTCGGCACCTCCGGAGCAGGCGGCGCTGTAAGCATGATCCTCAGCGTGGTCGTCGCTCTCATACTCGCGGGCTGCGTTGCGGCATTTTTCGCATGGCTCATCGGCCTGCCGGTGCTGCGCCTCAAGAGCGACTATCTGGCAATAGCTACTCTTGGCTTTGCCGAGATACTGCGCGCCATATTCCAGTGGCAGAAGCTTGGCCCTGTCACGAACGGCGCAAATATGCTCAAGAGCTTTCCGACATTTACAAGCTTCAACATCAAGTCTGCCTCCGGCAGCACGGTGCTGTATCTCTCCACATTTGTCCCGTTTTTCTTCTCGATGCTCTGCATTGCGCTGATCGTTCTGCTCGTCAACTCTACTTATGGCCGCGCGTTCAAGGCCATACGCGATGACGAGGTCGCGGCGGAGGCAATGGGCATCAACCTTGCGAAGCATAAGATGCTTTCTTTTGTGACAAGCTCATTCTTCGCGGGCGTCGGCGGCGCTCTGTTTGCGATGTATGTTGCAAACGCACAGGCGAAGGTATTCACCTCCACTATGACCTATGAAATATTGCTGATCGTCGTCATCGGCGGCATCGGCTCCATCTCCGGCAGCATAATCGCAACGTTCCTGTATGTCGCGTGCTCAGAGTGGTGGCTGCGTTTCCTCGATGCGGAGACGTATATCGGCGCGTTCAAGGTGCCGCTTCTCAGAAACGGCTTCCGTATGGTCGTGTTCTCAATAGTTATCATGATCGTCGTGCTTTTCTTCCGTCAGGGCATTATGGGCAGCAGAGAGCTGCCGGAGGTCATAGCCGGGTGGAAGGCAAAGAGAAAGGCGCGCAAGGGCAGCAAGGAGGCGTCCGCTAATGGGTAAGGAACTGAAAAAGGAAATACTGAAGGTTGAAAATGTCACCATGCAGTTCGGCGGCGTCGTTGCGGTCAACAATCTCAATCTCACCGTCAAGGAAGGCGAGATATGCTCGCTGATCGGCCCAAACGGCGCGGGCAAGACCACGGCGTTCAACTGCGTCACCGGTGTGTACCAGCCGACGAACGGCATAGTTTCGTTTGAGGGCAATGTCATTGTCCGCGGTACGCCGAAGGGAAAAATGAAAAAGGAATATGCGGGCGAAAATGCAGAGCTTTATGCGTCTCAGCGCGTCATAGATCCGACTCCGGACGAGATAACGAAGCTCGGCATCGCGCGCACGTTTCAGAATATCCGCCTTTGGAAAAGCATGACCGTTTTTGAAAACGTCCTGATAGCAAAGCATATGCACTCACAGAGCAGTTTCTTCTCCGCGGCGCTTCATACCAATAAGGCTGACGAAAAGCGTATGCGCGAGGAAGCGATGACGCTCCTCGAAGAGCAGGGGCTTGATAAATATAAGGATGAGATCGCAACGAGCCTGCCTTACGGACTTCAGCGCCGCCTTGAAATAGCCCGTGCTCTTGCGGCTGAACCAAGGCTCCTTCTGCTTGACGAGCCGGCCGCCGGCATGAACCCGCAGGAGACTATTGAACTGTCGGAATTCATAAAGAATATCAGAGACAGGCATAAGCTCACCGTACTGCTGGTTGAGCATCATATGGATCTTGTTATGAACATTTCTGACTATATATATGTCATTGACTTCGGCAGACTGATCTCTGAGGGCGTGCCGAGCGTAGTTCAGGATGACCAGAAGGTCATAGACGCATATCTGGGGGTGAGCGACGATGAGTGAAAGCATACTTGCCGTAAAGGATCTGCAGGTCAACTACGGAGGAATCGAGGCGGTCAAGAGCGTCAGCTTTGATGTGCCTGAGGGAAAGATCGTCACGCTTATCGGCGCAAACGGCGCGGGCAAATCCACCACGCTCAAGGCCATTGCCGGCCTTGTCAAGCCGCGCAGCGGTTCAATAGTTTTCAGCGGCGACGAGCTCGTCGGCATGGATACTACAGCTATCGTGTCCAAGGGCATAACGCTCGTTCCCGAAGGCCGGCGTGTTTTTCCGGATCTCACGGTGCTTGAGAATATAAGGATCGGCGCGTATCTCAGAAACGATGACCTGAGCGAAGATATAGCGTGGGTGTACGATCTCTTCCCGCGCCTCAAGGAGCGCTCATGGCAGCTTGCCGGTACGCTCTCCGGCGGCGAGCAGCAGATGCTGGCCGTGGCGCGCGCACTTATGAGCCGCCCGAAGGTCATTATGATGGATGAGCCGTCGCTCGGCCTTGCACCGCTGGTCGTGAAGGGCATCTTCAATATAATCAAGGAGATCAACAAGCAGGGCGTTACCGTTCTTCTTATCGAGCAGAACGCGAACATGGCGCTCAAAACGGCCGATTATGCATACGTTCTCGAGACCGGTCGTATAACAATGTCCGGCACGGGCGCAGAGCTTCTCGCAAATGAAGAGGTCAAGAAAGCCTATCTCGGCAAATAAAGCAGAATATTATCTTTCTCCGTCCCGGTACGCCGCCGGGGCGGATTTTCTGTGTTTACAGAGGATTTATCTTGTGGTAAAATATTCTGAAAACAAAGTTTACGGAGCGTATTATGTTTGAAAAGCTGAGAGCTTTGAAAAATCAATACGAGCAGCTGCTTGAGCGCATGCAGATGCCGGAGACCTATGCCGATCCCGCGCTGTACGCGAAGTACGACAGGGAGGCGCGCGAAATCGCGCCGGTCGTTGATGCGTATACCGCGTATGAAAAGGCTGAGGGGGATATGAACGGCGCGCTGGAGCTTATGAGCGAGCCGGAATTCAAGGAGCTTGCGCAGGAGGAATATGCCGCGGCCAAAGCCGAACGCGACAGGCTCACGCAGGAGATCAAGATACTGCTGCTGCCGAAGGACCCGAACGATGAGAAAAACGTCATCATGGAGATACGCGGCGGCGTCGGCGGGGAAGAGGGCATGCTTTTTGCCGCTGATCTTTTCCGTATGTATTCCATGTATGCCGAAAAGCGCGGCTGGAAGATCGACATTGCCAACATCAATGAGACGGAGCTCGGCGGCATAAAAGAGATAAGCTTCGTCGTCGACGGCGCGGGGGCGTATTCGCGCCTGAAATTTGAAGCGGGCGGGCACCGCGTGCAGCGTGTCCCGGTCACTGAGTCCGGCGGCAGGATCCACACCTCGGCCGCAACGGTCGCAGTGCTGCCTGAGATAGGAGAGGTGGACTTCAAGCTCGATATGAACGACCTGAAGATAGACACCTTCCGTTCGTCCGGCGCGGGCGGCCAGCATGTCAACAAGACGGAGAGCGCAATACGCATTACGCACCTGCCGACAGGCACGGTGGTTGAGTGTCAGGACGAGCGCAGCCAGTATAAAAACAAGGACCGCGCGATGCAGATACTGCGTTCAAAGCTCTACGAGGCTGAGCTTACAAAGCAGAACGCAGCAGTTGCCGCCGAACGCAGGAATCAGATCGGCTCGGGCGACAGGAGCGAGCGCATACGTACCTATAATTTCCCGCAGAATCGAGTGACGGATCACCGCCTCAGCGGCGACAGCAAGAACTTCAATCTCTCAGCGGTCATTGACGGCGATCTGGATCCGCTTATTGACGCGCTTGTCACGGCCGAGCAGGCGGAGAAGCTGCAAATGCAATCGGAGGCGTAAGAATGCAGACAAAGCTGATAAAAGAGAATATATCCGAGGCTGCGGAGATAATAAAGCGCGGCGGGCTTGTCGCCGTGCCTACGGAGACTGTTTACGGCCTTGCCGGAAACGGTCTTGATGAGAACGCCGTGCATGAGATATACGAGGTCAAGGGCCGTCCGGCTGTAAAGCCGCTTTCGCTTATGGTGCCTGACAGGGGAGCCATGAAGGAGTATTGCGAGGACGTGCCGGAGCAGGCGGAATATCTCGCCGAAAGGTTCTGGCCCGGCCCGCTGACGATAGTGCTGAAGGCAAAGGAGCTTGTGCCGGAGATCGTGCGCGCAGGCGGGACGACGGTCGGGCTGCGCTGCCCGGATCACCCTCTGACGCTTGAGGCGCTGCGGCTGGCGAAGCTGCCGTTTGCAGCGCCGTCGGCGAATCCGTCCGGGGCGGAGAGCCCTAAGGACGCCGGAAAGGTAATGGAGTATTTTTCCGGCAGGATCGATGCAGTTATCGATGGCGGCCCCTGCGGCATAGGCCGGGAGTCCACGCTTATCGACATGAGCGCAAGACCGTACAGGATACTGCGCCAGGGCGCGCTTGCAGCCGATGACATTGCCGATGCGCTGGTGGACAACATGAAGATAATCGGCATCACCGGCGGCACCGGCTGCGGCAAGACGACGGCGCTCGAAACGCTCAAAGATTTCGGCGCGCTTGTCATAGACTGCGACGCGCTGTACCATGAGCTGCTCGAGAGCAGCACCGAGCTCATTAACGAAATAGACAAATACTTTCCCGGCGCGGTAACGGACGGCGTGCTCGACAGAAAGGCTCTGGGCGCGGTCGTGTTCACGGATGAGGAAGCGTTGCGCGATCTTAATATAATCACGCACAAATACATACACCTTGAGCTGCGCCGACGTCTGCGCGAGTGGGCGATGCAGGGAGGAACGCTCGCCGCGGTGGACGCGATAGAGCTCTTCTCAAGCGGCATTGCAAAGCGCTGCTGCGCGACAGTCGGCGTAATAGCGGACAGGGAAGTGCGGCTGAGGCGCATACAGCAGCGGGACGGCATAAGCCTTGAATACGCTATGATGCGTGTAAACGCGCAGCGGCCGAACGAGTATTTTGAGGAGCGCTGCGACTACATTCTGCAAAACAACGGCACAAGGGAAGAATTTTCCGACTGCTGTCTGAATTTATTTTTGGAGGTACTTAACAAATGAGCGAACTTCGTGAAAAGCTTTTTTATGAACAGAAGAACGGTTACGATCTCATTGACACTGCCGAGCGCATAAAGGTCGAGGAGTACTGCGCAGGCTACATGGACTTTCTTGACAACTCCCGCATGGAGCGCGAGGCTGTCGCAAACGCCATTGCGCAGGCCGAGGAGCTGGGCTTTGTCGAGTACAGAGCCGATATGGAGCTTGTCCCCGGTATGAAGATATACAAGAACAACCGCGGCAAGGCGCTCATGCTGGCCGTTATCGGCAAAAAGCCCCTGAGCGAGGGCGCTGTGATCGCCGGCGCGCATGTCGATTCCCCGCGCCTCGACCTCAAGCAGGTCACCATGTATGAGTCCGACGAGATGTGCTTTTTCAAAACGCACTATTACGGCGGCATCAAGAAGTACCAGTGGGTCACGATCCCGCTTGAGCTGCACGGCGCGGTTGCTCTGAAAAACGGCGACGTCATCAATATCACGATCGGCCGGGAGCCGGGCGAGCCGAAGTTTGTCATTACCGATCTCCTGCCGCATCTCGCCGCAGACCAGATGAAGAAAACCATGTCCGAGGGCTTCACCGGCGAGGGACTCAATATTCTCATCGGCAGCACGCCCTATGCCGACAACGGCAAGGACAGGGTGAAGCTCGCGGTGCTGAGCATTCTCAACGATATGTACGGCATCACCGAAGAGGATTTCCTCTCTGCGGAGCTCGCCGCGGTCCCGGCGTTCGACGTGTGCGAGATAGGACTTGACCGCTCACTCATCGGCGGCTACGGCCATGACGACAGGGTCTGCGCCTATGCTGAGCTGCGCGCGATATTTGACACCGAGGACCCGGAGCGCACCTGCGTATGCATCCTTGCCGACAAAGAGGAGACCGGCTCCGACGGCGTGACCGGCATGCAGAGCGCCGCGTTTGACTGCTTCATGGCGGATCTCTGCCAGTCCCAGGGCGTCGAACTCAGACACTGCTTTGAAAACAGCTTCTGCCTTTCCGCCGACGTCTGCAACGCCTACGATCCGCTCTATCCCGAGGTCTCCGAGAAGCGCAGCGACGCGAAGATCAACTACGGTATGGGTATATGCAAGTTCACCGGCGCGCGCGGCAAATCCGGCACTAATGACGCTTCCGCAGAGATCGTGGCGTATCTGCGCCGCCTGTATGCTGAAAACAACGTTATCTGGCAGCTTGCCGAACTCGGCAAGGTCGATCAGGGCGGCGGCGGCACCATTGCAAAGTTCATGGGCAACCGCAATATCGACACTATCGACGCAGGCGTTCCCGTGCTGAGCATGCACGCCCCGTTTGAAGTCGTCGCAAAGCTCGACTGCTATATGACCTACAAGGGCGTGCTCGTTGCCTACAACGACAAAAAGTGAACCGTATGGTCTGATTAAAAATCACCTCATGGGCATAATAAGCCCGTGAGGTGATTTTTTTGGACGAGGTAAAGGAATTTTCAGCGGCGAAGGCCGGAACGATACAGTGTCTCACGATAGTCGGCCAGATCGAGGGACATCAGCTCCTGCCCGACGACGCAAAGGCCACGAAATATGAACACGTTCTGCCTCTTATCGCAGCCATTGAGGAGTCGCCGGAGATAAAAGGGCTGCTGATCCTGCTCAACACGATGGGCGGCGATGTGGAGGCCGGGCTTGCGATAGCGGAGCTTATTGCGGGCATGAAAAAGCCGACGGTCTCGCTTGTGCTCGGCGGCGGGCACTCAATCGGCGTGCCGCTGGCTGTCGCGGCAAAGCACAGCATGATCGCAAGCTCTGCCGCAATGACGATACATCCTGTGCGGCTCAACGGCGTTGTGATCGGCGTGCCGCAGACGTATAATTATTTTGCCCGCATACAGGAGCGCATAGTCGGCTTCGTGACGGAACATTCGCATGTCAGCCGGGAAGAGTATCTCCGGCTCATGACGAATACCGATGAGCTGGCAAACGACATCGGCAGCGTGATCTACGGAGAAGAGGCGGTCAGCCTCGGTCTTATCGACTCGCTCGGTACGCTTTCGGACGCGCTGGAGTATCTGCACCGGGAGATAGACAGGGATGAACGGCAGACGCAGTGAATTTTTTCCTGCGCCTGCCGTTCTTGAACCCTTGTGCTTTACATAAAATTGTGATAAACTAATAAAGTATGTTTACCATGGGGGTATATCGCATGTCCATATGGAACGCAATAATTCTGGGGCTGGTGCAGGGCATAACGGAGTTCTTACCGATCTCAAGCTCAGGGCATCTCTCGATACTTAATAATCTTTTTGATCTTACGTCGACGGATGAAGGACATATGCTGTTTGACGTACTGCTGCATCTCGGCACGCTTGCGTCGATATGCGTCGTCTACTGGCAGGACATCGTGCAGATGTTCAATGAGGTGCTGGGCTTTGTCAACGTCGGCCCGCTCGCCGGGCAGAGACAGCGGCACTATCCGGGCGCGCGCATGTTCATCATGATCGTCATGGCGACGCTGCCGCTCGTGCTCATCCTTCCGGTACATAAGATGATCGAGACGCTGTATTATCACAATATTTTCATCGGCATCGCGCTGGTGCTCACGGGCTGCATGCTCTATGTTTCCGATAAAATGAAGCGCGGCACAAAGACGGAGACGAATATGACGATATCAGACGCTCTTATAATCGGGCTTTGCCAGTGCGTTGCAACGATACCCGGCCTTTCGCGTTCCGGCACCACGATCACGGCCGGAATAGCGACCGGGCTTGACCGGAAATTTGCCGTGAAATTCTCGTTTCTGCTCTCAATTCCCGCCGTGCTCGGCGCAAACATCATAAGTCTGGTCGATGCTTTCAAGGAGGGCGTTGATATTGCGAACGTCCCGGCATATCTCATAGGCATGGTAGTCGCAATGGTGGCCGGCATCGCGTCGATAAGCCTTCTCAGGCGTATAGCGGAGAAGGGCAGGTTCGGCGGCTTTGCATATTACTGCTGGGTCATGGGCGTGCTGTCCATGATACTGACGATGATCTTCTGACGCTGCTTCAGCATAACCTGAGAAAGGATTCATTCAATGGCACAAAGCAAAAAGACAAACTCTTCAAAAAAGAGCGCTTCAACAAAAAAAACAGGCACAAGGTCTGCAAAAAGCAAGGCGGCGGAGCCTATAAGCCCGCCGGAACCGCCAGCCCCGCCGATAAGGCGCGAGCTTGGGGCGGTCGTGTTCCTGTTCCTTGCGGTCTTTGTCGTGATAAGCCACTATAATGAGGACGGGAAGTTCATCGTGTTCTTCTCAAATCTCATAAAGGGACTGATCGGCTGGGGATTTTGGGTCACGGTGCCGGCGTTTCTGATGGCGGCGGTGATCCTCGGCTTCCATAAGGGGCAGCCCGTGGCGCTGCGCGTCACTTCGGCGCTCATGGTGCCGATCATGGTGGCGGCGCTGGGTCAGCTCTTCTTCTGCGACAAAATTACGGATTCACCCGAGATACAGATACTCATCGCGCAGCTTTTTGAGCAGGGGCAGGCCATGGCCTGCGGCGGTGTTATCGGCGGACTTATCGCTATCGGACTTGAGAATGCATTCAGCATGTACGGTGCGCTGCCGATACTGCTGGCGCTGCTGGTATTCTTCGTGTTCAAGTGCTTCAACGGCAGCATTATCAAGGCCTTTGGCAAGGCAAGAGAGCGCGCGGCCGTGAAATATGACCCTGCCATGTACGTGAAAAACAAGCCCGGACGGGATGAGCCGCCTGCCGTGAGCGCGTCACCGGCGCTCGGCGTCAATGCGCCCGCGAAATCCGCAAAGCCCGCCAAGGCTCCGGCCAAAATAGAGCGCATACAGCGGGAAGCGGTCTCTCCGATGGATATACCGCTTCTCGACGACGATGACGATGAGCTCCCGCTTGCCGACGCAAGGGCAAAGACCACGGAGCCGTTCACGGTCGAGAGGCCGGATGAATTCAAGTCCCGCACCGCAAAGCGGCGCCCGGCGACGATAATACGCGATCACGACTTCGACGTTTCCGGAGAGCCGGAGGATATGTCGGGCTTCATGTCAGACTTCGGCAAGGCGTCTGCCAAAGCGGATAAAACGAAGCTCGCAGATGAAGCAGTGGCTGCCGGAAGCCGGACGTCAAAGGCTGAGGAAGAGGCGCGGGCAGCGGGCGTGGATGTGGACGAGCTGAGGAGCACGGTCGAGGAGATCATGCGCCCGTCGACCATGAGCACCGAAATCAGCGACCCGCCTAAAAAGAAGATCAGCCGCGCCGAGGTCAATGCCGAGGCCAAAAAGGTCGAGGCGGCGGTCGAAAAGGCGGACGGCGGCGCGGACTATGAGTTTCCGCCCATAGACATGCTGCGTGCCGGTACAGCGGCGAACGTGGATGCGCGGGAGGAAATACTCATCAATAAGGAGCGCCTCGAGGGCGCTATCCACAGCTTCGGTATAAATGCCTCAATTGCCGGCGTCACGCGCGGCCCCACGGTCACAAGGTTTGACATTGAGCTTGAGCAGGGCGTGAAGCTTGCGAGAGTTACGAATCTTGCCGGAGACCTTGCGCTTGCGCTCGGCGTCGTGAACGTGCGCATCGCGCCTATACCGGACAAAATATCCACCGTCGGCATTGAGGTGCCGAACAAGATAGTCAGCACAGTTTACCTGCGCGATATTATCGAGTCGCCGAAGTTCATAAACGCCAAGTCAAAGCTCAGCTTCGCGCTCGGCAAGGACATCGGCGGCGAGTGCGTCGTCGGCAACATTGCGAAGCTGCCGCATATGCTTATCGCCGGTACTACCGGTTCCGGTAAGTCCGTGTGCATGAATTCGCTTATTCTCAGCCTGCTCTACAAGGCGCGTCCCGATGAGGTCCGCCTTATTATGATCGACCCGAAGATGGTCGAGCTCGGCGTATATAACGGCATACCGCATCTCTACGTCCCGGTCGTCACGGACCCGAAGAAGGCCGCAGGCGCATTGCAGTGGTCCGTTGTCGAGATGCTCAAGCGCTACCGCCTGTTCTCGGAGGTCGGTGTGCGCGATCTGGAAAACTATAATAAGCACTGCGAGGCAAACGGCGAACCCACGATGCCGCGCGTCGTCATAGTTATAGACGAGCTGGCGGATCTGATGCTTGTAGCTTCAAAAGAGGTCGAGGAGAGCATATGCCGCGTGGCGCAGATGGGCCGCGCCGCAGGCATGCACCTTGTTATTGCGACGCAGCGGCCGTCGGCGGATGTTATCACGGGCCTTATGAAGGCCAATATTCCCTCCCGCATTGCGTTTGCCGTCTCATCCTCGCTCGAAAGCCGCATCATTCTCGACCAGACAGGCGCGGAAAAGCTCGTCGGTATGGGCGACATGCTGTTTTCGCCAGTCGGCTGCGGCAAGCCCACAAGGATACAGGGCGCGTATGTATCCGATGAAGAGCGTGAGGACGTTATTCAGTTCATTAAAGAGGGAGCGGCTGACGTCCAGCAGAACGACGAGATCGAGGAATTCATGAACAAGGCGGCCGAGGACAAGGGCTCCGCGTCTGACGGCGGCAAGGCCGCAAAGGATGAGGGCATCGGCGGCGGATATGACGAGATGCTGCCGCAGGCCGTAGAGGCAATACTGGAGACAAAGTCCTGCTCTGTGTCCATGCTCCAGCGCCGCGTCAAGCTGGGCTACTCCCGCGCGGCGCGCATAGTCGACCAGATGGAGGAGCTGGGCATAGTTGGGCCGTATGAGGGCGCAAAGCCACGCAAGGTGCTTATAGATTATCAGGGCTGGCATGACATACAGGTCAGACTCGGCCTTGCGAGCGACGATGATCTCACCCTCGCCGCCGAGATGAGCGACAGCGCGCAGGATGCCTATCAGGATTACGACGAAGAGAACTGAAACATACATTAAGGGCGTGAAAGCGCCCTTTTGTATTGAAAAGGAAGTCAGCGTGGACAGATACGCCGTGATCGCGGAAAGCCGCCCGGCCCGGCAGGGCTTCTCCGGATGTGAGGATATATAATGAATGTTTGTGCGGTATGAGCCGCATGGAGGATTATAATGGACTATTTTTCCCCGCATATGAGTCTCAACGAGGTCAATGCGATAAGCATGCTCGGCCTTGCGCATATAGGCGACGGCGTGTACGAGCTGCTGACGCGCACGATGCTCTGCACTCAGGGACACAGCGCCGTGCAGAAGCTGCACCGTCTGACGGTATCCTACGTCAATGCGCCTGCGCAGGCGGCGGCGGTGCAGAAAATACTGCCGAAGCTCACGGAGGCGGAGCTTGCCGTGTACAAACGCGGCCGCAACGCCAAGGTACATTCCGTGCCGCAGAAGGCGACGGAGGCGGAGTATCACTCGGCGACGGGACTTGAAGCGCTCTTTGGCTGGCTCTATCTTCAGGGGCAACGCGAGCGTATCGACGAGCTTTTTGAAGCAATAATGGAGGAAGAGAACTGATATGCCGCTTGATGCAGTGACGATAAGCGCCCTCACAAGTGAACTCAGAGACAGACTGGAGGGCGGCAGAATAGACAAGGTGCAGCAGCCTGAGAGGGATATGCTGCTTATTTCGCTGCGCTCAAAGGGCGAGAATCTGCGCCTGCTGATCTCGGTCGGAACAGGCAGTGCCAGAGTGAATATTACGGACGGCGGCTTTGAAAACCCCGCCGAACCGCCGATGTTCTGCATGCTCATGCGCAAGCACCTCGTCGGCGCGCGTATATTGTCCGTTGACCAGCCGGCGTTCGAGCGCATGCTGACCTTTACGCTCGACACACACGACGAGCTGGGCGTGAGCTCAGAGAAAAAGCTTGTGGTTGAGCTTATCGGCCGCAGCTCCAACGTTATCCTCGCCGGCCCTGACGGGCGCATAATAGACTGCATGCGCCGCATGGACTTCGCGGGTGATGCACTCCGCCGTATGCTGCCGGGCATGATATACCGCCTGCCGCCGAAGCAGGAGAAAAAGCCGTTCTTCGGTATCCCCGGCGAGGAACGCCGCGCAATGATAGCGGCAGCGGACGGAACTTTGCAGGTCGACAAATGGCTTATGGACAACTTTTCAGGGCTCTCTCCGCTCATCGCGCGTGAGCTTGCGCACAGATGCGGCGGAGATTATACAAATCTGGCGGACGCGGCGGATGCCCTTGCCGAGAGCGTGCTTGCCGGTGAGCTGGAGCCGTATATGATAAGTATGGACGGTAAGCCGTGCGACTTCAGCTTCATGGCAATATCGCAGTATGGCGCGCAGGCGCAGCTTGAGCGTTTCGGGAGCTTTTCGGAAATGCTGGATGCGTTCTACAGCGCGCGCGACCGGGCGGAGCAGCAGCGCCGCCGCAGCCATGATTTAACAAAGACGGTGCGTACACTGCGCGACAGGCTCCGCAGAAAGCTGACAAGCCAGCATGATGAGCTCAGGCGCACCGAAGGCAGGGAAGAGGTCAGAAAGCAGGCGGAGCTTGTCACGGCGAATATATACAGGCTCAAACGCGGCGACAGGAGCCTCGAATGCGAGGATTACTATGAGCCGGACTGCCCGGTGGTGAAGATCGCGCTCGACCCGCTGAAAACGCCGCAGCAGAACGCCGCGGCGCTGTATAAGGAGTACAACAAGCTCAAGGCCGCCGAGCAGCACCTTACAGTGCTGGTCGACGAGGGAGAGAAACAGCTCGACTATCTAAACAGCGTGCTTGACGAGTTGGAGCGCGCCGAAAGTGAACGCGACATATCGGACATCCGCCGCGAGCTTATTTCGACCGGATATATCAGAAAGGCAAAAGGCGGAAAGCCTGAGCGCGTCAAGGCACAGGCCCCGCTGAAATTTGTCTCGGACGACGGCTTTGAAATACTCGTTGGCCGCAGCAACGCGCAGAACGACGAGCTGACTACAAAGCTCGCGCGGCGCACGGACTATTGGCTGCACACCCAGAAGGTGCACGGCAGCCACGTCATAATCCGCTGCGACGGGCTTGAGCCGCCTGAGAGGACGATAGAACAGGCCGCAGCGCTTGCAGCGTACTATTCGCAGGGGCGCGAGGGCGGCAAGATACCGGTGGACTACACGATGCTGCGCAATGTCCGCAAGCCTTCTGGAGCATTGCCGGGAAAGGTGATCTACACCGAGTATAAAACGCTCCTTGTCCAGGCTGATGCATCGCTGGCCGCACGGCTGAAGAAATGACAAAAGCCCTGTACGCTCTTTTCAGAGTGTACAGGGCTTTTAAATATCACATTACTTCTTAAGGAAACCGAAAAGCCCTTTCTTTTCATAGGGCTGTACGGTTATGCCGGTCACATCGTAGCCTGTGGCGCTGATTGCGGCCTTGAGGGCCTCTTCATCAAGCTTATCCTCGCTTATGATGACAGCCTCTCCCTTTGAGTGGGAAGAAGATACCTTCTTTACGGAAAAGGAATTGCGGATCGTATCGTTTATGTGCGACTCGCACATGCCGCACATCATACCGTCGATTTTAATTTTTGTTTCAAACATTGTGGCTCCTATCTAATTAAACTGAGATCAGACATTCAACGTTGCAGCGAACTCCGGCAGGCGTTCCTGAACCTGCGTGAGTATCGAGCAGGCCGCGTCGCGGCAGTCATCCGCACCGAGCTGGAGAAGCATCTGCAGCTTGCTCAGCAGCGGAGTGTAGCAGCGTGCATATTCCTCGGACAGCACGGCTCCCTTTTCGGTCAGATGCAGTACGGCGCTTTCATCTTTCAGTACGAGTCCTTTATCACAGAGGTTGAGCACCATGGCGTGTGTGCTGGGCTTGGAGGTGTTCATCTTTTTCGCTAGATCTATGCTGCGCACGCCCTTTTCGGCGGCGCCGAGCTCCCACATGCCGATGAGATATTTAATGTTTGAGGTGGTCAGGCATACATTTTGGTTAGTCATATTTAACCTCCGGGGTAAAAATATGGGAGATGCAGAGAGGTGAAGAACTGCATCTCCCTTTTCTTACTTGCGGCAGCCTCCGTTATGACATGCACCGTGCATCGCACAGCTTGCACATCCGGCGCCGCAGGAGTTCTTTCCCTGCTTTTTCTGACGCACGAGGTATATGGAGATGGAGACAACAATGGCTATCAGTACAATGCAAATAAGGATAGTGGAAAGGTTGGCGGCAAGAAAATTTATCACGGAAATCACCCCTTTATGAAGAAATTAAGCAGTAAGCAAATTAGTGGTGCACGGGAAAGAAAATCTGATATATTCGATCTCTTTCCCGTACATGCGGGATCGTTCAGATCAGAGTCTTGCGGAGAGCTTGGTGGCTTCCTTGTAGGGCTTTACCAGCATGTAGATGATGCCGGCGAAGAACGCTACTGCAAAGATCAGACCGATGACATTGACGCTTCCGGTGAACAGGCAGCCGAACTGGTTGACCATGAGTGCGCAGATATAAGCGAAGCCGCACTGGTAACCGATAGCGAACCAAGTCCACTTGGAGTTGTTCATCTCACGCTTGATAGCACCGATAGCTGCGAAGCAGGGGGCGCACAGCAGGTTGAACACGAGGAAGGAGTAGCCTGCAACGGGAGTGAAGGCTGCTGCGAGAGAGCCGTACACATCGCCGGAGCCGCCGTAAAGAATACCCAGAGTACCGACAATGTTCTCTTTTGCAACAAGGCCGGTGATGGATGCAACGGCTGCCTGCCAGTTGCCCCAGCCAAGAGGAGCAAAGATCCAGGCGATCGCATTGCCGATAGAAGCGAGGATGGAGTAGTCGATCTCGTCCTCAGAGAGCATACGGAACGCACCGTCTACAACTCCGAAGTAAGTGGTGAACCAGACGAGGATAGTGGAAAGCAGGATGATGGTACCGGCCTTCTTGATGAATGACCAGCCGCGCTCCCACATGGAGCGGAGAACGTTGCTGACCGTGGGCCAGTGGTATGCGGGCAGCTCCATAACGAAAGGTGCGGGGTCGCCGGCGAACATCTTGGTCTTCTTGAGAATGATACCGGAAATGATAATGGCAGCCATGCCGACAAAGTAAGCGGAGGTTGCGACCCATGCAGCGCCGCCGAAGATAGCACCTGCAACCATTGCGATGAACGGGACCTTAGCGCCGCAGGGGATGAATGTGGTGGTCATGATGGTCATACGGCGGTCACGCTCGTTCTCGATGGTACGGGAAGCCATGACGCCCGGAACACCACAGCCGGTGCCGATGAGCATAGGAATGAAGGATTTACCGGAAAGACCGAACTTGCGGAAGATACGGTCAAGAACGAAGGCGATACGTGCCATGTAGCCGCATGCTTCGAGGATAGCGAGGAGCAGGAACAGAACGAGCATCTGAGGAACGAAACCGAGGACTGCGCCGACACCGGCTACAATACCGTCGAGGATAAGTCCCTGCAGCCATTCTGCGCAGTTAACGGACTCAAGTGCATTGCCTATCAGAACAGGAACGCCGGGAACCCATACGCCGTAGTCCGCAGGATCGGGCTCGTCGCCGAGCTCATCGAGAGTGGCCTGTGCCGCTTCGTAGTCTTCAATGGTAGCGGTCTCGGTGGTCACTGCGAGGGTCTCTTCATCTTCTACATCGTAGGTGAAGGTGCCGTCGGCGGGCTCGCCGTTTTCTTCAACGTATGCTTCGTAGCCGTCTACGATATTGGAGGCGTCGCCCCACTCTTCTGCGACTTCGTTGTACTCAGCGGAACCGATACCGAACAGGTGCCAGCCGTCGCCGAACAGTCCGTCGTTTGCCCAGTCGGTCGCGGATGCGCCGACAGTGACCATTGCGAGGTAGTACACAAGGTACATGACAAGAGCGAATATCGGGAGACCGAGCCAGCGGTTAGTGACGATGCGGTCGATCTTATCGGAGGTGGTCATGCCGCCCTTGTTCTTTTTCTTGTAGCAGCCCTTGATTATCTGGGCTATGTAGAGATAACGCTCATTGGTGATGATGCTTTCTGCATCGTCGTCGAGTTCCTTCTCGGCGGCCTTGATGTCCTCTTCAACGTGAGCCTTGACATCAGCTGCGATGTTCAGCTTTTCAAGCACCTTGTCGTCGCGCTCGAAAACCTTGATCGCATACCAGCGCTGCTGTTCTTCAGGCATCTCGTGAACGACAGCTTCCTCGATATGAGCGATAGCGTGCTCAACGGGACCGGAGAAGGTGTGCTGGGGAACGGTCTTGCCGTTCTTGGCAGCCTCAATGGCGGCCTCGGCGGCTTCCATAACGCCCTCGCCCTTCAGTGCGGAGATCTCAATGACCTTGCAGCCGAGCTCGCGGGACAGCTCCTTGATGTTGATGCTGTCGCCGGACTTGCGGACGACGTCCATCATGTTGACGGCGATAACAACGGGAATACCGAGCTCGGTGAGCTGGGTGGTGAGGTAGAGGTTACGCTCAAGGTTCGTACCGTCGATGATGTTCAGTATTGCATCGGGACGCTGCTCAATAAGGTAGTTACGTGCAACGACCTCTTCCAGAGTGTACGGAGAGAGGGAATAGATACCGGGAAGGTCCATGATAACGACGTCATCATGCTTTTTCAGTTTGCCTTCCTTCTTCTCAACCGTGACGCCGGGCCAGTTGCCGACGAACTGGTTGGAACCTGTCAGCGCATTGAACAGTGTGGTCTTGCCGCAGTTAGGGTTACCGGCAAGAGCAATCTTGATCTGTTTGTCCATTTTTCAAAAAACTCCTTTTTGCCAAAACACTAAACTATTTTAGAATCACTCAGTCTCGATCATCTCGGCGTCAGCCTTACGAAGAGAGAGCTCGTAACCGCGAACGGTCACTTCAATGGGATCGCCCAGAGGTGCCACCTTGCGGATATAGACCTCAGTACCCTTGGTGATGCCCATATCCATTATCCGGCGCTTTACAGGGCCTTCACCGTGAAGCTTGACGACCTTGACAGTCTCGCCAATCTTCGCCTGTTTCAGTGTTTTCATTCTCTGTTCTCCTCCTATAATCAATAATTTGATTAAACCATGATTTTGCGGGCCATTTCCTCGCTTATCGCAACGCGCGTCTCCTTGACCTTGACGATAACATTGCCGTTGAGCGTGGTTATCACAGTCGCCGTGTCGCCGACGACAAAGCCCAGATCTTCCAGATGCTTTTTGACTTCGGGAGAGCCGCCGATCTTGCGGATCATCATCTCCTCACCGGCATCTGCAAGTGCAAGAGGCATCATTTTACTTCCTCCTTTGATCTCTTTAACTATAATTAGAGAAATTTAACTTTGCCCCAAACAAAAGGGTTAAATTCCTTTAACCGTGTAGGAGTTTAACATACCTAACCCGCTGTGTCAATAGTTTTTTTAATTTTTTTTTATCCCCTTGCTTTTTTGGTTAAATTGTGTTAACTTAAAGTATACATAATATTGAAAGCTGGTGTAAATTATACTATGGTGATACAAAAAGCCTCTGAGGATTATCTGGAAGCCATGCTGATGATGAAGGAAAAGCACGGCTACATCCGGTCTATTGATATTGCCGAGCAGCTTGGCGTGACAAAGCCCAGCGTCACCTATGCGACGAAGCGCCTCAAGGAAGGCGGGTATATCACCATGGACAAGGACGGACTTATCACGCTCACAGACAGCGGCATGGAGATAGCATCGAGCATGCTGGACAGGCATAAGGCGCTCACGCGCTTCCTCGAAATGCTTGGCGTTGACAGAGAAATCGCAGAGACCGACGCCTGCAAGCTGGAGCATGACCTGAGCGAGGTCTCGTTTGAGGCCATATGCTCGCATGTAAGGCGTGAGCTTGAGAGAAACGTTTTCAAAGAACCTGAGGACGACAGGGAAGCGGATCGGTAAAAATAAGAATAAGATATATATGATATAGTATGAGTAGTATGAGCGCCGCAGTCCGGCGCTCATTTTCTTACTTAATACACATAATATTATAAACATAATAGAGTTTACATAAAATAATTTACATAACTAAAAAGGGCGGAGTTTCCATTTCAGGAGCTCCGCTCTTTCTGTTGCTGATGTTATAGTTTTTTTGAGCTTATCTGCCCTGCCAGATCTTGTCCTTCGTGATCTCCTTCAGGCTTGCTGCGCCGCACATCGTCATGGTGGACTTGAGTTCGCCGACGATCTTGTCCATATAGACCTTGAAGCCCTCAGCGCCGCCGCCATAGACTGCGGTGAGAACGGGACGGCCGATGAGCACGGCGTCCGCGCCGAGTGCAATCGCGCGGAACACGTCGACGCCGGAGCGTATGCCGCCGTCAACGATGATGGTGAGCCTGCCCTTTACGGCGTCTGCGATGGCGGGCAGGACCTCAGCTGTAGACGGTACGCCGCCCTGAACGCGCCCACCGTGGTTGGAAACGACTATTGCCTTTGCGCCGGACTCTGCCGCCTTGACGGCGCCTGCGGGCGTCATGATACCTTTAATAATGAAAGGCATCTTCGCGTAATTTATAATCTCGCGCATTTCGTCGACTGTTTTGCTGCCGGCATTAGGATTCATCTTCTTGAGGAAGGGGAGACCTGCGCCGTCTACGTCCATTGCGGCGGCGAATATGCCGGCTGCATTTGCGACGTCGAGCTTTTCAAATACGGCCTCCTTATTCCACGGTTTGATCGTCGGAACGCTCATGCCGCCGATAGCGGAGCTGTCCTTGACGGCGGTTTTCATGACGTCCGGGTCTACGCCGTCGCCCGTGAAGGCCATAACGCCGTAGTCGGCCGCGGCCTTCATCAGCAGCGCATTGTACTGCTGATCCTTGTACTTGGGACCGTAGTGCATGTCGAGCGCGCCGAGCGGAGCGGCAAATATCGGGGCTGAGAAGGTGTGCCCGAACATCTCAAATGAGACGTCGGGATCGGCAAAGTTGGGGCAGAGCGTGTCCATATTCACGCATATCTCCTGCCACTTGTCATAGTTGCGCGCAGCCGCATTGCCGGGGAACTTGCAGCCGGGGCCGGGCATGGTGTTGGCGCAGGCGCGTCCGTTGCAGACGGGGCAGGCCTTGCAGTACGGGCCGACGCACTCCCTTGCCGCGGCGAGAACTTCGTTGTAATTCATATTTCTATTCCCTCCACAATATAATTGTACTGATGTTTCGATTATGCTTCAAATCACGGCGAATGTCAAGCCCGGAGCCGCGGGAAAGCGGCGGCGGGCCGGGACGAAAAAATGCTGACGGTACATGGATTTTACATACTTTCCGGAGCTTTTCGTCTTGCAATGTACGGAACTCAGTGATAAAAGGTAATAAGTATTTATTTCATGGTATGAGGGCACAGGAATGACGGATAAGGACTTGAGAAAACTCAGCCGGGAGGATCTGCTGCAGCTGCTGCTCGAACAGGGGCGCGAGGTGCAGCAGCTGCGGGAAAAGCTTGCGGCGGCGGAGAAGGCTCTGGACGACAGAACGCTCAAAATGGATAAGGCCGGCTCCATCGCGGAGGCCTCACTGCAGCTCAACGGTGTGTTCGAAGCCGCGGAAGCGGCATGCCGGCAGTATACGGATAATATCCGGCAGCTAAGCGCCCGTCAGGAAGAGGTTTCCGCAAAACTGGAGGCGGAAAGCCGCGCACGTGCCGAGGCGCTTATAGCACAGGCGCAGCGCGAGAAGGCGGCTATGGAACGCGAAACACAGGCACGCTGCGCAGCCATGGTGGAAAACGCGGAAAAGGAATCGAAGATGTATTGGGACGATGTTTCCGCTGCGCTGAATAAATTTCTTTCGGCGCACAGCGAGCTTCGGCAGATGCTTTCATCGGTTCCGAAAGGGAGCGGGAATAAACCATGAAGAAAAAAGCGCTTGAAATGCCAAGCCTTGAGCAGCTCAAAAATGAGGTACGGCGCGTCAGATACCGCTCACGTTATAAAAGCGTACTGCGCAGTACGGTGTACACGCTTGTCGTTGTGGCGGCTCTTGCTGTCCTCGTGGCGACGATATGGATGCCGGTGCTCCAGATATACGGAGTCTCGATGACGCCGACGCTCAACGAGGGCGACATTGTCGTCTCTTTCAAGGGCGCACGCTTTGAGCGGGGAGACCTTGTGGCCTTTTATCTCGGCAACAAGATCCTTGTTAAGCGCTGTATCGCAGGCCCCGGACAGTGGGTCGATATAGACGAAAACGGAGTTGTCTATGTCGATGGCGACAAGCTTGAAGAACCTTATCTTACGGAGCGTGCTCTGGGTGACTGCAATATAGATTTGCCCTATCAGGTGCCGGATAACCGGTATTTCTGCATGGGCGACCATCGCTCCACCTCGGTCGACTCACGGCGTTCGGAAGTAGGCTGCGTTGCGGAGGAGCAGATAGTCGGTAAGATGGTGTTCCGCGTCTGGCCGCTGGCCAGATTCGGTGAGATATCATCATAAGGGAGATGATGATCCTGTGCTTCAGAATGCTGAAAAATATGCGAAGGAGAAGCGGCGCGTAAAGCGGCGGCGCGGTATACTGACGGGGCTTGCGGCCGTCGTCGTGTTCTGCACGACATATGCGCTCATTCTTCCGGCAATAACCATGTCGGACGGCGTGTTCTGCGGCATTGAAGAGCACCGTCACGGCGACGAGTGCTATGAGAATGTCCTTGTCTGCACGCTTGAAGAAACTGAAGAGGAGACGCCGGATTCATCCGAGCCGGAGCCGGCTCCTGCCCATGTACATACGGATGCGTGTTATCAGACGCAGCCTGTCCTGATCTGCGGTCAGGTGGAGCGGGAATGGCATGTCCATTCGGAGATGTGCTATGATGAGACTGGCGCACTGGTGTGCCAGCTGCCCGAGGATGCCGGTCATGCACATTCTGACGAATGCTATGGCGAGGAGCGCGTTCTTACCTGCGGCATACCGGAGGGCGTGACCGCTGCACAGCCGGAGCCTGCGGCGCCGGCAGGGCATAAGCATGGCGAGGGCTGTTATGCCAGAGAGCTGATATGCACGAAGGAAGAGCATACCCATTCACTCGCATGCTATTCCGAGCCGGCGGCCGACCTTGAAAGCCCGGCCGTTTGGGAGGCTACGTTGCCGGCAGAGCTGCCGTCAGATATCAGAGAGGCGTTCGCTGCCGTTGCGGAGAGCCAGATAGGCTACAGCGAGAGCAGCCGCAACTATCAGGTCGGAGAGGATGGCGCAATGCACGGTTATACGCGCTACGGCGCGTGGTACGGCTTCCCGTATGGGGACTGGTGTGCAATGTTTGTGTCGTTCTGCGCCAATTATGCCGGAGTGCCGCAGAGCGCTTTTACGTATGAGAGCGGCTGCATCGCATTTGCCGATGGACTCAACCAGCGCGGCCTGCTTGTCCCGGCAGCAGAGCATATCCCACAGCGCGGCGACGTTGTTTTCTTTGACACTGACGGAGACGGTGCGGCGGATCATACCGGCATTGTCACAGGCCTTGTTTCCGGCGAGGCGGAGGGGACGTATTTCCGCACGGTCGAAGGTAATGTCAACAACTGCGTTGCAGAGTGCACGCATTACTGCGGCGAGCCCGGTCTGCTAGGCTACGGCCTTCTGCCTGTGACGGCGGAGGATGGACCGGCAGATAACAACGAAGCGCAGGAAAACGGTGAAGAGCAGCGCACACTCGTATGTGAAAAGGAAGCGCATACACATTCGGATGATTGCTACAATGACGAGGGTGAACTTGTTTGCGGTCTTGAAGAGCATGCGCACACTGATGACTGCTATGAGAAGCGTCCGCTGACCGAAGAGGAGCTTGCGGAAATAGAGGCGCAGTTTACCGGAGAGGTTGAAGAGCTCGAAGCGCTCGATGAGTTGACGGAGGAGGATGTCTCCAACGCGGAAGATCTGTTAGAACGCCTTGAAAAGGCATATAAGGACGAGGAACTGTCAGAGGAGGTGTATACCGGGCTTTATGCCCGTGTGCTCGCACTGCTTGCGGATGAATATGCAGACACTGCAGAACCAAGCTATGGCACGAACTGGATACTCCTGCGCGACAGCGGCTGGTTTGAGGAATACAGCGGCGCGGCTTATACCGCCTATGAGGCTCCGGCGGTGTACGCGTTCCCGGCAGAGCTGCCGGAGGACACTTCGCCCTCTGGCGAGCAGGTCGATGCCCACGGCGGAGTAAATGCGGCGGACGGCGTGTCTGTCAGCAAGACTATTACTGGTACGGAGCTTGAGAACGTCTTTGACATCACGCTTCAGGTTCAGACACCGCAGACAATAAACGAAGTCGTAGAGGAGCCTGATATGGCAGTCGTGATCGTCATGGACATTTCCAATACGATGAACAGTAATTTCGGAGGTACGACCCGCTATGAAGCTGCAATGGCAGCGGCGGAGGACTTCCTTGATAAATTTGCAGACAGCAATTCTCTCGGCATAAGCAGGATAGGCTATGTGGCCTTCAATACCGATGCGCATCAGATATTTGGCCTTCAGCCGTGCACAAATCAGCAGCAGGCTGCCGCACTGAAAAATACAATGCGCCAATCGACGGGCAGTATTATAAATGACGCCGGCTATAAGGACTCGCATTCACGCTTTACCAATATTGAAGCGGGACTGAAAATGGCGCAGGATATGCTCAGCGGCGTAAGCAACAAGGAAAAGTTTATAGTCTTCCTCAGCGACGGTTTCCCGACTACATATATCTCAAGCGGATATAACGGCTATGATCCGTATGATTCCACAGGACGGTTTTACGACCATGTGCTGAATAAGCCGTGTACATACGGCACGAGCTATTCGGACGAAGCGGCAATACGGGCAAGGAATACTGCAAGCTCAATTAAAGGCTCGGGCATAACGATCTTTTCTATCGGCGTGGACGTCGGCGGGCAGAACATACAGGCGTATATTGAGCAAAGCGAAAAGGCGAATGGCTTCTCTGTTGTCGACCGCAGCGGCACAAGCTATGAGATCGGCGCGGCGGACAGAGTGGAAGCCTACGAAAATTGGCTGCGCGGCAGTATCGGGTCCGGCTATTATTACCCGAGCACTGATGTTGCTGGCCTGAAATCCGCCTATGACGAGATATTTGACGAGATAAAGAAGACCGTTGAGACCGCGGCAAAAGCCGATTGGGTCGCATCCGACCCGGTGCCGATGGCGGAAAGCGGCGAAGTGGAGTTTATAGGCTTCTTTAACAGGACGCCGGAACTGGTTTCAGGCGCGCTGAACGGGTCACATATTCCTGACGGGGAGAATACGGCTTCCTTTGCCGGGGATGTGAGCACTATCTCGTGGGATCTCAAAAAATCCGGCTACCGGCAGGAGACGAGTGGTTCGACCACACTGTATACCTACAGCCTGACTTACCGCGTCCGGCTTGAAAATGAGGACGACGGATTTATTGAGAAAGCAATATATGCGACAAACGGCAGGACAACGCTGAGCTACAGTGTTGTGCGGGACGATAACGGAACGCTTACCATTGAGAAGAAAGAACCGCTGGAATTTCCGGTGCCGTCGGTTCACGGTTATCTCGGCGAGCTGGAGTTCATCAAGAAGGATAACCGCGGAAATGCGCTCCCGGGCGCGGAATTTACTCTCAGCCATGATCAGGCGTGCAGCATCTGCCGCGGCGACAAAACAGCGGTCAGTATTAAGAATATGATCGCCGTGTCCGGGGAGGACGGCAAGGTCAGCTTCACCGGCATCCCCTCGGGGCATACATATACGCTCACAGAAACCGCTGTCCCGCCCGGATATACGGCCGGGAGCAGCAGCTATAAAGTGACGGTGGCCTATGACAAAACAATGGTCAAGGTGTTAGGCCCTGATCACACGACGGAGCTTGAGTGGAACGGCGTTATAGTCAATAACACCTACTATGAGCTGCCCGATACCGGCGGATCCGGTACAATTTGGTATACTGCCTCCGGCGCGCTGTTAATTCTTGCGGCTGCGGGACTGTATATATGCATCAGACGCAGAAAGGAGGAGCGGGAAACCTCCTGAAGCGAATAGATCAAGAGAGAAGATCTTAGCGAACCGAAATCAAATTGCCATTTAAGAAAGGGTAAAAAAATGAAGAAGCTAAAAAGAATCGCAGCATTAGTCCTGATGCTGACACTTGTCCTCGCACTTACCGTGTCCGCCTCTGCCGCCGGCACGGGAACGATCACCGTAGCCAACCCGCAGCCGGGTCAAACCTACACCGCATATAAAATATTTGACGTCAGCTATAATGCGGATAAAAGCGCCTATTCCTATACTATCGACAGCTCGAACGAATGGTTTGAAGTAGTAAAGGCGTATGCTGATACGGCAGGGAACGGACTGACGCTGACACAGGTCAACGATTCCACAACGTATGTTGTCACGACTACGAATGCTTTCAGCGCACCGTCATTTGCTGCGGCACTGAGAGCAGGCGTCGCGGGAAAGAACGGCACGCAGCTCACGCTTGCCGCCGGCACGGCCACGGCAGCAGGTCTTGACCTTGGCTATTACTTCGTCACAAGCTCCACCGGTGCGCTGTGCAATCTTACCACCACGGATCCAAGCGTTACTATCCACGATAAAAATGACAACCCGTTTGACAAGGTAGACGATAAGGAGAGCGTCGATGTCGGCGAAGTCGTCAACTATGTTGTCACCGGTAAGGTGCCTGATACGACCGGATTTGAGACCTACAAGTATGAGTTTACCGATAAAATGTCTGAAGGCCTCACTTTCAATAATGACGTAAAGGTCTATGCCGGCGGAGTTGAGCTCACGGGCAATTACACGCTGAAAACCGGAATAGATGCCAATGGATATGACTTTATACTTGATATTGACGTAAAGAACCTTCAGGCACAGGTCGGAGCAGAGATCGAGGTCAGATATTCTGCGACCGTGAATGAAAACGCCGTCGCGAAGGTTGAAAAGAACCACGCTACGCTTGAGTACAGCAATGATCCGACAGATTTGACCAAGACCACAATACGCCAGGATGAAGAGACGGTTTACACCGCAAAGATAGTCATCGACAAGTATGAGTCCGGCGATGATACTAAAAAGCTTGCCGGCGCAGAATTCGTCCTTTATAAAGAGGTAACTGCGGCTGACTCCGGAGCCGCTGAGAAGCTGTATTACAAATGGAATGATACTGATAACAAGGTCGAATGGGTGAAAGATAAAAGTGCTGCCACGGTCAAGACCACAGACAGCTCGGGTGCTGCATCCTTTGACGGTCTGGCTGACGGTACATACTATCTTGAAGAGATCAAGGCGCCTGCGGGCTACAATCTTCTGAATGCGCCTGTTTCGGTTACTGTTGCAGGGAGCAATACGGAAACTGCGCTGCTCACTGTCACAGAGGATGTAGCCAACCAGAAAGGCACAGAACTGCCTTCCACCGGCGGCATTGGCACAACGGTGTTCTACATCATCGGTTCCGTTCTGGTGCTCGGCGCGATAGTGCTGCTTGTCACCAAAAAGCGCATGGGATCCAACGGCTGATAATAAACCGGTATAATTTTCCGCAGCACCACGGGGAGAGGTTCCTCTCCCCGTGTGCAGCGGCAAGGAGAAGTCTGCATGAAGAAAAATCATAAAGATCTGACGACACTTTTGCTGGTCGTAATGCTTCTTGCAGGCCTGTCCCTGCTGCTGTACCCCTCGCTCAGCGATTATTGGAATTCTTTCCATCAGACCCGTGCCATCACCGATTATGCCGAGACTGTTGCAGAACTTGATAAAGCACAGTATGACGAACTCTGGGCTGCCGCACAGAGCTATAACGCGGAGCTTGCCCGCCGCGAGAATGGTTATGTTCTGGACGCTGCACAGCAGGAGGAGTATGAGCGTCTGCTCGATGTTTCCGGTCTCGGCGTCATGGGTTATATTGAAATACCGGAGATAAACTGTTCGCTGCCGGTATACCACGGCACGGAGGAAGCGGTGCTCCAGACCGCCGTGGGGCACCTTGAATGGTCCAGTCTGCCCGTCGGAGGGGAAAGCACGCACTGCGTCCTCTCCGGCCATCGCGGCCTGCCCAGCGCAAAGCTTTTTACGAACCTCGACAGGCTGCGCGAGGGCGACACATTCATGCTGCGTGTGCTGGACGAGGTGCTGACATATGAAGTTGATCAGATACTAATTGTCGAGCCGAAGGATACAGACGCGCTCACTATAGTCCCCGGCATGGATCTATGCACGCTCGTTACCTGTACGCCTTATGGCGTCAATACGCACAGGCTGCTGGTGCGTGGTCACAGGATAGAAAACGCAGAGCAGGCGCATGCCGTGCGCATCACGGCAGACGCTATCCAGATAGAGCCGCTGCTCGTCGCGCCTTTTGCTGCGCTGCCGCTGCTGCTTGTGCTGCTCGTACTGCTGCTGATCCCCGGAAAACCTAAATCTCGCGGAGGTAAATACCATGAAACGGTATAAATTCCTGTTCTGTCTGCTGGCAGTGCTGCTGATTATGCCAACGTCCGCCGCGCTTGCTGCCGGGAGCGTTGATCTCACGCACCCGGCGTCGCTCACGGTGAACGCGGCGTATGATAAGAAGCCCGTGCCGGATATGCAGTTTGACGTTTATCTCGTCTCTACGATAGACGAATACGGCGAACTGACGCCGCTGGCGCATTTTTCCGAATACTCTGCTCTGCTTGATATCCGCGGCCGTAATGACGCCGCATGGCAGGAAGCCGCTCAGACTATCGCAGATGCCGTCGAAGCTGATGATACTATTGTGCCCAGCTATACCGCGGAAACGGATGAACACGGCACTGCCTGCTTCAGCAGTCTGCGGCTCGGACTGTACCTTGTCATCGGCCATAATGTGGAGTTGGATGGGTATATCTATTCCACGGCTCCGTTCTTTGCCGTTCTGCCCGAGCAGGACATGAATGCCAATGTATGGAATTATGATATCACCGCGAACGCAAAGCCGGGACAGAGCCCTGTACGTTCCGATTATGAGGTGATAAAGATCTGGAAGGACAGTTGCCACGTTGATCAGCGCCCGCACAGCATCACCGTCCAGCTCCTCTGCGACGGCGAACCTTACGGCGAACCGGTCACGCTGCCCGAGAACGGCCGCTGGAGCCATGTCTGGCATGATCTTGATGTAAATCACAGCTGGTCCGTTACCGAGAGTACGCAGGCCGGCTATGCATCTCCTGATATCCGGCAGGAGGGGAATGTGTTCTACGTTACGAATACATGCACAAAGCCTCTGCCGCCCGGGAAGCCAACGCTGCCGCAGACGGGACAGCTATGGTGGCCTGTACCGCTGCTTGTGTGCGCAGGGCTTGTTTTGGTCGTGACCGGCCTTATCCGGCGCAGGAGCGAAAAAGATGAAACGTAAAGGATCGGTATTAATTTTCACAGGGCTGCTGCTTATAGCGGCGGCCCTTTTTATCACGGCTTTCAACCTGCGGGAAGAGGCCGCGGCGCGCACGGCCTCTGTGCGGGCTGCGGACAGGCTCGAGGCGCTCATCCCGGCACACACGCCGCGGCCTGCAGCAGTGTCCGGGGCAATGCTGCCCGAGAATGTGCCGGAGACGGACATGGAAATGCCGGTCAAAACGGTGGACGGTGTGGATTATATCGGCGTAATTGCTGTCCCTTCGCTTTCTCTTGAACTCCCTGTAGCGAGCGAGTGGAGCTACGAACGCTTAAAGATTTCGCCCTGCCGCTACTCCGGCTCTGTCTACAGCGGCGATATGGTGCTCTGCGCGCACAACTATTCGTCCCATTTCGGACAGATCAAAACGTTAAAGCCCGGTGATGCGGTCGTGTTTACCGATGTCGACGGAAACGTGTATAACTGTGAGGTCGCAGAGCTTGAGACACTGCAGCCGGCCGCCGTTGACGAGATGAAATCGGGAGAATGGGATCTTACGCTTTTTACATGCACGATCGGCGGGCAGACACGTGTGACAGTACGCTGCGACCGTGTATAGGACGTGAGAAGCAGGATGCAAACCGCATCCTGCTTCTTGCTTCTTATTCAACGCCTGTTCCGTCAAAGTCGGGTATCATTTCCGTTGTGGCGGCCTCGACCTCCTGCCAGTAGCCGTCGGTTATGCCGCTGTTTTCCATGTACTCTATCAGAAGTGAATTGGTGTCCTGCGTTATGCGCCGCTGCAGCTCAGGGAACCGCTCAAGTCCCGGCATTGGCGTGTACTGGCTCATCAGGGAGAACAGCACATCGCCCTCGGAAAATTTTTCGGAAATGAAGTCGATCACGTCCATGGAGTTGAGCTCCTGCCCGGGCATTATAAGATGCCGGATAAGCAGGCCGGAAACGAGCATGCCGTCCTCGTCGAGCTTATATGGCCCGCGCTGGCGGAACATCTCGCATATCGCCGCAGCGGCAATGTCCGGATAATCCTCCGCCGCGCTGTAGCGCTTTGCGGGCTCGCGCCTGGCATATTTGAAGTCAGGCATGTACACCTGCACAAGCCCCTCGAGCCGCCGGAGAGTTTCAACGCTCTCATACCCTGAGGAATTCCACACCACGGGTATCCCGAGCTCAAGCCCGTCCAGCGCTTCGGCGATCACGCGGGAGAAATGAGACGGCGTGACAAGGTTTATATTGTGCACGCCCTCGTCGCGCAGGCGCAGCATAATATCGCGCAGACCCTGCGCGTCGACGCTTTTGCCGCCTTGACCGCGGCTTATATCGCGGTTCTGGCAGAATACGCACCTGAGATTGCAGCCTGTGAAGAAAATCGCGCCGGAACCCCGTGCGCCGCTGATGCACGGCTCCTCACCGTAGTGCGGCGCGGCCCGTGCGATGCGCGGAAGAGCCGGACTCATGCACACGCCGCCGGGACTGACGTCCCCGCGCCTTGCACCGCATTTCCTCGGACAGTCATAACATATATATTCCATGGCGAATTCCTCAAAAAACGATAATTTAGTGCGATCAAAAGTGACCACAGTCATATGCAAAATGACAATAAAATGCCCCTTTACAGAGAAGATTATAGCTCAATTTTGTTAAATGTGCAAGAAAATGAAAAAATGAAGCAAAAGTACATGATTTTTCTGTTTTTTGTGATAAAATGACCTTGAAAAAGGCAAGATATATGATAAAATAATGACAATACGAGGCGCACATATGCTGGACATAGTTCTTGTGGAGCCGGAGATCCCGCACAACACCGGCGCAATCGCCAGAACCTGCGCGGCGACGGGGGCGAGGCTCCATCTTATAAAGCCGCTGGGCTTTGATATATCCGACAAGGCCGTCAAACGCTGCGGCCTTGATTACTGGTATCTGGTCGACATCTCGGTGTATGAAAATCTGGACGAGTATTTTGACCGGAACGGCGATGCGAATATTTTCCTCGCCACGACCAAAGCGCCGCGCGCATACCATGAGGCGGATTTTTCTCAGGGGGCGACGCTGATGTTCGGCAAGGAGACGGCGGGGCTGCCCGAGTGGCTGCGCGAAAAGTACCGCAGCCGCTGCATACGCATCCCGATGATAAGTGAGGGCCGGAGTCTGAATCTGTCCAACTCCGTTGCCATATTGGCCTATGAGGCGCTCCGGCAGCAGGGCTTTCCCGGCCTGCTCGGAACCGGCTCCATGGCCCGTTAAATTGTAAACCCAGCGCCCCGGCTTTGCCGAGGGCCAAAATTTTGCTATCTATATAGGAGGCATACCATGAATTACAACAAGAAGACAGTCTATGATGTCGACGTAAAGGGCAAGAAGGTCCTGCTGCGCTGCGACTTCAACGTTCCCCAGAACAAGGAGACCGGCGAGATCACCAGCGACAAGCGTATCAAGGCCGCTGTGCCCACCATCAAGTACCTGCTCGACAACGGCGCGGCAGTTATCGCATGCTCTCATCTTGGCAAGCCCAAGGGCGAGTGGAAGACCAAGCTCTCTCTTGCGCCTGTAGCAGTCAGACTTTCCGAGCTTCTCGGCATGGACGTGATCTTTGCAAAGGACATCATCGGCGAGGATGCAAAGGCCAAGGCCGCAGCTCTCAAGCCCGGCCAGATCATGCTTCTTGAGAACCTCCGCTTTGATATCCGCGAGGAAAAGAACGATCCCGAGTTTGCAAAGGCTCTTGCTGACATGGCGGAGATCTTTGTGTCCGACGCATTCGGCACCGTGCACAGAGCGCACGCCTCCACCGCCGGTGTTGCTGCATACCTGCCTGCATACTCCGGCCTGCTCGTCGACAAGGAGCTGTCCATCATGGGCAAGGCTCTTGACGATCCCAAGCGCCCGTTCGTCGCAGTTCTCGGCGGCGCAAAGGTATCCGATAAGATCAACGTCATCAACAACCTTCTTGAGAAGGCTGACACCATCATCATCGGCGGCGGCATGGCCTACACCTTCAAGAAGGCACAGGGCTATGAGGTCGGCCAGTCTCTGCTCGAAGCGGATCGTATCGACTATGCAAAGGACATGATAGCTAAGGCAGCAGCCAAGGGCGTCAAGTTCCTGCTCCCGGTCGACAATTACTGTGCGGCTGAATTCTCCGCAGACGCGGAGCCTGTTCTCGCCGAGGGCAACATTCCCGAAAATCTCATGGGCATGGACATCGGCCCCAAGACCGTCGCTCTCTTCTCCGACGCTGTCAAGGGTGCTGGCACCATCGTCTGGAACGGACCTATGGGCGTATTCGAGTTCGATAAGTTCGCAAACGGCACCAAGGCAATGGCCAAGGCACTGGCAGAGTCCGGCGCAGTCACTATAGTCGGCGGCGGCGACAGCGCGGCGGCAGTTGAGAAGCTCGGCTTTGCAGACAAGATTACCCACATTTCCACCGGCGGCGGCGCAAGCCTTGAATTCCTTGAGGGCAAGGAGCTTCCGGGCGTTGCATGCCTGCTCGACAAGTAAGCGGACGTTAAAGAGTGAATAAGGGGGCGGCATTCAGTCCGCCCAATGTATAAAGGAGAAAATATCATGAATAGAAAATACCGCAAGACTATAATTGCCGGCAACTGGAAGATGAACATGACCAATTCCGGCGTCAAGCCTTTCATGGAAGAGCTCAAGGAAAATCTGCCCAAGACCAAGGTCTGCGAGGTAGTTCTCTGCACTCCGGCAGTCATGATCCAGAACATGGTCAAGGCCGGCAAGGACTGCAAGGTCGCAGCAGGCGGACAGGACGTCAGCAAGTATGAGAAGGGCGCATATACGGGCGAGGTCTCCGCGTCCATGCTCTCCGACATCGGCGCAAAGTACTGCATTGTCGGCCACTCTGAGCGCCGCCAGTATCACGGCGAGAGCGATATGCTCGTCAACGAGAAGGCAAAGGCGCTGCTTGAAAAGGGCATCACTCCTATCATCTGCGTCGGCGAGAGCCTTGAGCAGCGCGAGATGGATCTGACCATGGAGTATGTAGCATATCAGGTCAAGGCCGCTCTTAGCGGCATCGACGCCACTCAGCTGCGTCACTGCGTCATCGCATATGAGCCTATCTGGGCCATCGGCACCGGCAAGACCGCTACCGCAGAGCAGGCGCAGGAAGTCTGCGAGGGCATCCGTGCCGTCATCCGCAAGATCTACGGCGCACGTCCCGCACGTGCCGTCTCCATCCTCTACGGCGGCAGCATGAACGCAAAGAACGCCTTTGAGCTTCTTGCACAGCCCGATATTGACGGCGGCCTCATCGGCGGCGCTTCTCTCAAGCCCGCAGACTTTGCCACTATCGTTAAGGCTACCGTTCAGGAGTGATCTTTCACAATGACTAAAAAAGCGATTCTTATAATCCTTGACGGCTACGGCATCGCGGCGCCCTCCGATGGCAACGCGGTGTACAAGGCCAATACACCGAATCTTGACCGTCTCTTCTCCGAGAATCCCTACACCACGCTTCAGGCCTCCGGTCTGGACGTTGGCCTGCCCGCAGGCCAGATGGGCAACTCCGAGGTCGGACACACGAACATCGGCGCGGGCCGCGTCGTGTTCCAGATTCTGCCGAAGATGAGTCAGGAGATCAAAAACGGCAGGTTCTTTGAGAACAAGGCGTATATAAAGGCCATGGAGGACGCCAAGGCCGGCGGCAAGGCTCTGCATATCATGGGGCTGCTCTCCACAGGCGGCGTTCACAGCCACCTTGACCATATATTCGCCATCCTTGATATGGCAAAGCAGCGCAATGTTGAAAAGGTGTATGTCCACTGCTTCCTCGACGGACGCGACGTCGCACCCAAGAGCGGCGCGGGCTTTGTCAGGGAGCTTCAGGCCAAGTGCGATGAGCTCGGCAATGCGAAGATAGCGACGCTTCAGGGCCGCTTCTACGGAATGGACCGCGATAAGCGCTGGGACCGTGTCGAGACCGCCTATAACGCCATAGTCTGCGGCGAGGGCGTGAGGGACGATGATGCGGTGCACGCCGTTGAAGCGAGCTATGCCGCAGATGTGACCGACGAGTTTGTAAAGCCTGTCGTCGTCGATCCCAAGGGCGTTATTGAGCAGGGCGACAGCGTTATCTTCATGAACTTCCGTCCGGACCGCGCGAGAGAGATGACCTGGGCGCTGAATCTTGAAGATTTCGACGGCTTCAAGCGTAAAAAGACGGTTTATCCGCTGTCTTACGTTTGCACTGCGCAGTATGATGAGACTCTGCCTCTGCCTATCGCATATCCTCCCGAGGTCATTGAAAACACTCTGGGGGACTATGTGAGCGCGCATGGCCTGCGGCAGTTCCGTGTCGCAGAGACCGAGAAATACGCGCACGTCACCTTCTTCTTCAACGGCGGCGTTGAGAAAGAGATAGCCGGTGAGGAGCGCTGCCTCGTCCCGTCTCCGAAGGAATTCCCGACATATGATCTCATCCCGCAGATGAGCGCGGAGAAGGTTGCCGATAAGTGCATCGAGGCTATCGCCTCCGATAATTATGACCTTATAGTCTGCAATTTCGCAAACTGCGATATGGTCGGCCACACCGGCGTTATGTCCGCGGCGATCACTGCCGTTGAGACGGTCGACGCCTGCATGGGCCGCATCATGGCTGAGGTCGCAAAGCACCCGGACACCGTGCTTTGTGTGACCGCAGATCACGGTAATGCCGACTGCATGTTCGATGCGACAGGCAAGGTCAACACTGCGCACACCACCAATCCTGTTCCGTTCACGGTCTGCGAGCCTGGCATAGAGCTCAGACCCGGCCGCCTTGCCGACATTGCGCCCACCATCCTGCATGTTATGGGCCTTGAGCAGCCGAAGGAAATGACCGGCGAGTGCCTCATCAAATAAGTTTATTCTAAAATAAGGATAGAAGGGAGATCGCTATGATCTACACCACAGAAGTCAAGAACATGTGCCCCGTGGCTAAGGGCGCATACCACGGCCCGGCTCCCATCCCCGAAGAGGGCAAATGGGTCCAGGCAAAGCAGATTACCGACATTTCCGGTTTCACTCACGGTATTGGCTGGTGCGCACCGCAGCAGGGCGCATGCAAGCTGACCCTTAACATCAAGGAAGGCGTCATCGAGGAAGCGCTTGTCGAGACCATCGGCTGCTCCGGTATGACTCATTCCGCTGCAATGGCCTCCGAGATACTCATCGGCAAGACCATTCTCGAAGCTCTCAACACCGACCTTGTCTGCGACGCTATCAACACCGCAATGCGCGAGCTGTTCCTGCAGATAGTGTACGGCCGTTCCCAGTCCGCATTTTCCGAAGACGGTCTGGCAGTCGGCGCATCCCTTGAGGACCTTGGCAAGGGCCTCCGTTCTCAGGTCGGCACCATGTTTGCCACCAAGGAGAAGGGGCCGCGTTACCTTGAGCTCACCGAGGGCTATGTCACCCGTCTGGCTCTCAATAAGGACGATGAGATAGTCGGCTACGAATTCGTCTCTCTTGGCAAGATGATGGACTTCATCAAGAAGGGCATCGACGCAAATGAGGCGCTGGAGAAGGCGAAGGGTCACTACGGCCAGTTCGACAACGCCGCCAAGTACATAGACCCGCGTCAGGAATAAGAGAAGGAGGACAAATAATTGGATGGAATTATAAGACTTCTTTATAGTTTCAAATTTACAGTTTTCGGTATTGATATAGATAGTGGTAATTTAATAGGTACGATAGAAAAATTAACGAATTTCTCTAGTGTAAAAGGTATCAATATTTGGTCTATTGGAAAAACAGTAAATGATGTAATAGTTCCAATAGCGTTAAGTCTTTTAATCCTTTTCTTTATGATTAATTTAATAAAGAAATCAATGGAAGTAGAGAGAATAAGTTGGGAAAGAGTAGTAATGGCTTTTGTTTCATTCTTATTACTTAAATACTTTATTCAACACGGATACGATTTCTTATCTAGTATTATGAATATAACAAATGACATTTTTGTTAGTATTACACATGCCATAGGTAATAGTAATTCTTCAATTAATATTGCAGACACTTTAATTGATGCAGTACCAGATGGATTTGTAGATAGTATTATGACATATCGGATTGTATTTAATACTATTCATTCCGTTTATGACAACAATCGTACAGATTCTAACACAGATATTTTTGAGAGTTGTAAAACTAATACTATGTTTTGCTTTTGCTCCAATACCAATCGCTCTTGCTGCTGATGATGAAGGTAGAGGAAAAGCAATTCAATACTTCCTTTTTTCAGCAAGTGTTGGATTAGAAGCAGTAATAATATATTTAGCAACAAATATCTATTCTATTGGACTTGCAGGATTGAGTAGTACAGTAGGCTCAACAAATGCAATATCAACAATAGTTGCAATGTTATTCCTTAACGGAATGTATTTGGCAGTAATACAGTACGCAAGTCAATTTGCAGAAAAACTTACAGGAGGTCATTGATAATGGATAATATAGAAATTACAGTATTTGATGAGATAAAGGATTATAAAGAAAAAATATATTTCTTTAATTTTAGACAATGGATATTTGCAATTCTAATAATAATTGCAGTTATTCCCACTTATCTGATCTTAAAAGAAAAGATTGGT
>URDG01000023.1 GCA_900546515.1 uncultured Eubacteriales bacterium | reverse complement strand
GTCTGGATTAGCCGCCCGTTTTCGTCCATATCTATTATGGAGCAGTCCGCCGTGAGGCCTGCGCCGAGCCGCCATGCCAGCATTGGCATCACGTTTCTCAGCTGTATCCCCGCAGGGGCGAGGATAATGTTGCAGCCCCAGGTATATATTCTCTCGGCAAGCCATGCGGCAAAGCTGCTGTCATCCGCGGCATGAAATCCGTCGGGCAGCAGGTGCAGGTGCTCTGCGCCGAAAAGCGCTGCGCGCTGCTGCTCCGCGCAGCGGCACAGCACATGCAGCGGCGCATTGCAGGAAGCGCCTATCGCCTTTGCACGGGATACGAGCCCGCCGTCAAGACCGAAAGGACATACGACGAGAATGGATGCGCTCATTTCCGCACCTCCCCGATGCGCCGGACAAGCTCGGCGGCGCCTTTTTCAACGTCCGTTTCTTTTGTGCATCTGCGCAGACCGGGGTAGCGGTTCTGCATACTCACCGTGCGTGTAGGCGAGCCCTTGAACCCGCACTGCGCCGGCGGCAGACCGATGTCACCGGCGGTTATGAGCTCCACGCTTTTGCTGAGGCTGCGCCGCATGGACATTATTCCGGGCAGGCGCAGCGGATATGAATATTCGCACAGAGACACGACGAGGCCCGGCTGCGCCGAGACGGAGGCAATACCGTCCTCCAGCCGGCGGCGCAGCACGAGCTGACCGCCGGGCGCATGCTCAATGCTCTCGACGTTTGACACGCAGGCGAAGCCGAGCGCGGCGGCAAGCTCACCGGGTATCTGACAGGTCTCGCCGTCGATGGCTCTTCTGCCGCAGAGAATAAGCTCGGGCATGCCGAGCCACCATGCGGCGTGTGCGAGTGCGGCGGCCGTTGCGCGTGTGTCAGCACCGGCGAGAGCAGGGTCGGACAGGAGAATGACCCTGTCCGCGCCGCGCGCGTAGAGCTGCTGGAGCACAGCGGCGGCCTTGGGCGGCCCCATGGACAGAACAGTAACGGAGACATCCCTGCCGCGCAGCCGGAGAGCCGCTTCAAGCGCGGATTCGTCGGCAAGATTCCACTCAAGAGCGGCACTGTCCCGGCGCAGGCAGAAATTGCTGTCAACCTGCACATCGGATGATGACGGAACCGTCTTTACGCAAACAAGGATGTCTCTGTTCATGTTGTTTTACTCTTTTACTCTTTGTCCAGTGCGGAGTAGAGATCCACGAGGACCTTGCCCTCGGGAACAGACTCTGCAAGGCAGATATAGCTTTCGGGATTGGCGGTCAGCATGGCCGACGCTTCGGTGCGGAGAAGATCGTCCCAGCGTCCGGCGGAGACTTTCTTTGTGATCTCGGGCATATACACGAGGGCGACCGCGCTGCCGCAGGATTTGGCGAGCTTGCCGTGGTTGAACATTTCGGTCAGCTCATATCCGGCAGCCTTTGCAATGGCGCGGATCGGCTCAAATTCGTGGAAAGTACGGGCGAGGCGGTCGTCGTCATGGCAGGCGGCAAGAATGCCGTTTGCATTTCTGACCGTGAGAAGTCCGTCTTCAATGAGCTTTGCGACGAAGGCGGTGGCTGTGACGAGCCCGGAACTGAGCTCGCAGCCCCACTCGCCGTACTTCTGCGCCATTATCTCGGCGTCGTAGCTGTCGAGAACGACGACGGTCTTTGCGCCGCTCGCGTTTATTGCGTCCGCGCACTTTCTGGCCTGCGCCTGGACCTCGGCGGTGTAGCCCATGAGATCGGCGAGAGCCGCGCCGGAGGCGGGCTCATCGGCAAGGACGGTGGCCTTTACGCCGGCCTTCTTGAGCAGGCTCAGCAGGGATCTTGCCATTTCAGGGGCCTTTACGGCGGCAACTTCGCCTATGTAGACGAGAGTATCGCCTTCCTTTTCGGCCTCAAATACGGCCTTTTCCTCGCCGTAGATGTTTCCGGATTCCTCAAAATTCTCGATCGCCTTCATGACTGCGGCGGGGGCTATGCCCTGCACGACGGCCTCTGTGCGCGCCTCGCGGATGAAGAGGGGCGGCTGATAGCCTGTGGCGCAGTCGTTGGTGCAGGCGTCGCAAAGCAGGCATTCATACATTGCCTGCGCTTCGTCCGGGCCAAAGGCCTTGCCGCGCTGATTCATGGAGAGAAGCAGACCCTTTGCGCGCGGGGTGTTTATCTCTTTACCGGTCTGGAGCTGCACCGGGCAAAGATGGCGGCACATCCAGCAGAAACGGCATTTATTGGCGTGCTTTAAAGCATTCTGGCTTATCATAATACCTTCTCCTCCTTAAAGACCGAGCTTGTACGGATTCATGATCCCGTTGGGATCGAGGCTCTTCTTGAGACCCTCCATGACCTGGAAGGCGGGGCCGTACTGTTCTTTCATCAGACGGGACAGCTTCAGGCCGATGCCGTGGTGGTCGTTGATGACGCCGCCGTTTTCCATCGCGGCGCGGACGCCGCAGTTCCATATCTGGTTGTGCAGGCGCAGTGCCTCCTCCTTGTCTTCGGGGGGATTGTCCATGATGAAGCGGTCGTAGATCATGGTGCCCCAGCCGTACCAGTGAGAGCAGTGGGCGATGAACTTGACGCCGGGGAAGTTGGACTCGATAGCGTTCTTCATGGCCCAGTAGATCTTTTCTATATGGCTGAAGTCGGCAACGGTGTCCATGGTGCCGAACATCTGGGGAATATCCATGATGTTGTCGGGGTAGAAGAAGGTGATGCGGTTTTCAAACCACTTCTCGCCGTAGTCGCTGCCGAGGTCGCGCCCGCCGTGCTTTGCGCAGATGTCGAGCACTATCTCCATTTCAATGTCGACGATGCGCTCGATACCCTCGAGAGTAAGGTTCATGAAGTTGCCCTTTTCCTCGACGCCGATGATCTTCTTGATGATGGAGACGGTCTCGGCCTCGTCGAAAAGACGCATGATGGAGGGCTGTACCTTCTGCATGATGTCGCGCCCGGCTTCCAGACCGGCGGTCATAGTCGGGAAGAGGAAAGCGCGGTGCTTGCGGCACTCGGGCTGCTCGTAGAGACGGAACGTCGCCTTGGTGATGATGCCGAGTGTGCCCTCGGAGCCGATGAATATCTGGTTGAGATCGGGGCCGGCTGCATGTTTGGGAACGGGCAGTGTGTTTATGATGTCGCCGTTCGGGAGAACGACCTCCATGCTCATGCACATGTCGTCGATCTTGCCGTACTTGGAGGAGAAAATACCTATGCCGCGGTGGCCGAGCGCGCCGCCGATGGTGCCGCAGGTCAGGCAGGAGGGAATGTGCATGCAGGAATAGCCCTTCTCGTTGGCGTACCACTCGAGCTGCTGGAAGATCATTCCGGCCTCGGCGGTGATGGAGTGCGCGTTCTCATCAAGGCTGATGAGGTGGTTCATGCGCTTCATGTCGAGCAGGATGCCGCCCGCCATGGGCAGCGCGCCGCCCTGTGAGCCTGAGCCGCCGCCCCAGGTATGCACGGGGATCTTATAGTAATTTGCTATCTTGAGAACCTTGGAGACTTCCTCAGAGGAACCGGGACGGACAATGATGTCGGGCATGGGGCCGTCTGCGCCCTTGTCCTGCCACATACGGCCGACCCAGAAATAGTCGACGCTGTAAGTCTCGCGCTCAGCGGCGCTGGTGGAGACGTTGTCCCGGCCGACGGCGTCCTCCAGCTCGGAGCGCACCATGTCGAACATAAATGATCTCATTTGCATAATTTGATTTCCTCCGTTTTATTCTTCTATGGTGTTGATTTTCCAGTTCTCGCCGTAGATACCGGCGAAGGCGCCTCTGGCAACGAGGGGTTTGTTGTCCTCGTGCGCGATGAGCCATTTGTTTTTTGCCCAGAGATATGCGCTCTTTTCCTGCCCGGCGTCAAGCGGAAGATTCGTGCCGCGCTGGAGACCGACGATGCAGGAGAAGCCTGCCTTCGTCACCTCGCATGGGCAGAAGTGGAGCGTGTCGGAATAGACCTCGATCATCTCGCCCGCGGCGAGATAAAAGGCCTTCACCTTCGCGGAATCGAGCCTGCCGCCGGCATCGAGATCGCTGCGCTTTGCAAGCAGCAGTACAAGCTCGCGGGCCGCGATATTGAATTCATTGCAGGTGTGCCACTCAAGCGCGTTGAGCTGATTGGAGTGCCCCCAGCAGAGACCTATCTGCTCGTCAAGCTGGCCGCAGTATTTTTCGCGCAGAGCCGCCGCCTCGGGCAGCGTGTCAAGCTCGGGAACGGCCGCGGTATAGCGGCTTCCCTCTGCGGGAAACTCGACCGCGGTGAGCGCGGTGCGGCAGAAGGCCGAGGTGTCGGCCTTGATGACACAGCCGTAGAGCTTGAATTCGGGGTCGCTGACGGAGTATATGCGGATATGGGGATTTGCCTTGCGCAGTGCGTTAAGATCAGCCATTGCGGATCTCCCCCCTGTTGTTTTTCATAAATTCTTTGACCTCGTCAAAGTGAGGTATGCCCTGCTGCGCGCCGAAGCGGGTGCACTTGAGGGCGGAGGTGGCGGAGGCGAAGCAGGCCGCGTCGTAAACGTCCATGCCCTTTATCCTCGCCGCGACGAAAGCGCCGTGGAAGGTATCTCCGGCACCGTTGGAGTCGACCGCGTCCACGGGGAACACGGGATAGCGCAGCTCCCTGCCGTCCTGCCAGATGAAGCCGCCTCTCGAACCCTGCGTGATTATCAGCGTTTCGGGATGATATGCCTCATACAGCTTTGCGGCTGCGTCCGCGGCTGCGGCGCTGCCGGTTATTTTCAGCGAGAACTCCTCGGACGGGATGAGCACGTCGTCATATGGGAGCAGGCGCTCAATGCCGGAATAGGTGCCGCCGGCATCGTGGCTGACCTTTACACCGAACTCATGCGCTTTTTTGGCCGCGTATATTGCGGCGTCGAGCTGGTGGCCGTCGAGATGGAGGTACTTTGCGTTTTTCAGGACTCCGAGGTCTATATCCTCGCCGGACGGAGCGGGAACGGTGCCCTTGCTCCAGATGCAGGTGCGGCTGGTGCTGCGGAGATTGAGCAGCACGAAGCTGTGGAATGACTGCGTACCGGCCACGGTGCGCACTCTGCCGCACTCAACGCCGTATTTTGAAAACTCGCCCTTGATGAAGCTGCCGTACATATCGTCGCCGAGCGTACCCATGTACTCGCTTTTTACGCCGAGCTTGCTCATCGCAACGAGCGCCGTCGCGCAGGGGCCGCCGCACTGGACCTTCGTGTCCTTGCCCTGAAGCTTCGTGTCCTCCTGCGGGAAGCCGTCGGCGGTCATGAGTATATCAAACAGGGCCGAGCCTATTCCTACTACCTCTGTCATTTGCGTGCGGCTCCAAGAAGCTCGATCTTGCTGATGGCGAAATTCTTGACGGCTTCTGTCGGCTCTTTCATGAAGAGATCGAGCGCGATGACGCTCTCGTCGACCTTGCGGGCCGCGTCGATGAAGGAGCAGCACACGTCGGTGCCGAAGTTGACCTTGCGTATACCGGCCGCGACAGCGCCGCGGATCTGATCGTCGGGCACGCCGGAACCGCCGTGGAGCACGAGGTGGGCCTTCGTGGCGGCGTGGATCTCCGCAATGCGGTCAATACCGAGAACGGGAGCCTTTTTGTAGTGGCCATGCGCGGTGCCGACCATGATGGCCAGAGCGCTCACACCGGTCTCGTCGACAAAGCGGACGGCGTCGTCGACCTTGGTGAATTCAGCCATGGTGTCGTCCTTCGTCGTGCCGACATGGCCGAGCTCGCCCTCAACGCCGACGCCGCACTCACGGCACATGCCGACGACGTGCTTCGTCTCGGCGATGTTCTCGTCGATGGGCTTGGTGGAGGCGTCGATCATGATGCCGGTCGCACCCCAGCGCAATGCGCGAAGGACCTCGGGCACGCCTGCGCCGTGGTCAAGATGGAAAGCGGCCGGAGTCTTGAGATCGTCGATCACTTCCAGTATCACGGGAGCGACGTACTTGGCAAGATCGGAGTCAAAAAGACGGCTGTACATCTGGAAGATGACCGGCGCGCCGGTCTCCTCAACGGCCTTCTTGACGCCGAGCGCCGTCTCAAGATTGTAAACATTGAAGGCGGGTACGGCAAAGCCGCCCTTTTCACCTATTTCGAGAATCTCATTAAGATCGTATTTCATATTTATCCCTTTCTCATTCAACTGTGTCAAAGCTGAGCTTGGGCACGTATTTGCAGAATTCTTTTATCTCCGCGGTGAAGCTTCCCTCTATTTCGGACATGTGATGGATATACGGCCCCTCGATGAGCTTGCGCTCCCACTTGCCGAGATCGGTGAACTCGCCCCAGAGGTAGGTGCCGAAAGTGTAGGGGCCGTCGGTGCTGCTGCACTCGCCGGCGAGGATGGAATATTTGCCGTGATCCTGATCCATGCGGGCGACGGTGTAGTGGCCTTCCTCGACCTGGAACCACTCGCGCATATTGACGCACTTGCACGTCTCGCCCTTGCGGTGCAGAGAGTAGGCAAAGGGGCCGCAGTGCCACAGCAGCTCCGCGTTCGGGTTGGAGGGGTGACGCGCGGTGAATTCGCCGAGGAACGGCTTCTTCTCGCCGAGAGCAAGGGAGGAGAGCAGAACCTGAGTGATCGTGGCGTGCATATCGCTCTCGCAGCCGATGATGTAGCCCATGTCCGCGAGTATGCCGTAAGCGGTGCAGGGCATTGCGCCGACCATGAGCTGCATGGCCGTCCAGCACTCTGCGGAGATCGCAGAGACGTTGTATTCGGCGAAAAGCTCCTGATAGAGCAGCACAAAGGCGTACACCTTGTCAAGCACCGGCTCGCTGAGATCGTCTATCTCATACATGCTGCGCAGCAGCTCCACGCCCTTTGCAAGCTCATCCTTCTTCTCGGCGAGGATGCGGTTGTACTTGTCCTGCACGACGGCGAGGTTGATGGGGATAACATGGATGTCGAAATTCTCCATAAGGTCGCCCTCGTTGAAAATGACGGAGCAGAAGGGCTTGGGACGCATGCCGACCTGAGCCACGCGCAGGTGGGAGAAGTTCTTGACCGCGCAGGCAACTCTCACAAAGCTGTGGAAGCCGTCGGCGAACTTCTTGTCCTCAATGAAGCAGTTTTCAATGTATGTAAAGGGAATGTTCATGCGCTGGAGCATGCGGCTCATACCGAACAGACCGCACTGGGTGTCGGTATAACGGGTGCCGTCCGGCAGGAAGGAATCATCCTGCGGACCCCAGAGAAGCACGGGCTTGCCTATGGCCTTGGCGACGGCGCCTGCGACCTCTTCGTTGCCGAAATTGCCGTTTATGAGGAACACGGCGTCCACATTCTCTTTCCTGAAGCGCTCAACGACAGCGTCGACATCTCTGTCGCTGTAGAGCACGTTCACGTCGTTTATACCGTCAAGGTCGACGAAGGAGACATGCTCATCGGTGAAGTTTGCCTCGATATAGCTGACGGCCTTTGCGCATCTCTCTTCTGCTTTCTCCCAGTTGAATATGCCGGGGCGCGGAGTAACATCCCTGCGGATGGGAACCAAACCTATTTTGACATTATAGCTGAGCATAATGCACCTCCATGAAATCTGTTTGTCTATCCGTTATACAAACACTGACTCTGTGCACATTTTATCATTTTTCTACTAAATGAACATTTACCTTTCTTACGAAAAAAGCCCGGCCTTTCGTGAAATATATATAAAAACCGGGGAGCGGCCGTGATGGAAATATACGCCGGCGTCAGAAAAATGAAAAATCATCCTCCCCCGGAGAACGGGAGAGGATGAAGTGCGGCGGTATACGGTTCAGTCTCTTACTATAACGGAGATGCCGTTGGGTATAACGGTGATGCTGTGCTTCCCCATGCCTTCGGCCATGGCGACAGCCTCGCCGATCGAACCGGCATAGGTCATTTTCATGTCCTCTATCGTCGTTTTCATCTCCGGGCGGGAGACAAAGATGACCTTATGGTGCATGAGTATGCGCGCGAGTATCTGGCTTTCCCACTGGTCGGGCAGCGTCTGCTCCTGCGGCGTCGCCATGAACTGCGCATAGAGCTCGGCGGCGCTCCCGCAGTTTTTCAGGGAATTGTAAAAGCCCTCGCCGCCGTGCCCGTCGGCGCATTCGGCGCAGATTATTATCACGCCGCCCTCGCGGCAGCTGGCCTCCGCCGCGGTCATGCTTTTGACGCACTGATAGATGTTCTGGTCCAGCGGCGCGCCGCCGTTGGAGGTGATGACGATGTCGGCAGGCTGCGGTTTTACCTGGCAATAGCTGAGAAGCAGATCGCATCCGCGCCGGTGCGCGGCCTCGAAGTCTCCGGCAAATGCGGCGACGGTTTTCTTGTCCTCGTCTATGACGACGTTGACGATATATGCAAGCTTTGCCATGCGCGCCGCGGCGATCATGTCGGCATGGATGGGATTGCCGTCAAGTATGCCGGTGCGGGCATACGGGCTGTCGATGAATTTCGAGCAATGGTTGCCGAGCACCGTGACCTGATCGGATATGCCGGGCAGCACGCTTTTGCGGCCGCCGGAGAAGCCGGCAAAGAAATGCGGCTCGATAAAGCCCTCGGCGATGAGCAGCTCCGTCTCCGCGGCGAGCCTGTCGATAACGCAGGGCGCGCCCGAGGGCAGGACGCCGATCTGTACGTTCGCGGCCTTGTCGCGGCAGTCGTGTACGACGATCCGGCACTCGTCCATGATCTCTTTTCCCAGCTTCGCTTCAAGCTCGGCTGTGGATGTCGGACGGTGAAAGCCCGTTGCAACGAGCAGCGTCACGTCTATGCCGGGGCTGCCCTCGCGGAGCTCGCGCAGCATGTTGGGGATAATGTCGCGGCTCGGCACGGGACGGGTATGATCCGAAATTATTATGACGCAGTTATTCCTGCCCTTTGCAAGCTCCGACAGGTGCGGGGAGTCTATCGGATGCTCCATTGCCCGGCGCACGATGCTGCTGCCGCTGCCCTCGGCATTCAGACTGCCGACGGAGCTTGTAAGCACCGCCGCGCCGTTTTCCTCAAAGTCGAGGAGCGTTCTGCCGTAAGGAATGTGTACCATGGTTCAGCCCCTCAGTCTTTCGAGCATCAGCTCGCAGATCTCGTCCATGTCGCCGATAATGCCGTAATCGCAGTAGTTGAATATTGCGGCGTCGGGATCGCGGTTGACGGCGATCACTCTTCCGGCGTCGGAAAAGCCGGTCACATGGTTGACCGCGCCCGACACGCCGAAGGAGATATAGAGCTTCGGCTTCACGACGGCGCCGGACTGGCCGACGACGAGCCTGTAGGGCAGTATGCCGCGGTCAAACACGGGACGGGAGCATGCAAGCTTGCCGCCGAGCAGCGCGGCCAGCTCCCGGTATTTCGGCAGCGCGTCCGCGCCCTTCAGGCCGTTGCCGACGCAGACGATAACGTCTGCATCCGCGATATTCAGGGCTTCGTCAAACTCGTCGGCCTTGAAGCCGAGTATTTTTGTGCGGATCTTTTCAACGGGAAAGTCCACGGTTTCGTCTATGATCTCGGCCGTGCGGCGGCCCGCCGGCGCGTATCTGAATGTGCCGGGCCGGATGGTGCCGACCTGCGGGCGCATGACCGGCACCGTGATGACGGCCATCATCTTGCCGCCGACTGCGGGCTCAATGAACTCTATATCGCCGGTCTTGGGATCGTACACGAGCTGCGTCGCATCCGAGGTGCAGCCGGTGGGGAGACGGCAGGCAAAGCGCGGGGCAAAGTCGCGGCCGAAGGTCGTGCCGCCGACCATGACGGCGCTCGGCTCATATTTGCGGCAGAGCACCGTGAAGAGATTCGCGTAGGCGTCTACGTTGAGATATTCATAGCCTGTGCCGGAGACGCGGATGATCTTGTCCGCGCCGCAGTCCAGTATCTTCTCAAATTCGCTCTCAGGAAGAGTGCCGGTGAGTACGGCTGCAAGCTTTTCCCCGGCGGCGTCGCAGAGCTTCCGCGTCTCGCACATAAGCTCCAGAGAGACCGGCTCAATGTGCGCGCCGTCGTGCTGGATGAATACCCACATATCCCTGTATTCGGTCTTGTTTTTCATTACAGCACCTCCCTGATGGTCTCAACGAGCCTGTCTGCGCTCTTTTCGACGCTGCCCTCGTCGACCATGACACCCTTGGCGCCGGCCTCGGGCGGATAGGTGCGCGGCACCTTCGTCGGCGAGCCGGGATCGCCGATCTGATCGGGGTCAAGCCCCGGAATGTCCTTTGACGTATATTTCGTGATCTCCGCCGTGCGGCTGGCCTTCCAGCTTTTCAGATTGGGTATGCGCGGGCGGTAGTTCGTTTTTTCCACGGTGAACAGGCAGGGGTACTGCGCCTCGGTGAGCTCGGCGCCGCGCTCAAGCTCGCGCTCGGCGGTGACGGTACCGCGCTGCGTATCGACGGAAACGATCTTCGACATGGAGCTTATCTGACTGGCGTCGAAGCGCTCTGCAAGCTGGGAGCCCATCTGCCCGGTCGCACCGTCGAGCGATTCCTTGCCGCAGAAGATGAGGTCAAAATCGCCCAGCATTTTTGCCGCGGAGGCAATGACGTAGCTTGTGGCCAGAGTGTCGGCGTTTGCAAAGGCGCGGTCGGACAGAAGCACGGCCCTGTCCGCGCCTGCGGCGAGACATTCGCGCAGCGCCTCAATGGCCTGATCCGGTCCCATTGTGATGCAGGTGACGCTGCCGCCGTACCGCTCCCTGACCTGCACCGCAGCCTCAAGGGCGTTGGCGTCCAGCGGATTGAGAATGGCGGGCACGCCCTTGCGGATAAGGCTGCCGGTCATGGGGTCTATTTTTACGAGGTTCACGTCGGGAACCTGCTTTACGCACACAAGTATATTCAGCATTCCGGTTCCCTCCTCACATGCAGACCTTGCCGGGATTGAGTATCCCGTCGGGGTCGAATACTTTTTTTATCGCACCCATAAGGCCGTAGGCGGTATCGCCTACGCTCTCACGCAGGTACTCCTTCTTGGCATGGCCTATGGAGTGTTCGCCGGAGACCTGGCCGCCGAACTCGGTGCATTTGGTGTAGCACTTGTCCATGATGAGCTTCGTGCGGCGCTTGAACTCGGCCTCGTCAAGATCGTTGGAGCAGCAGTAGATATGCAGGTTACCGTCTCCTGCGTGACCGAAGGAGCGCAGACGCAGGCCGTTTTCCTCCGCCACATCGTGGCTGTAGACGAGAAAGTCCGCAATGCGGTCGACCGGGACGACGACGTCCATCTCGTCGAGAAGCTTCGTCTCGGCCTCGATGACCGTAAGAAATGCGCTTCTCGCAGCCCAGACATCTTTTTTCAGGCTTGCGGTCCACACGACGAGAACGTCGTATGCGCCGACCTTTTCGGCAAGCTCTCCGAGGCGGTCCATCTTCATGGTAAGCTCCGCCTCGTTGTCGCCGACGAGCGTGACGAGAATATACGCCCCGGCCTCCTTGCCGTTGACCACAGTCGGGAACACGGCGTTGCCGGTGAATGCGGCGGAAGAATCGACGATGTCGCGCTCCATGAACTCTATCGACTGGGGGTCGAGATTCGCAAGCTTTATCTCGGGCACGGAGGCGATAGCGGCGGCAATGTCACTGAACGGGAGAATGAGGCTGACGTCCATGATGGGCTTCGGGATGAGCTTGAGAGTGAGCTCCGTGATGATGCCGAGAGTACCCTCCGAGCCTATCATCAGGTGCAGCAGACTGTAGCCGGAGCTCGTCTTGCACACGGTCTTGCCGAGCTTCATAATGTCGCCGTTCGGGAGAACGACAGTCATTGCAAGCACATAGTCGCGCGTCACGCCGTACTTGACCGCGCGCATGCCGCCCGCATTCGTTGAGACGTTGCCGCCGACGGTGGCGGTCTTTTCGCCGGGATCGGGCGGATACATGAGCCCGTGCGTCATGGCGTCGGCCGCAAGGTCGCACAGCAGCACGCCGGGCTGGGTGTGAACGACGAGGTTTTTCATGTCATACGACAGGATCTTATTCATGCGCTCTGTGCAGAGGACGATACCGCCGTGAATTGGGACGCAGCCGCCTACAAGCCCGGTGCCTGCGCCGCGCACGGTGACGGGGATGCGGTTTGCGTGGCAGAGCTTCATTATTTCGGAGACCTCCTCCGTGCTCGTCACAAAGCACACGGCCTCCGGCATGTACTTGCCGTAGATGGGCATTTCGTCGTGTGAGTAGTTCTCCTTCACCTGATCGCCGTACTCGAAGCGGCGTTCGCCCACGATGGCGCGCAGCTCCGCGGCAAGCTCAGGCGTGAGTTTGTTGTAGCTTGACATTTGCTCCTCCTTGTTTCCTTTTGTTTTCTGTCAGAGTTCGTTTTCGTGTATTACGGCGCCGTCCTGCCGCAGCGCGTGCTGCAGCGCGGCCATGTCGACGGCGTTTATATTTTCAAACATGGCTGCTGCGGTGCCGGCAGCCTGACCGGTGACGGCGCAGGCCGGTATTACCCGGGTAATGTCCCACATCGAGTCCGTCACGGATATGCAGCGCCCCGCAGCCAGCAGGTTGCCGGGCCTCCCGCTCGCCAGAGTGCCGAACGAAAGCTCGTATACGGGCCCGGCTCTGCGCCAGTCCGAAATGAGGCCGATGCTGTCCGGAAGCGTGCAGTGCGGCGATGTGTCGCTCTGGGTATAAAGTCCCACGAGGCGGCGCGTCATGCGCAGCTGCGGAATGGATGCCATGGTAGAGAGCGCGTGCAGCTCGCTGTCGCCGCCGCTCCTGAGAAATTCGTCCATGAGCATGCTGTGCGAGAGCACGGTAAGACGGCTGACCTCGCCGGCATCTATGCCGGTAAAGCGTATGGAGCTTTTGTCCCGCTCAAGCTGTTCGGGCGTTTTCATGCTGTCGGGAATGTCGCTGAAGCCGAGCGCGTTGAGCCGGTAGCGCCCCTCGGAGGTGTGGTAAAACCATGCCGCGGGAACATTACCCTGCGAAAATACGGCGGTAGCGGCCGATGAGAGATCGCACACGCGCGCGTCGCCGGTCGCGTCTATGACCCATTTTGCGGCGATCGCGGAGCGCCCGGAACGGTTTTCGACGATCACGCTGCGGATGCGGCCGCCGCACTCGTCCACGGCGCAGACGGAGCTGCCGTAGAGTATGCGCACGCCTTCCCGCACGAGCTGCTGCTCAAGCTCGATGGCGAACAGGTTGGCGTTATAGCGCACGCGGTAGCGCTGACGGCACCGCTCCTCCAGACTGCCGCCGGTGAACCACGGATTGCCGTCAATCTCGCCTTCGCCGCCGTGGACGATCGAGAGCTTCAGAAGCTCCTCGGCGAGGCCGAAGCTGACCTGACGGCCGCGCCCGTCGCAGAGCGGGAGATAATAGGTGACGAGGCCGAGTGTCGCCAGCCCGCCGAGGGCGTATTCGCGCTCTATAAGCAGCACGTCCGCGCCATGCCGCCTCGCTGCAAGCGCCGCCGCGGCCCCGGCGATGCCGCCGCCGCATACGAGCACATCGCATCTATCGCTTATTTCGGTTCTGCGTTCGGGTTCGGTGATGAAAGAAGACATAATTTTTACATTACCTCTATGGTCACAACGTTTTCATAGATCCCGCCGCTTTCAAGCGTGATGAGATGCTCCTGTTTTTCAATATCCTCCATATATGCGCTGTGAGAGGGGAGAGAAACCCACGGCTCTATGCAGACATAGGGAGCCTCGGTGTGCGGCGCGTGCCAGAAGCCGACAAAGCCCATGCCGGGGAAGCTTACCTTCACGCTGTGCGCGCTTTTTTCGCTTTTAAGCGTGACGGCCCTGTCCGTGCCGCCGAGGACGACGGCGTCGAGATCAAACATGGAGTGCGTGAGCGGTAAGATGCGGCCGTCCCTGAGCGGGAAAGGCTGCGTCGTTCCGGCGAGGCGGTAGTTCGAGGGGTCAAGGTCGACGCGCACAGGCTCTGCCGCGTTGTCAAATTCAAGGTACCAGTCGGTGAATCCGCCCTCGCCGCCGACCGGCACATTGAAGCCGGGATGCCCGCCGAAGCCGAAGTGCATGAGCTTTTCGTCCCGGTTTTCCACGGTGCAGGTCTTTATGATGCGGTTTCCGTCAAGCGCATAGCGCACGCGGAAAGCGAAAGCAAACGGGAACATCGCGCGGCGCTCGGCATTGTCGGTGAGCAGGAAGGTGACGCTGCCGCCGCTCTGCTCTTCAACTTCAAATTCCGTGCCTATACAGAAGCCGTGTATGGGCAGAGAATACTCCTGCCCTCTGTAGATATATTTGCCCTCGGTGAGACGGCCCACGTAGGGAAAAAGGTTCGCATCCCTGCGCTTCCAGAACGCAGGATCTCCCTGCCAGAGATATTCCCGGCCGTCCATCACTATACTGTGCAGCACAGCGCCGGCAGAGTCGAGCGTGACGGTGAGCTCCTGATTTTTTATTGTAATAAGAGGCATTGAAATCAGCTCCTTTGCAGATGTCTGGTATGGTAATCTGTACAAATTTTAACTCAGCCGCTTATCAAAAGCAATATACTTTAACAATGGATAAGGTTAATAATAAAAATGAAAAACAGCACAAATCACATATATGGTGTTTGACTTTGAGGAATGTTATAGTAATATTTAATAAAAGAAACGACTTACACGGAGGAGGAAGCCATGGCCAAGCTGAGCAGATTCTGGAGCAATTTTGTCAAGATGCCCGCCGATGTCCCGCGGGGCGGGCTGGGACGCTGGTTTCAGATACTTGAAGAGCACTTCATGCCGCTTTTCTGGACGAATCTTGTCACGTTTGCATGGCTCCTGCCGTGCTTTGCCTGCCTCTTCTTCCTCACGGAGCTGTGGGACAGCCTCTCGTGGGCTGGCACGTATGTGTTTTTCGTACTGGCAGGCCCCGGCGTCACGGCGCTGCACTACAACTGCATGAGAATAGTGCGCGGCGTGCCCGTGTGGTGGTGGGATGATTATAAGGAGTGCGTCAGGCGCGAGTGGAAAAAGGCCATGCTGCTCTCGGCAATACTCGGCGCGCTGTGGTCCGGCTACGTTTATGCGCTGCGGCTCATTATAGCCGTCAGCGGCGGGCTGGGACTTATGTACTCGATGCTGTTTGCCGTATGCGGCTTTGTGCTGACCGGCCTCACGGCGCTGAGCTACCAGCAGCTCGCAAACGTAGAGCTGCCCTTCGGCAATGTGCTGAAAAATGCGCTGCTGCTGATATTTGCGGGCAAAGGGCGTTCGTTTGCGGCGGTCATGTTCGCGCTTGCCGCGCTGGCGCTCTGTGCGCGGTATTATTTGTATGCGTTTTTTGTGCTGCTCGTTGGCTTTTACGCCGTAGGCGTGATGACCTTCAGCCTGATATTTCTGCCGGTGTTCAACGAATTTTTCCCGTCGGGGGATGATGCGCAATGAGAGAAAAGCTTGAAAATTTCTGGTACTATTATAAATGGTATGTCTTAGGCGCGCTTCTCGTGCTCGTGCTCGCGCTGAATTTCATATCGCAGAAGAAAAACGAGGTGCGGCCGGATCTCCAGATAGGGCTCGTGACAATGGCAGAGGTGAGCGGGGAACAGCTGGACGCGCTCGGCGAGATATTCTCCGCCGCGCTGGCTGACGGCGGCTCTGCTGCCCCGCTCGTGCAGGTGAATTATTACCCCTACGATGCGGACGCCATGAATGCGGCCGACACGGCGCAGTTCATGGCGGCCTCGGTGCAGCTTGCGGCGGATCTCAGGCAGAGCGTATCGTTCATGTATATAACCGATACGCCGGAATTGCTGGAGGATGCGGATGTGCGCCTGCACAGAGCGGGCGTGCTCAGCGGAGTCGACGGAGCTGAATTCCTGGACGGGTTTACGGTGCTGTGCAGAGACGATGCGCAGGCTGACACAGATAAGATATTAAATTAAGGACGGTGAAAATATGGAATATGTATTGGGTGCGGATATAGGCAGCGGCTCCGTGAAGCTGACGCTGCTGGCACAGGACGGCAGGATAGCCGCGACTGCCGGATGCGAATACCCTACGTATTACCCCAGGGTGGGCTGGAGCGAGCAGGACCCGGAGGACTGGTGCAGGGCCTTCCGCACGGCTCTTGCGCAGGTGCTGGAGGAGTCCGGCGCAGACTGCGGGCAGATAACCGCGCTTGCGCCTGACGCGGCGACACACACGGCGGTGCTGCTGGATAGGGACAGAAACGTGATCCGCCGCGCGATACTCTGGACGGATCAGCGCAGTACCGGGGAGGTAAACTGGCTCAAGGAGCACTGCCTTGACACGATCATGGCGCAGACAATGAACGCGCCCACGACCGTGTGGACGCTGCCGCAGTTCATGTGGCTGAAAAAGCACGAGCCGGAGGTCTGGGAAAAGATAGACTGCATCCTCTTTGCAAAGGACTATCTGCGCTACAGGCTCACAGGCACGATAGAGACGGACCATATAGACGCGATGGGCTCGATGTTCTATGACGCCGGACGCCAGTGCTGGTCGGATGAGCTGTGCGCCGTGGGCGGCATAAGGCGCGAATGGCTGCCGCGGCTTTGCGAACCGGCGGACTTCGCCGGATATGTGACGCCGGAGGCGGCGAGAGAATTCGGCCTCTCCGAGCGCACAAAGGTGCTGGTCGGCACGACGGACACCGTCATGGAGGTTCTCGCCGCGGGCAACGTGCAGCAGGGACATTCCACGGTCAAGCTCGCCACGGCGGGGCGCATCTGCGTCGTCACCGACAGGCCGCTCGACTCGAAGTTCATCTTCAATTACCGGCATGTAGTGCCGGGACTGTGGTATCCCGGCACGGCCACGGCGAGCTGTGCGGCAAGCTACCGCTGGTACAGGGACGCGATAGGCCGTGAGCCGTTTGTGCAGCTCAACGTCGGCGCGGAGAGAGTACCGGCAGGCAGCGAGGGACTTATGTTCCACCCGTATCTCAACGGCGAGCTCACGCCGTACAACGATCCGCTGCTGCGCGGCAGCTACACCGGCATAAGCTCTCATCACACGACAGCGCACTTTACGCGCGCGACGCTCGAGGGCGTGGCGATGTCGCTGAAGGACTGCATGCAGACGCTCGAAGAGCTGGATGTGAAGATGACGCGCCTGCGCATCATAGGCGGCGGCGCAAAGGGCATGCTCTGGCGGCAGATTGTCTCCGATGTCCTGGGCATGAAGCTTGAAAAGGTCAGGGTGGACGACTCGTCCTTCGGTACGGCCATGCTTGCGGCGGTAGGCACGGGCTGGTTCGGCAGCTTTGCCGAGGCGGCGGAGCGCTGCGTGGAGATAGAGTCCGTATCCGAACCGATAGCGTCGAACTGCGAGGCATATGAGGAGCTCTTTAAAAAGTACAAGGCCATACACGATGCGCTTGCACCGATATACGGAGGAAGATGAGTATGGAGAAGCTGAACGCTGCAATAATCGGCATGGGCTTTATAGGCAGGCAGCACTATGAGGCGCTGCGCCGCCTGACGGGCGTACATATACGCGCGATATGCGTGAGCAGGCCGGAGCATATAGAGCGCACGAAGGCCGAGTTCGACGCGGACTATGTGACGGCCGACTGGCGCGAGATCATGGCGGACCCCGAAATACACACGGTGCATAACTGCACGCCGAACATCGCCCACGACGAGGTGAATCTTGCGGCTGTTTCTGCCGGAAAGCATATCTATGCCGAAAAGCCGATGAGCATAACGACGGAGGGCGCGGAAAAGGTAGCCGCCGCGGCAAAGGCTGCGGGCGTGGCCAACGCGATAAATCATCAGTACCGCATGAACGCCGCCGTGCTCGAAATGCGCGCGCGCATCGCGGCCGGTATGAGCGGAAAGATACTTTACGTCTCCGGCCGGTACATGCAGGACTCTGTCGCGCGGCACGACGACTATACCCCGCGCCGCATACCGGAGACGTCCCCGGCCCGCGCCCTGCTGGATATAGGCGTGCACTGGGCGGACACGGCCTCCTTTGTGACCGGCACTCCGATAAAAAAGGTCTACGCGCGCATGTATACGCACTATCCCGTGCGCACCGACCCCGCGACGGGGCGGGAGATCGAGGTGCACTCGGACGATACGACCGCCGTCATGGTGGAATTTGCCGACGGGACGCCCGGCAGCGCGATATTCTCGAAATGCATGCTGGGGCACAAAAACGATCTCTGCGTTACGGTCAGCGGAGAGACGGTGGAGTTCAGCTGGCAGCAGGAGCAGTGCGACAGGCTGCTTGTGGGGAACCGCGGGCTCGGCAATGAGACGATACTGATGGACGCGCAGTGCGTACAGCCGGAGACGGCGAAATATATAGAGATGCCGGCGGGGCATGCGCCCGGCTGGCAGGAGGCCGAGAAGAACGCCATGCTCGCTTTCTACCGCTCGATAGCCGACGGCAGCTACCGCACCGGCAGCGTGCCGTATGCTACATTTGCCGACGGCGTGCGCGGCAACCGTTTTGTCGACGCCTGCCTGCGCTCGGCAGCGGAGGACCGCTGGGTCGAGCTTTGAGGAGGGAAGAACATGAACGTACTTATCTGGGCTGAGGACAAGCCCCTGCCGGAGCACCGGGAAAAATTCCGGGAGCTTTATAAAAACGGCATCGAGGGGCAGCTCGCCGCCTTCCTTTCCGAAAATCCCGACATGGAGATCCGCACCGCGACGATGCAGGATGCGGAGCAGGGACTTTCCGAAGCGGCGCTCGACTGTGCCGATGTGCTGGTGTACTGGAGCCATAAGCACTGGCGTGAGGTGGAGGACTGCCATGTTGACTATATGCACAAGCGCGTGCTGGAGGGTATGGGGCTTGTGGTGCTGCACTCGGCGCACGCATCGAAGATATTCTCGCGCCTGATGGGCACGCGTACGCAGTCTCTGCGCTGGCGCGAAAACGACGAGCGGCAGCGCTATTGGATAGTCAATCCCGCGCATCCTGTCGCCGAGGGACTTGACGGAGAATATTTCGACATTCCGATGGACGAGACCTACGGTGAATATTTCGAGATCCCGCAGCCGGATGAACAGGTGTTTATCACCGCGTCCGCAGGCGGGGAGATATTCCGCTCCGGCTGCTGCTGGTCGCGCGGACTCGGCCGGATATTCTATTTTCAGGCGGGACACGAGACGTATCCGGTATATATGCAGAAGGAGGTACAGACTGTGGTCACAAACGCCGTCAGATGGGTATACCGGAAGAAATTGCCGGCAAACTTCCCCAAATGGGCGCGCGAAGCGGCGATTCCGGGATGATTTCCAGGCGCTTGCAAATTAATGTAAATTTATCCCATATTATCGTCAAATCATATAAAATATTAAGATTATATGACTTCAAATGAATTGTAATTGTCGGTTTTAGACAATATAATTGAACCATCCGAAATCCCATAAAAAATTTTTAATGGAGGAAACAACAAAGATGAAGAAGATCATCGCAATGGCACTCGCGCTGGTTATGATTTTCGCACTGTGCGCCTGCGGCTCCACCGCAGCTCCCGCAGCCGAGACCAAGCCCGCAGAAGCTCCCGCAGCCGAGACCGCAGCTGATGCAGCACCTGAGGTCAAGGACGTTACGATCACCGTTTTCCACTACATGACCCAGACCACCAAGCAGGCCGGTCTTGATGCAGTTGAAAAGGCGTTCGCAGAAGCACACCCCGAGTACAACATCACCTGGGACAACGTGTTCTACAATCAGGGCACCGACTACTTCCCCCAGCTCCAGACCGCTCTCGCCTCCGGCGACCAGCCTGAGATCATGATGGGCAACCCCGGCCTGTACCCCGACCTCGTCGAGCAGGGCTTCGTTGCTGATCTGAGCGACAACGAGACCATCAAGGGCCTCAACCTCCCCGCAGGCGACCTTGGCGACGTCTCCGCAGACGGCAAGATCTACGGCTTCCCCATCGACTTCAAGACCTGGGGCGTGTTCTACAACAAGGCCATCTACAATCAGCTCGGCCTCTCCGAGCCCACCACCTACACTGAGCTCCTCGAGAACTGCCAGAAGATCGCCGACGCAGGCATCGATCCCTGGGCACATGCATTCGGCGACGCTGTCTTCGGCGACATCGAGATGCGCAACTACATCTGGACCAAGGCTCTGGATGCAGGCGACAACAACCTTTTCGAGTCCCTTATGGACGGCTCCAAGAAGCTTACAGACTACCCGTACTTTGCTGACGGCCTCAACCTGTGGGCACAGCGTCTGGCATGGATGCGCGACGACGCAATGACCAACGACCAGAATGCGGCTCTTGAGGTATTCACCTCCGGTCAGGCTGCAATGATGTACTTCGGCTCCTGGGGCATCGGCGACCTCGAGGCTATGATCGAGGGCTCCGACTTCGAGTACGGCTTCTTCGTGGAGCCCATCGATGACGAGGGCGGCGCAAAGCTGAACGTCCAGGTCGACCAGGCCTTCATGGTCAACCCCAATGCAGAGAACTATGCCGTCGCAGTTGAGTTCATGGAATACTGGGTCACTCAGGGCGCAGGCTCCTGGTCCGCAGTTTCCCTCATGCCTCTGCTCAACGGCTCCACCGCTGACAATGCACCCGAGATCGTCAAGACCCTCGCTTCCATCAAGGCTTCCGGCAACATCGCCCACTACGGCGACTTCACCAAGCCCTTCAACAGCCAGTTCACCACCGACTGGAGAACCTACCTCACTGCTTTCGCTGAGAGCTATGCAAACGGCAGCAATCAGTCCGCTGAGGACTGCCTCGCCGCAATGCAGGCAAAGTTCGACCAGAATATTGCTGAGGGCTGATTTTCCGCAGGCAATACTAAAAAGACATAATGAAGCCCGTACCTCCGGGTACGGGCTTCATTTCTACCTACAGGCATCGGAGGTATAACTGTGAACAGCAAAACTTCAAAAATACACAGCAGGCTCAATGCGCGGGAAGTCAGAGAACACACCGGAAACCTTCTGTTCCTCCTGCCTGCCTTTGCATTGTTCGCATATGTAGTGCTCGTGCCCTTCCTTCAGGGCATACCGTATTCATTCACAAACTGGAAGAGCATAATCGGCGGCGCGCGCGAGTTCAACGGACTCAAGAACTACGCCATCATGCTCAAGAACACCTATTTCCAGCAGGCTTTCGTTCATACGCTTTTGTTCACCCTCGTATATGAGCTCGGCGCGAACATTCTGGGACTGTTCTTTGCCCTGCTCCTGTTCCGCTCATCAAAATTTGCTAATTTGTGCCGGACAATGATGTTTCTGCCTTTCACCACCGCACTTACGAGCGCGGCCATTGTCTGGAGTTACGTATATACCGACGTCTACGCTGTTATTTTCAACACCATGAGCCCTCTGGGCCAGTCAAATCAGGTCGTTGTCGGCATTGCCGCAATAGCGATCTGGCGTGATATGGGCTACTGCATGCTCATCTACATAGCAGGTCTCAAGGCCATTCCCGACGATTACTATGAGGCCGCGACGATCGACGGCGCAAGCGTGTTCCAGCGCTTTTTCAAGATCACGCTGCCGCTGCTGATGCCGGCGTTCACCGCAAACGTCACGCTGCTTCTGGCATGGGGCCTCCGCTGCTTCGACTATCCGATGGCGGTGGCCAGGAACATGCAGGCGGCGCAGACCTCCGCAATGTTCATCTATGACTACATCTTCGGCTTCAGCAAGGCCGGTCTCGGCCAGGCGTCCGCGGTCATACTCACCGTGGTGCTGATACTGCTCACGCGCGTTACGACCTACTTCTTCAGAAGAGCGGAGGTGGAAGCCTGATGGGACGCACATTAAACACCATGCATAACCGCGAAGCCGCAGGCAAGGCAATCAAAAAGATCGTCTGCATCGCGCTCGTCGTTATCACGCTTATCCCGTTCTACATAAGCTTTATATACTCGATAAAGTATAAAAACGAGATAACGATCAGCCATCTCGCATGGCCGCAGAATCCGACGCTGGATAACTACATCCGCGTTATCACCGAGAACGACCAGTTCATAATCGGCCTTAAAAACAGCATACTCACGACGATACCCACGATACTGATCCTGATGGTGATCTGCTCGATGGCGTCATGGGTGCTGGCCCGCTACAACTCGCGCTTCTATGTGTTCATGTACACCCTGCTCACCATGGGCACGCTCATCCCGTTCCAGTGCATCATGCTGCCGCTGTACCTGAACATGTACAACGCCGGCCTTGTCAGCACGAACATCGGATTCATAATCGCCCGAAGCGGACTTCAGGTCTCGATAAGTATTCTGGTCATCACAAGCTTTGTAAAAACAGTGCCGCGGGAGCTTGAGGAAGCGGCGACGATAGACGGCTGCGGGAAGTTCCAGACCTTCTGGCACATAGTGTTCCCGCTGCTCAAGCCCATCAACGCCACCCAGCTCGTGCTCAACACGGTTTATGTCTGGAACGACTACAACACCGCGATAGTCCTTCTGCGCGACAAGACCAGCCGCACGCTCCCTCTGGCACAGATCGTCTACTTCAACGAGAACACAGCCGAGCTCAACCTCGCGTTTGCATTCTTCATCATGGCCATGCTGCCCATCCTGATACTGTACTTCTGCCTGCAGAAATACGTTGTCAGCGGCGTTATGGCCGGAGCCGTCAAGGGCTGATAATCTGCTGCTCAAGACTGCGCCCCTTTATTTGCGGCGCAGTCTTTTTGCGCTTTGTCGGACTTGAACATAAAATTTTTGACAACACAGGGCAATTTGGCTATAATATTCAAATAAAACAAATGAAAAACCTGTGAAAGGGGTGGGTGCTGGCAGATGGAATTTACGGTCCTGATAATAGACGACAGCCGTCTGGCCGTGCAGGCGCTTGAACAGACCATTCCGTGGGAACAGCTCGGCCTGAGGCTGATCGGAAGCGCCTCGGACGGGAAAGAGGGAATGGAGCTTATAGAGAAGCACCGGCCTGACATCGTGCTTTCCGACATACAGATGCCGGAGAGCTATTTTGTGCTCGTGGCCGAGACGCAGGGCGGCTTCACGGGGCCGTCGCTGCAGCGGCTGGATTTCATAAGCTTCCCGGAAAATGTGGACATAGTGACGGCGCTCGTCAACGGCGATATAGTGATGTACTGCGGGATACACAGCGGCGCCATGCCGTGGCAGGCCGTGAGCCGCAGCATCGCCACAAAGCTCAGCCAGAGCCTTCTCAACGTAAATATGGCCGTCAGCAATCCTCACACAGAGGCGGGCGAATTCCGCGTGGCGTATGAGGAAGCGCTGCAGACGCTGCTGTATCATCATATCTATGAGCTCAACACGGATCTCGATTTCTACTGCACGCCGCAGCCGGACGCGGCGAAGCACACATGGCTCAAGGATACCGAGCAGCTGTGCAGCAAGCTTGCACAGAAGGTGGACAGCATCGAGCCGGATCAGGTGTGGGACGTTGTGATGGAAAAGAGCGGCGGCAGACTGCGCCTTATAAAGGTCATGCTGATGTTTTTCTGCACCAAGGTCATGCAGGACAAGATCAACAACGCAAAATGGACAAATTCGCTGGATCTGTCCGTGTGCAATCTCACAAAGTTCAACACGGAGGCCGGTGCGCGCCGCTGGCTGGACGGCTTCTTTGAAGAGGTGCGCAGCATAAATGTCCCGGCGACAACGAGCCTTGTGTACAGCGTGCTTGAATATGTAAAGACCCACGTGACGGACGGACTCGTGCTGGAGGACGTGGCGGAGAAATTCTATGTGAGCCCGAATTATCTCTCGGCGCTCATACGCAAGGAGACCGGGCAGACCTACAGGCAGTACGTGATAGACGCGAAAATGGCCGTGGCGAAGCAGCTTCTCAACGACACGCGCATGCGCGTGGAGGACATTGCGTATGCCATCGGCTATGAAAACTATATAAGCTTCTATAATATTTTCAAAAAGATCGAGCACGTAAGTCCTTCGGAGTACCGCCTCAGCCAGAGAAACAGCTGAACGGACCGTGCCGCCGGCTTCTGAGGTAATGCCCATGCTTCAAAAAATAAGGGATCTCTCATTTACGACAAAGATAATATCCGCTTTTATCTTCTCGCTCCTGCTTGGAATAGGACTGAATACGTTTGAGCAGATAAACACCTCGGTGACGACGCTGGAGAGAGAAAAGATCGAGAGCCTTGACATGCTCACAGAACAGGTCGCGCTCAACTTTTCCGACAGTCAGGACTCGCTGAGCGATTCCACATACGCGCGGCTGCGCGCCTTCGAGATACCGGCCCTGATGAACGACTATATAAACCAGCCAGAGTCAGGGACCTCCGCGCTTCAGTATGCTCTCGCACAGACCGTTTCGGAGTCGACGGAGTACGATTTTGTCGCACTGGAGGCGGCGAACGGGCTGCGGCTCAGCACGGCTCTCCGCTCCCCGATGAGTACATACAGATACAGGGAGGTAAGAGACTTCGCACTCGGACTTTTCGACGACCAGCCGCAGAACCGGTTTTCACAGAAAAAGTGGTTCCGTGCGGAGGACGGCGGCGTGTATATCATGGCAAACGTCTACAACACCTCGCCACTGAAGTGGGTCGGGCGCGCGGTGTTCCACATCAAGGGCAGCGTGTTTTCGGTCAGCGAGACCTACGGGGACACGGGCTTTGCATTCTTTGACTCGGACGGCAGCTATCTGACTTTCGCGGGCATGGAGGCGGATGAGGAGCGCCGGACGGAGATAGTGCAGGAGCTTGAAAGCAGCGGCAGCGTTGAGTCCGGCATCATGGACAGCGGGGATTTCTTCATATCCGAAAGCTCCAGCGGCGGCTGGACGGCGGTCGGCCTCTCCTCCAAGACGGCATACCGACAGATGCGCTCGGATATAATCCGCGTCGGTCTTACCTACGGCTGCGTCGGCCTGTTCGCGGGGATAACGCTGCTGATTCTGCTGATGCAGAACCTTGTGGGCAAGCTCAAGAGGATCCGCAAGTCGATGGATGAGGTCTCCGAGGGCAATCTCGACTCGCATATCGAGATAACGGACAACGACAATATAAGCCGCATGGCCGTCACCTTCAACCACATGACCGACAGGGTAAGAGAGCTGATGGACGAGGTCGCGGAGAAGGAGCGCCAGAAGAAGGACGCGGAGCTTCAGATACTGGAATATAAATACCGCTCGCTCGAAACGCAGATACGCCCGCATTTTATTTACAATGCCTTTGAGATCGTCAATGCGATGGCCAAGATCAAGGGCGAGACGGAGATCGTTGAGATAGTGCAGCGCATAAGCCGCTATTTCAGAAATATCACGGTCAACACAACAAAGCAGTTCATCACGACCCAGCAGGAGTTTGACGCTCTGCAGGACTATACGGAGATATACCGCTTCATCCACGGCGACAGGCTGACGGTGACCTTCTCGGCAAGAGAGGCCGCGCGCAACGCAATGATACCGACGATGATCGTTCAGCCGGTCGTGGAAAACGCGCTCAAGCACGGCATGCGGAACCGGAACGAGGATTCGCAGATCATTGTCCATGCGTATATAAAGGAAAACAAGCTCAACCTCACGGTAAAGGACACAGGCTACGGACTGACGCCGGAGCAGGTCTCCAAGCTTGCCAACGGCGAGCAGCTGTCCGACCCGCACCACGGCGGTATAGGGCTGGGGAACGTGCGGCAGCGTCTCGAACTGATATACGGCGGCGACGCTGATTTTACGATCAGCAACCGGCCGGAGGGAGGCGTGGTCGTAAAGATCATCATCCCGCTGACATACAGCGAGCCCAATCTCCGCTACGAGGAGGACAGCTGGGAATTTGACGATTGAAAACAGGAGAGATCATAAGGCTTCGGCGGCCGGTGATCTCTCCTGTTGTTATGCCTGAATATGGCCCCGCTTTGCTCCGGAAGGTCAGAGGGCGAGCGCGTCGATCAGCTCTTTGGCGGACATCGCAAGACTGTGTGCGAATTCCGCGTCCTGCGACGAGACGGCCACGCGCACGGCGGACGTGCCGGACAGCGGCGATATGTGCAGGCGGTAGCCGGAGCCCGCGAGACGTATGCCGTCGGAGTAGTCCGCGCCCATGTCCAGCATGGCTTCGGACAGCGTGCCCATGAGCGCCGCACGGTCACGGCAGCGGCAGACTATGCTCTCCGCGCCGTCGTCGGGGGCCTCCGCAGCCTCCGGCGCAGGAGGGCGGCGGAATTTTTCGCCGGGATCGAGCTTGAGCCGCCCCTCGAGCGCGTCGGCACAGCAGCGGTAATAGGAAAGAGGACTGCCGACGTCGCACCAGTACCCGTCGAGCGCCACGCCGAGCAGCTTCTCCCCGCGCTCAAGCAGGAGCGGGAACAGCTCCTTTGCAAAATCAAAGCTGACGCCGCCGGGCACGAGCTCCATCACGCGCGGCGATATGATATATATTCCGGTGTTCACAAGATCGGTCACGACGCGGCTCCACTGCGGCTTTTCGATAAAACAGCGTATCCAGCCCTCGGCGTCCGTCACCGCAAGGCCGTAGCTCAGCGGCTCGCTGCTGCGGCAGAGCGCTATCGTCACCGCGGCGCCGGAGCGGCGGTGGGACTCCATGAGAAGCGAGAGATCCATGTCGCAGGCGGCGTCGCCGCTGATGACGAGAAAATCATCATCGCCGTAAAAGCCGGCGCAGTTTTTCACGCCGCCGGCCGTGCCGAGCGCCTCATGCTCGACGCGGTACCGTATGCGTACGCCGAAGCGGCTGCCGTCGCCGAAATAGCTCTCTATGTCCCCGGCGCGGTATCTTAGCGCGGCGCATATGTCCGTAAACCCGTGCTTTTTCAGCAGATTTATGATATGCTCAAGCATCGGCCGCCCGAGAAGCGGCACCATCGGCTTCGGCATATCTCCGGTCACGGCCTTCAGCCGCGTCCCCTCTCCGCCTGCCATTATGACAGCTTTCACGTAAATACCTCCATTTCCGCTGCGGCAGCGCCGCACGATACGTCATAAAATATTATCCGCGGTGAGATATAAAATATTTGTTGTAAAGGAAAACCATATTTGGTATAATGATATATTATGATGGAAGTGATATCGACTGTTCCGAATGCAGGAGGTGCAGCTATTGAATAAAAACCTGAAAAGGCTGGCAGAGCCGGGCGCAAGGCTATATCTTATATTCCTTGTGATCTTTGCGGCCGCCGCGCTGTTTTTCAAGATGTATGAGCTGGCGGCCGCCGAAGCGGCTGTCATCCTGCTGCTGCTTATCTACAGCTTTTTCTCGAGAAAGAGAAGGGAAAAGCAGCTTGCGGCATATATCGAATCCGTGACCTATGACACGGAGAACGCAAAAAACAACACGCTGATGAATTTCCCGCTGCCCATCTCGGTGTTCAGGCTGGACGATTCACGCATAATCTGGGGCAACGAGATGTTTTTCAGCATGTGCGGAGCAACGGGCGCGAGGCTCGACGCGCGCATTGCGGACATGGTGCCGCAGTTTACCGGCAAGTGGCTGCTCGAAGGCAAGACGCAGTATCCGACGCTGCTTGAGATCGGCGGAAGAAAGTACATGGTGCACGGCAACATTATCCGCCCGGAGAACGGCGCGGTGGAGAATGCCGTCATGGGTATAACATATTGGGTGGACGTGACCGAATATGACAATATCCGCGTAAAATATGAGGAGACGCGCCCTGTCGCCGGTATAGTCGTTATCGACAATCTCGACGAGCTGTATAAAAACCAGCCTGACCGCATAAAAAACGATATACGCGACGCAGTAGAGGACAGGCTGCACCAGTGGTGCGAGGAGTACGGCGGCATCCTGCGCCGCTATGACAGAGACAGATACCTCGTGATATTTGAAAAGCAGGATATCGAGCATATGAAGCTCGACAAATTCAGGATCACCGAGGAAATGCATCAGGTGGAGAGCCCGAACGGCGTGGACGCCACGGTGAGCATAGGCTTCGGCGTCGATGGAGCGAATCTGGGCGAGACGCTGCAGTTTGCCGACATCGGCATAGAGCTGGCCATCTCCCGCGGCGGCGATCAGACCGTGATAAAGGACCGGCTCAGCTTTGAGTTCTTCGGCGGGCGCGGCTTTGAGGTGGACAAGCGCACGAAGGTCAAGTCGCGCGTCGTGGCCAATACGCTGGCCGAGCTCATGCGCGATTCGAGCAAGGTCTTTGTGATGGGGCACCGCTTTGCGGATCTTGACAGCGTAGGCGCCGCGGTCGGCGTGTGCTGCATAGCGCGGAAATGCGGCGTGAAGGCCGACATCGTGATAGACATAAACAAGAATGCCTCCCATGCGCTTATAGACATGATGCGCAGCGAGCCGGAATACAGAGACTGCTTCATAAGCCCGCAGGATGCGCTGCTGCGCTCCGACGGGAGGACGCTGCTGGTGATAGTTGACACGAACCGCCCCGAGCAGGTAGAAAATGCCGAGCTGCTTTCGGTGTGCAGCAAGGTCGCAGTCATCGACCACCACCGCGTCGCGGCGACATACATCCAGAATGCCGCGCTGGGCTTTACGGACCCCTCGGCCTCGTCGGCATGCGAGCTCGTCGTGGAGCTCATGGAGGAGCTGGTGGAGCAGAGCGACATACTCAAGTGCGAGGCCGACGCGATCCTCTCCGGCATAGTGCTTGACACGAAGAGCTTCACGATCCGCACCGGGGACCGTACATTTGATGCCGCGGCCTATCTGCGCCGCGCGGGAGCCGACACGTCGGAGGTCAAGAAGCTTCTGCAGACCGGCATGGAGGACACGATAGCCCGCTATAAGATCATGCAGAGCGCAGAGCTCTACCGCAAGATCGCAATAGCCGCGCCGACAGAGCCGCAGGACCGCATAGTGGTCGCACAGGCCGCAGACGAGCTGCTGAACATATCCGGCGTGGATGCGTCCGTAGTCGTCGCACCGGACGGCAAAGGCGGCATTATGGCGTCCGCGCGCTCCATCGGAGAGCTGAACGTGCAGCTTATAATGGAAAAGCTCGGCGGAGGCGGCAACAGGAGCGCCGCAGCCGTGCAGTTCAAGGATAAAACGCTTCCCGAAGCCGTCCATGCGGTCTATGCCGCGATAGACGACTATCTGGGATAATAACCCGCGCACGCCGTCACCGGCGTGGACGCAAAGGACAAAAACGGAGGAAACAACATGAAAGTCATATTCAACACGGACGTCAAGGGTCAGGGCAAGAAGGGCGAGCTCAAGGAGGTCTCCACCGGATATGCCAGAAATTATCTGCTGCCGCGCAATCTTGCGACAGAGGCCACCGCAGACAATCTCAACGCCTTCAAACTGAAGGAGAAGGCCAAGGCCGCACAGATAGCGAAGGAAAAGGCGCAGGCGGAGGCCTATGCCAAGGAGCTCGGCGGCGTACAGGTCACTATACGCGCCAAGGCCGGAGCCAACGGCAAGCTTTTCGGCGCCGTCACCTCGCAGGAAATATCCGACGCGCTCAAGGCGCAGTTCGGCATGGATATTGAGAAGAACAAGATCGTGCAGAACGACCCCATCAAGAGCTACGGCAGCTATACAGTCAAGGCCAAGCTTGGCTATGAGATCAGCGGCACAATAAATGTGCTGGTCGTAGAGGGATAATAACGGGAACGCTGTACCGGGCGTTTCTTTGAAAGGAAATACCTTCGATGGATGAACTCTTAGGCAGAAAGACGCCCCACTCGGCACCGGCGGAGCAGGCGGTCGTCGGCTCGATGCTGATCGATCCGCGCTGTATCCCGGATGTGCTGGAACGGCTCAAGGGCGATGAATTCTATATAAAGCTCAACCGCGATATATATGAGACGATGGCGTCGATGTTTGCCTACGGGCAGATCATAGACCCGGTGACCGTGCTTGACCAGATGAAGGTCAGGGGTGTGTACACCGACGAGTGCGACAGCTATATGGCGGAGATCATGCGCATCACGCCGACGGCTTCCAACGTAATGGAGTACGCGGCGATAGTGCGCGACCGCGCGCTGCTGCGCCGTCTTGCCGAAACTGCGGATGAGATCAACAACATGGTCTATGAGGGCTCCGGCGAGGCGGAGAGCATGCTTGAGGCCGCAGAACGCAAGATATACGCCCTGCGCCAGGGCCGCAATGTCGGCGGCCTTGTGCCTATCTCCGCAGTCGTGCAGAACGTTTTCGACGAGCTCAGCGAGGCGGCGGCCTCCGGCAATAAGATACCCGGCCTCAGCACCGGACTCCCCGACCTCGACAGGACCATACTCGGTCTCAACAAATCCGAGCTTATTCTTATCGCGGCGCGTCCCGGCATGGGCAAGACGAGTATCGCGCTGAATATCGCGCTCAACGCGGCGATGACGCTGCACAAGACCGTGGCTATGTTCTCGCTGGAAATGTCGAGAGAGCAGCTCGTGTCAAGGCTTCTGTCACGCGCGGCGCTTGTCCCCGGGCAGAATCTGCTCACAGGTCAGCTCACCGAGCAGCAGTGGCGCGCGATAGCGGACGCCGCGCAGACGCTCAGTGCGACCGATATAAGGATCGACGATAATCCGACGCTCACCGTGTCGGACATGAACGCGCAGTGCCGGAGAGTGCCGAATCTCGACCTTGTCGTGATAGACTACCTGCAGCTGATGCAGTCCGCCGGCAGCGGGCATTCGTGGTCGAACGAGAGCCGCACGCAGGCCGTCAGCGACATAAGCCGTATGATGAAGATCATGGCCAAGGAACTGAATGTGCCCGTCGTCTGCCTTTCGCAGCTGTCGCGCGCCAACGAGTCGCGCACGGATAAGCGCCCGATGCTTTCGGACCTGCGCGAGTCCGGCGCTATCGAGCAGGACGCCGACGTCGTTATCGGCCTGTACCGCGACGGATATTATAACAAGGAATGTGAAAATCCCAATCTGGCGGAGGCCATCGTACTTAAAAACCGCAAGGGCGAGACCGGCACGGTGCAGCTGGCATGGCTGCCGGAGTATACGTCTTTCGGGTCGGTCAGCAAGCGCGATGAGTGACGCGGTGCTGGAACGGCTCATCCTGCCGCCGGATATGAAAAAAGTGCTTTGCGCCGTGTCCGGCGGGGCGGATTCCGTGTGTCTGCTGCATGCGATGCACACGCTTGCGCTCCGGCAGGGCTTTGAGGTGTACGCCGCGCACTATGAGCACGGCATACGCGGGGACGAATCCCTGCGCGACGCGCGCTTTGTCGAAGAGCTGTGTGAGAGGCTCGGCATAGAGCTCGCAGTGGAGCACGGGGATGTGCCGGGTTATGCGCGCGAGCACCGGCTTGGAACGGAAGAAGCCGCGCGTGAGCTGAGATATGCCTTTTTGGACGAGACGGCCCGCAGATTCGGCTGCGGCTGCATAGCCACGGCGCACAATGCCGACGACAATGCGGAGACGATGCTTTTCAACCTTGCCCGGGGCAGCGGCAGCGCGGGCCTGCAGGGCATACCGTACAGGCGCGGCAATATCATCCGCCCGCTGCTGAAGGTCACGCGCGCGCAGATCGAGGAATATCTCGCCGAAAACGGCGTTGGCCATGTTGAGGACAGCACCAACGCCTCCGACGATTACAGCCGGAATCTCATCCGGCACCGCGTAATGCCGGTGCTGCGGCAGATAAATCCCGAGTTCACGGCGGCTGCGGCGAGGGCGGCGGAGCTTATTGGGCAGGACGACGATTTTATTTCCGGCGAAGCGCAGCGCTTCATAGACGCGGACTTTGACGGAGAGAGCGTTGACGCGGCCGGACTCGGTATGCTCCATCCGGCAGTCGCCTCCCGCGTCGTGCGCATGCTATGGCACCGAAGCTTGGGACAGAACCATGTCGGGGCCGTGCTGGCGCTCTGCGGCGGCACGCAGCTAGCATACGCGGATGTTCCGGGCGGCAGGATAAGGCGCGAGCAGGGCAGGATATATTTTTCGGATATGAAAAATATTGTCATCGTTCCGCGCGGCATAGTGCCGGGGGAGACGCTGGACGTACCCGAGGCGGGCATAAGGATAAGAACTTTTTCCTCCGTATATGATAAAGAAATTTATGGTTTGTTCAAGACTTATTGCCTCAAGTGTGAGAGTATATACGGGAATCTCATCTGCACGGGCAGAATGCCGGGGGACAGCTTCGCACCGCAGGGCCGGGGCTGCACCAAGAGCCTGAAAAGCCTTTTCACGGAAAGACACATGACCCAGCGCCAGCGGGATACGACCGCAGTGATAAGAGACGGCAGAGGTATTGCCGCCGTGGCCGGATTCGGGGCGGATATGCGCTTCAGACCGGAGCCGGGGGACAGAGTTCTCTGCATTGTAATAGAGAAAATTTGATTTTGGGGAGAAAATACTCGATGGATACAGTGGAAAAGGACATTGAGCGCGTTCTGATCTCGCAGGTGGAGATAGAAAAAAACGTGCAGAAGATCGGGGCGCAGATCTCGGCTGATTATGCAGGCAAGGAGCCTATATTTGTGGGCGTGCTGAAGGGCTGCTTCATCTTCATGGCAGACCTTATGCGGCATGTGACCGTGAATTGTTCGATGGACTTTATGGCGGTGTCCTCCTACAGGGGAACGACCTCCACAGGCGCCGTCAAGATAAACAAGGATCTCAACGAGGATATAGAGGGCAGGCACCTCATCCTTGTGGAGGATATACTGGACTCGGGCATTACGCTCAACTATCTTAAAAATTATCTGGCCGTGAGACGGCCGGCGTCGATAAAGATCGTCACGCTCATGGATAAGCCTGCGCGCCGCAAGGCGGATATATATGCAGACTATTCCTGCTTTGAAGTGCCTGACGCATTCGTGGTCGGCTATGGGCTCGACTATAACGAGCGCTACCGCAATCTCCCGTACATCGGCGTTCTGAAGCCGGAAGTGTACGAAAACAATTAAAAACGTATTTAATTTATATTTTTTATAATTAAAGATATAGTATTAGATAGTATACCTTTTTCTAAAAAGGATGTGACCGATTTTTGAACCCCAACCGCAACAGAACACGTGATCTTGGATTTTATGCACTGCTGATGGTGATCCTCATAGCAGTCATATTTACCATGACCAAGGACACGGATAAGGATCAGCTTAAAAACTACTCTGAACTTGTGGATCTGTTCAAGGAGGAGAAGGTGCAGTCCTTCACCACCGAGGGCAATACGATAATCCTCAAGGTCAGAACGGGAGACAAGGTCAAGCCCGTTGAGGAAAAGACCTATGATCTCTACAGCTTCTCCGTGTTCTATGAGGATTTTAAGGACATCATTAGGGAGCAGTATGACTCCGGCGTGCTGGAGGAGTACAATTACGACAAGGGCTTTGAGGTCCCGTGGTGGGCAAGCTTCCTGCCGTATCTCATCATTATGATCGTGGCGATGGCGCTGTGGTACGTGATGATGAATAAGGCCGGCGGCATGCAGGGCGGCGTCGGCAAATTCAGCAAGGCCCGCACGAAGCTCGGCAGCGACGAGAAAAATAAAAAAACCTTCGCCGACGTCGCAGGCTGCGACGAGGAGAAGGAGGAGCTGGCCGAGATCGTCGATTTCCTCAAGGACCCCAAGGCATACACCGCAATGGGCGCGCGCATACCCAAGGGCGTGCTGCTCGTCGGCCCTCCGGGAACCGGTAAGACGCTGCTTGCAAAGGCGGTGGCCGGTGAGGCGAACGTGCAGTTTCTGTCGATCTCCGGCTCCGATTTCGTCGAGCTGTATGTCGGCGTCGGCGCAGGCCGTGTGCGCGACCTCTTTGAACAGGCGAAGAAAGCCGCGCCCGCAATTATATTTATAGACGAGATAGACGCGGTCGGCCGCCAGAGAGGCAGCGGCCTCGGCGGCGGACACGATGAGCGCGAGCAGACCCTCAACCAGCTGCTCGTTGAGATGGACGGCTTCGGCAGCAACGAGGGCGTCATCGTCATGGCTGCGACGAACCGCGCGGATATTCTCGACAACGCGCTGCTGCGTCCGGGCCGTTTTGACCGTCAGGTCTATGTCGGCCTGCCGGACATCCGCGGCCGTGAGGCGATACTGCGTATCCATGCCCGCGACAAGCATCTTGCCGACGACGTGGATCTCAACTCCATAGCGAAGGGCACTCCGGGCTTTGCAGGCGCAGACCTCGAGAACCTCATGAACGAGGCCGCACTGCTGGCAGTGCGCCGCAAGCACCGCTTCATCAACATGGAGGATGTGGACGAGGCGATACTCAAGGTGCAGATGGGTCCTGAGAAGAAGAGCCGCAAGATGAGCGACAAGGCCAGAAGGCTCACGGCCTACCATGAGTCCGGCCACGCGGTCGCGGCGCATTATCTCACCCACGTCGACCCGGTGCACTATATAACCATCATCCCGCGCGGCATGGCCGGCGGCTTCACGCTTATGCGCCCGGACGAGGATCTTGAGAACTTCAAGTCTCAGGAGGAGATGTTTGAAAACATCGTCATGGCGCTCGGCGGCCGTATGGCTGAGAAACTGTTTCTGGACGATATATCCACCGGCGCGTCCGGTGATATACATCAGGCCAGCTCTATTGCGCGCGACATGGTCATGAAGTACGGTATGAGTGAGAGGCTCGGACCTATTTCCTACGACAACTCCGGCCACAGCATATTCATCGGCCGTGACTTCGGCCAGACCAAGAGCTATTCCGAGGAGACGGCCGCCATCATTGACGAGGAGGTCAAGAAGCTCTTTGACCGCGCGTCGGAGATGTGCGAATGGATACTCACAGAGCATGCCCAGCAGCTGCGCGATATAGCGGAGTACCTTCTCGAGCACGAGACCATGGAGGCCGAAGAGTTCAATTACTACTTTGAACACGGCGAGTTTATGCCGATCTCTGCAAAGAAGATCCGCGAGGCGAGAAACGACGCTACCATTGAGCGCCCTGCCCGCCATATCTCCATGACTGACGGCAGCGAACCCGACGGCAATCATGCATCGGACGGCATAGCAGATGCTCCGGAGAGCGCTGAGAACGCTGCCGGAGAAAACGGTACCGGGGATGCGCCGGAGGAAAACAAGGGCGAATAAACGGCTGTGACCCGGTCTGACGGCCATAATGCAATAAAGAGTACGATCCCGGCGGTCTTTTGCCGCCGGGAAGTTTTTTGTTTCAAGGCCTATATGAGACTGCCAGCCGGATTCCGGATTTTATCGGTTATAGCTCATAAAATTGAAATGCAACCGTTGAATTTAACCTATAACTGACGGCTCGGGAAATGAAACAGAATACAATGCCCCGCAACGCGCCAGACGGCGTGATGCGGGGCGTTGTGTGTTGTATATATGTATGGCCATGACTGACCTCCGGTGTGTTTCCGAAATCGGAAACTTGTCAACGGACTTCATAGAAAAGTTACAATCTAAAGGATATGGGACTATCCCGAAGCAGAAGATTCCGGTTATGGAGCGGGAAGAAATTTTCAAGACGTCATTACCTGTGCACGGGTATATGACGGTAAAAGAATATTTATAAAAACAGCTTGAGAGGCGGGAGCATATCTGTTATAATCACTATATTCAATATTACGGCACGGAGGCCGGGCGTCCGATGAACGGCGTGCTGCCCATTGGATGCGGAAATGGCGCAAAAACGGCGTAAACCCAAAGCGCCGGATCGCGGAAACCCTTGATAAATCAAGACTTTTTAAGGAGATGCAGATAAATATGAAATTAGGTATCGTCGGCTTGCCGAATATAGGCAAGACTACGCTTTTCAACGCGCTCACCGGCTCAAAGGCTGAGACCAGCGCATACGCGATCGCGGGGGCAAAGCCAAATATAGGCAATGCAAAGGTTCCCGATGAGAGGCTTGACTGGCTGGCGGAATATTACCACCCCAAAAAGTACAGTCCGGCGACGATAGAATTCGTGGACGTTGCGGGCGTGAGCAAGGGCGGCAAGGGCAACGAGGTCTTTCAGGCTATCCGGCAGACCGACGCGCTGGTGCATGTGGTGCGTTGCTTTGATAATGACGAGATATTTCTCGAAAAGGCCGACGCACGCCGTGATGCCGAGGCTTTTGACCTTGAGATGATCCTTGCGGATATAGAGATCGTCGAGCGCCGCCTTGAACGCGCAAAAAAGAACGCCAAGAGCGGCGATAAAAAGTATAAGCGTGAGTGCGAGATGTGCGAGGCGCTTATCGAGCACCTGAGCGACGGCAAGGCTGCGCGCTCTTTCGATTTCACGGAGGAAGATGAAGACATTCTTACCGACGGCGGACTGATGACTGTGAAGCCCGTCATATATGCCGCAAACCTTGACGAGGATGGCATGGCCAACTACTCCGATAACACCAATTTCAAGGCGCTCAGTGAGCTTGCGGGCGAGCAGGGTGCGGCGGTGCTGCCGGTCGCGGCGAAGTTTGAGGAAGACATTGCGGAGATGGACCACGACGAAGCGAAGATGTTCATGGAGGATCTGGGCCTCACCGAGACGGGACTCAACCGCCTTATCAAGACCTCGTATGACCTTCTGGGCTATATCTCTTTCCTCACTGCTGGGGAGGATGATGTCCACGCCTGGACCATCGTGCGCGGGACCAAGGCACCCAAGGCTGCCGGCAAGATACACACTGACATCGAGCGTGGCTTTATCCGCGCAGAAATAGTTGCGTTTGAGGATCTGAAGGCCTGCGGCAGCATGGCGGCGGCCAAGGAGAAGGGCCTGTTCCGACTTGAGGGCAAAGACTATGTGATGCAGGACGGAGACGTGACAAATTTCCGCTTCAACGTCTGAATTTGCCCGAATCTGTGAATCAAATGTGAATTATCGGCGTGGAGGAAAAGTTTAAGTTGACTTACCTGCCGCCGGTGTGGTATCCTGCATCGGTAATAAGGGAGTAGCTTCCGTTCCGCAAAAGGGACGCCGGCAAGTCGTCATCACGGCCTGAACGATCGGGTTCGGCCTGCCGGGTACAGTATTGTATTTAGCGAGACTTTTACAGCGTTTTTCGCTGTAAAAGTCTCTTTTTTATTTTCCTGCTGTGCTAGAATGCTGTAAGGTCAAGGGCTGCTTTGGAAGGGAGAGTATCCATGAAGTATTATCTGGAGAAGAAAGAAACCGTGCTGGGAGAGCTGCACACCGGCACCGGCGGGCTGAGCTCAGAGGAGGCGCAGCGCCGCCTTGAGGCGAACGGGAGGAACAGGCTCAGCGCGCCGCCGTCGAGATCAATCATACTCCGCTTCTTTGAGCAGATGGCGGACCCGATGATAATAATACTGCTCGCCGCAGCAGCAATAAGCGGTGTGCTCGCAGTCGTGGAGGGCGAGAGCTTTGCCGATGTGATAATCATCCTCGCCGTCGTGATCGTTAACGCGGTCCTCGGCGTTTATCAGGAGAGCAAGGCGGAGAAGGCGATAGAGGCACTGCAGGAAATGTCCGCGGCGGTGTCGCATGTGCTGCGCGACGGAAAGCTCGTGACCATACCGAGCGAGGAGCTGGTCGTGGGCGACGTTGTTATGCTTGAAGCGGGCGACGCGGTACCGGCCGACGGCAGGATCATACAGAGCGCGAGCCTGAAGATAGAGGAGGCTGCGCTGACGGGAGAGTCTGTCCCGGTCAGCAAATTCATACAGTGCCTTGAGCTGGGCGAGGCAAAAGACATACCGCTCGGCGACCGGCGCAATATGGTCTATATGGGCAGCACCGTGGCATACGGGCGCGGCATCGCTGTGATCACCGCTACAGGCATGGACACGGAGATGGGCAAGATCGCGGATGCACTGGCCAGAGCAGGCGACGGCGAAACGCCGCTTCAGATCAAGCTAGGCCAGCTGTCAAAGGTACTTACGTGGCTCGTGCTCGGCGTGTGCGTGCTGGTCTTTGCGGTGCAGCTTCTGCGCGCTGGGAGCTTTGATTTTGAGGTGATACTCAACTCCTTTATGATCGCAGTCTCACTGGCCGTCGCGGCGATACCTGAGGGCCTTGCCGCGGTCGTGACCGTTGTGCTCTCGATAGGCGTCACGAATATGTCCAAACGCAATGCCATCATACGCCGCCTCACCGCGGTCGAGACGCTTGGCTGTGCGCAGATCATATGCTCGGATAAGACCGGCACGCTGACCCAGAACAGGATGACCGTCGTCGATTCGTTCGGCGGCAACGAGAGAAAGCTTGCGGCTGCAATGGCGCTGTGTTCAGACGCGGAGGTGAACGAGTCCGGCAGCGTGACAGGCGAACCGACCGAGGCGGCGCTCGTGAGCTGGGCGTGGAAGCTCGGCCTCGACAAGAATACGCTCAAGGCGAAGTTCATCCGATGCAGCGAGGCTCCGTTCGATTCGGGGCGCAAGCTGATGAGCACCGTGCATCTCATCAAAAACGGCTGCATCCAGTATACAAAGGGCGCGCCAGATGTGCTGCTCTCAAAATGCACCGCGTATATCGAGGACGGGCAGGTGAAGCCCATGACGGCGGCATACCGCGAGCGTGTGGAGCAGGCCAACAAGGCCATGGCGGACCGTGCGCTGCGCGTGCTTGCCTGCGCTGAAAGACACTGGGATGCAAGTCCCGGCAGCGCCGAGCCGGAGTATCTTGAACGCGAACTCTGCTTCATCGGCCTGTGCGGCATGATAGACCCCGTGCGCCCGGAGGTGGCCGACGCCATAAAGGAGTGCCGCGAGGCCGGTATACGCCCGATCATGATAACCGGCGACCATATTGACACGGCCGTCGCCATAGCAAAGGAGCTTGGAATACTTTCCGACGGCAGCTGCGCGATCACCGGGGCGCAGCTCAGTCAGCTCAGCGACGACGAGTTCAGAGCCGTTTTCAAAAACATCAGCGTATATGCGCGCGTGCAGCCGGAGCATAAGACGCGTATCGTCAACGCATGGCGCGAGGCGGGATACGTCACGGCAATGACCGGCGACGGGGTAAATGACGCGCCGAGCATCAAATCCGCCGACATCGGCGTCGGCATGGGCATCACCGGTACGGACGTGACAAAATCCGCGGCCGATATGGTGCTCGCAGACGACAATTTTGCGACCATCGTCTCAGCTGTTGAAGAGGGACGCAGGATATACGACAATATCCGCAAATGCATACAGTTTCTGCTCGGCTCCAACATGAGCGAGGTCATAAGCATATTCGCAGCTACGCTCATGGGCTTCACTATACTCCAGCCCGTGCATCTGCTGTGGATAAATCTTGTGACGGACTGCTTCCCGGCGCTCGCGCTGGGCGTCGAAAAGGCGGAGCCGGACATCATGAAGAGAAAGCCCAGAGAGGCCAGAGCCGGTATATTTGCCGGTGGTATGGGCGTGGACGTGATATATCAGGGACTCGTGGTTTCGGCGCTCGTGCTGCTGAGTTACTTCGTTGGACATTTCATGGAGACCGGCACCTGGGCGATAACCGACAGCGCGCATGGCACGACGATGGCGTTTCTCACCATGTCCATGGCGGAGATATTCCACTCGTTCAATATGCGCTCGCAGCGCGGCAGCATCCTCGCCCTGCCTACGACGAACTGGGCGCTCGTCGCGTCTGCGGCTGCCTCGCTCATAGCGACGACCGTCGTATGCGAGATACCCGCGCTTGCCGCGGCCTTCGATTTCACAAGCGTCGGCTTCGGCGAATACGCCGCGGCGATCTTTATCGGCGCATGCATCATCCCGATAGTTGAGCTCGTGAAGTTCATACAGCGAAAAAGCGGAAAAAATGCGTGAATCCCGGCGTTCGTTCACTTGACATGCCGGTGCAGCAGTGTTATGATACTACACGTCAAAGGCTTTGACGGAGAAGACCGGATCCGATCGCCGCACAGAGAGGGCTGCCATGGCTGCAAGCCGCCCCGGTGTAAGCTCCTGCGTCACCGCTCCTGAGCCGGAGAGAGGAAATTCTCTCCCGTGTAACGCGCGTTACGGCGTTTTGAGTTAAAAATCAAGGTGGAACCGTGCTTTGCAGGCACCCTTGGCATTTGCCGGGGGTGCCTTTTTGACGGCTTTGATTTTTGAAAGAAAAATTGTCAATACTTCAGATGGAGGATGCAGCAATGGAAGAGAACAAGGAAAACAAATTCAGCTTTGAAAACCCGGAATACCGCCACACCTACTGGCACTCCTGCTCTCACGTTCTGGCTCAGGCTGTCAAGCGCCTGTACCCGGAGGTGAAGCTTGCCATCGGCCCCGCGATAGAGAACGGCTTTTACTACGATATGGATTCGCCCTTCCCCTTTACCCCGGAAATAATGGAGAAGATCGAGGCGGAGATGCGCAGGATCTGCAAGGAAAAGCTCAAAATAGAGCGCTTTGAGCTGCCGCGCGAGGAAGCGCTCAAGCTCATGGAGGAGAAGGAAGAGCCCTACAAGGTCGAGCTCATAAACGACCTGCCCGAGGGCGAGACCATAAGCTTCTACAAGCAGGGAGAGTTCACCGATCTCTGCGCCGGCCCGCATCTTGACTCCACCGGCCGCATCAAGGGCAATGCGATCAAGCTCACCGCCTGCAACGCCGCATACTGGCGCGGCGACAGCAGCCGACAGACGCTCCAGCGCATCTACGGCGTTGCGTTCCCGAAGAAGGAAGAGCTCGACGAGTACCTTGCGCGCATTGAAGAGGCCAAGCGCCGCGATCACCGCAAGCTCGGCCGCGAGCTCGGCCTGTTCGCGTTCCGCGATGAGGCGCCCGGCTTCCCGTTCTATCTGCCCAAGGGCATGATACTCAAAAACACACTTATTGACTATTGGCGTGAAGTGCATAAGAAGTGGGACTACATGGAGATATCCACTCCGCAGATAATGCGCCGCACGCTCTGGGAGACCTCGGGTCACTGGGATCATTACAAGAACAACATGTACACCACCGTCATAGACGGCGAGGACTTTGCGATAAAGCCCATGAACTGCCCGGGCAGCATCCTTGTGTATGAGCTCGAGCCTCATTCCTACAAGGAGATGCCGCTGCGCTATGGCGAGCTGGGCCTTGTACACCGTCATGAGCTCTCCGGCGCGCTCCACGGCATGTTCCGCGTGCGCTGCTTCACTCAGGACGATGCGCATATCCTGCTTGCAAAGGAACAGATCAAGGACGAGGTCGTCCGTATCGCACAGCTCTTTGACGAGGTTTACTCCCTGTTCGGCCTGCCCTACAAGATAGAGCTGTCCACCATGCCCGACGATCATATAGGCTCCGTCGAGGACTGGGACGTCGCCACCGCAGCCCTCGCCGACGCTATAACCAGTATCGGCAAGAGCTACGAGGTAAATCCCGGCGACGGCGCGTTCTACGGCCCGAAGCTCGACTTCCACATTCAGGACTCCCTCGGCCGCACATGGCAGTGCGGCACCATCCAGCTTGACTATCAGCTGCCGGGCCGCTTCAACCTCGAATACACCGGCGCCGACGGAGAGAAGCACTGCCCCGTCATGATCCACCGCGTCGTTTTCGGCTCGATCGAGCGCTTCATCGGCATCATCACCGAGCATTATGCAGGCGCGTTCCCCGTGTGGCTGGCTCCCGTGCAGGCCATGGTAATGCCCATCACCGACAGAGCTAACGACTATGCCGTTGAGCTCAAGAAGAAGCTCGACGCGGCAGGCGTGCGCGCGGAGACCGATCTGAGAAACGAAAAGATAGGCTATAAGATCCGCGAGGCTCAGATGCAGAAGCTGCCGTACATGCTTGTTGTAGGCGACAAGGAGAAGGAAGCGGGAACCGTTGCGGTGCGTACACGCGGCGGCGTGGACCTCGGCGCTATGCCTGTTGACGAGTTTATCGCAAAGATCACCGGCCAGATAAAGAGCAGAACAAACGAGTAATAAATAAAGTATAAAAAACACTTTTCCCCCACATACTACCGAAAAGTATGTGGGGGTGTTATTTTGAGCATAAATGCCAGAAAATCGGTGCTGACGATAGCGGCAGTGCTCGCGCTGAATATTCTTTTTGCAGCATGGAGCCAGTATGCAGCGGCCGACCTGTATAAAAAGGGATCAAGCGGAGCGACAGTGACGGAGATACAGACGCGGCTGAAGGCCTGGGGCTACTATACCGGCAGCGTCGACGGGACCTACGGCAGCCAGACGGAAAAGGCCGTCAGATATTTTCAGCAGTCGAACGGCCTGTCTGTCGACGGACAGGCGGGTCCGGAGACGCTTGCCGCTCTCGGACTGCCGGCAGGCTCAGGCTCCGGCGGCGGTTCCGGCTCATCCGGCGGAGGAAACTCGGGGGATGTCGATCTGCTGGCGCGGCTGATCTCGGCGGAGTCGCGCGGCGAGCCGTATGAGGGGCAGGTCGCAGTCGGCGCGGTGGTCCTCAACAGAGTGAACCACGCATCCTTTCCCAATTCGATCTCTGAGGTCATTTATCAATCCGGGGCGTTCTCCTGTCTTTATGACGGGCAGTTTGACCAGCCAGTGGCAGAAAGCTCATACAGAGCGGCGAGAGACGCGCTGAACGGCTGGGATCCGAGCAACGGCGCCATATACTATTTTAATCCTGCGACGGCGACAAGCTCATGGATATGGTCACGCCCGGCCATAGTCACTATCGGCAAGCACATGTTCTGCGCCTGAGGCTGCGCCGGGAGGCGGAAATACTGCGGATATATTTGCGCGGCAAACGTAAATATTGTTGAAATACAGGCGGGGCTGGGGTATAATCAAATACAATTATACCTTTGGGAGGGTACCATGGCATACTGCAACAAATGCGGTGCTTATATACCGGACGGACAGACGAAGTGCCTCGCCTGCGGCTACGAGGAGGCTGCGGAGGAAAAACAGAATACAGCTGCCCAGAGCCGCAGCTCATCCGCGGGTGAGCAGGACAGCGGCAAATACTATTCCTTCAGCAACGACGAGCTGCACCGCAAGCTGGAGGATCAGCGCAGAAAGCAGCAGGAGCAGAGCCGCAAATGGGCCGAGCAGGAGCATGAGAGACGCCGCCGTGCGGCAGAAGCCCGGCAGCAGGAGCAGGACGGACAGAGCATCGGCTATGACCGTGAGACCTTCGGAACCTATGAAACGAATGGAACGCAGGATAAGGAAAGCAGAACGTTTGGCGCGCTGTCATATCTGAGCATACTCTTTCTTCTGCCATACTTCCTCAGAAGAAATGATGAGTTCGCAATGTACCATGCAAAACAGGGACTCGTGCTGTTGGTGTTCGGCGTGCTGAGCGATATATTGAGCGCCATACCGGGAATAGGGTGGATATTCCCGCTGTTCAGAGTATACTGCATTTTTAAGGGGATGGGCAATGCGTCCAAGGGAATAAAAGCGCCTTTGCCCTATATAGGGAAATACGGAGAGAACATACGGCTGTAAGAGATACATACTGTAAAGGAAGATAATGCATGTTGTGGTATACATAACTAAAAAACCACAAGATTTAGACGCGAAAAAAAGTTCGAATTTTTTCGCAAAAAAGTGTTGACAACTGCCGCTTCCGGTGGTATAGTAACCAAGCACTCGAGAGAGTGACAAAAGTTTTCAAAAGAGGACAAAAAGATTTCAAAAAGAAATCAAAAAAACCTCTTGACAAATGAAAACTTCTGAGTTATAATAACAAAGCTGTCGCCG
>URDG01000022.1 GCA_900546515.1 uncultured Eubacteriales bacterium | reverse complement strand
CCACGATAATACCGGCGAGCATGCCGATAAATATCTTGGCAGGCAGGGACAGCTTCTTCTTTTTTTCCATGTTTTTTCTCCTTTGAAATATATTATCGCGGCTGGAAAAGAACGGCGTCCGGCAGCAGGAAAAGACCTCTCTACTTTCCGTTCATGCTGCCGGGCGTTTTGGCGTGCTTTTGCCGGCCGGGACATGCGGACAAAATTTCTCTTCGCAAACGTATAATAGCATATAAGTGAACAAATTTCAACTATTTTACGTAAAACGCTGGTACTACAATGGCAAAAAGTTTACAAAAATGATGAACTGCGTTAAGAAAACGTTAACCCCGCGAAAAAGCAAACGGCCTTTTTATCCGGCGAATACGGCCTTTTTTGGGAAAAATCTGTATTATGAAAGACTCTTCAAAATTTGCATGCGAAAAGAATGACAAGCTGCGTAAAGAAGGCGCAAAGAAAACGGAAACCACTGCGAAGAAAAATTAATGTCCGCCTTAAATATCCTCAAATGCTCAGGAATATAAAAGAGCCTGAAATCTCATGAGATTTCAGGCTCTTGATGCAGCTTGGGATAAGCTATTTTTTAAGCAGGAAAGACTGCCCGTGCGTATAGGGATTGCCGTGCTCGCCGCTGAGGGCGCGGGCGCGCATGCCGATATTGTCCGTCAGCGCCAGACCCGAGAGACGGTCGATCCCGTAATCCAGCAGAGCAGGACACATCGGCACGGACGGGCCGACCATTATTGTCAATGAGTCGCGGCATAGCTCCAGCAGATGCGGCAGTGTTTTGTTCGTGATTGAACTGCCGGTGATAAAGACGATGTCGCAGCGCGGGAGGATAACGTCGCAGGCGGAATCGGGATAATCGCCGGGCTTAGGGCTGCGCTCAAGCGTGAATATTTCGGCTGCGTTTGCGCGTATCTCGGGGCGCAGTCTCAGATGACCGATGACGCCGAGCCTTTTGCCGCGGAAGTTTATCCCGGCTGTGCAGTAATTTTCGTAAGGCTCTGCGCAGTGCAGCGCGTCCATGCGCTCCTTCGTGTTGTAATAGGCGTTGATCGCGGCAAGCCCCATTGCTGCCTCGACCAGATTCCAGCTCTTAACGGCCTTTGCGGCCTCCGCCAGAGTGAGCCCGGTCAGCCCGTTTTCATACATGAGCGGAGCCGTGTCCATCGTGCCCTCCATTGCAATGCCCATGCGCCCGCCAGCCTCGATCATTGCCCAGCATTCGCCGGAGAAAGCCTTGCTGACCATGATCTCCGCTGCGTCCTCACCCATGCCGTCGATCAGCTTGTCATAGAGAGAGAAGAAGTTCCGCATTGTTTTACCACCTTTCCAGTTAATGTTTATATCCTGTATCAGCTGCGCCGGACTGCACAGCTGCGATTGACAAATATATAACTATTTAATATTATAGCATGACGGATGCCGTTTGCCAAGAGTATATATGTGCTTTTCCGCACAATCGGGACAGAATGCCTGATTTGACGTAATTTATAAATTGTATTATAATGCATATGTAAAGATGATTGAAAGGGGACTTTAAATGAAAAAAGCGAAAGTCCTTTTGTGCCTGCTGCTGGCGGCGGCCATGCTTCTGAGCGGCTGCGGCAGGAATAAAAACACCGATGATGTACAGCAGACGCAGCCGGATTATTCTATTCCTGTGGTCGAGGAGACCGCCGCGCCTTCCGCAACTCCGAAAATATCGGAGAAGTACAACAGTATTGACGATGCCAGCAAGAAGGAGACCAAAGAAGTCAGGGACGAGCTTTTGAGCGTCGCAGCCGGCTGCCGTGATATATATGAGCAGGCCGACAAGGGGACGGCCATAAACGTTGTGCTGGATACCGCAACGGTGAAGGCCATGGTCGTGCGTATCGGTCAGCTGGGCTTCAGCGCCGTCGACTATCTGGGGACGATGGATATGCAGTATCCTGATCCGATAGTCAGCTTCGGCAGCACGATAAACACAAACGAGGATACCGGCGTGTCCTACTATATCGTGTACAATGACGGCCAGATAAGCGTATACCATATAGGGCGCAGCGGCGGCGTCTGGTATCTCATAGCGATGTCCGCTGTCTGGAATGAAAACTGCGAGCCGTCCATACTCACGGAGGGGCGCTATGCCATAGGCGACGTGAAATATACGGAAAAGGGCTGGCTGATCTACAACCGCGACACGGCCAGCTTTGACGATAATCAGCGTGCCAATACAAACTCTTATGTCTTTGTCCGCGTTTTGCCGTATGACAGCAATAAGCGCGCATTGAGCGCGAGATATGTTGAGCCGATAGGTTATTTTGAAAATAACCTTTTTACAACGACGTGGACGGAAGCAAATCTCGGCGTAATAGACTTCAACAGTCTCTACGCCTACCTCTTCGGCATGTATCATGGGACGGTGTGCCTGACGGCGGCGAATGTCGGAAGCTATTTCAGCGCCGTGGACGGAACGCGGCTGTACCTTGTGCCGACAGGCTCCTTTGAAAACGTAGTTGGGCAGTATTTCAACATAGACACGTCTGTACTCAAAAATATATCCGACTACAGCTCCAGACTCGGCGGATACTTCTTTATTCCGTATGCTGAGGACTCGTACAACAGTGCGCCTAAAACTCCGCAGCCGGAAGTAGTCGACTACTGGTACAACAGCGACGGAACGCTTACGATGCGTGTGGATGCGCTCAACGAATGGTACGGCACCGACAAGGCCTTTTCGCATGAGCTGACCGTGCGCGAGGACGGGAACGGCGGGTTCAAATACGTGTCAAACACGCTTATCACGGATGAAAACAGCGTGGTCCCCACTTGCAGGCTGTCGACACAGCTGGACGTTGAGCGGGCCAAAATAAACTACTGAGAAGCTCTGATATAAATGAAAAAAACGGCCGGGCGCGGGTGAGAGAATACCTGCTCCCGGCCGGCGCATATTTTTGTGCAAATTTCTGAACGGATTTCTGTTGCGCGATACTCTGTGCACAGGTATAATGAGAACGCAAAAAATATAGAAAGCAGGAAATTTTCATGCGCACAAGAGATATGGCATATATTGCCCTTCTGGCAGTCGTTATAAGCATATGTTCGTGGATAAGCGTGCCTATGACGGTGCCGTTTACGATGCAGACCTTCGCAATATTCTGCGCACTGCTGCTTCTGGGCGGCAAGCGCGGCTTTATTGCCATAGTCCTTTATGTCCTGATGGGCATGGTCGGCCTGCCTGTGTTCTCGGGCTTTCGCAGCGGTATTGCCACGCTCACGGGACCTACCGGCGGATATATACTCGGCTTCATCATCTGCGGCGCTTTTTACTGGATATTTGAAAAGCGCATGAAGGATTGGCTGCTGCTGGCGATAGGCAACATTTTGTGCTATGCATTCGGCACGGCATGGTTTGTCTATGTATATGTGAGCGGCGGCAAGGCGATGACCTTCGGCGCGGCGCTGCTTGCCTGCGTGGTGCCGTATATTATCCCCGATGCCGCGAAGCTCGCGCTGGCACTGCTGGTGTCAAAGCGCATCAAGCCGCACATCAAGGCCTGACGTTCGTGAGAAGGACCGTACCGGTACCGGCCCGGTAAAAACAAGGGAGATCGCTTTTCTGCGGTCTCCCTGTTTTTATCGGAAATTATACAGACACAGTGCAAAAGGTCAGGCTTTTTCCATGACGCTGAGCTTTTCGTTTATCCAGCCGAGTATATCATTATATACCTCTGCGCGGTTGGTCTCGTTGAGCATCTCGTGCCGCCCGCCCGGGTACAGCTTCATCTTCACATCGTGAAGCCCCGCTTTGCAGAAAGCGTTGTAAGCCTTCTCGACGCCCTTGCCGTATTCGCCGACAGGATCGTCAGCGCCGGACATGAAGTATACGGGCTTCTCCTTGTCCATCATGTTGATGTTCTTTTGATTCGTCACGAACCATATACCGCCCATCATGTCACGGTAGAGACTCGTTTTCGCAATGAAGCCGCACATCGGATCGGCGATATATTTGTCAACCGTTTCATTGTCGCGGGAGAGCCAGTCAAATTCCGTGCGCGGGGCTTCTATCTTCTTGAGATAGGAGCCGAAAGCAATGTCATTCAGCGGCTTACCGTCGCCGCGAGCGCCTTTTGCCTTGACCTCGGCCTCGGCAAGCAGATAGCCTGCAATGACCATCAGGCGGCTTTGGTGCCCCGTGCCGCTTATTATGACCGCATCGTACTTATCGGGATGGCGGATAATAAAGGTGCGCGTGATGAAGCTGCCCATGCTGTGACCGAAGAAAATGTAGGGTATATCCGGATATTCCTTTGCCATTATGTCATGCAGGCGCTCCTCGTCCATCACGACATTGTCCCAGCCCATGCTGTCGTTGAAGAAGCCGAGATCGGCGGGATCAGTAACGGACTTGCCATGGCCGAGGTGGTCGTCGCCGACGGCGACGATGCCGTTGGCGGCAAGGAAGCTCATGAAATCGTCATAGCGCTCGATATGCTCGGCAATGCCGTGTACTATCTGCACGACGGCGCGCGGCGTTCCGCCGGGTACGCATTTTCTGGCGTGAATGGTGTTTCGTGCAGTGGTGGACATGAATTCAAAATCTGAAAATTCTGGCATGTCTGCTCCTCCTTTATGTGATCTAATAGTATCATTTGACTAGATTTTACACTGCGGGCCGGGCCAAGTCAACAAAATACTGCCGCAAAGTGTCTCACACTTTGCGGCAGTACATCAAAAATGCCTATTCCTCCTCCGGGACGTGAATCTCTTTTATATTGAAATCCCTGCCCGAGAGGACGGTTTTATTGAAGCTCCCGCAGTTGGGGCAGTAGCCCTCGTTTGCGACAACGTTGAAGATCTCGTCGCACTCATCGCATTCGGCAAGTCCGGGGACAGTCTCAAGGATGAGCTTTGTGCCTTCAAGCTCCGGAAAATCCGCTTTTACCGGGGGATACAGCTCTTCGACATATTCCGGGATAACAAGCGACAGCTCGCCTATCTCGCAGACGATCTCGCTGATGTGCCGGACTCCGTTTTCGCGTGCGTAGTCGACCACGGTTTTGCACATGCTTCTTACAATACCGATCTCATGCATGAACGATCACCGGCTCACTTTTTGATAAGCTTCTTCTTTGCAAGGCGGCCCAGCGCGTGAGGCGTATTCGTCACGGCGGTGAGCAGCGTCCGGTAATAGGTCTGCCCCTTGTTGTCGAGCGTCTTTTCCAGCTTGATGGCGTCAAACTTGCACTTCGTCGTGCAGATTCCGCAGCCGACGCATAGATCCTCGTCAACAACGACGCATCCGCAGCCGAGACAGCGGTCCGCCTCTTTCTTTATCTGTTCCTCGGTGAGCGTCCCGCGCAGATCCTTGAAGGTCTTTTTTGCCTCGGCGGCAGAGCCGCATGCGGCTTTCTGACGCGGTGCAGTATCGAAGCTGCCGGCGGAGAAAACAACGGTGGATGCATCCAGCGCTTTGTAGTCGCGCCTGTCGCGGCCGAGATCCTGCGTCTGACCGGGATGTACATACCGGTGGATGGACACCGCGCCCTCTTTACCGGCGGCTATAGCGTCAATGGCAAATTTCGGGCCGGTCACGACGTCGCCGCCTGCAAATACGTCAGGTTCGCTGGTCTGATAGCTCAGGGAGTCTACCGTAACGCAGCCGTTTTTGCCGGTTTTGAAGTCTGCAATGCCGCACAGGTCGATTTTCTGGCCTATGGCGGAGATAACGCTGTCGACTTTGATAAACTCATATTTGCCTGTGCCGGACGGCTTGCGGCGGCCCTTCTCGTCGGGTGCGCCAAGCTCCATCAGCTCGACCATGAGCTCAGCCGCCCTGCCGTCCTTGCCCGTGATCTCGGCGGGAGCGGACAGGAAGCGGAACTTCACGCCCTCGCTCTCGGCCTCGGCGGCCTCTTCCGCGTCTGCGGGCATTTCGTCGCGGCCGCGCCGGTATACGACGGTCACATCGTCTGCGCCAAGGCGCACAGCGGTGCGCGCAACGTCTATTGCAACGTTGCCGCCGCCGATAACGGCGACTGCCTTGCCGATTTCGGGCTTTTTGCCGAGGTTGACATCGCGCAGGAAGTCTATTCCGGTGAACACCCCGTCTAAATCGCCGCCCTTGCATCCGGCGGTTGTGCCGCGGCTGGCGCCGATGCCGAGATAGAAGGCCTTGTAGCCCTGTGCGCGCAGACCGGCGAGAGTGACGTCCTTGCCGACCTCAATGCCGCATTTGAACTCGACGCCGAGCTCTCTGAGTATGTCGATCTCCGCGTTCACGACTGCCTTGTCGAGACGGAAGCTGGGTATGCCGAGCGTGAGCATGCCGCCGGGCTGCTGTTCCTTCTCGAATACGGTCACGGGATAACCCTTGACGGCAAGATAATATGCGCAGCTCATACCGGCGGGGCCTGCGCCGATAACGGCGATCTTTTCGGTATAGGGGCGGCCAGTCTGGTTGAGCATCTTGGGCACAAAGCGCGTCGCAGCATCGAGATCCTTACCGGCGATGAACTTCTTTATATCGTCAATGGCGACGGAGGAGTCGATGATGCCTCTGGTGCATGCGGCCTCGCATGCTTTGTTGCATATGCGGCCGCAAACGGCGGGGAAGGGGTTCTCTTTCTTGATGAGCTCAAGCGCTTCGCTGTACCGGCCCATCGAGGCGAGCTTTATGTAGCCCTGCACGGGGATGTGCGCCGGGCAGACTGCCTTGCAGGGCGAGGTGCCGCTCTCCATAACGTCGCTGCGGTTTGTGCGGTAGTCGACGTTGTAGCTCTTCCTGTCCCAGGGAATGGCGCGGTCCGAGTCGTATGCGTCGGAGATATGCGGGTCGGCCGCACAGCGCTTCTGACCGAGCCTGAGGGCGTTCGTCTGGCAGTTTTCAACGCACTGCCCGCAGGCCACGCACTTTTCCTTGTCGACGCGCGCAACAAAGTTGGAGCGGATGGCGTTTTTGGAACGGAAATATTCCGCGATGCGCAGGGCGTAGCAGGAACAGCCGCAGCAGTTGCATATTGCGGTGGTGTCCTCAAAGCCGGGGGTCTGGTTTATCTCATGTACAAGGCCGTTGTCCTCGGCGCGCTTGAGTATCGCATACGCCTCCTCCTTACTCACAAGGCGGTGGGAGCCTGTCTTGGAGTAGTTGATGGCGTTGTCATTGAGGTACATGCACATGTCCTCTTCAAGATGGCCGCAGCCCTCTCCCATGAGACGGCGGGAACGGCGGCAGGAACAGGGGCCGACGGAGATAGCCGTGGCATTTTCGATGAGCGTGCTTATCTCGTCGTAGGATGCGGTGCGCGTGTTGTTTTCAATGGCGCTCATGACGGGCATAACGCGCATGAACATCATGCCGAGCTTGCCGGAGCTGAGCGTCGGGGCGACGAGCTCGATGCGGCGGCGGGTGTATTCCTCAAAGCTGTAACCGAGATCGGGGTACTTTTCGCACTGTTCGTTGTTGGAAAGTATGCCCTCCATGATGCCGGGCACCCAGATCGGATAGTAGTAGCCAAGCACGCCGTCCGTAGTGCGCGAACGCGCAAAACCGATCTCAACGAGCTTGTCTATCTGCTTCTGAACAAAGTTCACGTCCGCGTTGCAGCGGCGCGCAAGCTCCGCCGCGGTGCGCGGCGTTTCCAAACGCATATGCATTGCCACACTGCACATATCGTCAGTAACAATGGGCGCAAGGATCCTGTACTCCGGGTCGTTGTAGGTAATACCCGTGTACGTCATGCTCTCGAGACTTATCTTAGTCGCAAGAGCGAGAATGTTTGCTCTTTTTTCCATCTCTACACCTCATTTTTATGTGATATTTCCACGTATCACAAGTGTGATTATTTTACCACAAACAAACGCGGTAGTAAAGCCGGATAAACGTGTAGTGCGCATTATCTTTTTTGCTCGGAGGGAGGAGACGGCGCCGAGCTTGCTTTTTGCATGGCCAGGTATTATAATCAGACAGAATTTACGAGTTTTACAATAAGAAGGAGCATGTGCTATGCATTACGAAAACGAGACGCATTACGAGATAGAGCGCCGCTTCCTGATCCGCTTTCCGGATCTTGAGTATCTGAGCGCGCATGCGGCGGCGACCGACATCACTCAGGTATATCTGACTTCGGAGTCGGGCGATACGGACCGTGTGAGAAAACGCGGCAGGGACGGGGAATACAGCTATACGCACACGGTGAAGCACCGTATCAGCGGCGTGCGCCGGATCGAGCAGGAGCGGGAAATATCCGGGGAGGAATACGGCGAGCTGCTGAAGAACGCCGATCCTTCGCTTCGCTGCATTGAGAAGCGGCGCTGGTGCCTCGAGTACGGCGGCAGGCTTTTTGAAATAGATATATTCCCGTTCTGGACAGACAGAGCCATAGTGGAGATCGAACTCACGGACGAGGCGCAGACGCTCAGCTTTCCGCCGGAAATTGAGGTCATCAGGGAGATCACGGACGACGGACGCTATACGAACGTGGCGTTGGCAAGCGCCGTGCCGTATGATGAAATATGACGGAGGAACAATTTCAGCTGAAACACGTCTGAATACATGTAACCGCTGATATGCCGCAAAAGCGGCAGAATGGAGAACTAAATGAGAAAATTTACCGCAATACTGCTTGCTGCGGCGCTGGCTCTTTCCCTCTGCGCCTGCGGCGGGCTGGATAATCTGAAAAATGTTGAGCTGCCGCCGCTCCCCGATGCGGATGCGCAGGCGAGCCCCGAGGCGACCCCGGTACCGGAAGCGACGGAGATCGTGAGCGAGCCGGAGTCAAAGCTGCCGGAGCATGTTATCGTCAGCATCACTTCGCACTCCGAGCAGCACTACGACCCGCAGAACGGCGAAACGCTTATTCTGACGTTTTCATATGAAACGCCCGAGGTTTATATCGAGGGGCGCGACGAGGCGTCAGGCAAGATAAACGAGTATATCGCCACGCTTGACGAGACCTACTATACCGGCAACGACTATGGTATGGGGCAGTCCGATGGCGTGAACGGCATGCTTGAAATGGCGACGGATAATTACAGCTACGCCGTTGAAAACGGCATAACGGATATGCCCATGGAGTTTGCCTCTTCGCGCAGCGCGGAGGTCAAAAGAATAGACAGCCGCCTGCTGAGTCTGCTCTGCAACACCTATGTGTATACCGGCGGCGCGCACGGCAACTATGTTGACCGCGGCTATAACTTTGACACGGAGACCGGAGAATATGTCACGCTTGAAATGCTTTCCGGTGACTATGAAAAGCTCTCGGAGTTCCTGCTCGGCTATATGTGCAGGCTCTTCGAGGAAGATAAGGACGGCTACTACTCCGAACGCATATCGGACGAATATCTGCAAAGCTTATCTTCTGATTACAAAACGGCGTTTGCCGCGCTCCTGCGCGATGGGTCATGGTATTTCGACGGGGATGGAATGGTCATTTTCTCGGATGTATATGAGATCGCGCCGTATGCGGCAGGCATCGTGGAATTCAGGATCCCGTACAGCGACCTGAAGGGACAGATAGATGATAAGTGGCTCCAGCCTGAGCGCAGCGGAGAGGGCAGCCTTGAGCTGAAGGAGCAGAGCGATGTAGCCGACGGCTCGATCGAGATCATCGACAAGGTGATAGTGGACGAAAACGGAGAAGCGCTCTGTCTTGAAGCGGTTGGCACGGTATATGATGTGCGCCTTTCCAGAGTCGACTATTCCGACAGATTCTATGAGACCGCGCAGCTCTGGGCGTGCAGCTATATGAACGACTGCATACTTCAGCTGGATACGGTGATACCCGACGGCATGCCTGATCTTATGGTCAGCTACAGCGACGAAAACGGTGAGAGCCATAGACTGCTTCTCACGCAGAGCGGTGAGGACGGCAGCTATATTCTGACCGGGGACAACATTGAGGCAGTAGGCTGAACGCCGGAAAAATGAGCTGATGTCATAAGTTTTTTCGGAAAATTCTTGACAATGGAGCGCGGACATGTTATCCTATCAAGGCCGCATTGAAGGGGCAGAAAGCGGGGCTTTGCCTCCGCCCTAAGAGCGAGACCTGTAAAGAGGGAGGATATGTTCATGAAGCATGCTATCATCGTGACCGGCGGCAAGCAGTACCGTGTTGCTGAGGGCGACGTTATCTTCGTTGAGAAGATGGACGCTGCAGCAGGCGAAGCTGTCAAGTTCGACCAGGTTCTGGCTGTTATCGACGGCGAGACCGCAAACTTCGGCGCACCTTACATCGAAGGCGCATCCGTGTCTGCAAACGTTGTCAAGAACGGCAAGAGCGCTAAGATCCGTGTCTACAAGATGAAGCCCAAAAAGGGCTATCGCAGGACCCAGGGCCACAGACAGCCCTATACTAAGGTCCAGATCGAGACCATCAACGCTTAATTATTCCGCAACTGATATTGACTGAAGGAGGAGAAACCTGAATGGCACATAAAAAAGGTATGGGTTCTACCAAGAACGGCCGCGACAGTGAGTCAAAGCGTCTTGGCGCCAAGAGAGCCGACGGACAGTTTGTTCTGGCCGGCAACATCCTTGTCAGACAGCGCGGAACTAAGATCCACCCGGGTACCAATGTTGGTAAGGGTAAGGACGACACTCTGTTCGCTCTCGTAGACGGCAAGGTGAAGTTCGAGCGCTTTGGCAAGGACCGCAAGAAGGTCTCTGTTTACGAAGAAATCGCTCAGTAAATGTGACTTATAGGCCGGACACATGTCCGGCCTTTTCTTATATCAGGCACACAGGAGGTAACGGCATGGCATCTGCATTTGTTGACAAAGCCAGAATAAGTATACACGCCGGCAAAGGCGGTGACGGCGCGGTCGCGTTCCACAGGGAAAAATACGTTGCGGCCGGCGGTCCCGACGGCGGCGACGGCGGCCGCGGCGGAAATGTCGTTTTTGTTGTCGACGACAATATGTCCACCTTGATGGACTTCCGCTATAAACGCAAATATACTGCCGACAACGGCGCAAACGGACAGGGCAAGCGCTGCTATGGCAAGGACGGTGAGACGCTCTATATCAAGGTCCCGCGCGGCACCATAGTGCGCGACACCGAGACCGGCGCAATAATGCATGATATGTCTACCGGTGAAAACTGGGTCGCTGCAAAGGGCGGCCGCGGCGGCTGGGGCAATATGCACTTTGCCACGCCGACAAGGCAGGTCCCGCGTTTTTCAAAGCCCGGCCTTCCCGGCGAGAGCCATGACATCACTCTCGAGCTCAAGCTGCTGGCCGATGTTGGCCTTGTCGGCTTTCCGAACGTCGGCAAGTCGACGTTTCTGTCCGTCGTCAGCAAGGCGCATCCCAAGATAGCAAACTATCATTTCACGACGCTCTTCCCGAATCTGGGCGTTGTCTACGTCGATGAGGGCGTATCCTTTGTTATGGCGGACATACCCGGCATAATCGAAGGCGCATCCGAGGGCGCAGGGCTTGGGCATGACTTCCTGCGGCATATCGACCGCTGCCGGTTGCTTGTGCATCTTGTGGACGTCTCCGGCTCCGAGGGGCGCGATCCTGTCGAGGATTTCGATACCATCAATGCGGAATTAAGGGAGTATAGTCCTGAGCTTGCATTGCGCCCGCAGATCGTCGCGGCGAACAAGTGCGACCTTATCGAAGAGGGCAGCGATAATATCGAGCGCCTGCGTGCGCATGTTGAGGAGCTTGGTTATGAGTTCTTCCAGATGAGCGCCGTCACGCATGAGGGCACGCGTGAGCTCGTCAAGGAGTGCGCGCATAAGCTTACCTCACTGCCTCCCGTGATAAGCTTCGAGGCCGACTATGTTCCGCCTGCACCGGTCATTGATACGTCTGAGGAACTTGACATCCAGCACTTTGACGATATGTGGATTGTCGAGGGGCCGTGGCTGCAGCGCCTTGTCGCAACCATCAATTTTGACGATTACGAAAGCCGCATGTACTTTGACCGCGTGATGCGCGAGTCGGGCGTGTATGAGCGCATGGAGAAGATGGGCGTCCGCGACGGGGATACCGTCAGCATGTATGACCTGATGTTTGAATATAAAGACTGATAACCGATAAAAGTACCGGCGCCGTGTCCGCGGCGCCGGTACTTTTTATCCGCATATCCGCGCGAGAATGGGGGCTGTACGGCGAACGGGAGATGACTTTTTTGAAAAAAGCATAAAAAAGCCGCCGCAAACCATATAAGTCTGCGGCGGTAATGGTCGGAGCGGGGAGATTTGAACTCCCGGCCTCATGGTCCCGAACCATGCGCGCTACCATCTGCGCTACGCCCCGATGCAACTTTATTTCAAAAGCTTTTTTATTATAATTACATGAGACGAAAATGTCAAGTAAAAACTCTTCGCATATGGGGCAAAAATGAAAAATATTATATTCAGACAGGGAGGTGACGATGTGCGCCGGGGATATTCTTATATTATTCTCCTTATGATAATGCTTTCGGCGGTTCTGATAAAGCTCCTTTTTCCGGGGCTGCACAGAGAACTGCGCCTGAGGCTTGCTGCCGCATGGACCGGCGAAAGTCCGGTACAGATAATAGAAACCATGGGCAGCGAGCTGACTGACGAGGGCCTTTATAATGCGATAGCATACGCCTTTGATTCTGCGTGTGGCGGGGAGCTTTACCCTGCCGGAAACGTGAAATAATGCCTGATGAAATATAACGGTTTCAAACGTGGAGGTTTACATAATGAATATTCCGCTCTGCTCGACCCTGACCCGCTCACTGTAGCTGCGTTTGCCGCGGCGCTGTATTTTCTGGATATACGGACGATCACTGCGCTTGCGGCAGCGGCGGCTGTGCATGAGCTTGGCCATCTTATCTGTCTGAGGCTGCTCGGACTGAGGATAAAAGGCATAAGGGCGGAGGCGCAGGGCTTCTGCATAGATTATACGGGCGAGACCACGCGCCTTGGTCATGCGGCGGCGGCGCTGGCAGGCCCGGCGGCGGGGCTTGTGTGCGCGTTCGCGTTTTCGGCGCTTTCAAATATTACAGCGGCCGGATGGTTTGGACTCACCGCGGGGATAAGCCTGCTGCTGTCGCTTTTCAACCTTTTGCCGGTGCTGCCGCTGGACGGCGGGCGAATAATGTGCTGCGCCGCCTCCGCATTGCTTGGCGGCATAAAAGGGCGGCGCTTCACTGTATGCACCGGCTATGCCGTAAGCTTTGCGATGCTGGCCTTTGGAGTGCACATCCTGCTTCGCGGGTATGGGTTTGGGCTCGCTGCGGCAGCGGTATGGCTGATTTTATCCCCGGATCCGCAGCTGAGTATTGAAAAAAAGATAAAAGTCATGTAAACTATATTAGTTAATGCTATAAATTAAACGGAGACAAAAATGGATAAACGTCTGGAGCGTATACTGCCCCGCGTGCAGAAGCCCGCAAGGTACACGGGCGGCGAATATAATCAGATAATCAAGGATAAGAGCAAGGTCGACATACGCATGGCCTTCTGTTTCCCGGACACTTATGAGATCGGCATGTCCAATCTCGGCATGAGCATACTTTACCACACCATGAATCAGCTTGATTTTGTGTGGTGTGAGCGCGTGTACGCCCCGTGGGGCGACATGTATGATGAGATGAAGAATATCGGCCTGCCGCTGTACGCGCTCGAGAGCGGGGACAGCGTGGGCGAATTTGACGTCGTTGCGTTTTCAATCGGCTATGAGATGGCGTTTACCACCGTGCTCGATATGCTTGATATGAGCGGCCTGCCGGTGCGCAGCGCGGACAGACCCGGCCTGCTGCCGCTGGTGATAGCCGGCGGTTCGTCGTCGGTCAACGCGGAGCCGATGTCGCCGTTTATCGATCTTTTCATAATAGGCGAGGGCGAGGAGATCAACAACGAGCTGCTGACGCTGCTGCGGCAGGCGAAGCTTGAAGGCTGGACAAAGCATGATTTTCTTGTGCACGCTGCCGGAATAAGCGGTATTTATGTCCCGTCGCTCTATGATATAGCTTATAATTCTGATGGGACCGTAAAGAGCATTACGGCAATGGAGGGCGCGCCGGAGAGAGTCGAAAAACGCGTGGTGCGTGATTTTGATTCCGTTCCATATCCGACGAAGCCTATCGTGCCGTCGACCGAGGTCGTGCATGACAGGGTGAGCCTTGAGCTTTTCCGCGGCTGTGTGCGCGGCTGCCGGTTCTGTCAGGCGGGACATATCTACAGGCCGATACGCGCGAAGAAATATGAGACGCTGGTAAAGCAGGGGATAGAGACGCTCAAAAATACCGGCTATGAGGATGTTACGCTCCTCTCTCTCAGCACGAGCGACTACCGCCAGCTGCCTCAGCTTCTGGACGGGCTGCTCGAATACTGCGAGCCGCGCAGCATCGGCGTGTCGCTGCCTTCGCTCAGGGCGGATAATTTCTCCATGGAGATCATGCAGCGGCTCCAGAAGGTGAGAAAGAGCGGGCTTACATTCGCGGTCGAAGGCGGGAGCCAGCGCCTGCGCGACGCGATAAACAAGAACGTTACGGAGGATGACCTTCTGCATACCTGCTCCATCGCCTTTGCAGGCGGGTGGAACGGAGTGAAGCTTTATTATATGCTCGGCCTGCCTACGGAGACGGACGAGGATATACTCGGCATTGCGGAAATGGCAAACAAGGTGCTGCACTGCTGGCGCGAGAACGCAAAAAACAAGAGCCGCGGAGTCAGAATCACTATCTCAACCTCGTGCTTCATTCCAAAGCCGCACAGCCCGTTCCAGTGGGAGGCGCAGATAAGTATAGAGGAATATCTCCGCCGCGTGAATCTCCTGCGTTCGAGCATCACGGCAAGAGGCGTGGAATATAACTGGCATGACGCGGAGACGAGCCTTATCGAGGCGGTGCTGTCCAGAGGCGACAGAAAAGTCGCGGACGCGATAGAGACCGTGTGGCGCGACGGCGGCCGTCTGGATGCATGGGCGGAATACTTCTCTTTTGACCGCTGGATGCGTGCATTTGAAAAGTGCGGCATCGATCCTGATTTCTATGCCGGACGTGAGCGCAGCACGGACGAGCTGCTGCCGTGGGACATGATAGATGTCGGCGTGACGAAGAAGCACTTCCTGCACGAGCGGGAGATGTGCTATAAGTCCGAGCTGTCGCCGGACTGCCGCAAGCAGTGCTCTGCCTGCGGCGCTGCAAAGCTGCTGCACGGAGGACGCTGCGATGGATAAACTCAGACTGAGATTCAAAAAAACCGGACGGGCGATATATATTTCGCATCTCGACCTTATGAGCACGATACAGCGTGCGTTTTCGAGAGCGGAGCTGCCGCTGAAATATTCGGAGGGCTTCAACCCGCGCCCGCAGATATCCATTGCTCTTCCGCTCTCCGTCGGAACCGGCAGCTTGTGCGAGATACTGGACTTTAAGCTCAAAGATGATACCGATCTCAAGGAGCTGCCTGCAAGACTTACCGCCGTACTGCCCGAGGGGATAGAGATAATCGAGGCTTATGAACCCACCAGAAAGGCGAGCGCGATAAAATGGCTTGAAGTAGGCGCTTTGATGGAGTATGATGAACGTGACATCAGCGAAATGGCCGGAAGGCTCAGCGCGTTTTACTCTGCCGATGAGATAATCATAACGAAAAAGACGAAGCGCGGCGAGGGCGAGACGGATATAAAGCCGGCGATAAAGACGATAGAATTCACACCGGCCGTGGGCGGCGTCGAGCTCTGGGCGCTGATCTCCGCGCAGGAGCCGACGCTGAATCCTGAGCTTCTGACCGGCGCGCTCCGGCAGAAAGCGCCGGAGATCGCGCCTGACTTTGCAAAATACACCAGACTTGAGACCTATGATTCAGAAATGAGAGTTTTCAGATAAAGGAAGCGTCCATGAAAAAGATTGCCATATTCCAGAGCGAACTCGGGGTAGGGGGGATACAGAAGTCTCTCGTCAACCTGCTCAGGGCTATTGACTATGACAGGGTGCAGGTGGATCTGTATCTGTCAAAGGACGAGCGCTTCTGGCAGATCGAGTTCCCGGAAAAACTGAACATTTATTATCTGAAGCCGACGCCGCGCATCTGTTCATTTATCCCGTTTGATATGGCAAAGCGAGTGCTGAGGTACGATTTTTCGCCGGGGGTCGAATATGACCTGGCAATAGACTTCAACTCCTACCAGTGCTCCTGCGCTGTCGGCGCGCTGACCGTTCCGGCAAAGTACCGTGTCATGTGGATACACAACGATGTGCGCGTGAAGCTTGCGAATGAGTGGAAGTACCGGATATTGTGGTTTTTCTTCAGGCAGAAGTTCAGGTATTACGATGAGTTTGTGCCGGTCTCCCGGGCGCTTATAGAGCCGTTTATGGAGATGTCCGGGGCGCGGGACGGAAAGTACCGCGTGATCCAGAACGTGATAAATGTTGCCGAGATACACGAAAAAGAGCGTGAGGACCCGCCGGATCTTGAGCTTGACGGGAACTGCATGAATTTCGTCGCGCTTGGCCGTCTGTGCCACCAGAAGGGCTATGATATAATGCTTGGGGATTTTGCCGCGGCGTGCCGGCGGAGAGATGATCTGCGGCTGTATATAATCGGCGACGGACCGGATGAGGCGGCGCTGAAAGCGCAGGCGGCGCAGCTCGGCATAGAAGATAAGGTGTGCTTCCTCGGCCGCAGGAGCAATCCGTACTGTTATATGGCGCGGATGGATGCATTCATATCGACCTCGCGGTACGAGGGACAGCCTCTGAACATAATGGAGGCAATGGCAGTAGGGCTGCCGCTGTACTGCACAAAGAATCTTGAAAGCTATACGGAGGGGCTGAAGGGCTGCGAGAACATGGCTGAGGCGCTTGCTGCGGCCCAAAAACAGGAGAAAAAGCCTGACGATCTAATTGAATATAATCAGAAGATACTCAACAGCATATACGAGCTTGCCGGGGACGCAAAGTAAGGCAGAAAATGCTTGCATTTTGCGGCTGAATGTGGTATCATATCAAGGCTTTTGTGGGAACACCCACAGGTGAGAAAGGCGGTCCGCTGCCGAGGCGCGTTGGTGCCCTCCGGTAAGAACGTCTATATACAAGGAAGGATTAGATTATGGATCTGGTCAAAATTCTCAGCGAGCGTTATATGAAGCCCGAGCTTCCCGAAATGAACATTGGCGACACCGTGCGTGTCCTTGTTCTCGTCAAGGAAGGCAACCGTGAGCGTACCCAGGCTTTCGAAGGCACCATCATTGCCAAGAAGCATGGCGGCATCAATGAGACCATTACCGTTCGCCGTATCTCCTACGGTGTCGGCTGCGAGAAGGTATTTCCCGTACATTCTCCCTCTATCGTCTCTGTTACCACCGTCCGCAAGGGTAAAGTTCGCAGAGCAAAGCTCTACTACCTGCGCGATCGCGTTGGCAAGAAGGCAAAGGTCAAAGAGCGCCTGTAATTTTTACAGCGACAGACAGCAGAAAGCATCTTCTGGTTTACCGGAGGGTGCTTTCTGTTTTTTTACTTGGAATTGGAAGGGTATATATGGACAACGGGAGAAAAAACTTTTTCAGCATAATAAAGCAAAATTGGCTGTTCATACTTATAGCGGCGCAGCCCGTGCTGGACGTCCTCGCATACTGGACGAACAATACGCACTCCAGCTGGGCGGGCTATATCCGGCTTGGAATAATGATAGTGCTGCCGGTCTGCATGCTTTTCAGCCTCAGGCGCAGGAGGCATTTTGTCATATCAATGCTTGTTATCGGACTGTTCTGCGTTCTGCATGTGCTCAACTGCTTCCGCGTCGGCTATATCGATCCGTTCAGGGACATATCGTATATGGCGCGTGTAGCGCAGATGCCGGTTCTGGCGATCTGCTTTGTGTATGCCATAAAGGACGAGCGGATGAAGGATCAGGCGGTAAAGGCGATGGAGACCGCTGCGGGGCTTGTCCTGCTGGCTCTCGCCGCGGCGATAGTTACCGGCACAGAGAATGTCACGTATGGCGTTGGCCTCGGCGTGAGCGGCTGGGTCATCGACAATAACCGCTGCGCCAACAGTATTATTCTGGTCACGCTTTCCTGCTTTGCAATGTATTTTGCGGTGAAAAGCGAGAACAGGTGGCTGAACGTTATAGTCCCGGCCGTGATCTGCGCCGTGCTCATTTCAAACGGTACCAAGGCCTGTTATTTCAGCATCTTTGCGCTGTTTGTGGGCTTCGCGGCTTTTCTTGTCATCAACCGTGCCGTCAACAAGGCGAAGCTTAACAGGCTGCTTGTCGTTGTTCTTTTGCTGCTGGCTGTTTTCTCGGCCGTAATTTATCCGTATACGCCGCGGGCCAAGGTGGAGGCTATGCAGAGAAGCTCCATAGCGTTCAAGGATGAGGACGAGCTTGTCCGCATATTGAAAGAAAAAGGCTACGACCCGGCAAATATGACGGTGGATGAAAAGCTTGCGGATCCCGTTGTGCGCGAAGCGTTTGAGACGTACTATTATAAGCTGATGTGGAATGTTCTCCCGGAGATGTTTGACCGCTTTGATATGGAGCGCATAATGCGCAAGTACGATATGACGACCTCTGCGGCCGAGCTTATCAACACCCGGCTTATGAAGCGCAATTATGCTTCTATGATCTGGGAGGACACGGATACGCTGACAAAGCTTGTCGGCTATGAGGTCTCGGAGATAAAGGACCCAGCGCATGACCCGGAAAACGACTGGCCCGCGCTGTTCTATTATTACGGCTATCTCGGATTTGGGCTGTATATGGCGTTTATTCTGCTTTTTGTCTGGAAGCTTGTACAGCGCGTAGTGAAGGACTTCCACGGCAGCCTGAATCTGCTCAATTTTACGCTGCTGATATGCTTTGCGCTTCAGATGGGGCTTGCAGAGCTCTCCGGCGCGCTGCTGCGCCGCCCGAATGTGTCGATATATCTCTCGGTGCTCCTTGCACTCATATATTACCGCACAGTGCGCGAGCGCGCTGTGCCTGACGGAGGATGCAAATGAAGCTCAGCGTTATCATACCGGTATATAAAGCCGAGAAATATCTCGGCGAGTGCGTGGATTCTGTCCTCGCCCAGACCATGGACGACTTTGAAATAATTCTCGTGAACGACGGCTCACCCGACAGGTCCGGCGAGATAATGGCGGACTATGCCGCGCGTTTCCCGGAGAAAATAAGAACTCTCACGCTGGAAAACGGCGGTCAGGGCCGGGCCAGAAACTTCGGTATAGATATGGCCCGAGGCGAGTTTCTGAGCTTTATCGACAGCGATGACTATATCGAGCCCGACGCGTTCGAGCTCATGCTTGGCGCTGCCGCAGAAAATGATGCGGACGTTGTAATATGCGATATGGAAAAACGCTTTGACGACGGCCGGCGCGAATACGTAAAAGCCGCGATACAGGACGCGCCGCTTGCCGCCGCAGGCTCATCCAGCAATAAGATATTCCGTGCGTCCGCGGTCGGCGGCATACGTTTTCCCGAAGGCCTGTGGTACGAGGATTTCGCATTTTCGGCGAAAATGCTTATGCTCAGCCGAAAAACGGTTTTTGTCGAAAAGCCGCTTTATATTTACCGCTGCGGGCAGGCGTCGACGATGAACAACAACAATGCCCGCAAGAATCTTGACATCATTGCGATCATGGAGGATATACGCGCCTTTGCCGATAAGGGCGGCTACAGGTCCGAGTTTGAATTCCTGCTGATAAATCATGTCCTGCTCGACTCCATAAAGCGTCTTGCCGCGCAGAGATCGCCTGAAAAGCGGCAGGTGATAGCCGAACTTAGGAGCTATGTCAAAGAGAATATCCCGGATCTGAGCGCGTGCGGGAGCTACCGCAGCGAAACGCGCAACCGCCGCATCATAATGTGGCTGAATTATCACGGCATGGAAAAGCTGTCCATGCTCCTGCTCGGTATGAAGAGCAGAATGTAAAGAGACATATTGACCTGACGGTCCCACGGCGGAAATTATCTGGAAGGTGAGCTCATGCGGGTTCTTGCGATCGGCGCGGTGGCGTTTTCGGCTGCGGTGTTTGCCGCAAATTATATATTGCCCACCGGCAGCCTTATACCGGCTGCGGCCGCCTTTGCCGCCGCGGCCGTGCTGCTGCTCGCGGCACGGCGCCGCTGGCTGCGCGGATTTATAATCGCCGCTTTTGCCATTGCCGCCGGGTGCGCGGTGTTCCGGCTCCATGCGGACAGGACGACCGTCCCCGCGGCAGAGCTCAGCGGGGAGACGCTTGAGATAGACGCTGTGCTGCTGGATTATCCCGCAGAGTATGACGGCTATTGCCGGGCGGAGGTAAGACTGAGCGGTGATATGCCCCACCTGAAGACCCTGCTGTATGACGATGAAAAACAGCTTGCAGGCGCGCAGCCGGGTGAGCATATACATCTCACTGCACGGCTGAAAGCTGCGGACACAAGGTACGGTAAGGATTATGACTATTATAATTCCAAGGGTATATACCTGACAGCATATGCAAAATCGGATATAACGGTGTCAGAGGGCAGGTCTGCGTTTCTGACGTTTCCGGTACGCATCAGGCATTATATCGCCAGGACCGTGAACAGTATTTTCTCGCAGGATGTTTCGGGCTTTTTCCGCTCGGTCATGCTCGGCGATAAAACCGGGCTCTATGATGACATCCCGCGCTATCTGGCGCTGACAAGAGCGGGATTTATGCATATCGCGGCGGTCTCCGGCATGCATGTGGCATTTCTCGTGAGCTTTATTCAGCTGCTGTTCGGAAAAACACGGCGCAGCTCGCTTTTCTGCATAGGGCTGCTGTGGGTGTTCGTGCTGGTCACGGGCTCAGGCCCGTCGGCTGTGAGAGCGGGGTTTATGCAGTCGCTGCTGCTCATGGCGCCGGTCGTCCGGCGCGAAAATGACCCTGCAACGGCGCTTTCAACTGTTCTGGCGCTCGTGCTGCTTGCAAATCCGCACGCTGCCGCCAGTGTGAGTCTCCAGCTCTCTTTTGGAGCAATGGCGGGGATATTGTGCTTCAACGGCAGGATAAACGCGCTGATCATGCAGACCGTCCGCTCTGCGAGGGCGCGGCGTATACTGCGGTACCCGGCCGGCATAGCGGCGACGTCGCTTGCCGTCATGGTAGTGACGGTGCCGTTGACCGCGATACATTTCGGATACGTGGCGATCCTCTCGCCGCTTATGAATGTTGCCGCGCTGTGGGCTGTCTCGCTCTGCTTCTGCGGCGGCCTTGCGGCATGCGCGCTGGCGCTCATATACACGCCGCTCGGCGTACTGGCCGCATGGCTTGTGTCCTGGGCTGCACGCTATATATTCGCCGTTGCGGGGCTCATATCGTCCGTGCCGTTTGCGCTTTTATATCTGGATAACGGCGCTGCCGTCTGGTGGATAGTGCTGGTGTATGTCCTTGCAGCGGCCGCGGCATTCACCAGGGCCGGGGCGGCATACAAGCTGCTGTGTCCGGCGGCGCTGTCTGCGGCGGCGCTTTTTGTGATACTGCTGACAGTGAAGCATGGATATTTACAGGGCAGCGGCACGATCACGGTGCTGGATGTCGGACAGGGGCAGAGCATAGCGGTCATGTCCGGCGGCAGCTGCATCGTTATAGACTGCGGCGGAGGCGGAAAACAGAGACGCGCGGGAGAGACGGCCGGGGCATATCTTCTCGGCCGCGGCAGAACGCGTATAGACGCGCTTGTGCTGACGCATCTGCACGCCGACCATGCAAACGGAGTGCTGCAGCTGATGGAAATGGTCGATGTGGAACGCATCATAATGCCGTCCGACCCGAACGATGACGACGGGCTGTATGAGCCGATACTTGAGAGCGCCCGCCGCCACGGTGCGGAGCTCGAGTATATTTCAAGCGATACATCCGCAGGCATAGGCGGCATCGGACTTGAACTCTATGCCCCGGCAGACTCCGGGGACACAAACGAGCGCTGCATGATGTGCCGGGTGTCGCTCGGCAGCTATGACATGCTGGTGACAGGGGACGCGCCGGCTGAGGCCGAGGGAAAACTTGCGGCGGAGCACGACCTGTCAGGCACGGAGCTGCTGATAGCGGGGCATCACGGCTCCAAGTATTCCAGCAGTCCTGCCCTGCTCGAGGAGACTGGCGCGGACACGGCGGTCATAAGCGTGGGATACAATACCTACGGGCATCCAACCAGCCAGACGCTTGAACGGCTTGAAGCTTACGGCTGTGATATATACAGGACGGATCTGAACGGAAATGTAGAAATACGTATATGGTAGCCCTGAGGCTGCCGGACGTATGGAGAATATGTATGGCAAAGAAGAGCACCAGAGACGAAAAAAAACTCAACTACAGTCAGGAGATAAGAAAGCTGAAAGAGGAGGGGCCGAAACGGCTGTACCTCCTGTACGGGCCTGAGGACTATCTTAGAGAGCAGTTTCTTATTGCGCTGAAGAAGCGGTGCATCCCGGAGGGGGAGGACAGCTTCAGCTTCAAGCGCATGGACGGCCCGGAGCTTGACTGCCGCGAGCTTGAAGGCGCTATAGACGCTGTGCCGTTTATGACGGAGCGCAGCTTTGTTGAGCTGCGCGGCGTGGACATAAATAAGCTCAAGGACGCAGATACGTGCGTGAAGCTTCTGTCCGACATCCCGGACTACTGCACCGTAGCTTTCGTCCAAAGCGCGCAGTATGAGCCGGACGGGCGATTGAAGCTCATAAAGGCGATACGCGAGCGGGGCTGCGATATGAAGTTCACGCAGCAGTCGCAGGGGCAGCTGGTGGACTGGATCAGCCGCCGTTTTGCGGCAGCGGGAAAGAGCGTGGATTTTGAGGCCGTGCAGCGGCTCATATTCATCAGCGGCGATCTCATGAACAAGCTCATACCCGAGATAGAGAAAGTCGCGGCGTATGCAAAGGGAGACAGGGTCACGGTGAACGACGTGGAAGCCGTCGCGCATCATATCCCGGAGGCGGTGATATTCAGCCTCTCGGATCAGATCGCGCACAGGAGCTATGAAAAGGCTGCCGCGACGCTTGCAGAGCTGCTGTCAGATAAAAATAATGAGCCGATAGCGCTGCTTGCGCTGCTCGGCGCACAGATGCGCAAGCTCTACGCCGCCCGCCTCGCTCTGGAGGAAGGGCTCGGGCTGAAATACGTGATGGATACATGCTCGATAAAATACGAATTTCTGGCGAAAAATCTCGTCAATTCCGCGCGCGGCTTTACGCTGCCGCAGCTTAAAAGCGCGGTGGAGCTCTGCGCAGACGCCGATTATATGATGAAAAGCAGTTCTCAGGATGATGAGGAACTGCTCAAGGAGATCGTTATGCGCATAGCCGCAGGTGAAGATGATGTATAGGGTACGGGAGGTCATAGTCGTTGAGGGGCGCTATGACAAGAACACGCTCAGCCAGATCGTCGACGCGACGATAATCGAGACTGCCGGCTTTGGGATATTCAACAACGCGCAGAAGCAGAAGCTGCTCAGAACGATGGCGGAGGCGCGCGGCCTTATCGTGCTGACGGACTCCGACGGGGCTGGCTTTGTGATAAGGAACTTTATCAAAGGCTGCGTTGACCCGAAGCTCGTCAAGCACGCCTACATACCGGATGTGGCGGGCAAGGAGCGGCGCAAGGCTGCGCCGTCGAAGGAGGGCAAGCTTGGCGTGGAGGGCATGCGCCCGCAGGTGCTGCTTGACGCGCTCATCCGCGCCGGGGCGACGATAGACGGCGCGGACGCGCCTGATACGCACGGCGGCAGGATAACGAAGGCGGATATGTTTGCCCGAGGACTAAGCGGCGGCACAGGCAGCCGCAAAAAACGGGCCGCACTCATAAAAAAGCTTGATCTGCCGGAAAAGCTCACGGCGGATGCGCTTCTGGACGTGCTCAACGCGACGATGAGCAGGGAAGAGTTCTACGCGCTTCAGCTTTGAGCATCCTCAATAAAAACCGAGAACAGAACCGCGATCAGCAGCAGTGCCTGTGATGTTTCGTTGAGCGAGCGCGCCGTCATGTACAGCGCGTAGTTGTCGAGCATGCTCCCGTTCCATTCGAGCAGCAGCATGAACGAGCAGAACAGCAGCACAACGCACAGCTGCATCGTGCGGATAAATATGTACCACGCGTCAGGACACATTGCAAGCATCCGGCGCAGAATAGAACAAAGCTTCATGTGATCACCCCGGGATCAGTATAGATCCCGGGGCGGTTTTGTTCAATGGACAGTTTTTGGCATGACCCGGCGCACTAATTGCGGCTGACGGGCGCGGACTGTAAAGACAGATAAAAAAGCGGCGCGTAAAATGTGAACGTTCAATTAAAAATTAAGAAAACCTCAAGACAAACGCGGAGTAAAGTGATAAAATATTTTCCGCTTTTAGAAAGAAAAAGCCGCCCGCTGTATAAACAGCGAACGGCTGGCACTCCCGGCGCGATTCGAACGCGCGACCTTCCGCTTAGGAGGCGGACGCTCTATCCTGCTGAGCTACGGAAGCTTATTTCGAGCTTTGCTATTTTACCGCAGAATCACCGCCGTGTCAACTGAAAATAAATCATGCGCAAAGAGGGAATACAATGCTCAAGCTGAAAAACATCAAGAAGGATTATATGGCGGGCGATTCGGTTGTCCATGCGCTCAAGGGGATAGACCTTGAATTCAGGGAGAACGAATTTGTTGCGATACTCGGCCACTCCGGCTGCGGCAAGACTACGCTGCTCAACATTATCGGCGGACTGGATCAGTATACCTCCGGCGACCTTGTCATAAACGGCAAGTCTACGAAGAATTTTACCGATGCCGACTGGGACTCGTACAGAAACCATTCCATAGGCTTCGTATTTCAGTCGTATAATCTCATCCCGCATCAGACGGTGCTTTCAAACGTCGAGCTTGCGCTGACGCTTTCCGGCGTCGCTCCGGCGGAGCGCAGGGCGCGGGCCGTTGACGCGCTGACGAAGGTCGGCCTCGGCGACCAGCTTGACAAGAAGCCCAACCAGATGTCCGGCGGCCAGATGCAGCGTGTGGCCATAGCCCGCGCGCTTGTGAACGACCCGGATATTCTCCTTGCCGACGAGCCTACCGGCGCTCTTGACTCTGATACCTCTGTGCAGATTATGGACATCCTCAAAGAAATATCCGAGGATAAGCTTATAATTATGGTCACGCATAACCCGGATCTGGCCGAGAGCTATGCAAGCCGTATAATCCGCCTCAAGGACGGACTGATAGTCGGCGATACGGAGCCGTACAGCTCAGACGACGCAGAGCAGCCCGCAGTTGAAGCGAAGGGCAAAAAGACTTCCATGAGCTTTCTGACGGCTTTGGCGCTGTCTACAAATAATCTGCTCACGAAGAAGGCGAGGACGATCCTCACGGCCTTTGCCGGCAGCATAGGAATAATCGGCATCGCGCTTATCATGTCGCTTTCAAACGGCATACAGAACTATATAGACAAGGTGCAGGAGGATACGCTCTCCAGCTACCCGGTCACGATCGAGGCAGAGAGCTATGATATGAGCAGCATGATGACCTCACTCATGGGCGTGCACTCTGAGGCGGAGGAAAATCAGCACGATAAGGACGCCGTGTATTCAAGCACCATACTGTATGATCTGATGAACTCCATGATCTCTGCCGACAAGCAGGTCAACAATCTCAAGCCGTTCAAGGAATTCCTTGAGACGGATCAGGACGTAAAGCAGTATATAAGCTCCGTGCAGTATTCCTACGATCTTGACATGAATCTCTATGCCAAGGATGTTGACGGCAATATTGTCAAGACTGATATAGTCGAGCTGCTGCAAAACGCGATGGGGCAGACCTTCGGCGGCGACTACAGCTCGTATTTCTCGACATTCGGCTCGTATTATTCCGCATATGACGCGTGGCAGGAGATGCTCTCCGGCGAGAACGGCGAGCTGGTCAACCCGCTGCTGAAAAATCAGTATGACCTTGTATACGGCCACTGGCCGGAAAATTATGACGAGGTCGTGCTCGTGATAGACAAGAACAATGAGGTCTCCGACCTTGTGCTCTATGCTCTCGGCCTCAAGTCCAACAGCGATCTGGCGGACGATATGCAGACCTTCATGGATCAGGAAAATCTCAACGCGGAGCTTGAGAGCTGGAGCTATGAGGATATGTGCAGTCTTGTCGTGCGCTATATTTATCCGGCGGATGAGTACAGCTATGATGAGGAGACGGAGGCGTATATAAATCTTGCGGATGAGGACCTTGGCCTGCGCACACTGTACGATAACGGTATGGACGTTAAGGTCGTCGGCATTATCCGCCAGAATGAGGATGCCGTTTCCGGCATGATGAGCGGCGCGATCGGCTACACCCACGCGCTCGTCGAGCATGTCATAAAGGAAGCGGAAACGAAGGAGCTTGTCAGCCGTCAGCTCAGCGACCCGGAGCACGACGTGTTCAACGGCCTGCCGTTCCTAGACGATGAGGATGAGGCGTTCTCCAACGCCCGCAAGACGGAGGCTGCCAGAGAGTATATCGCAGGTGCGACAGATGAAGAGCTTGCGGATGTGTACGTGAAGTACATGAGCGTTCCCGAGGATGATTATGTGCAGGATCTCGTAGACGAGCAGACGGACGGCATGACCCGCGCAGATATTGAGGACATGGTGCTGAAATACTATCCCAAGTATTCCTCCATGCTCAGCAAGATGGACGACGACACGCTCTTTGAGTATGTGGAGCAGATGATAGCGGAGCAGATCAAGGAGCGCTACGCCTCCGAGATGGAAGCGCTGTACCGCAACCTCTCCGACAGTAAGCTTGCGGGCGAGTTCAAGCTCCTTGCGCTGGAGGATGACGATTATCTCTGGATCTACAAAAATGCGATGCCGCCGGTGTATTCCGACTCAAATCTCAAGGACAATCTCAAGAAGCTCGGCTATGTCGATCTTGAGAGCCCCAGCAAGATAAATATCTATGTCTCCACATTTGAGGATAAGGATGCCATAGCCAGCGCGATAGACCGCTACAATGACTCGGTGGGCGACGACGACCAGATCACCTATACCGACTATGTGGCGCTGCTGATGAGCTCCGTTACGACGATAATCAACGTCATAAGCTACGTGCTTATAGCTTTCGTCGCAATTTCGCTAGTCGTCTCGTCGATAATGATCGGCATCATAACCTACATCAGCGTGCTTGAGCGCACAAAGGAGATCGGTATTCTCCGTGCGATCGGCGCATCGAAGAAGGATGTTTCACGCGTATTCAACGCCGAGACGTTCATCATCGGCCTTACTGCCGGCCTCATCGGTATCGGCATGACGCTGCTGCTGAATATCCCGATCAACCTCATTGTTCATGACCTTACCGGCATCATGAACATCAATTCCACGCTCCCGTGGGCGGGCGGCGTGATACTTGTGATTATCAGCGTTGTGCTGACTTTCTTTGCCGGTTTGATACCGTCCAGCCTCGCCGCGAAGAAAGACCCCGTAGAGGCACTTAGAACGGAGTAAAATTCAAGAGATACAGCCCCTGGACAGCCCGCTCGAATGAGCGGCCGCGTCCGGGGGCTGTTTGCTGCTGTTTCAGACTTGAAAATAACAGCGGCATATGTTAGTATCTATGCTGCGACACAGTTTAATAATCTCTCTTTACCGGCTATACGTTTGGCAAAAACGTATGGTCTGTTCGTCATGCCGGTAAAGGGATGAACTGTGTCGCAGCAGGAGCAGCTGTACGTTTTTCGTGCGCAGCTTCGGCTGCGCACTTTTTATTTTAAATAAAGTTTTTTGTTGAGATCGACGCTGTTCCGCACAAAGAAAACGGAGGCAAAACAGATTTTCTGTATCTTGAGCAGCTGGCAGCGTCATATACCGGCAAAATGAAATCCGGCGTTATCCAATTTAATATTGGCGATATATCACTAATATAACACAAACACATGAATTAGTGAAGTATCACTAATATAAAAAATCCAAGTAGTTTATCATTTAGTGATAAATCACTTGGAGGATGTATATATGGACACAAGAGAAGCCGTGGCTTCACGTATCATGCAGCTGTGCCGTGAGCGCGGGCTGACACCGAATGGTATAAGCAATATTGCGGCTGTGCCGCAGGCGACAATAAAGAGTATTCTGAACGGAGAGAGCAAGAATCCCGGGATCGTGACTATAAAAAAGCTGTGCGACGGGTTTGAAATAACCCTTGGCGATTTCTTTTCAACGCCTGAATTTGACTGCCTCGAACAGGAAATAAGATAAGAAGCAAAGAAAAGACCGGCAGCATGTGCAGGTTGACATAACGCAAAGTGCCGCTCATTTCATCGATCAGTATCCTTGATAAAATGAGCGACGCGTACAAAAACACCCGCAGCCGGTTTGACCGGATGCGGGTGTTCTGCGCTACATGGCCTCTATCTCTTTGATATTGTACTCATTGCCCGTGACAAGAAAGGTGTTGAAGCTGCGGCAATTTGGGCACTCCTTGCCATATTCTACAGTCGGGTAAGTCTGCTTGCAGTCCTGACAGAAGGTGACGGCGGGGAGCGTTTCGATTTTCAGCTCCGCTTCCTTGAGAAGCTCCGACTTTTTTCTGGCATACAGCCAGAAATCCGAGAGATAGCTTGGTATTATTCCGCTGACCTCGCCGACCTCGAGCGTTACAGAGCCGACTGTGGTCAGCTTGTTCTCGGAGGCAATCTTTTCAACGGTGTCTATCACATATACTACGGTGCCTAATTCGTGCATTATTTGTTCTTCTTGCTGCGCATGATATTGACCTGACGCTTGATGGTGTAGGGGAGGATAGCTTTCATCTTGTCCTCTGCCTTGTACATCTTGGAGGCATCGGGAATATCACGGCTGAGATGGATGGCGTCAAATTCACAGCGGGTCGTGCACAGGCCGCAGCCGATGCACTTATGCTCGTCGACCACAGTCGCGCCGCAGCCGAGGCAGCGGGCAGCCTCTTTTTTGACCTGCTCTTCGGTGAAGGAGAGACGGGAGTTGGAGAAGCTTCTGGCCTTTGCCACATCCGTGCCCGGAACCTGACGGGAGCCGCTGTCGAAGCTGTCGACGGGGATCATGACGTCGTCCTTGTTGAGCTCTATGAAATGACGGCGGTTGCGTGCAAGAGTGAGACTCTGGCCGGGATGCACATAGCGGTGCAGAGATTCGGCGGCTTCACGGCCAGCAGCTATCGCGTCAATGGCAAACTTCGGACCTGTCAGAGCATCGCCGCCGGCGAATACGTCGGGCTGAGCAGTCTGGAGAGTAACGGGATCGGCAATGACGGTGCCGTTCTTGTTGAAGGTCATGCCCTCGGGAGCGATACCGCCGAGATCGACCTTCTGGCCGATAGCGCCGATAACGGAATCGACCTCGATAGTTTCAAATTTGCCGGTGCCGACGGGCTTCCTGCGGCCCTTTTCGTCAGGCTCGCCGAGCTCCATGAGCTCGACCTTCAGGCCGGTGACCTTTTCGCCGTCGCCGATGATCTCGACAGGCGCGCACAGGAAGCGGAACTGAACGCCCTCTTCACGTGCCTCTGCGACCTCAGCCTTGTCGGCGGGCATCTCTGCCTCGCTGCGGCGGTAGATGATATAGGTCTCGTCAGCGCCGAGGCGCACAGCGCTGCGGCAGACATCCATTGCGACGTTGCCGCCGCCGATGACCGCGCACTTTTTGCCTATTTCGGGGTGCTTGTCGAGATTTACCTCGCGCATGAAATCAACGCCGCCGTAAACGCCCTTCAGAGCCTCGCCGGGAATGCCGAGCGGGGCGGATTTCTGTGCGCCGATGCCGAGGAAGAAGCCCTTGTAGCCCTGAGCGCGCAGCTCGTCGAGCGTGACGTCTTTGCCGACCTCAACGCCGCATCTGAACTCAACGCCCATCTGACGCAGAACGTCGATCTCAGCGTTCACAACGTCCTTTTCAAGGCGGAAGCTGGGGATGCCGGTGGTGAGCATGCCGCCGGGGATCTCATTCTTCTCGAATACGGTCACGGGGTAGCTCATGTTGGCAAGATAATATGCGCAGCTCAGACCGGCCGGGCCGCCGCCGATGACGGCGATCTTTTCATCGTAGCCCTCGCGGGACTGACGGTGAGTGCGCAGAGGGGGAACATAGCGCGTTTCGGCATGCAGCTCCTGTTCGGCGATGAACTTCTTGATCTCGTCGATAGCGATGGGATCGTCGATAGTGCCGCGGGTGCATGCATCCTCGCAGCGGCGGTTGCAGATACTGCCGCAGACGGCGGGGAAGGGGTTATCCTGCTTGATGAGCTTGAGCGCGTCAAGATAGCGGCCCTCTGCGGCCATCTTGATGTAGCCCTGGACTGCGATATGCGCGGGGCAGGCGGTCTTGCAGGGCGCCGTGCCGCTGTCATAGCAGTTTATCATGTTGTTGTCGCGGTAGTTCTCATCCCACTTTTCGGGACCCCATTTGGTGTCGTCGGGCAGCTCGTGCTTGGGATATTCTACGGGGCCGTTCTTTGTGCACAGCTTCTGGCCGAGCTTTGCGGCGCCCGCGGGGCAGACCTCGACGCATTTGCCGCAGGCAACGCACTTTTCCTTGTCGACATGCGCTATGTATGCGCTGCGCGACATGTTGGGGGTGTTGAACAGCTGGGATGTGCGCAGGGCGTAGCAGACGCCGGGCGCGCAGTTGCAGATAGCGAAGATCTTGTCCTCGCCGTCAATATTTGTGATCTGGTGGACGTAGCCTTCATCCTCTGCGCGCTGGAGTATCTCCATTACTTCGTCATAGGTGACGGTCTTGCCGTCCTTGCCGGTCTCGTCGCAGTATCTTGCGCAGTCGCCGACAGCAATGCACCAGAAATCTTCAATATCGCCGGAACCCTCGCCGCGCTTGGACTGCGCACGGCGGCAGGAGCATATGCCGACAGAGAAGTAATCGTATTTTTTCAGCCAGTGGGAAAGATGCTCCACGCTGACGGACTTGGAGCCGTTGGGGATCGCCTTTTCAACGGGAATAACATGCATGCCTATCCCGGCGCCTCCGGGAGGCACCATCGGCGTGACCTTTTCGAGCGGCAGACGTGTCATTGCGTTGAAGAAGTCGCATACTTCGGGATGCGCGTCGACAAAGCCCTTGCGCATGTTGAAAAATTCGGCGGCGCCAGGGACGAACAGCGGCAGCAGATACTGCTTCACATGCTGCGGATTTTCCCAGTTCCACTCGATCAGGCCGACCTCGCCCATCTCCTGAAGCTTGGCTTCAAGCTTTTTGATGTCGGTCCAGCCGGAAGACTTAGAGATCTGCTCGATAGTCTGCGGCTTGCGCTGCGGCATGCTCAGCGCGATGTCCACCATGTCATCGTCCAGAACGTTGACAAGACCCCAGTATTCAGGGCTTTCCTCGGTGAGCTTTTCAAGACCAAGTTTGTATGGGATGCGGTCGGTCATCTTCTTGCCGAGGGCAAAAAGCTTTTCCTTGTTTGTTACCATATGTTTCTCCCTTCCAAAATAAATCTGATAAGGTGTTTGCTATCTCCACATTATAGAATACCACACAAGCGGCGGCTTGTCACTAGACAAATTGTGATAAAATAAACAAATATACGCCCGCGGAACGCGTCCGCAGGCGTATATTTGCCGTTATACCAGCCGTATGCCCTTTATCATCAGCACAAGGCCGAGAGAGACAATGAGCACGGTGCTGCATTTGAGGATATATTTGTTGTATTTTTTCGGGATCATCGAACCGAGCGCGCCGAAGAGCAGCATGGCCGGCACCGTGCCCAGCGCGAAAACGAGCATGGAGGCAGCGCCTTTGGCGGCGCTGCCGGATGCTGCGCTGTAAAGCCACATCGCGCTCAGCGCACCGCAGGGCATGAGCCCAGTGGCTATGCCTATGAGCAGCGGACGTCCGAGCGTTTTCCGGCGCACGTCCTGCGGCAATTCGCATGGCCGCCTGAGCTGCGCGCTCAGACGGCGCAGAAACGGCACGCCCCACATCCGCAGGCCTATCAGCACGACGAGCGCGCCGCACATTGTAAAGAGCATGCTTTTGAATGCGGCATCATAGCTTATGATCCTGCCAAGCGCGCCGCATGCGCCGCCCACCGCGGCATAGCTTATAACACGCCCGAGATTGTAGAGCGCGGGGCCGGAGAAGCGGCTTTTCCTTGCCGCGCCGGCCTGCGTAAGCATTATTCCGCCGCACATGCCGATACAGTGCACTCCTGTGAGAAGTCCTATGACAAAGAGCGCGCCGTATCCGGCGCCGGCCTCCGCCTGAGGGACTGCGACCAGTGCCGTCAGCTTCGGGATGAACACGGTCAGCAGCACGACCGCGAACGCGGCGCATATGTCCGCAATGACGCCGCTCCTTCCGCGGCTGCCGGGCGGATAACCGGCCTCGCTGAGCGCGCGGCATATCTGCGCCGTGCCGGTTATATCCGGGTCATATGTGATCCTTGCCGCAGCGCTGCGGTAGCTCACATCGGCTGATATGACGCCGCGCGTGTGCAGCAGCGCTGCGGCGGCCTCATCTTCACATTCCGGGCAGATCATGCCGGAAAGCTTTGTTTCAAATTTTTCCGTTCTCATTTTTATGCTCCATATTTTTCAGCCGGAGAGAGTTGAGCAGCACACCGTTTGAGCTTATTGACATTGCCGCCGCCGCAATAGAGGGATTAATGATCCCGGCCGCCGCTGCCGGTATGCAGATAAGATTGTATAATAGCGCCCAGCAGAGGTTCTGTTTTATGATGCGCATCGTGCGCTTTGAGAGCCTGATCGCCAGCGGTACGGACATAAGCTCGCCGCCGAGCAGCATTATCCCGCTCGATTCCATGGCAATATCGGTCCCGGTGCTGACGGACATGCTCACGTCCGCGGCGGCGAGTGCGGGCGCATCGTTTATCCCGTCGCCCACCATGCACACATACCGTCCGCTGTCCTGTAATTTCTTTATCTCGGCGGCTTTGCCGCCGGGACGGGTGTCGTGTATTATGTTAACTATACCCGCCTGCGCGGCAATGGCGCGGGCGGTCTTTTCGTTGTCGCCTGTGAGCATCCACACGTCTATTCCGGCGGCGCGCAGCCGGCTGACGGCCTCGGACGCATCGGGGCGCAGCCTGTCGGCAACGCCCAGCACGGCGCGCAGCTCACCGTCAACAGCGATGAGAACCTCGGTTTTTGCCTGCTCGCGCACATCTTCAAAGTTCTCCAGCGCGGACAGATCAACAGACATTTCTGTCAGAAGCGCGCGGCTGCCGCAGACGACGCGCTGCCCCTGTACGGTCCCGCATACGCCCGCGCCGTGCAGGCTCTCAAAATCATCGACTGCAAATGGTAGGGCCGAGGCATAGCGGCTGCCGGTGCAGCGCGTCACGGCGCGGGCGACCGGGTGCTCGGACAGGCGCTCGACCGAGGCGGCAAGCAGCAAAGTGCTGTCCGGGTCTCCGCAGATGCATATGTGATCCGTGACCTCCGGCTCGCCGTAGGTGAGCGTACCGGTCTTGTCGAAAACCACCGTGTCGATCCTGCATGCTTTTTCAAGCTGCTCGCCGTCGCGGAACAGTACTCCAAGCTCTGCTGCGCGCCCCGAGCCGGTCATTATGGCCGTCGGCGTGGCCAGCCCCAGCGCACACGGGCAGACTATCACCAGCAGCGCGCACAGGCAGTATACCGCGCGGCTCAGATCGCCCGGTGCGAGATACCGGAACCACAGCACGAACACGGCTGCTGCGATAAGCACGACGGCCGGGATGAATACCGCCGCGACCTTGTCCGCGAAGCGTTCGACCGGCGACTTGGAGCACTGAGCGTGCTCTACGATGCGGATTATCTGTTCGAGAACGGAATCCCTGCCTATCCCGGAGGCGGACATGAGTATGCTGCCCGAGCGGTTGAGCGTACCGGCGTATACCGTGTCTCCCGGCTCCTTTTCGACAGGCAGACTCTCGCCGGTAAGCATTGATTCATCAACTGAGCAGCTGCCCTCGAGCACTGTCCCGTCGACGCTGATGCGGTCTCCGGGATGCACGCGGACAATATCCAGCTCCGTGACGTCGTCAAGGTCTATCTCCTTTTCTTCGCTTCCGCGCACGACCGTCACACGCTTTGGCCGCAGCCTCATGAGACGGCGTATCGCGCCGGAGGCTTCGCCGCGCGAAAGCGTCTCCAGATATTTGCCAAAGAGGATAAACGACAGCAGCACGCATTCGGACAAAAAGTAGAGCTGTATGTCCAGACTGACCGTAAATGTCACAAAGACGCTGTACAGGTATATTATCGTCGTCGAGACCGCGACGAGCAGATCCATGCTCACTGTCCTGAGCCTGAGCGCGCGCCGTGCGCCGCGGTAGAAATACTGCCCCGGTCCGAACTGCACTATGCTTGCCAGCACCAGCTGTATATACGGGTGCAGGTCCCATACGAGCGGCATCGTGAACAGCACGGAAACGCACAGAGCCTTTAAAAGCCGCATCCTGTCGTGAGTCTGTATGTCCTCCTCGCCGCCGCTGCGAGCCTTGACGCTTGCGTATATCCCGCTCTCGCGCAGAGCTTTCAGAAGCGCTCTGCTGTCGACACCGGCCGGCCACAGGGTGACCGTTATCCTGCCCTCGCCGCAGACGGCGGATTTTACGCCGAAAACGCTGCCGAGGGCTTTCGCGGCTGCATTCGCGTCGTAAAAGCTGCATTCGAGCTCAACCGTCTCCAGCGGCAGATCGAAACCGGCGCGGCGCACAGCGCGGTGCAGCCCGTCAAGCGTGAGCGCCGCCTCGTCATATTCTATTGTACAGCGGGAGGCCGCATAGTTCACCTGAACGCTGCGTATGCCGCGGAGCTTTTCAAGCCGCGCGGCAAGCTTCGGCGCGCATGCGGCGCAGTCCATACCGTTTATTCTCAGAGTTGTTTTCATGCTTCAAAAAATGGAAAGAGCCGCGGCCCTTTCCATTCCTTTCGTTTTTATGCGGCTTTTGCTTCTTTTTTCAGTCTGAGGTACTCCTTGAAAGATATGTAGGAGCAGGGCAGGCACATTGCCGGGACGTGGAAAAGGAATATCCAGCTGAGCGTGTCTATCCCCTGATAGAATACGCCGTTATACCATACGCCTTCAATGAGCTCGAAGTATGAGAAGTTCCACACGCCCCAAAGCCCGGTAGATGAGCCGCAGAGGTGCAGGATAACGAAGGAAGCGGACGTGAACACACCGGCGATAGCGCTGACGAGCGTCGCGGAAAAGCGTTTGCTTTTGGCAAGGAAGATGGACACTACGGGCAGCACGTATACGGTAAGATTCAGCGCCCAAAGAGACAGGGGGATGGAGTAGGTCCATTTGTAGGCCTGACGGATGTGGTCGCCGTCGTGAATGAGCACCGCAATAAGCATTATAACCGCACAGGTGCACATTTTCTTCGCAATTTTGTCGCTGAGCCTGGTATCCAGCAGCTTGGCCGCCGCTTTTTCCTTTTCGGACATAAGATCACTCCTAAATTTTTATTTAACCAAATGGTAAAAATAAAATACCACTTTGTCTCATCGTTGTCAATATAAAAATTTCATGGAACCGGTGAGCGGACACAGCCCGCAGATCCTTCATTACGGAATTAATAGTGCGCGGCCGTGGCTTAATGAATTGTTTACAGGTCTTTCAGGTGCTTTTAAGAAAGGCGCGGTATACTGAGGCCGTAATGAGATAAAAACTATTGATTGACCGAAAGGAAGATTGAATATGAAAAGCTGGAAAAAAATCATGGCGGCCGCGCTGGTGCTGGCGCTTCTGCTGACGACTGCCGCGTGCTCGTCGACCACAGCGGAAACGGCCGCATCGTCTCAGACAACTGCGGAGCAGGCGGAGGACGCAATGCAGGGCGGGAATATACCCGGTGCGGATAAGCCGGACGGAGACCCCCCCGAGAAGCCGGAGGGCGGCGCACCCGGCGGAGAGCCTCCTGAAAAGCCCGACGGTGAAGCGCCTGACGGAAAAGGCGGCCCCGGCATGCCCGGCGGCGCGCCGGGCGGCTTCGGCGGCAGCGGTGAGGTCACACAGGGCAGCAGCGCCGACACCATCAGCGAAGACGGCGAGTATTCAGGCGGCAGCTACAGCTCTGCGGGCGATGACGAAAATGCGCTGAGAATAGACGGCGCGGAGGTCAAGCTTTCCGATATAACGGTGAGCAAGATCGGCGGCGCGAGCTCCAACACCGAGGACGGGGATTTTTACGGCATGAATGCGGCGCTGCTGGCCACAAACGGCGCAACGGTTGACATAACTGATGCAACAGTCAGCTCCTCGGCTCAGAACGGCAACGGCGTTTTCAGCTACGGAAGCGGCACTACGGTTAATATCTCCGACTCGACGATCACCACGACGGCGGATAACTCCGGCGGTATCCAGACCACCGGCGGCGCTGTGACAAATGCAGAAAATCTCACCGTCGAGACCTCCGGCAGCTCATCCGCCGCCATACGCTCCGACAGAGGCGGCGGCACCGTGAACGTCGACGGCGGCAGCTATACCTCAAACGGCTATAATTCCCCGGCGGTGTACTCTACTGCGGACATTACTGTCAAAAACGCACAGCTTACCGCCAATAACTCTGAAGCGCTCGTCATAGAGGGCAAGAATTCAATCACGCTGGAGAACTGCGATGTCTCCGGCAGCATGAGCAGCACGAATGGCTCAAGCTCCGATGAAAACGTACACAATGTGATGATCTATCAGTCCATGTCCGGCGATGCGGATGTCGGAACCTCCGAGTTCACGATGACGGGCGGCACGCTGACGTCGGATAACGGCGATATGATCTATGTCACAAATACGCACAGTATCATAAAGCTCTCCGGCGTGGACATCGTGAATAATGCATCAGGCACTTATCTGATGCGCGTCTGCGGAAACTCCGGTTCTCGCGGCTGGGGCAGCGCGGGTTCGAACGGCGCACAGGTGGAATTCACGGCCAGCGCGCAGCAGCTGACAGGCGATATTGTTGTCGATAGTATATCCACGCTCACAATGTCGCTCACAAACGGCAGCGAGTTCAAGGGTACGGTGAACATTATAGAGAACAGCTCCGGCAGTGCGGCGGAAAACAACGCGGCAGTGACGGTGGGAGCGGGCTGCACGTGGACGCTGACCGGCAGCTGCACGCTTACGAGCCTTGTGAACAACGGAACCATAAACTATAACGGATACACCATAACGCTTGCAGACGGCACCGTAATGAAGTAAGCAAAAGACTGCTGCCAGCAGTTTTATATATGAGCCGCACGGGTTTTCTCTCCTCCCATGCGGCTTTTGCCGTCTGTGCGGCGCTCATATTGCCCTTGACTTTGATATGTTGGCGTGGTAATATAAATCATACAAATCATACATTTTACACTGAAGGTGAAGAAATGAGAAAAACACCCAAGGGGAAATATGCGTGGACGGTCAAGGTCGGCGAAAAAGGGCAGTTTGTCATACCGAAAGAGGCGCGTGAGGTTTTCGGCATCAGGCCCGGCGACACGCTCATCGTGCTCGGTGATATAAAGCGGGGGATGGCGATCCCGCCGCAGAGCATGTTTTCACAGCTTGCGGAGACGGTTTTCCCGGAAAATGAAGATGGGGAGGAATAAGGCATGGATGTGCTGAATGTAAAGGGGCTCACGAAGGTATATCCGGGCTTCAGGCTCGACGGGGGCTCGTTTTCGCTGGAGCCGGGGAAGATAACCGGCTTTATCGGGCGCAACGGCGCCGGAAAATCTACAACGCTCAATTCGCTTTTCAACTTCGTCCACCCGGACGGGGGAAGCATTGAGTTTTTCGGCATGGACTTTGAGCAGCATGAGCATGAGATAAAAAGCCGCATAGGCTATGTTTCAAGCGGCGTGGATTATTATCCGAAGAAAAAACTCAGAGTTATATCCGCTGTGACGACGGCTTTTTATGATTCGTGGGACGACGCGGCATACCGCCGGTATATGAATATGTTCGCGCTCGACGAGAATAAGACGCCGTCTCAGCTGTCCGCAGGCATGAAAGTGAAATACGCGCTGACGCTCGCCCTGTCGCACAATGCCGATCTGCTCATACTCGACGAGCCGACCAGCGGCCTTGACCCTGTGTCGCGCGACGATCTGCTGGATGTGTTCATGAAGCTGTGCGACGAGGGGAAAACGATACTTTTCTCCACGCACATAACCTCTGACCTCGATAAGTGCGCGGACAATATAATTTATATAAAAAAAGGCCGCATAATTGCAGACGCGCCGATGCGCGAGTTTGAAAGGTCATATATGATCGCTCAGTTCGGCAGCAGGGAGGAGCTTGAAAGAAGTCCCGTCCGGCTCACCGGCTGCAAGCGTACAAAGGACGGCTTCTCCGCGCTTGTCGCCGCAGAGGACGCAGCAAAGCTGAACGTGCCCCTCACGGAAGCCGATCTTGAGTCAATAATGGTGCATATTGAAAAGGAGGCGGACTGAATGGCAAAGCTGCTGAAAAAGGAGTTCGTGCTGTCCATGCACCCGGTCACGCCGTTCATGCTCGTGCTTGCGGCGATGGTGCTTATCCCGAATTATCCGTACTGCGTGATATTCTTCTATGTCTCGATGGCAATATTTTTCACCTGCCTTCAGGGGCGCGAGAACCGGGACATTATCTATACTGCTGGCCTGCCTGTCAGCAAGAGGGACGTTGTTAAGGCGCGCATCATGTTTGCCGTCATCATTGAGCTTGTACAGCTTCTGATAATGATACCGTTCGTGCTGCTGAGCCGACGGTTGAATCCGGCCGGAAATCAGGCGGGAATGGATGCGAACATTGCGCTCTTTGCCGAGGGATTCATCGTGTACGGTGTTTTCAACGCCGTGTTTTTCCTCAGCTATTACAAAAATGTTGCCAAGGTGGGCGTATCGTTTATCAAGTCGAGCATTGCCGTATTCGTCCTTACGGCGCTGGACATCGCATCGACCTACGCTGTGCCGTTTGTGCGCAGCCGTCTCGACACGGCGGATCCGGCATATCTGACGCAGAAGCTGATTTTCCTTGTGACCGGCGCTGTGATTTTTGCCGTGCTGAATGTGCTGACCTATAAGATAAGCGCGGTGAACTTTGAAAAACAGGATCTGAACTGACCGGCGCCGACGTGCAGCGTCAAAAAATGGCTTTTCTGGTGGACTTATTGTGCCGGAAGAATTATAATAATAAAAAACGGACGGAGGATAAGGCCATGAAGAAGATCATAATTCTTATCGGAAACTACGGCTCCGGCAAGACAGAGATAGCGATGAACCTCGCGGTTCGGGCTGCCGCCGGAGGGAAGCGCACACAGGTCGTTGATCTCGACAAAATAAACGACTATTTCCGTATGTCCGATCATGTGAAGCTGCTGGAGGAAAAGCATATTGATGTCGTCTCGCCGACCTTTGCCGGTCAGGGCGTGACGCAGACGAGTGTGTCCGCCGCAGTGGCGTCGGCCTTCGCGCAGGATTGGGATCTGGTGATTTTCGATGTCGGCGGCGACCCTGCGGGCGCTATGTCCCTTGCGCGTTATCATCAGGATTTCGCGGCGCTCGAACCGGGACAGCTTGAGGTATATGATATAGTCAACGTTTTCCGTCCGATGTCGGAGACGGCGGAGAAGATCATCAAGCTCAAGGGCGATATGGAGGGCTTTGCACGGCAGACGGTCACGGGCTTTGTGAACAACTCCAATCTGCTGAATTTTGCCAGTGCGGACGATCTGCGCCGCGGGTATGATGTTATCCGCGAGGCGTCAGATATGTCCGGTATCCCCGTTGTGTACACCACGGGACGGCGGCAGTACCTTGAGGAGTTTCTTGCCGATGGCAGGGATGCAAAGTATACCGGCGAGCCTGTCGCGCTTGAAACCTATATGCACCGCAGCTGGGATACCTTTGCCAACGGCGGGATATGAATACGGATAATATGAAAAAGCGCCTGCATCCGCAGCTGGATGCAGGCGCTTTTCAATATTCAGCTGTCCATGTATATGGAGTTCCCGCCGAGTGCGCCGAGATATTCTTCGCGGCAGGTGAGGAATATCACCTGATGGCGCGAGGCAAATTCCTTTATAAGCGCGCATGAGCGGGCGGCGCGCTCGTCGTCCATATCGGTGAACGGATCGTCAAACACGGCCACACCGCCGCCGTCAGGGAAAAGATGGTCGAGCGCGGCCAGCCGGAAAGCGAGGGAGACGGTTTCCTTCGTGCCCTCGGACAATTTGCCGTAATCCAGCAGCCTGTCGTTGCTGTAGATCTGCATGGCGAGCTTGTTCTCGTCCGGAAATTCCGATGACACCCTGCCGCCGGATATGAGTCCGAGATAGTGCGCGAAGCGCTCTGAAATATCATGCATGGGACTCTGGGAGAGAGCGGCGCGCTGAGCCTGAAATATCTCGCGGATATGAAGCCAGTGGCCGAGCAGCTCTCTCTGTGCGTCAAACCGCTGCTTTGCCTTCTCAAACTCACCGGCGGGATCGCCGCTGAGGGAGTCCCTGTAGGATTCAAGCATACTCGCTGCGCTGACCTTGCCTGTCAGCGCATCCTCGCGCAGCCGTCGCTTCGCATCAAGCCCGCGCCTGAGCGCTGCAAGATGAGCCTCAGGGTCGGCGATGGATGCAAATTCGGCCGGTATGCTGCCAGACTCTTCAATGGATGCAGAGACGCGCGCAAGCTCGTCCGCGGCTTCGGCGGCTTTCGTTTTCAACAGGCCGATGCTTCCGTAGTCTGCGGCATAGCCGCCGGTGACAGCTGTCCCGGAGGCGATGAAGCCCGCAGCGTCCGCATTGCCGCAGACAGCGAAAATATCTTTTGCTATCTCGTCCGCAGAGCGCGCAGCGATCCCTATGCGGCGGACGGCCGCTTCAAGCTCCGCGAAGCTCTCGCCGCCAAGAAGCATGTCGAGGCGGACGCGCACGTTGTCCGCGTTTCTTTTCAGTTCGGACGCCTTGCCTGAGAGAGCTTCAAGTTCGCCGCAGCCGGCAGCGCCGTAGCGGCTGAGCACAGCCTCGGCGGCTTCTTTTGCTTCGTCAAGCTGCGCCTTTACGGCGGCAACGTCCACATTGGCGGGGGACAGGCGCAGCGTCATTACGCCCGGTACTTCAATGCTGACAGCCTCCGTTATGACAGCGCTGCCGCTGATTATATCCACCGGTTCCCCGGTACGGAGAGAGCGCAGCTCGACGGTGTGTCCGCCCAGCATGGTGACGGCGGCGTTCAGATTTATTCCGCATAGTCTGTTTTCAAGAGCGGCAATCCGGGCTTGCGCCTGCCTGACGCCGGATATTTCCGCGGCCGACGGGCATGGAGCTTCCGCAGCGGCCTTGTCCAGCACAGCAAGCTCGTCGGAGAGCTTCTTCGCGGCCAGATATTTGTCTATGAGCTCCCGCGCCGCCTTTTCATCGCGCAGAAGCTTGGCCTTTGCAAGCCTGTCCTCAAGCGAGGGCCACTTTGCAAGAATATCGTTGTATTTTGCAATGTCCGCGCGCAGCCTGACGGCGGCCTTCCTGCGTTCGCTCTGCGCAGTCAGCTTTCCGGCGAATGCGCTGAACCGGTTGAAAGCTTCCTCGGCTTCGCGCGCCTCGCTGTCGCGCAGAGCATAATCTGCCGCCGCTCTGTCCGCCGCAGCTTCGTATTTTGCAATGTTGTCAAGTACACTCTGCGCGTCGTCGAGCGCGTAGTATGCCTTCAGCACTTCGCCGAGTCCCGAGGACCAGCGGCCACCTCCGGCCTTGCGGACGGGCAGGCTGCGTTCGCTGTCCCAGTGCTGCCCGGAGAGCTCCTTTATTTTATCGTCTATGGCCTGACCGATCGCGTCGACGGATATGCCGCCGCTTTCCGCAAAGGCCATCGTCACGGCGGCGGTCAGCTCCTGTTTTGCGTCGGTTTTCTGCGAAGCGTCCAGCAGCGCCTGCAAAGTCGGGCCGCTGTTTTTCTGTGTGGTCAGCAGCATGTCGGTGTATACGCCCTCGCCGTAGATGAGAATATCACGAAGTATCCCGGCTATCTGCCGCGCGTCGCGTATTACGCCGTCGGGTGTGGACAGCTTGCATGACGGCTCTGCGCCCCATTCCTTGCTGAGAATGTACGTGCCGTTTTCGGTCTCGATGCGCAGACGGCCGTCGGCAAAATCGCCGCTGATGCTGCTCCCTCTCTTCCTGCTCGGAAAGAAGCCGTTTATAAAATCTTTGTCGCTGCGCCCGTCGAGACGGGCATTCTGAAAGAGTGTGCGCGATATGAGATTAACGAGCGTGCTTTTACCGCTCTCATTTTTCCCGCAGATAACGTTCAGTCCGTCTGCGAGAGTGATATTTTTATCTCTGATACCGGCGAACTGTTCGCAGGATATACCGGTTATTTTCATTTGCCGCCCTCCTTCAGCCCGCAGAGCAGCTCGTAGACCAGCTGCGCCTCCTTCGGCTCGTCCAGCAGGCTGTACAGAAGCTGCGCCGAGAATGACGTCTCCGGGAACTCCGCGTCTATAAGTCTGCGCGTTATGAGCTTGCTGAGACGGGTATCGTCGTATGTACCCTCAATGAACCGTGAGAGCGCGTTTTCGATAATATCACGGCGCGAGGCATATTCTCCGGCAGAAACGGCGCCGCTCAGTATGAGGTCGACGGAGCTGTTGTCCGGCAAGGCGGATAGTTCTGCCGACAGCGCGCCGGCAAGGCCCGAAGCGCCGGCGGCGATGTGTTTCCGGCTGAAGAACACTGTGCCGGAACGGAACTTTTTTGCGCTCACGGTCTTGTCCGGGCCAATTTCTATTATAAAGCAGCAGCCCTCGGTATTGCAGGAGACGTCTGTCTGCACGTGCGTTCCGGCATTGAATATCCGTCCGGTCCTGGTGAAGCGGTCCTCCGCGAGATCGCGCGGAAAGGGGACATGAGTATGTCCGATGAGCCATGCGTCCACCGGGATGCTCTCAAGCTCGCCGCGCGACATGAGAAAATATGCGCCCTCTGAATCTATGGTCTCGCCCTCGACGGCGCCGTGCGCTACGCCGAGGCGGTATGTCCCGTCCTGCGGCATAGGCTCGGCCTTGATCCAGCCGAGATTGTTTTCGCCGGGCGCAGAGTGCAGCGAGGTGCACAGCGCCGGATAGAGCACCACGGTCTCGCCGTTTATATCAAGCGTGTACGGCCTGTACTCCGAGAGCAGAAGAATATTGTCCTTTTTCGAGATCGCATCTTTGAAATACTGCCAGACCTTGACGTCCCGGTCATAGTAGTCGTGGTTTCCGGGGAGCACCGCGACAGTGCCCTTGAAGGCCGAGAGCATATCCGCCACGGCGGAGACGTCGCGCTTGGGTATGCTGTATGTGTTTTCAAATAGATCGCCGGTTATGACAAAAAGACCGCAGTTTTCGCCGTTGGCCCTGTCCACCATTCCGGGAAAAGCGTTCAGACGCGCGGCGGCGAGCTCCGCAGACTTTTCATGGCTTGTGTATTTCAGGCCTATGTGGTTGTCACCGGTCATGAATATCCTGAGCATGACGTGTTCCTTTCAATAAAGCTCCGGTGCGGCGTGCACCGTCCGATATGATCTGAAAGGGGCTGCGCAAAATGCGGTCAAACATTCTGCGGCAGCCCCATGTTGTTCATTTTATGCCCTGCTGCCGGCACCAGATGTCCATTACCAGCTCTACCGGCAGGAGCTTGACGAGACGGACCTGCCTGCGCACCGGATGCCCCAGAATGGATACGGTCTTTTTCTTTTTCAGATCTTTCATCGCCTGAGCGGCGACCTCGTCCGGGCCATACCATTTGTCGACATAGCGGATATACTCATCGTGATGGGCGACCTGCTGAAACTCGGTTTTTATCCAGCCGGGGCAGACGCACATCACATGGATGCCCCGCGGGCGCAGCTCACGGCCTATCGCCCTTGAAAGGCTGAGAACATAGCTCTTGCTTGCGCCGTACACTGCCTGATACGGAACGGGCTGCCACGCGGAGTTGGAACCCATATTGATAATGCTGCTGCCGGAGTGCATATACGGCAGGCTCACATGGCACATTGCCGTGAGCGCGAGCGAGTTGAGCTGTGCGCTGCCCAGCAGCTTTTTTAGATCCTTTTCCTCAAACGGGCCGAATACGCCGCAGCCCGCCGCATTCACTAGCAGCGCGATCTCAGGCTGCTCCTTTTCAAGCATGGCCTTATATTCGTCTATGCTGTCAAGATCGGAAAGATCAAGACTTACCGGCCGGATAAAGTTTCTGCATTTCACCTGCAGCTCTTCAAGCCGCTCCTTGCGCCGGGCAATGACCCAGATTTCGTCAAAATCCGATTCCCGGTCAACGGCGTATACAAATTCCCGGCCTATACCGGCAGACGCTCCGGTTATTACGGCGATCTTCATTATATTTTCCTCCGAAGTAGTTATATTGTGGTTTATTATACACTCCCGGACAGTGGGCTGCAACATTTGAGAAAGAAAAAACGGGAGGAATATCTCAGTTGAAGCTGTCAGCGTTCAGGCTGAACAGCCTGTCGATACGCGCTTTCAGCGCCGCGTTTTCCGCAGACGCAAGCGCCGGATCGGAAGCGAGGACGCGCGAGGCCTCCTCCTGCGCCTTTTTCAGCACATTTGCGTCAGCGCCGAGGTCGGCGACGTGCATCTCCGGAAGGCCGTGCTGGCGTGAGCCGAAAAAGTCTCCGGGGCCGCGCAGACGCAGATCCTCCTCGGAGATTTTAAAGCCGTCGTTTGTCTGCGTCATAATTTTCAGCCGCGCCCGGACCTCATCGCCGCCGGCGTCGGACACCATCACGCAGTAGCTCTTGTAGCTGCCGCGCCCAACGCGCCCGCGCAGCTGATGCAGCTGGCTCAGGCCGAAGCGTTCGGCGTTTTCGATTATCATCAGCGCCGCGTTCGGCACGTCTACGCCGACCTCGATCACAGTCGTCGCAACGAGGATGTCCAGCTCACCGGCGGAAAACGCGCCCATCACGGCGTCCTTATCTTTTGCCTTCATCCGGCCATGCACGCAGCCGACGCGCAGATCCGGGAAGACCGCAGCGAGCTCCTTTGCATGCTCCTGTGCGGATTTGAGCTTCACGGGCAGCTCGTCGTTTTCCTCGACCATCGGACACACGACAAACACCTGACGGCCCTCGCCGGTGAGCCGGCGGATAAAGCCGTTCAGCCGTGCGCGGTAGCTCTCGTCTACCGCGGAGGTGTCCACCTTCTGCCGCCCGGGCGGCAGCTCATCTATAACGGACACGTCGAGGTCGCCGTAAATAATGAGTGCGAGCGTGCGCGGTATAGGCGTCGCGGACATGACGAGCACATGCGGCCGCGCGCCCTTGGAGATGAGCGCGGAGCGCTGCGCCACGCCGAAGCGGTGCTGCTCATCCGTCACGACCAGCGCGAGGCGGCTGTATTCAACGTCGGCACTGAAGAGCGCATGCGTGCCGACTATCAGGTCTATCTCGCCTGCGGCGAGCGCTGCCTTGACGGCGCGCTTTTCTTTTGCCGTCATTGCGCCTGTGAGCTTGGCGACCCTGAGTCCGAACGGGAAGAGCAGGGCAGACAAGTTTACATAATGCTGATCTGCCAATATCTCGGTGGGCGCCATAAAAGCGCTCATATATCCGTTTTTATACGTCTGCCAGATAAGCGCGGCGGCCACGAGAGTTTTGCCGCTGCCGACCGGGTGGATCCGAAGTCTTTCCTGGATAACTATCATATCTACTATGAGAAGCAGGCAAATGGTAGAATCAAGTTAGACAACAGCGATATTCCTTCGCGTGAGGTGAAATCGTATTATATCAAGGAGAGCAGTTTCTTCGACCAGCGTTCTGCTACCTTCCATACCAAGGTGTTGGCGCTTTGCCCTATCATGACCCGTGAGGATGATTTTGGAGACGGTGGAACCAAGTATCCCCTCTTCTGGGTGAAGTATGATGATCTGGCTCCTTATCTTACCCGCCAGCAGGTGATGACTAGCAATCTGAACAATGCCGTGGTGATGAGCATTGATGATTACTTTGCCAGAAATCAATATAAGGGTAAGATTTACAAGACCAACAATCTGTTGGGACAAACCCTTTCTCAATACTGTACCACGGATTCTGCCATGGCAAAGGAGCAGAAACGCATCGAGGCTGAACTGGTTGCCTTTGAGAAGAATATCTGGGGTAATCAGGCACGAAAGGATTCACTGGACAGCATTGCCAATGCAGCAAAGGATGTAAAGGGAAGTGTAAGGAAGAATCGCCGAAGCACAGGATTGCGTGGCGCATCTGCCAACACCGGCAAGGTTTCCCGTGTCAAGTCAAAGCAGGCTAAAAACAGAACCTCTTCTGCCAGCGGTTCGGCTAGAGTCACGGTGAGAAGAGAGCGCCATTAAGATGTTGAGGAGAGAACGCCATTAAGTAAAAGAGATGTTGTTTTCAACATATAGTGTGAACATATTGAATTAGTAACAATTAAAAAAGGTAAGAAAATGAAGAAGATTTTATCACTTGTATTCATGGTGGCTGCAATGATGTATGCTACTAGCGCAAACGCACAGATTAAGTTCGGTTTGAAGGGCGGTTTGAACGTGACAAGCATGTCTTTCAGCGAGGATGTATTTGATGCTTCCAACAAGACTGGTTTCTTTGTTGGTCCTATGGTGAAGGTTACTGTACCTATCGTAGGCTTGAGCTTCGATGCTGCAGCTTTGTACGACCAGAAAGAGGCTGACGTTAAGTATAATATTGATGATGAATTTGGAAAGACTAATGTGAAGCAGCAGTCTATCAATATACCTGTCAACGTACGTTACGGCTTTGGCTTGAGCAGCCTGGCTAACGTTTTTCTTTTTGCTGGTCCACAGTGGGGCTTCAATGTGGGTGACAAGAACTTTGATTTGGAAAAGGTGGGCAACTACTCTTTGAAGAAGTCAAACTTCAGCGTCAACGTAGGTGCTGGTGTAACCTTGCTGAACCATCTTCAGATATCAGCCAACTACAATATCGCTTGCGGCAAGTCGGCTGATGCTAGCTTCTCCAAGGCTTTTGATGCTGTTACAAAAGCTGACAAGAGCCGTAACAACTCTTGGCAGATTGCACTCGGCTACTGGTTCTAAGCTACTGTAGCTTGTATCTATTCGAGTAGATACATTAAAATATATAAAAGCAGGTACCTGATGATGGGTATCTGCTTTTTTTTTGCTATCTTTGCAGAACGAATGTTTGGAAAGAATAGTTGGATAGCTGTTTCATGTGATAAACATTCTGAAGAATTAGAAGATAGAAACAATGAGATATGTAGATGTGATATTGCCTCTTCCGCTTGACGGCACCTTTACTTATTCTGTCCCCGAAGGGATGGAAGAGAAGGTTGTGCCTAATATGCGCGTCCTCGTTCCATTGGGCAAGAGTAAGAAGTATATTGCCATGGTTACCGATGTGCATTCTGAAAAGCCGGATTTCAGCTGCAAGCCCATCGAGACGGTGCTCGACAAATATCCT
>URDG01000021.1 GCA_900546515.1 uncultured Eubacteriales bacterium | reverse complement strand
CAAGCTACACCTACAACGCCTGGGGCAAGGTGCTCTCCTCTTCCGGCTCGATGGCCAGCATCAACCCACTTCGCTACAGGGGTTACTACTTCGATAGCGATACTGGGCCGTACTACCTCAAATCCAGATACTACGACCCCCAACTCGCAAGGTTTATTAATGCGGATGATTATGTTTCCAGCGGGCAGGGAATTCTGGGCTGCAATATGTTCGCATATTGTCTTAACAGTCCTGTAGTTCATGCCGATTATGCGGGGAACATTGCCGGTATTCTTGTTGCAACATTAACTCTTGCTGCCAGTAATCCGCTTATTGCTATTACACTGGTTACCGGAACTGCTGTATTGCTGAAGTTGGCTTTTGAAGCAGCAGCAAGAGTAGTATATGAGATTGGCGTTGCTTCTGAACACTATAATAATGCGATATACGCCGCAAAGAAAGCTAATTCAAATAATTCCCACAGCGGTATGGTCGATGTTGGTGGCGGCGCGGCGTCTCCTACCCCTCCCGGTAATGGCAATTGGAACAACAGAAATAGAGGCAATCAATCTCGTGGTAATTGGCAAAATGTAAAAGATAATTATTTGAAACAGCAACTGCAGAAACAAGGTACAAATCCGCATGCACTTAAATATGAATATATTGGAAAACGCGCAGAAGTAAAACTATACGACATCTACAAAGATAAAGGGACCGGGAGACTTGCTATTTTTGAAAAGTCAACAGGACGGATGGTCGCTATAACAGATTATTTTATTGAATAGGGGGTACACATGGCAGATATACAGGCGCATTTCACACTTATAGGAGAAGTTTTTGATACCCAGCTTGTCACTGAAAAAACCGGAATTGTGCCTTCCTGGATTAGGCAAAAAGGTGAATTGCTGAGAGATGGATGCTTCTTTGGCCACACTGAATGGGGAATAGAAACAAAAATATTTTCTACAGATGATATTTTTCCAGTAATTGAACAATTATCTTCAATTATAACAGTTAAACCTGATACCCTGAAAGAGTTGGCAAATGAATGTAATGCAGAATGGACGATCCTTTTTGATATTGATATATATAATAAGGATGCGCCTGCAATTTATTTTCCGCCCAAGTTTATAGAATTATGTGGAAAAATAAGTGCAAAAATTGGTTTTGATACCTACATCTACGATGAAGCCTAAATCACTTTTTCACTTTATTCCAATTTACAGGTGGAAATGCATGAACTAACCTTACTACAGTTTTATCCCTCTCTCTATCGCTAACATAAACGTCCAGATAATAATCTCTATCCGTCTGGCTATAAACGGGTAAAATAGCGTTTTTCCGATTTGTCCTTTACAATCCAAAATTCAGTATAGGTGATAACCGGCCATAGCACAAACGATTAATAGGGCATTAAATTTATTGCCTCCAAGTGAGCGTGAAATCATACTCGACATATATTTCAGCGGTTATTCCCTGCGCAGCGTTGCCGAAAAGCAGGGTGTCAGCCATATGACCGTACAGCGTAAAACTAAGAAAGTCTTGGCAAAGCTAAAAAAATTTATGGAAAACTAAAAAAACATGTTACAACGCCTCTCTGAACTCGCTTAAAGAAGTGAGGGGCGAAACGTGTACTGCAAAATTTAGAACAAAACGGCTGCCGCGCCACAGGGCAAACGGCAGCCGTTTTTCTAATTTATATGTTCTTGTTGATGATTGTTTTTAACTTCCCCGTCAGGGGCTAACTGCGGCTGCATGCTGCCCACCAGCCTAGGGTCAGTGTGCACCGGCATGAACGGGATCGTGTAAATATCGACAGAAAGCAGAAAAATTATACTAATCTTAATGGATATTCATGTCTTGCTTCTCACGTTCTATGATTTCCCGCAGGATTCTAACACCTTTCTCCGTGTAGTCCTCTTCCTCACTTACACAGCCCTCTAAAATTCTCTCAATGGCTTGTGCCGGGTCGAGGGAATGGTACGGATAATACAGCTTGCGAAGCTCTTTAGCTTTCATCTGTTTATATACCTGCTTACTGCTTTTTTCATAAGTATATGCCCAGTATCTATATAGATATCCCAGCCAATAGAGTTCTTCTCTCCCATATCTTTCTTTTCCATAGGTAGTCGCGCCATATTGCGAATCTACCTCATTTAATATGCTGGCTGCATCAGTAGCTTCCAGCAGAAAGCCTCTTCCATCCATTCTTGACGCAACGTTGGAATTCATAAATCTGCGGATAAAAATGGGCGAGCTGCACTGCATCTCAGTGAGAGAATTTACAAAAACCTCAGCCTGTAGAGCGCATAGTTTCAGTCCCTCTTCATCAATTTTTTTCATCGCAAAATCTCCTCAATATACTGCCCTTGCCCGCGATACTGTATGCGAGCCACTTTTACCTTGTCATTACCAACTCTGGCATCCTCACTTTTTGCCGAGATATATGCTTCCTTTTCGACAGCAGGTAAATAGCATCTGCGTAAAATCTTAATCTGATCCGCCGCGCGCTGTGTAAGGAAAACATATTGGTTGCCCAAGTTTGTCGCGGAAAGACAGTGCCTGCATTGTACGTCCGTTATTTCACCCTCAATAAAGCTGTCTATAATCTGGAACATGCGATTGTCTGCAATCGGTGCTACCACATAGTCAACCCCGTTCAGGCGTTCCAGAATTTTTTGAATCAGCGGGTGCTTTTCATACGCTGTCAATTTTCCGCGAAAGTATGCAATCATCAGCATCCAGTCCTGTTCCACGCCCAGCTTCAATTCCTTTTGCCCGGCTTTGTCAAAATCCAGCATATACAGGCTCGACTGCGGAAAACCCGCCACAAACATTGCAGACTGCTCAAGGCTTTCTCCGCAATAGAAGCCCTTGCCAAAATCGTTGTTTTCCCTTGACTTATCAACCGAAATATCACCAGAAATCTTGGTCTTTGCCCCATGAAATAGGAGCACGTGGTTCTCTAAACATTCTTCCCTAAACAGCTGCTCCTTAATCGTATTCAGACGAATTCCCTTTTTGAAAGCATAATCATAAATTTTTTCAAGATTGGCCGGTAAAATTGTCTCCCCTGACTCTTTCCAGCGGGAAACTGTGCTGGCACTCACTTGAATTTCCCTCGCGAACTCCTGAATAGTCATTCCCAGCAGTTCCAAAATCACCTCAATATCCTCATGTACACGAAAATCCATATTAACCCCCCTATATTCTGTTCGAACTTAATTGTAGCATATCGGATAAATAAGTTCAAGTCGTTCTTGCAAACTTATTTATAGTATATCGGGTTAATAAGTTTTGATTTCTGCTTCCCTGCGCAGCGTTGCTGAAAAGCAGGGTGTCAGCCATATGACCGTACAGCGTAAAACGAAGAAAGCCTTGGCAAAGCTGAAAAATCTTATAGAAAACTAAAAAAATGTGTTACAACGCCCTTCCAAACTCGCTTAAAGAAGTGAGGGGCGAAATTGTCCCTCGGTGAACCTTGAAAAACACCGGGGAAATCTCGGTCATATCCGGCTACGGTATAACATCAGTGAGTGTACGAGCGAGGCGAAGGACGCGCCACAACCTGCCTGTGCGGGCAACCGCATAAAATGACGGCAACTAAGGCAGCAAGCGGGTCAATCCATTCAAAAGCGGCTGCGGCATGCCGCGCGCCATGACTACATTCACACTGGTACTCCTGTCCAGCCACAGCTTCACGCAATGGGGGCAGCTCGGAGAGATCCTCGGAGGGGTGAAATTCCCGTGCGCAGCGCCAACTGCGGTTCCGTAGCCGCCCTGCCTGGGGTAGTAATGTCAAATACAGGTGAAATTTTGTCAAAATTCAAAAACAAATAAATTTGAAACGGAGGAGATATAATCCCAAACAACGTAATCAACCTCATCACTCTGCACGGTGAGCCGGAACGGATTCAAGAACTTCTCAACGAAGTTAAAGATGATGCGTCTGGCCTCGGTTCTCTGGATTTTAACAAGGTCATACCTATGTCAGAGAGCTTAAACATCTCAGCCGGGAGCAGGACAAACAGTGCCTTGAAGCTCTACGAGGATTTTATTGAGGTATTCACCCTTGGCGGTACTTTGAATATGGACAAACTTTCAAATGTTCCGCGCCAGAGCGAAGAGACTTTTCTCAAGTTGCGTAGTATACCCCGCGAGGACTGGGAGCTTGGCAAAACCGCGTGGAATAATTTGCGGGAATATGGCGCGGAGACTTGGTATCCTTGGCGAGTAAGCAATTGGGGCACAAAGTGGAACGCTTATTGCTGCAACATGGACTTTCTCGAAGGAAATTATGCAAGATTGCTCTTTGAAACCGCCTGGTCTGCACCGCACCCCATCCTCGAAAAGCTGGCGGATACGTATCCTGACGTGGAATTTGAACATGAATGGGCAGACGAGGACATAGGCGTTAACTGCGGAAGATATACTTACGCAAACGGCGAACGTGTGGAGGAATACTTTTCCGAGTCTGGTCGTGAGGCCATTGAGTTTGCCTGCTCTCTCTGGAGGATAGACATTGATGAGTACCTCAAAGAAACAACTGATGAGGAGATAACGCTCACTTGATTGAATATTTTTAAATCCAGCAGTCGGTGTATTTCACCGGCTGCTGCAATTTCAGGAGGAGTAAATGAATAACGACAAAATAACCGTGCTCATGGTAGAGCCGGGTAAGCCGCCATACCCAAAAGAAATAGCTTCGGGTTTGAGTTCCTTGCAGCATGAGGTCGGCGGTTACATAGAGGCAACTTACCCCAGCAGCGTTGACCCTGTTGCAATTATCTGTAATGAGACCGGGAAAATAGATAAGCTCCCATTCAATCGTGGCCTGCGGGATGAGAACGGAGAATTGTACGACTTCATAATGGGCAACTTTATGATCGTCGGTCTCGGCGAGGATAATTTCACATCGTTGCCGTAGGAGTACATTGAGAAATACAGTCAGATTTTTGCCCAGCCGGAGCTGCTTGGCATTGTAGACGGTGCGCTGACCGTCATGCCAGATATGGTCGACGATGAAACAGCATTTTCGTATTTTGAGCTGTGAGCATATGCGCAGAAAGAAAAATCGCGGCGCATACCGCACTCCCCCGTTAGGAAGACGGCAACGGAAAAGGCTCAAGCTCATAGCGTTAAAAAATCGGAGGTGTTAAATATCACTATTACAAAGCCCAAGCGCATATTAGCTTTTCTCTGCATATTCCTTGTCCTTTTAGCCATTCTCCCAATCTCGTCCTTTGCGGATTGGGTCACGGTCGGCACATATCCGTCGGCATCATATTTTCAGACCTTTTCCAGCAAAGGCGTGTGGACGGCCTTGGGCACGCCTATGCATTACATCAACGAGACAGGGCAGGTCGCCTATTGCCTGCAAACCAATTATAATTCGCCGAATAACAGCGGTTACTCTTCCACAAGCGGCTGGCAGTATTATGACGAGGTCACTATAAGGGGCTTGCAGGCAATTCTTGAACACGGCTATCCCAACGACACCGGCGGCTTTCCTGACGATGAAGCGCGGTATGCCACAGCCAATGCCATCCGTTTCTGGCTTGCCGAGCGCGGTGCTGAGGGTGTTCCGGCGTGGATGAATCTACAGCAATACAGCCAGTTTTTCCGTGGAGCTTCGGGGTATGAGTATCTTTTTCAGTGGTGCTTATATCTTTTGGCCAATGCCCGCTATCAGGTGACAAGCAGCCACTCGGTAAGCTTTTCGCCTATCACGCTCACGGAGGACGGCGAGTATTTCGTCGGCACAACGACCGTCAGCCTTGAAAACTGCTCCGGCGGCTATTCGCTCGACACAAGCGGTTTGCCATCTGACGCGGAAGTCTATGGCTACACAGGCAATCATGGCGATGTGCTCACAATACGCATACCCAAAATTTATGGGAGCAGCGCCTTCACTTTAAGCGCAGTTGGCAGGGATAATAAGACGGACGCAAGCCTTGTCTTTTTCAATCCCTCTAACTGGGGCGAACAGCGAATACTCGCTTACACCTATGACATAGAAAGCGACGCAGCCACCGCGAGCATCGAACTCATAACCCCAGAGCCGGAACTGCCCAAAACCGCCGGGCTGACGATACGCAAGCTTGATGCTGACACCGGCCTTGCCATGCCGGGCGTAACATTCGCGCTCTATAACTCGTCCGGCGAACTCATTTCCTATGGCACAACCGATGAAAACGGCTATGTGTATTTCACAGATTTGCCTCTCGGGGATTATTTCTATGAGGAAATGAACACGCTTGTAGACTATGTACTGGACAACACCCGCTATTCCGCAACACTGTCCACAAGCGGAGAGACTGTCGAAGTGACCATGACAAACAGCCGCTTTCGTGCAAAGCTCGTTATAGTAAAGCAGGACAGCGAGACGGGTGCGCCTCTCAGCGGCGCAGGATTTCGTCTTTATGATTCTGCCGGAAATATTGTCGGCGAGGGCTGCACCGACGAGAACGGACAGATTACCTTTGAAAACCTGAAAAAGGGCAGCTACACATATCAGGAGTATGAAGCGCCGCCAGGGTATGCGCTGGATGATACTTTGTACCCATTAGACATCACAGAGCACGGCAAAACCATCACCATCACGGTGGATAACACAGCTATCCCGCCGGAGCGTGACGGGAGTATTACCGTTACTAAGAAAAGCTCTGGCGGCAGCATTTTATTGGGTGCGGAATACCTGCTCGAATATTCCATAGATGGCGGGGCAACATGGCAGCCAGTCTTCAACCGCACGGGTGAGGACATTGAAGCCGGAGGCTGTACAAGCTCCGTGCTGAATAACGGTCGCCTGACTGTGAACAGCGCGGGCACAGCCACATTTTCCGGTCTCAAATCCGACCTTTCTATAATATATAGGCTCACGGAAACCAAAGCACCTGACGGTTGCACTTTACTTGCCGAGCCATTGTACACTGGCACGCTTCCCGTAAAGGTAGACAAGTCTTTCAGTTCCGATGACTGTGAGCTCATAGATGGTGAGAACTACTGCTATGCTCTTTATGTCACGGCAGTCAACGGCGCAATGTATCGGCTGCCGAACACTGGCGGCAACGGCTTTATGTACATTCCCATAGTCCTCTGTATTCTTGGCGCTGTATTATATGCTCTCACAATAACGCAAGACGTAAAATCTGATGAAAAGAAAAAGGAGAATAATTCGCATGATTAAACTCAGAAAAGCTCTCGCGCTTATACTCTCGCTCGCAGCAATCCTGTGCTTTCCCATATCTGCGAGCGCTCTGGCGGCTGATGTGCCGTCCACTATAGACTACTCACGCACCGGGTCTGTCGACATATACAAATATGACCTCACCTCTGCCGAGAAAGACGGCGTCTGGAACAATTCTTATGTCTCAACCGGTGTCCGTGATGAGGCCGGTGTTGAGTCCATTCTCGGCAACACGCAGATAGTCAATCAGCTCACCGGCAACGGCGAAGCCTACGGTTACGCCATAAAGGGTGTTGAGTTCAGTTATCTCAAGATTGCGGAAATCTTTGCTTACACCGATGTGGACAACAACGCCAACAACGTTCAGGTACTCTACGGCATTGAGCACAACGATACCTCGGACAAGTTCCTTGCCGCGCTCGGTTTGAGCATCGACGACAGATACGCTGCGGCGGACAGCGGTAATATGTATGCGTATCAGTCGGACGTCCTGATCGACGGGTTGAAAAATGCACTCACGAGCAACCCAACTGCGGTGAAAAACGCCCTTGAAACATACGTCCGGGAAAATGGCGGTACAGCCATGCCGGAGACTGACGGTTATGGCCACAGCTCTGTTTCCGCGCTGCCGCTTGGTCTCTATCTCTTTGTTGAGACCCGCGTCCCCGAAATGGTTACCGAGACTACCGCACCTTTCCTCGTCTCTCTGCCCATGACAAACACCACGGACAGCGCAAGCTGGCTTTACGACGTTACGCTTTACCCGAAAAATCTCACCGGCATACCGACGCTTGAAAAGACTGTGCGCGAGGCGAAGTCCAGCAGCGGCAAGAACAACAACAGCGCAGATATTGCTGATGGATTTGCCCACACCGCAACCGCGTCTGTAGGCGACGTTCTTGAATTCCAGATCATTTCCACGCTCCCGTCCATAACATCGGCAGCTTCGTATCTAACCGACTACAGCTTCACGGATACCGCAGAAAAGGGCATCCCGTATCTTCAAAATGGCGTTGCGTTGGAGTTTTTCAAGGACGCTGCCTGCACAGATAAGATAGCAACATGGGCAGAAGCGGACGGCAAGTTCAATGTAAGTTACTCGGCCAATAATGATGGCTATGTCATGGGCCTAGCCATGACGGAAACTGGTCTAGATGAAATAAACACGAGCACAGCCGTGTATGGCGAGAATGCAGTTAACAGCGGCTACTCCGACTGCACACTGCGTATTACATACTCTGCGAAGCTGGACAAGGGCGCAAACTACGGCGACAAAGGCAACACAAATGATGTCGTTCTCACTTGGAAGCGCACGAACAGCGAATACTATGACACGCTTGTCGACGACTGCCACGTTTATACTTTTGGGCTTGACCTCACGAAAAAGTTCTCAGACGGCAAAGGTGATTTGAGCAAGGTTGCGTTTGGCCTGCAAAATGATGCGGACAAGTATTTCGTGGTTGCAGAATACGACGAGGCTGCAAGCGCTTATTTTGTCACGGGGGCATCCGACAGCACCAAATCTGCCACCCGTTTTAAGCCACGCGCTGACGGCAGAATACTTATATACGGGCTTGAGGACGACGCTTACACCATCACGGAAATAAAAACGGATGGTGCGTACACGCTGCTTAAAGATGGCATCGGGGTGGTAATAACGACCAGCGAGAGTTCGGTATGTGATGTGTATACGACCGACGTATTAGGGCTTATCCAGAACGACCCGCGTTATGCAGATGTGGAAGAAGGGCTGTTTCACAATATGCCGCAGAAACATTTGGAGCACAAGCTTCTTACCGCTTCGGCAAAGGTGGACAACAAGTCTGTGACACTCGGCCCGGATAACGGCTCGTCAAATGTGTTTGTTCCTCTGACGGTTGTGAACACTAAGGGCTTTGATCTCCCCAAGACTGGCGGTTACGGCAACTGGATGTTCCCGGCCATTGGGCTGAGCCTTGTAGCTGTTGCAGGTGTGGTCATATATCTTGCATTCAGAGATAAGAAGAAAACTTCAAAATAAAGGTCAGGGAGACAGGCATAAAACCTGTCTTTCCTTTTTTTGCGTATGAGCCGAAAAATGAAAATAATTATAGGTACTATCCTACTTTTAATTGCACTGCTCGTCTGCCTGTACCCTGTCATAAGCAACTTCACCGCTGTCAAATATCAGTCCATAGTACAGACCAGATACGAAAAAGCCGTGAGCAATATGGACAGCGAGGAATTACAGGCCACAAAAAAAGCTGCATTGGCATATAACCGGACGCTTATCCCCGGTGTGGCAGATAATCTGTCGTTCTCGAAAGAAGCGCTCAAATCTGCCGCAGAGAATTATGACAATCTTTTAAACATCCGTGGTGACGGCATTATGGGCTATGTTGAGATACCGAAGATAGACGTAAATCTGCCCATATACCACGGCACGGGTGACGACAGCCTTGACCGGGGTGTGGGGCATCTGCTTGGCAGTTCCTTGCCCGTTGACGGTGAGACATCCCACTCGGTGCTCACGGCACACTCCGGGCTTGCCGGGCAGCGGCTCTTCTCGGACTTGGACAAACTAAAATGCGGTGACACCTTCTATATCCACACGCTTGACGAGACTATGGCGTACATGGTGCTGGAGATAAACACCGTTCTCCCGGAGGACACTTCCAAGCTCGTCATCATGCCCGACCACGATGTTTGTACGCTGGTGACTTGCACGCCCTATGGTGTCAACACCCACCGGCTAATGGTGCGCGGTACGAGGATACAAAACACGCAGGCTGAGTATGTGGAAAGTCTAAAGACTGAACGAGATGGGCGTGAGGGTGTCACACAGTCCACTTGGCAGCGGGAGTATTTCAAGGGTATTTTGCTCGGCTTAACTTGTATTGGCGCAGTTGTCATAGCGCTTGAGATAAACCGCATACGTCCAAAGCGCAGAAAGCGAGGCTTACATGAAAAAGGCTAAAACAATTCTGCTTTTTCTGATGGTAGTCCTCGCTATCGTCGGACTTTTTGTGACCTTCAAACCGCTCATGGCCAAAGTCGCGCGGCAGAAGCAGGTAGATAAAGCCAGCAATAGCTTCGTTCAACAGTTAGAGCAAATACAGGCTGCGCAACAGGAAGAGCCGGAGGCCACACCCTACGCGCAGCTCAGGGAGGACATAGAGCAGTATAACACTTGGCTTCACGAGGGTAAGCAGCTGTATTTGACAAATGCAGTGGCCTATGAAGAACCGGCGTTTATACTCACGCAGTACGGTTTACAGGACGAGACTTTTGGGTTAATCTACATCCCTAAACTTGAAGTAACGCTGCCATTATATCTCGGTGCAAATGATGAGAACATGGCAAACGGCGCGGCGGTGTTGGGACAGACAAGCGTACCCATCGGAGGGATGAATACAAACGCCGTTATTGCCGGGCATCGGGGCTGGAACGGCTATCCGTATTTTCTGAACCTCGATGAGCTCCAAATCAGCGACCTTGTGTACATAGATAACGTATGGACGCTGATGAAGTACGAGGTAGTAGATATACAGGTCATCTCGCCGGATGATGTTGACGCAATAAAGATACAGGAGGGGCGCGACCTTCTGACTCTCCTGACCTGCCATCCGCCGAACACCGGCGGTCGGCAAAGGCTCCTCGTTTTCTGCGAGAGGGTAAGTGAATAAGAACTAAGAGCCGGGCTTCTGTCCGGCTCAAATTATATGGAGGTAAATATGACAGTAGATATAGACCTGTGGGTAACGGCAACGATTCTCAGAGAGCTGCGAAATAATGGGCTGATCACGCAGAAGGAAGCTGAAAAGATCCTTTCCCGCGTTGCCAAACAAACCGGTGCGACGCTTATTATTTCCGTCTGAAAGTTACGGCTCCTGCCTTATATACATCTGATTGCGGCTCGTCGGCTTGTCCGGCTCGCTCATAATCACGAAGCCGTCTTCTATAGCCGGATTCAAATAGTTCTTTCTGAGAGCCTCTTTGGATTTCAGACCTAAGAGTTCCATAATGCGCTTGGCCGTATATGCTTCGCCATACTCCATCACATTGAGCAGTCGTCTTACCTGCTCGCTCATGCCGGAAGCTGAGGATGCAGTTTGCTGCAGAACCTCATCTAAGGTACGGTTTATCATGGTGAGCATAAACACGATGAACGCGTCGGAATTACCGGCAACGTGGCATGCGGATATGGCGTTATAATACTCGGTTTGAAATTTGTATATGTGACTTTCTATAGGCAGATACTGAAAGACCTGCTTCCACTGAGTAAGGATCGCGGTCTGCCAAAGGCGAGCCATTCTGCCGTTGCCATCGGCAAAGGGGTGAATAAACACAAATTCATAATGGAATACCGAAGATAAAATCAGCGGATGCACTGAATCTTTTTCACGAGCCATCCAGCCGAACAGATCATCCATAAGCTGCGGTACGAGGTGTGCCGGAGGTGCCATAAAAATGCATCTGTCTCCGTCAAACACGCCTTCCTCGCCGCGGCGGAATGCTCCTGATTCATCGACAGTATATTTTGTGAGAAGTCCGTGCAGGCGCTTCAGCTCTTCAACAGAATACGGGTCAAAGCTGCCTATCTGCTCATATGCGGCGTAGGCATTCTTAACCTCTTGGATCTCTTTTTGCGGGCCTATCACGGGTTTGCCATTTACGACAGCTCTTACCTCATCCATCGAAAGAGAGTTTGCCTCTATTGCGAGCGATGAGTGTATAGACTTGATCCTGTTGTTCCTCCTGAGATACGGCTTGCTCTCAAATTCTTTATAATTGCTGATTCGACCGAGCTTATCCGAAATCTCGGATACGAGAGAAACCATTTCATTTGTTATGGAAAACGGCGGAGAATACATTTTCATAGCAAGCCTCCCAATTAAAAATACCTATTTTATTATACCTCAAGCTGTGTGAAATAGCAACATCTTGCTTATTATCTTGCGTACTTTCTTGCGTATCAGGCAGCAGAGGGTAGTTAGTGCAGACGGAGGGAACTTGCTTATTATCTTGCACATTTTCTTGATATTTCAGTAGCTTTGTGAAAGGTGTTGTGGTATTGTGTGTTGCTGCAGAGGGAGGTGAACCGGCGCATGGCACAGGAAAACACTGCAAGAGTCATAACGATAGCGGCAACCGAACAGCCGCAGGATATACGGCTGCGGGTCGCAGCTTACGCCCGTGTCAGTTCATCATCCGACGAGCAGCTCAATTCCTTTGCCGCACAGAACCGATACTACACAGAACTTATATCCGGCAAGGATAATTGGCAACTCGTAGATATCTATGCTGATGATGGCATCACAGGGACTTCAATTGAAAAGCGCGATGACTTCAAGCGTATGCTCCGCGACTGCGAGCGCGGGCTCATAGACAGGATACTCGTGAAGTCCATATCCAGATTTGCGCGTAACACCATCGAGTGCCTTGAAACGGTGCGCTCTCTGAAAGCTCGCGGCATAAGCGTGTACTTTGAGAAAGAGGGCATCGATACCGGCAAGGTATCAGGCGAGATGCTCACTGCTGTGTTCGCCTCGCTCGCGCAGGCCGAGAGTGAGTCCATATCCCAAAATATGCGCTGGAGCTACCAGAAGCGGATGCAGATGGGAACCTTTATACCAACGCATTTGCCATACGGCTATTGTAGATCAGATTATAAGATCGCAATAGTAGATGCAGAGGCTGAAATTGTAAAGCGAATATTTAACGAGTATATGATGGGTAAGAATATGGAGCAAATTGCAGCATCGCTGAATATAGACGGCATACCGTTTAATAATAGAGGCACTTTGCAAAGTTGGTCCAAATCAACAGTGGGACACATTCTTGAGAACGAGAAGTATATTGGGAACTCACTGTGGCAAAAAACTTACTATACTTCTACACTCCCACGCTATCAGAAGAAAAATCTTGGAGAGATGCCTCAGTATTACGCACAAAATACGCATCCGGCAATAATTGATAGCGAAACTTATGCAGCAGCCCAAAAATTACGAAGTTCAAAAACAGATAATCGCCAATTAATGTGCCTTGAAAAACAATATATGTTTAATGGAAAGCTTATTTGCGGGAACTGTGGTTCACCTTTCAGAGTAAAGAACAGCAGAACATTGAGATACTGGATGTGCCTCAAAAGAGCAAGTGGGAAAGATAATTGTACAGTTCCTCAGATACCTGAATCAGAGATAGTAGATGCATTCCTCAGATTGTGTAATAAACTTCAATATAACAAGTTCATACTTGAAGATACATTGGAAAAGCTCAATACAATCCAAAACCGACGGATGCTATGGAGTCCTGACATAATTGAGCTTAACAAAAAAATATCTGAAATTATCGGTCAGAATCAGATGTTAGCCGTACTGAAACAGCAGGGGCTCGTTGATCCTGACATTTTCATATCTAAAACCAATGAGCTGGCAGAACAGCTTCGCACGCTGAAGCAGAGAAAAGAGCGTTTGCTTAATTCAGAAACAGACGACCCATTATCTCAGACCCAGCAAATTATTGAGATACTCCGAGATAGTCCGGATTTTCTCGAAAACTTCGATGCGGAACTGTTCGACGAACTCATTGACAAGGTTATCGTTGAAGATAATACTCACTTGGTATTCAGGATGGTGAATGGCCTTGAACTCAAAGAAGCAATTAGGAGGGCGGTGAGATAATGACTAACAGAAAGCAGCCGTTTGGGTATCATATATCTGGAGGTCGGATAGCTATCAATAATGCAGAGGCAGACATAGTAAAATATATTTTCCATGCGTACACATGCGGCTCGTCATACAGCGATATAAAATCTGAACTGTCCAATCAGCCTGTAGCCTACGACATAGATAAGCTCTGGAATAAAAATATGATAGCAAGAATTCTTGGGGATAGACGTTATGTGGGAACAGATGTCTATCCTCCAATTTTGTCCTGTGAGGAATTTGAAATTGCAGAAAGTGTGCGATCAGCCAAGGTTCAAGTAGATGTAAGGACGGATGCACAACGGTTGCTCTACAAGCTAAGTGATAAGCGACCAACTGTGCAGACAGAAGCAGATGTTCTGCATATTATTAATGCATTGATTCGCAATCCACGTTTAATAAAAGAACCTCAATCAGCACTCGAAGTAAACGATACTTCCTTACTACAACAGCAGTTTGATGACCTGCTTCTAATTCAACCTATTGATGAAGCTCAGGCCAGACAGCTCGCATTTCAGATAGCGTCTGCGCAATACTCCGCAATAGATAATAGCGAATATGAAACCGAGAGGCTGCGAAGGCTCATGCTTAGGTCTGAACCTACAGATGAGCTCGACGCTGATTTACTCTCAGCGGTAGTTGATAAAGTAATCGTGGATAAAGCCCATACGCAGGTAGTTTTGAAGAATGGGCAAGAAATATGCTCGGAGGAAGCGCGATGAACGATAAAAAACCGACCGTTATAATTATCCCTCCCAAGCCGGAAGCAGCACAAGCTTCAAAGCGTCAGCTCCGTGTTGCCGCATACTGTCGTGTCTCCACCGATGACGAGGAGCAGCTCACAAGCTACGAGGCGCAGAAGAATTACTACACGGACAAGATTATGACGAATAAAGAGTGGACAATGGCAGGTATCTTCGCAGATGAGGGTATAACCGGCACTTCAGCGCGTAAGCGCCCTGAATTTCTGCGTATGATACGTCAGTGCAAGCAAGGCAAAATAGACATCATACTCACCAAGTCCATATCCAGATTTGCCCGAAATACGGTTGATTGTCTCAACTACATACGCGCCCTCAAAGAGCTTGGAATTGCGGTCATATTTGAAAAGGAGAATATAAATACCCTTGAAGCCGACAGTGAGATACTCATAACCATGCTTGGCGCATTCGCGCAATCCGAAAGTGAGTCCATTTCATCCAACGTGCGCTGGGGCAAGCGTCAGGCCATGAAAGAGGGCAAAGCCACCATACAGTACAAGTATTTGTACGGCTATCGTAAAGGTGCTGACGGCAAACCGGAGATTATTCCTGAGCAAGCCGAGGTTGTCCGCAGGATATATGACCTATTTCTAAGCGGTACATCGATACGGGACATCAAAGAATACTTGGAGCAAAACAATATCCGCAACGTAGATGGTGAGGTCAAATGGGCGCGCAATGCTATAAACAGCATTCTCACCAACGAGAAATACTGCGGCGATGTGCTGTTGCAGAAGACCTATATAGACGATTGTATCAACAAAAAAGTCAAGAAGAATACCGGGCAGCTCCCGATGTATCTGGTACAAAATCATCATGAGGGTATAATAAGCCGTGAGATTTTCGATGCCGCACAAGCAGAGCTTGCCCGCCGCAATGCAGGTAAAAGTCCTTCAAAGAAAAACGCTCCGACTGGTCGGAGCAGATACAGCAGTAAGTATGCGCTTACGGATGGGCTATATTGTGGAGAATGCGGCACTCGGTATCAGCGCTGTACATGGCGCAATCACGATGGCAGTAAGCGCATAGTTTGGCGCTGCGTCAGCCGCGTGGATTATGGGCATAAATACTGCCACAACTCCCCCACGCTTGATGAAGTACCGTTGCAGAATGCAATCCTCGCTGCCATTAATAAAAGTGCTTCGGAGAAAAGCAACATCGTGTATTTGCTAAACAGTGCAATGGAAAAAGAGCTCGCCCCAATTTCAGGGCAAGCTCTGAGTATTTCTGATATTGAACACAGATTGGAAGAATTGAAAGCTGAATTCGATAAGCTTCTCGTCAAAGCAGCCAACATTGAAGATCAGTCTGCACTAAACGACCGTTTCCGCAGCGTCTTGCAGGAGCAGACGGAATTGAAGCTCAAACGTGATGAGCTTCAAAACGCGCTGATTAATAATGACGCTTTATCTCTGCGTATGACCGCTTGTAAGCAAGCACTTGACACTGTACCAGCTACGATAACTGATTGGGATGAAGCACTTATCCGCCAGGTCGTTGATAGTGTAAGAGTAGATGTAGACGGCACAATATCTGTTACGCTCAAAAGTGGAAAAACTGTGCTGGAAAAGGTAGATAGGTGAGAATGTTGGTATGTAGGAACATATTGCTATCTACAAAGCAATCGGCAACATCATACTTTTTCAGTATCACAAATACAAACTATGACTACATAACTGCTTTATTTTGTAATAATTAATTATCTAAGTGTCTCTAAACATCAACGATTACTAATATTGTCCCTACTTTGTTTGATTTTGGCTAGCACAAGCTCACTGTATATAATTACACTTTGAGCCCTTTTTGTGTACAAAATCGTTTTATAACCAATAGCAAAATATCAAAACCGAAAAAACGTTTTGATTGCCTGCTATTGAATTTGTCTGTATGATTGATATAATGTAATAAATGATTATATTACTCCATTTAGAAAGTCCAAAAAATGTTATTGCAAATATTAGAGCATCCTAATCCATGCTACATTATCACAGAGTTTAGGAGGATTTATGTACGAAGAAGAATTTTCCCAAATTGCGTCCGCAGCCATGAACCAATCGCTTACCTTCTTTGTTGGTGCCGGTATTTCTGCATTGTCTGGCGCCCCAACATGGCGTGCATTAATTGATGACATAGCAAAACAGCTTGGAGTTGATTATGAAAAGAGTGACTCCAATGAGTATTTAAAATTAGCTCAAATGTTTTTTTACTCATTACCTCCAAAAAGCCGTATTAGCAACTACTACGAATTTATTTGGAAACATCTAAACACGGCAAAATGTATACCTAATAGTATGCACAAAGCACTACTCAGCTTTCATCCAGCTTCATTTATTACAACAAATTTTGATGATTTGATAGAAGATGCCGCCATAAGTAATTGTCTATCTTACAAGGTAATTGCCGAAGATGCCGAGGTTCCATTGATACATGCGGATCGTTTCATTTTAAAAATACACGGGGATTTGAAACATAAAAATATTGTCTTCAAAGAAGAGGACTATCTAAATTACAGTGAAAACTTCAAGTTAATTGAAACCTTACTAAAATCTATCTTCTCTACCAATACTATTGTATTTATTGGTTATGGATTAAACGATTACAATATAAAATTAGTGCTGAATTGGGCAAAGAATTTACTAAATGACCATTTTAATAAACCGATTTTTATCTACACTGGGAGAAAGAGACTATCTAAAGAAGAGCTTTTATATCAACATTCTAGAGGTCTGCAAGTGATTCAGAGTTGCGACTTTGTTGAACCCTCTGAAAATTACTTGGAAAGTTATTCTGCAGTCATAAATGCTATAAAATCTTATTCAGACACTTCGTTCTCTGGAAAGGATGGTATAGATGCGTTTGATGTTTTATATCGTAGGCTCTCTCCGTTAGATAAATTATCTGCGCTGAGAATATGCGATGTGTCCAGTAAACTTTCACCAGATATAACGATTGAGATTGATGGAGGCATACGTGCCTGTGATAATGATACATATAAATTGTTAAAATACTTTTTGGATATCTTTCAGGCAACTCGTATTGAACATAAGCCTGTTCCAAGTGATATAATGAGCAAATTTGATGTAATATGCAGTGTTTTTAAAAAAGCTCGAATTCATTATTTAATGACAGAGGAGAAAATCATTTACTTGGCTTATCAGAGCGAATTGCCCCTCGCAGATCCCATATGCACAAGTTATAATTATAAACAAATGTGCTCATTTGTAGAGAAATCATATACCAAAATGAGTGATGAATATAAGAAAGCGTTTTACTCAGTAAAACTCGGGAAGATAGATCAAGCAATTAATTTATTTAGCCTTGTAGCCAAGAAGTCATTTAAATCCAGAGATTACCTACTTTATTATTTTGCATCAGTAAATTCCGCTATACTGTGGAATTATGTCAAAAACAACCATTATTTCGTTTATAATGGAGATACAATATATACAGATCTGCTTAACAATGAAAAAATGGAATCCATCTTTACAAGACTTCCTATAGACTTTCAAACAGAATATGATAGCTTAAAAGATGTATGCACTCCGGATTTGCTCTACAGGTATGCATACGTATCATCTTATAAAGCACACAAGCTTAAAGAAAGAATTGAAAAAAACTCATTGGAAATTGGTCGAACGAGCTGCGATGAAGTAATCTGTTGTATAAATGATTATCTGCACTTTCTGCAAGGCAATGGGCTTATTATTGATATGTATGATGAATACAAGTACTCTATAAACGAACTTATGTCTAACCTGTTATATAAGTACTCTACTCAGGGGAAGCGGCATCTTTGGGATCCCCTAAAATCAGATCGGTTAGATGGTAAAATAGTTCTTGATGAGATAGATTTTTATTGTTTTGTTGAGTATTTCACATATGACAATTTGGCGAATTTGCTTAGCAACTATAGAATTCACAATCTAGAGTTCAGGAATGTTGAGAAAATAGAAATTGCTGTTAGAAATGTAATAAAATATTATTCTACGCAAAGCAAAACTTTCAATTTATTTGGATTAATTACGTTTCAAAGAAAAATAAAAAACATTCTCAAACTCCTTGAATATATTGATATTTCACAGTCTCTTGTTGATGAAATATGCGACTTCCTTCTCTCGCAAGAATTCCGCGAAATATTAATTGATAAAAAAATCAGGTTTTTAAATGCTCAGCTACATAAAAGAGGTAAGATTAGTAAAGTCACAGCAGCCGTCATTGAAAAACAACTATTGAACTATTTGGATCAGCATATACAGGCACTAAAATACGGAACGAGTTTTAATGTATATTCTGAGTCAAGTGCTTATTCATATTATGATTTAGTTCGATTTATTTCTCCGGAAGGTATTCCTGTAGTTTCAAGAAAAATTAGCCTACGTGTTGGGTTGATAATAGACAATGAGTTAACTTCAATGTATCGTTTTATTACTGACTACTATTGGGACAATATATCCGTATATATGAGGAGGAAAGCTAAAGAAAAGCTTACACATGATTTACAAGAGAGTTTCTCATTTGAACAGTTTGTTTCCTTAATAAATATCGGTGTCAAAATTAACGCAGAAACAATTGATAACTTGAAAAAATATTTATGGGATCAAATTTGTGAAGAAAGAAATAACAACAATGCCGGAATAAGAATAAACACAGGCGAGGAAAAACTACACGAGTTAATACAAGTCGGATACTTTTGTTTGTCTGGAGTTTTGCCACATGACCAGTTTAACGAATACCTTGGAATTATTGATGAATTTGATTTTGCATACGAATATGATAATTTTGATTTCAGTAAGTTTGATGTGGCATGGCTCATAGGTTTGACACCTCATGGTCTAAGAAATGTTTGTCGCAACAAAACGGTAAAAAAAGAAATTCAGAAACTTCTTGCTGATGCAATTCGAAAAAATGAAATTGCATCTGGAGACGCCAAAAAACTGACAAACATTTTGATAAAGTATTTTTTATGAAAATTATACGCCACTTTGTTTTCTAAGTATATTTTTTCAAAAATTGTGTTCATATATTATTTTGGGGGATATATCCATGATTGACAAAAAAATTACGGCTACCTACATTCAATCACTATCTTCAGGAGAAATTGAAAAAGCATTTTTGCTAAAAAATAAAATGATTCCTGGTAGTCTGTACAGATACGAGAAATTTTCGCCAAAGCGCTTAGATACTCTTAAAAAAGGCCAGATTTTTCTAAGCACTCTGGATAAATTTAATGACATTTATGATTCAGTAGGATTATACTATACAGAAATTTTTGAGCAGTCAATTCCATCTAGATTTGGAATTAGCTTTGAATCGTTTCAAAACATATTCGATTATTTCTTAAAAAAATACTATACATTAAGTGGAATAACTTGTTTTACCGAGGATAGGGATAATTTCCCAATGTGGTGGAGCTATGCACAAAACCATAGTGGTATTTGCATAGAATATGATATTGCCGACACATTTATAAATCAGCCAAAGAATTGTGATGAAATATTTCCAGTAATATACAGCGATACAAAGGTAAATTTTGATGATTTGCTAATAAGACTTACTGATGATATAAAAAAAGACGAGCCACCAGTATTGCCCGAAATGCTGGTGTTTCACGTACTGCTTGGAACCTTAAAGCATAGGAGCTGGTCATATGAAAGAGAGTGGAGATGTATTCGAGTTGCACAACATGGGGAGGCTGATTTTGTTCCTAAAGTCAAGTCTATATACCTAGGGTCTAAATTTGATAGGGCAAACATTTCTGATATAGAAAACTTAGCTCGCGAGAGAAATTTTAATATGTATCAGCTTTCTTCAACAAATTTTACTCAGAAGTTATATAGTTTTAACAGCACACCCGTGTTTGAATACAATCCTGCAAATATATGAACTAGAAATCCTCAACCTCAAAATTGGCTGACCATGCCAAGTCGTCGCAAGCTTCGTATCACTTGCGACGACTTTTTATGCTTTGCATCAAAAGTCATCTCGCGCTCACTCCGCTGCTCCTCCTTTCCGAATCAAACCCGCTACGCTGGGCTTTGATTCGGTTTTTGCTTTGTCCTCAAAGTTGCGGGAAAATGCAGAGAATATCAGCAGAACTACGATAAGAAGGAAGAACAGATTGCGCTTATCCACAATGAATGTGGCAAGCTGAGTCATAAAGCTGCGATCCTTCTTTGGTTTGTTTTCCATGTATATACTCTCCTTAGCCGGGGTGAGCCGCCTTGTTCAGCGGGCGCGCCCCTCGTCCTCAAGAAACTGCCGGTTGGTTTCCGGCAGGCAGTGTGCCTGAAGATCTGTTTTACAGTTGAACTTCATTTATTGTCCTCCGTATCCGGGGATACGCGCGTGCCGCGAAGCTGCATGGCGGCTCTCCCTGTCCTGATCGTCCCGCTGAGCGTGCCGTCGTTCAGCCGGATGACCGAGCTGCATTTGTGACTTGCCACAAGTGTATGAAGCTCATGCTTGAGATAGAGAACGCCGGCTTCGTATATGCCGCTCACGGCATTGTCAAAGCCCAGCAGTGAAATTATCCCGCTGACGCTGCGCCCGCTGCCGTCGAGCGTAAGCGTGCCGAGTCTCTCGCCGAGCTGACTGTCCAGTGTTATGTTATATGTTTCGGACATGGTGATCCCCTCTTTTCAAGAGAGAGGATAGACTTTTAGAAAGAAAAATCAAAGGTCAAACCGCGGCCCGGTGTCATAATTATGACGCTGCACTATGGGCTGACACTCTGGACTTTTTTAGATGCAATGTGATATACTCATCTAAAAAGAGGTGATGTCAGTGGAGCGAAAGCCGAATGCAGCTTCAGATCAGACCGCGCGTTGGCGGAGGCGCTGAAAACGCTTATGGCGCAGAAGCCGATGGACAAGATAACCATACACGATATAACCGAGCTCTGCGGGATACGCCGCCAGAACTTTTATTACCATTTCGAGGACGTCTACGACCTGATGCGCTGGATGTTCAGTGAAGAGGCGGTCTCCCTGTTGCTCCGGCATGAGGGGACGCTGCTGTGGCAGGAGGGACTGCTGCAGCTCTTCCAGTATCTTGACGAGAACCGTGCAGTCTGCCTGTGCGCTCTCAATTCCGTCGGACGGGACTGCCTCAAGCGGTTTTTCGAATCGGATATATACTCGATAATCTACCGTACCGTTGAGCGGATCGGCAGCGAGCTGGGCGCTTTGAAGGTCTGCCCGGATGCGGATATTGATATGATGACGCATTTTTATGTTGTGGCAACGGCGGGACTGATCGAGAGCTGGCTTGTCGGAGAGATAGACAAAACGCCGGAGGAGATCATCGCGTTTATGGATCAGGTCATACAGGATCACATGCGCGGGGCCGGGCTTCGCTTCAGGGAGCTGGCAGAAAACGCGGAGACCGCCACTTGATTTTGTCACACGCTGGGAGAGACGATGAAAAATTACAGGCTTACTCTCTGCTATGACGGCAGCCGGTATAAGGGCTGGCAGCGGCAGGGGAATACGGACAACACCATTGAAGCGAAGGCTGAGGCGGCGCTCGGTCGTATACTCGGACAGAGCGTCGAGCTTGCGGCCTCGGGCAGGACGGATGCCGGAGTACACGCGAGGGCGCAGGTCTGCTCCTTTCGTGCGGACACGGATATGGACTGCGCCGAAATACTCTCCGCGCTGCGCAGATACCTGCCGGAGGACATAGGCGCAGTATCGCTTGAGCCTGCCGGGCCTCGTTTTCACGCGCGGCTCAGCTGCCGGGAAAAGACCTATGTGTATCGCGTCTGGAACAGTGCCGGACCGAACGTGTTTGAGAGAAAATACATGTACAGATATGAGGGCGCGCTGGATGAGGACGCGATGCGCCGCGCAGCCGCGCTGCTCGAGGGAAAGCATGATTTCACCGCGTTCTGCTCGAACAGACACATGAAAAAATCCGCCGTGAGGGAGCTGCGGAAGATAAATATATATAGGACGGGAAATGAGCTGCGCTTCGAGCTGACCGGAGACGGCTTCCTTTATAATATGGTGCGCATAATCACCGGCACGCTTCTGGAGGTCGGCGCAGGGGCGAGAGAGGCGGACACGATGCCGTCGATACTGGCTTCGCTCGACCGTGAACGCGCGGGAGCCACGGCGCCTGCGCAGGGACTCACGCTCTGGGAAGTGCGCTATTGACGGCGATATGGTTATTTCAATAAATCGTGAAAGTTTTTGTTGACATATCGAGAGAATATTGTTAGAATGAGTCGTCTCAATTGGATAGTCAATATATCCAAAGCAAGATAACGACCGCTGTGCATTCTGCACAGCCGAGGCCACACGGACAGCCGGGTCGAATGCCGAGTTCCGCGGAATGCGGCGGCAACTTCTGTTGCCTTATTGATTGAGCGGGGGTTCCGGTCAACGGAAGCTCGAGGGCTCAAATTTTATAAGTTGGTTACTATAAACCGCTGCACAGCAGACAAACTTGTGAAATGGTCAATAAGAGTAGTAAAAGTAGTTTCTTGCTATATAGACTCTCAAACCAATTGGGATAGGTTCCCGGCGCATGCTTTCGCCGGGAGGAGACTATACATATCACAATGACGTATGCTATGCATACGTCATTTTTCTTTTTGGGGGAAGGAATATGAAAAAAATAATCGAACTGAAAAACATCACCAAGACCTTTGACGGAGAGACCGTGCTGGATGACATCAGTCTTGACATCTATGACAACGAGTTTCTGACGCTGCTCGGCCCGTCGGGCTGCGGCAAAACGACGACTCTGCGCCTGATCGGCGGCTTTGAGACACCGGACAGCGGAGACATCATATTTATGGGTGAGAATATCAACGATGTCCCTCCGTATAAGCGCAACGTCAACACGGTTTTTCAGCGCTACGCCCTTTTCCCGCACCTGAACGTTTTTGAGAACGTGGCTTTCCCGCTGCGCGAGAAAAAGCTGCCGCGCGATGAGATAAACGAAAAGGTGAAAGAGATGCTCTCCATGGTTGCGCTCACAGGCTTTGAGCACCGCAGCGTCACGAGCCTTTCAGGCGGCCAGCAGCAGCGCGTTGCGATCGCACGCGCGCTTGTCAGCAGCCCCAAGGTCCTGCTTCTTGACGAGCCGCTTGCCGCGCTCGACCTCAAGCTGAGAAAGGATATGCAGCAGGAGCTCAAAAAGATCCAGAAGGCCACGGGGATCACCTTCGTTTTTGTCACGCACGATCAGGAGGAGGCGCTCTCCATGTCGGACACGGTAGTGGTCATGTCCGAGGGCCGCATCCAGCAGATCGGCACGCCTATCGACATATACAACGAGCCGAAGAACGCCTTTGTCGCCGACTTCATCGGCGAGAGCAACATACTCGACGGCATCATGCTTGCCGACTATAAGGTCGCTTTTTCCGGCCACACCTTCGAGTGCGTGGACTTCGGCTTTGAAAAGCGCGAACAGGTGGACGTCGTTGTGCGTCCGGAGGATGTGGACATAGTGCCCGAAGAGAAGGGCATGCTCAGGGGCGTTGTCACCTCAGTGACCTTCCTTGGCGTACACTATGAGATAATTGTGGATATAAACGGCCTCAAGTGGATGATCCAGACGACCGATTTTGTGGATGTGGATGAGCATATAGGCCTTTATATAGAGCCTGACGCGATCCACATCATGAAGAAGTCCGAATATTCCGGCATGTACGGCGACTACTCGTCCTTCTCCAACGAGTTCGACGAGTTGAGCGACGCGGAAAGCGAGAGCGAAGAATGAACAAGACTGCAAACGCCCGCCGCGCAGGACTTGTGCAGCGGCTGACCCTGGCGCCCTATTCAGTGTGGGCTGTGCTCTTTATTGTGGTGCCGCTCATCTTTGTGGCCTACTATGCGTTCACTGATACGGATTTCAATTTTACCTTTGACAATATCGCGCGCTTTTTCACCGCAACATCAAATATCGGCGATGGAGAGCTGACGAGAGAGGTCCATACATATCTCATCATCTTCCTGCGTTCGCTGAAGCTTGCGGTCATATCCACGGTCATATGCCTGCTGATGGGCTATCCGATGGCATATATCATTGCCCGCGCCGAGGCAAGGACGCAGAAGATACTCATCACGCTTATCATGATCCCAATGTGGATGAACTTTTTGATCCGCACCTATGCGTGGATGACCATACTGCAGGACACCGGCATATTCAACGGCATCCTGTCTGCCCTCGGCCTTGGCCGCATACATATAATCGGCACCGAGGCTGCCGTCGTGATCGGCATGGTGTACGACTATTTCCCGTATATGATACTCCCGATATACTCTGTCATGGCAAAGATGGATGTACGGCTTATCGAGGCCGCGCGCGATCTCGGCTGCAACAGCGCCGGTGTGCTGCGCCGCGTTATCTGGCCGCTCAGCCTGCCCGGCGTGCTCTCCGGCATCACGATGGTGCTCATCCCATCCATCTCAACCTTCTATATATCCCAAAAGCTCGGCAACGGCAAGTTCTACCTCATAGGCGATGCGATAGAAGGGCAGTACGTCGCCAATAACCTGCACTTTGCCGCCGCCATCGCGTTCATCCTTATGGTCATACTGCTTGCCTGTATGGCGCTCATGCAGCATTACGCCGGCAAGCGCACGGCCGTCTGAAAGGGGGAGGGAACATGAAACGTCTTTCAAAATTCTACACTGCGCTCATCATGATCTTTCTCTTTGCGCCCATTGCGATACTCTTGGTGTTCTCTTTCAACGAGGCAAAGAGCCTCTCGGTATTTTCAGGCTTTTCTCTCAACTGGTACAGGGAGCTGTTCCGTGACAGCGAGACGCTTGGCGCGGTCAGAAACACCATAGTGCTGGCGCTCTGCGCCGCGGTCATTTCCACCGTCATGGGCACTGCCGCCGCAGTCGGTATAAACAAGCTCAGAAACCGTGCGATGCGCGCTGCGATGGACACTGTGACGAATATCCCCATGATAAATCCGGATATTATCACGGGCATATCCCTGATGCTGATGTTCGTTTTCGTGGGCCGCCTCTTCGGCGCGGCAACGAGCCTGAGCTTCTGGACGATGCTCATCGCGCACGTCACCTTCTGCCTGCCGTATGTCATACTGCAGGTGCTGCCGAAGCTGCGCCAGATGGACAGATCACTGCCTGAGGCTGCAATGGATCTCGGATGCACCCCTGTTCAGGCCTTTATGAAGGTCGAGATCCCCGAGATCATGCCCGGCGTCGTCACCGGCTTCATCATGGCGTTCACGCTTTCTCTCGACGATTTTGTCATAAGCTATTTCACCTCCGGCAACGGCTTTGAAACGCTGCCTATCCGCATATACTCCATGACGAAAAAGACTGTCACCCCCAAAATGTACGCTCTTGCGACAATCATCTTCTTCGTTATCCTCGCCCTGCTTATACTCACCAATCTCATCGACGACGATTCAAAGGAAAAGACTGCCAGAGAAAAACGTGAGCGCAGACGTTCGGAAAAAATAGCGGCCGGCGTTATCGGCGGCGTGCTCGCCGCGGCGGCGATCGCGGTGCTCATCCTCTCCGGCAGCGGCACGCAGGAGCTGAACGTCTACAACTGGGGCGAATATATCTCAGACGGTTCCGATGATTCGCTCAACACGATAAAGGCCTTTGAGCAGTGGTATGAAGAGACCTACGGCAAAAAGGTCAAGGTCAACTACACGACCTTTGCCAGCAATGAGGACATGTATGCCAAGCTTTCAAGCGGCGCTGTAAGCTTTGACGTTGTTGTTCCGTCTGACTACATGATAGCGCGTATGCGCGATGAGGGCATGCTCCTTCCGCTGAACTTCGACAATATCCCGAACTACAGCAATATCGACAGCGGCTTCCACGGCCTGTATTATGACCCGGACGATGAGTACACCGTGCCGTATACCTACGGCGTTGTGGGCGTGATCTACAACGCTGCGGTGGTAGACGAGGCGGATGCAAACGACTGGGACCTCATGTGGAACGACAAGTATGCGGGAAATATCCTCCAATTCAATAACTCCCGCGATGCGTTTGCGACCGCGCAGTACAAGCTCGGGCTCGACGTCAACAGCACTGCCCGCAGCGATTGGGACAGGGCTCTTGAGGAGCTCAAGGCGCAGTCTCCGCTAGTCAAGAGCTATGTCATGGATGAGATATACAACATGATGGAGTCCGGCGAGGCGGCGATCGGCGCATACTATGCCGGAGACTACTTCACCATGCTCGACGCGCAGGCAGACGGCGTTGACCTGCGGTTCTATTATCCGGAGCGCACAAACTATTTTATAGACGCCATGTGCATCCCGTCCTGCTGCCAGAACAAGGAGCTTGCGGAGATATTCATAAACTACATGCTCTCTCCCGAACCTGCCATTGCCAACGCGGAGTATATCAGCTACGCTTCGCCCAACTCCGTCGTCTATACCGACGAGGGCTATATTGAAGACATGGGCGAGGACGCGATGGAGATACTCTATCCCGAGCTCGGAGATTTCAGCGAGCTTTATAACGCCTATGCTTACCGCAGTCTCGACGCGGAGACGCTTGGCTATGTGAATTCTCTCTGGGAGACGCTGAAGATCAGCTGAAAAATTACATATTTCATAAAAAATACTCTCTGCTCGAGGTGCGGGCGGAGAGTATTTTTGCTTTCATGGGAAATACTACCCTCGGATGACATGCACATAAGCTGATATAAGTGAGGTTTTTTCATGAAAAAACTTGGCAGGCAGACGGCCGCGCTGCCGTCGCGGCCATATGTGACGGCGTCGGCCGCGGTGGTTGGAAAGCGCGAGGGCGATGGGCCGCTCAGGGAGTGCTTTGATTACATCTCGAATGATTCATATTTCGGTGAGCAGAGCTGGGAGAAGGCCGAGAGCCATATGCTGCGCCAGTGCTTTGACGCGGCGTGCGGCAAGGCCGGGCTGCCGCCGTCCGCGCTCGACTATGTGATCTCCGGCGACCTTCTGAATCAGTGCATCAGCTCGGCGTTCGCCATGAAGGAGACGCAGGTGCCGTATCTGGGCGTATACGGCGCATGTTCGACCATGGCGGAGTCGCTGTCGCTTGCGGCGATGCTTGTGGACGGCGGGTTCGCCGTGAACGTGTGCGCCATGACCGGGTCGCACTTCTGTTCGGCGGAGCGGCAGTACCGCTTCCCGCTGGAATACGGTGGACAGCGGCCGCCCACGTCGCAGTGGACCGTGACGGGTTCCGGCGCGGCCATCGTCAGCAGCTCCGGCACGGGCCCGCATATAACTCACGTCACGACAGGGAAAATAGTCGACGCCGGTATAATCGACGCGAACAACATGGGCTCGGCAATGGCTCCGGCGGCGTATGAGACGCTGAAAACGCATTTTTCCGACACGGGACGCACGCCCGACTACTATGACGCGATATTCACCGGCGACCTCGGCGCACTGGGGCATGATATACTGCAAAAGCTCTTTGAGGCCGACGGAGTAAAGCTCGGCGCGCGGTATATGGACTGCGGCGTGCTGATCTACGATCTGAAAACGCAGGACGTACACGCGGGCGGCTCAGGCTGCGGATGCTGTGCGAGCGTGCTGTGCGCGCATATACTGCCGGCAATGACGAGAGGCGTGTGGAACCGCGTGCTCTTCGCGGCGACCGGCGCGCTGATGAGTACAACGAGCGCCCAGCAGGGGAACAGTATACCGGGCATCTGTCATGCACTGGCACTGGAGAATTAGGAGAGAGGCTCATGGGATCGATTTTTGATTATATAAAGGCGTTTGCCGTCGGCGGGGCGCTGTGCATAATAGGACAGCTGCTCATTGACGGCACAAAGCTGACCCCGGCGCGCATACTGACCATATATGTCGTCGCCGGTGTAGTGCTCGGCGCGCTGGGAATATATCAGCCGCTCGCGGATTTTGCCGGAGCCGGGGCAACTGTGCCTCTTACGGGATTCGGCAGCGCGCTGGCAAAGGGCGTGAGAAAGGCGGTCGGGGAATCCGGCTTGCTGGGTGCTTTTACGGGCGGCTTTACGGCGGCCGCGGGCGGCATATGCGCCGCCGTGTTCTTCGGCCTTGCCGCTGCGCTCGTGTTCCGCCCAAAGGATAAGAATAAGTGACCGAAACGCGCATGGACGAGCCGTTATGGCTCACCCATGCGCGTTATCTCTATCTGTCGTATTGTGCTGCGGTGATCTAGCTGCCTATCAATATGCTCTTTGTTTTCCACTTACCGCTGCGCCAGCGCATCACGTAGACCACGGCTCTGAAGCCCCAGTCCAGAAGCGCCATTGAAAGCCATACGCCGAGTACGCCGAGGCCGAGCGTATTTGCCAGCAGATGAGCGCCGCCCAGGCGGAATACCCACATGGAAAATATGGAAATGACCATAGTAAAACGCACATCGCCGCTTGCGCGCAAGGAGGCCGGAAGGTCAAAGGCCAGCGGCCAGATGAGAACGGAACCTGCCGTGTGGCAGAGGAACAGCGAGATCATCAGCGATGCCGTACCCTCCGACAGGTGGTAGATGGACAGGATCAGGGGCATACATGCGAGCAGGATCGCCGACCAGACGGCAACGGCGGCGTATGCAAAGATGAGAAGCCTGCGGTTATAGTATCTGACCTGCTCGTAGTCCCTCGCGCCGATGCAGTGAGAGATCACGCTCACCATTGCAAGCTGTATCGCGCTGCCGGGGATCACCTCCAGAGAGGCCAGAGTCTGCGTCACGGCGTTTGCGGTGATAGCGGAAGTGCCGAATGTGGTCACAAGGCCGAGTATCATAATTTTGCCGAGCTGGAATATCCCGTTTTCCACGCCGTTTGGAACGCCCATCTTCAAAATGCTGCGCGTGAGCCGCCAGTCAAATTTGTGGTGCAGCGACTTCTCAACATACAGCTCTCTCTTTGGATCGAGAAGCAGCCGCACGGCAAGGATCGCCGCGATCCAGCGTGAAGCCACGGTTGAGAGCGCCGCGCCCTGCGTACCCATGGAGCAGGCATAGATCAAAAACGCATTTCCCGTGCAGTTGATGACGTTCATAAGCAGAGAAAGCTTCATGGTCGTTTTGGAATCGTTCATCGTGCGGAACGCGGCGGCGCAGGATTCGTATATGCCGATGGCAGGGATGGAGAAAACTACGGCGTTCAGATAGCGTCTGGCGTGGTAGGCCACGTCGTTGTCGATCCGGCCGAAAAGATGAGTCAGTATCCAGTCGGAAATGAGCAGCATTAAAAGCATGATCGCCGCGGAGAGCAGAGTGTTCAGCCAGAGAAGCTCCTCCGCTGAACGCCGCGCCTCTTTTGGCCTGTCCGCCCCCAGATACTGCCCGGCCACGATCGCGCCGCCGGCAGCAAGCGCCGCAAAGACGTAGATCAAAAGCTGCATGACCGAGTCCACGAGGGAGACGCCGGACACGGCGGCTTCGCCTACGCTTGAGACCATGACGGAATCTATAAGACCCACGATCAGCTTGAGGGCAAGCTCTATCATTAAGGGGATGACCAGACGGAAAATGTCCCCGTTGGAATAAATATAATTTTTCGGCGGCTGTTCCATGATATGTTTTGATATTCTCCTGCGTCAGCTCAAAATCCGGGATTCCATGATATTGAATATAGCAGACATAAACGGAAAAAGCAACTGACGGTATGTATACAGCGCAGCCGAGCCCTGCAAATGGAATTATCCATTTGCAGGGCCCGGTAAGCTTTTTCGGTGTGTGTGACGGTATCTCAGTCGCCCATGCAGATGCCGATGTCGCGCGCGACCTGAATGATCGGGTGGTCGACAGGCAGGAACTTTGTCTTGCTGGCCGCATCGTCGAGCGGAATGTCGACGATCTCGTTGTTCTGGACGGCGACCATGCGGCCGTACTGCTTCTTGATGATAAGGTTTGCTGCGGCTGCGCCGAACTGAGTGGCGAGCACTCTGTCATACGGGCAGGGAGGACCGCCCCTCTGATAGTGGCCGGGTACGGTCACGCGGGTGTCCTGACCGGTGAGCTCCTCCAACGCGGCGGCGAGCTCGTAGGAAACGGTCGGGAAGCGGCTCTGCTCCTTCTTGCGGCGGCTGGCCTCCTCGTCGAGCTTCACATCGTCCACGGAGACGGCGCCCTCAGCGCATGCGACGATTGAGAAGCCGCGGCCGTCCTGCTTGCGCTGCTCAATAAGCTCGGCGACCTTGTGGATGTCATAGGGGATCTCAGGTATCAGTATAATATCCGCGCCGCTTGCGATACCGGCGTGCAGCGTCAGCCAGCCGGCGTCACGGCCCATGAGCTCAACAACGAAGGTGCGCCCGTGAGAGCATGCGGTGGAATGGATATAGTCTATAACGTTTGTGGCGATGTCGACCGCGCTCTGGAAGCCGAAGGTGGTGTCGGTGCCCCAGATGTCGTTATCAATGGTCTTGGGCAGCGTGATAACGTTCATGCCGGCGTCGGCAATAAGCTTTGCACTTTTCTGCGTGCCGTTGCCGCCCATGATAATGAGACAGTCGAGATTGAGCCTGTTGTACGTGTCGCGCATGAGCGGGATAAGGCTGTTCCCGTTCTCGTCTATAATATCCTTGCCGGGAATATAACGCTGGCGGGATGTGCCGAGTATGGTTCCACCCTGAGTGAGGATACCGGAGAAGTCCTTCGGCTCCATGAATTTATAATCGTTTTCGGCAAGGCCGCGGTAGCCGCCGTACATACCGAATATTTCAACGTGATCAAGTTTTTCAAAGAGAGCTTTGCCGATGCCGCGGATAGCCGCATTCAGACCCTGACAGTCACCGCCGCTGGTTACCAGCGCTACTCTGGTCATTCTTTTCATTGCTCTTACCTCCTGTTTCACACTATATTATTATGGTACAACAAAACCGAAAAAGCAATTGTCATTTCTTACAGAATCGTTGTGCAATTTGACCGCATCAGCAAAAGAAGATTGATATTTTTGCTATAACATGCTACAATAATTTGCACATACTGTGGCAGAACAGACTAAAGCATAAAAGGAGCGTACCCCTATGATACAGCCGAATGACGTATTGAAAACAGATGACAAGGATTGGGACGAATTCAAAAAGAAAGCTGCGCAGGACGAGCTTTATTATAACGGACCCGGAGACCTGCTGGATACGGCCGAAGGACGGGCAAAGTTCTGCCGGCTGAACGACACAACGGTGTTCAGAAAGCCGGATCCTGAGTTTCCCGGATATAAGATCTGGGTATTCAACAATAAGGGCAAGGGCATGGTGGTCAAAAAGCGCAGCCGCGTTGACCCGCAGCTTATGGAAAACGTTGAGTATGATGCGGACGGCAGCGAGATAAGCCGCTCGTATGAACCGGCGTAAACGGCCTGATTGCACAAAACACTTTAAATTGATACAGCAAGATTTGTGGATTTCGGCGCTTGACTTTTTTTCGCGGAATTTATATACTGTGCCTGTAAAAAGCATTAACGGAGTATCTGTAATGAATAACAGCCTTATTTTTGCATACGCTTATTACTTCTTTACTGTTGAAAAATAGTAAGGGTAATTTGTGATGCAATAAAAGCTCATACAAGATGCTTTCGATGCGGCACAGGTTACGCCTGTGCCGCATTTTTGTTTTTCATGCAGCGCCGCACGATACGGCTTCGGCATATAAAGGACAATATGTGCTCCTGCCGCATCATGCGCCGCCCCCAATTTTATTATGTCCGGAGGAAAAAGAAAAAATGATCGTAGTACTCAAACGCGGTGTAGAAGAAAAAAAGAAAGATCAGCTGATAAGCTGGCTTAAAAATCAGGGCCTCGGCGTGCATATCTCCGTGGGCGAATATCAGACGGTGCTCGGCCTTATCGGCGATACCACCCGCGTGGATATGGACCTTATAGGAAGCCTCGGCATTGTCGATTCGGTGACGCGCGTGACCGAACCGTTCAAGTGCTGCAACCGCAAATTCCATCCGGACGACACCGTTGTGGATGTGAGCGGGGTCAAGGTCGGCGGCGGTAACTTCGTGATGATCGCGGGCCCGTGCTCGGTTGAGTCGGAGGAGCAGGTGGTCGGTATTGCGAAGGCGGTCAAGGCCTCGGGCGCGAACATGCTTCGCGGCGGCGCGTTCAAGCCGCGCACCTCGCCGTATGATTTCCAGGGCCTCAAGACCACCGGCATAGAGCTTTTGAAGATCGCGCGCAAGGAGACGGGGCTGCCGATCGTCACCGAGATCATGAGCACGGCATACCTTGACGCATTCATGGATGTCGACCTCATTCAGGTCGGCGCGCGCAACATGCAGAACTTCGATCTGCTGCGCGAGCTCGGCAAGATCAGAAAGCCCATACTTCTCAAGCGCGGACTGGCAAACACCCTCAAGGAGCTGCTGATGAGCGCGGAGTACATCATGGCCGGCGGCAACGAGCAGGTCATACTCTGCGAGCGCGGCATCCGCACGTTTGACGATTACACAAGAAATACTCTGGATCTTGCGGCCGTGCCGATGCTCAAGGAACTGACGCATCTGCCGATAATAGTCGACCCCAGCCATGCGACGGGTATCGCAAGGCTCGTGCCGCCGATGGCTCTCGCCGCGACCGCGAGCGGGGCGGACGGCCTCATCATAGAGGTGCATAACGACCCGATGCACGCGCTCTGCGACGGCGCGCAGTCCCTGAGACCTGAGCAGTACGATGCGCTCGTGAAAAAGGTGAACGCCATCAGGGAGGTCACAGCGGAATGACTGTCGGGATCGCCGGACTTGGCCTTATAGGCGGCTCGCTTGCGAAGGCATACCACGAGGCGGGCGAGCGTGTGCTCGCGTATAACCGCAGCTGCAGCGTGCTTGATTTTGCGGTGATGAGCGGCGCGGTCGACGGAGAGCTGACCGCGGAAAATATCTCCGAATGCGACATATTGCTGCTGGCAATGTATCCCGAGGCGGTCATTGACTATTTCAGAGAAATGGCGCCGCACATAGGGAAAAGCACCGTCGTGATGGATTGCGGCGGCACGAAGCGCAAGGTCTGCGAGGCATGCTTCGCGGCGGCGCGCGAGTACGGCGTGACGTTTATCGGCGGGCATCCGATGGCGGGGACGCATAACTCGGGCTTCAAGTATGCCCGGGCAAACCTGTTCCACGGCGCGCCGATGGTGATGGTGCCGCCTGACCCGGACGATGTGGAGCTGCTGGAGCACGCGGAAAAGATGCTTGCCCCGGCAGGCTTCGGAAAGTTTTCGATAACCACCGCCGAAAAGCACGATGAGATGATAGCCTTTACATCGCAGATGGCTCACGTCATATCCAACGCTTATATAAAAAGTCCCACGGCGGGACAGCACAAAGGCTTTTCGGCCGGCAGCTACAAGGATATGACGCGCGTCGCATGGCTCAACCCGGATATGTGGGCGGAGCTGTTTCTGGAGAACAGGGACAATCTTATAAATGAGATAGACTGCTTCATGCGCAGCATGCAGCAGTACCGGGATGCACTCGCTGACGGCAGCAGACAGGAGCTCGTGCAGCTGCTGGACGAGGGCAGGAAGAGAAAGGCGGAGGTGGACGGCAGGTGACAGAGATACACGTCACGGCGTCGAGAGAGTACGATGTGCTGATAGAGCACGGGCTTCTTGACAGGGCCGGTGAAAAACTCGCGCTTACCGTCGGCGCCGGACGCACGGCAGTGATAGCGGCGGGCGAGAAGGTCTCTGCACTGTACGGCGCGCGGCTTACGGCTTCGCTGGAGCGCGCGGGCTTCCGCACGGCGGCATTTACCTATCCCGGAGGAGAGCACTGCAAAAACCTTGACACCTATTCAAAGCTCCTGCATTTCATGGCGGCGGAGCATGTGAGCCGCAGCGACGTTGTAGTCGCGCTCGGCGGCGGCGTTACCGGCGACCTTGCGGGCTTTGCCGCGGCAACATATCAGCGCGGCATACCTTTTGTGCAGGTGCCGACGACGCTGCTTGCCGCGGTCGACTCCTCTGTCGGGGGCAAGACCGCAGTCAACCTTGAGAGCGGAAAGAATCAGGTCGGCTGCTTTTACCAGCCGAGTCTCGTGCTGTGCGACCCGGATACGCTGTGTACGCTCCCGGAGGAAGAGTATCGCAGCGGCTGCGCGGAGGTAATAAAATACGGCGTGCTGGGCGACGAAGTCCTTTTTGAAGAGCTGCGCGAAAAGCCGGTGAAGGAGCAGACGGAGCATGTGATCGCAGTGTGCGTCGGCATGAAGCGCGATATCGTCGCTGCCGACGAATTCGATAACGGCCGCCGCCAGCTTCTGAATCTCGGCCATTCCGTCGGACACGCGATAGAAAAATGCAGCGGCTTTGAAGTGCCGCACGGCTTTGCCGTCGCGGCGGGTATGGCGATAATAACGCGTGCGGCGGTACGCCGCGGGATATGCAGCGGCGATACGTCCCGCAGGCTAAACGAGCTCCTTGAGCTTTACGGCCTGCCTGCGGAGACCGGATTCCCGGCAGACGCGCTTTACAAGGCAATGCTGTCGGACAAGAAAATATCCGGCGGGAAGATAAACCTTATCGTGCCGGAGCGCATCGGCTCATGCCGCATGGTAAAGGTGCCGGAGGGCGAGCTGTGCGGCTGGCTGCACGACGGAGGTATAGTGTGAAAAAAAGCACTTATGGAGGTACGCAATGGATATAACGCTTGCCCCGGGTGAGAGAAGCGGGAGCGTCGTGATACCGGCTTCAAAATCCCAGGCTCACCGTCTGCTCATATGCGCGGCGCTTGGCGATAGGGAGACCGTGATAGAGTGCGGTGGCACATCGGCGGACATCGAGGCCACGGCGCGCTGCCTTGCGGCTCTCGGCGCCGGGATAAGCCGGGACGAGGCCGGACGCTTTCATGTAAAGCCGGTACGGTCCGTGCCGGACGGGCTCTGTGAGCTGCGCTGCGGCGAGAGCGGATCCACGCTGCGCTTCCTGCTGCCGGCTGCGGGCGCGCTCGGCGCGCGTGCGGTATTCCGTATGGAGGGACGGCTGCCGGAACGGCCGCTGTCCCCACTCGACGAGGTGCTGACGGAGCACGGCATGACGATAAGGCAGGACGGCGCGAACCTCTTCTGCGAGGGAAGTCTCACGCCGGGCCGCTACGAGATCGGCGGCGGCGTATCCTCGCAATATATTTCGGGCCTGCTTATGGCGCTGCCGCGGCTCGACGGAGATAGCCGGCTCGAGGTCACCGGAAAGCTTGAATCTGCGGGATATGTTGCGATGACAGAGGCCGCGCTGCGGCTTGCCGGGATCAGATTTGACAGGACGGGACAGAGCAGCTTCATCCCGGGCGGACAGCGATGCAGCCTGCCGGAGACCTGCCGGGTCGAGGGGGACTGGTCAAATGCGGCCTTCTTTCTCTGCATGGGCGCGCTGTCGCATGAGGGCGTCACGGTATACGGACTTGATCCGGCTTCGCCGCAGGGCGACCGCGCGGTGCTGGATATTCTGAGACGTTTCGGCGCATGCGTATCCGAGAACGGCGGGGCCGTCACGGTGAAGCGCGCGCCGATGCGCGGCATCGAAATAGACGCAGCGCCCATACCCGATCTCATCCCGGTGCTGAGCGTTGTCGCCGCGGCGGCCGGGGGAGAGACGCATATAATAAATGCCGGACGGCTCAGGCTGAAGGAATCGGATCGGCTCGAAAGCACAGCGCGGCTGCTGAGAGACCTCGGCGGCAGTGTTGAGGAGCTTGAGAGCGGGCTTATAATAAATGGGGGACGGACCCTCGCAGGCGGAACGGCGGAGACATTCAGAGACCACCGCATAGCGATGTCCGCAGCTGTCGCGGCATGCATATGCGCCGGAAGCGTGACGGTGACGGACAGCGGATGCGTGGCAAAGTCCTATCCGCGCTTCTGGGACGATCTCGGACAACTGCATGGAGGAGCATTATGAGCAGCAGCTACGGTGAAAATCTGCATATTACCATATTCGGTCAGTCGCATTCCGCCGCCATCGGCGTGACCGTGGACGGCATACCGGCAGGGGAGCGGATAGACATGGACGAGCTCTGCCGTTTCCTTGCCCGGCGCGCGCCGGGACACGGCGGCTGGTCGACCGCGAGGACGGAGGCAGATATGCCGGAATTCCTCTCCGGCATAAAAAACGGCGTCACCTGCGGCGCGCCGGTTGCGGCGATAATACGAAACGGCGACACGCGCTCTCAGGATTACGCGGCGCTTGCCGACACGCCGCGCCCCGGTCACGCGGATTATACCGCCGGCATCAAATACGGAGGCGCGCAGGACAAAGCAGGCGGCGGACATTTTTCAGGCCGCCTCACGGCGCCGCTGTGCATTGCGGGCGGCATCTGCAAGCAGCTTCTTGCGCATGAGGGGATAAGCATTATAAGCCGCATTGCCTCCATAGCCGGAATAGAGGACGAGGGAGAGCTTACGGCGTCTACAGCCGGGAAAGCGTTCCCAACCGTCAGCGGCGGGCGCGGGGAATTGATGCAGGCGGCCATAGCCGCTGCCAGAGCCGAGGGAGACTCGGTCGGCGGAGTGGTCGAATGTGCGATAACCGGCGTTCCGGCCGGATTGGGCGACCCCATATTCGGCGGCATGGAAAACCGCATTGCGGCGGCGGTGTTCGGAATACCGGCCGTCAAGGGCATAGAGTTCGGCGCGGGCTTTGCGGCCGCGGCGATGCGCGGGAGCGAGAATAACGACAGCTTCTCCGTTGAAAACGGGCATGTAGTGACGGAGACGAACAACTGCGGCGGTATACTCGGCGGTATAACGGACGCGATGCCCATCGTGTTCCGCGCGGCGTTCAAGCCCACGCCGTCCATAGCGAAGCCGCAGCAAAGCATAAATATGAAAACAATGACACAGCAGGAGATCCGCATTGCGGGCCGCCATGACGCATGCATAGTGCCGCGCGCCGTGCCGTGCGTGGAGGCGGCTGCGGCGATCGCCGTATACGACGCGCTCCTTGCGCGAAAGAAAGAGGTAAGGTGAACATCATGGAACTGAAGGATTACAGAAAAGAGATAGATGCGATCGACGCGGAGCTGATAGAGCTCTTTGCCAGACGCATGGACGTTTCGGCGGGGATCGCGGAATACAAAAAGGAGCATGGTCTGCCCACGCTTGATGCGGCACGCGAGCGCGAAAAGCTGCGCAGCCTTGCCGAAAAGAGTCCGGAGCATCTGCGCGACTATACGGTGCGGCTGTATTCGCTCATGTTTGAGCTGAGCCGGAGCTACCAGAACCGTATCATCGGCACCGGCAGCGCCCTGCCCGCAGAGATCGCCGGGGCGATAAAGGAGACCGCGCCGCTTTTCCCGGAGGATGCGGCAGTCGCATGTCAGGGCGTCGAGGGCGCATATTCCCAGCTCGCCTGCGAGCGGCTCTTCCGTATGCCCAATATATTCTACTGCTCAAGCTTTGAGGCTGTGTTTGCCGCGATAGAGAGCGGCTTCTGCCGCTACGGCATCATCCCGCTTGAAAACAGCACGGCAGGTTCTGTCAACGCTGTGTATGACCTCATGATAAAGCATAATTTCCGCATCGTGCGCAGCGTGCGCGTCAAGGTTGATCACAACCTGCTGGCGAAAAAGGGCGCGAAGCTTGAGAATATCAGAGAGATATACTCGCACGAGCAGGCCATCGGGCAGTGCAGCGGCTTCCTTTCCAGGCTCAAGGATGTTAAGATAATTGCCTGCGAGAACACGGCCGCGGCCGCAAAGCTCGTGGCCGAGTCCGGCAGGGACGATGTCGCGGCGCTCGCGTCGCGCTCCTGCACGGAGCTCTACGGCCTTGAGTGCCTTGCAGCCTCGGTGCAGGATCAGGGCGGCAATTTCACACGCTTCATCTGCATCTCCAAGGAGCTTGAGATATATCCCGGCGCGGACCGCACGAGCCTTATGATGGTGCTGCCGCACCGCCCCGGCTCGCTCTACAAGGTGCTGTCGCGCTTCTATGCGCTCGGCATAAATCTCAACAAGCTTGAGAGCCGTCCTTTGCCAGACAGGAATTTTGAATTCATGTTCTATTTCGACCTTGATACCTCGGTTTACTCTCCGCAGTTCATACAGCTCATGGGAGAGCTGGACGATGTGTGCGAGAGCTTCACATACCTTGGCAGCTACAGCGAGGTGGTATGATGCTCAGGTGCGGATTATTGGGCGAAAAGCTCGGACACAGTTACTCGCCCGCAATACATGCACTGCTGACGGATTACGAATACAAGCTGTATGAGCGCGCGCCCGGGGAGCTTGAGGATTTCCTGAAAAACGGCGGCTTTGACGGCCTGAACGTCACAATCCCGTATAAAAAGGCGGTCATACCGTACTGCGCGGAGCTGTCGGACATCGCGCGGCGGCTCGGAAGCGTCAATACGATAGTCCGCCGCGGGGACGGCAGCCTCTACGGCGATAATACGGACGCCTTCGGCTTCGCAGGGCTTGTCCGTCACAGCGGCGTGGATGTCGCCGGGAAAAACACCGTGGTGCTCGGCAGCGGCGGCGCATCCGCCACGGTCTGCGCCATGCTCGGCGAGCTTGGCGCGAAGAAGGTCACGGTGCTGTCGAGACACGGCGAATATAATTACAACAACCTTGAGCGTGTGGCGGATACGCAGGTCGTCGTGAATACGACGCCTGTCGGCATGTACCCGAAAAACGGCGAGGCAGCGGTCGACCTGCGCTCGTTCCCGGCCTGCGAGGGTGTGCTGGACATCGTGTATAATCCGGCGCGCACGGCGCTGCTGCTGCAGGCGGAGGAGCTTGGACTGCCGTGCGCGGGCGGGCTGTATATGCTCGTGGCGCAGGCCAAGCGCAGCGCGGAGCTTTTCACGGGCGAGGAGATCGACGACGCGGAGATACCACGTATCCGGCGCCTGATGAACCGCGAGATGCAGAACATCGTACTCGTGGGAATGCCGGGCTGCGGCAAGACTACCGTTGCCGGACTGCTCGGAGAAAAGCTTGGGCGCGAGGTGCTTGACAGCGATGAGCTGGTGCAGAAAATATCCGGCATGAGCGCTGCGGAGATCATCCGCCGGTTCGGAGAGGACGAATTCCGCAGGCAGGAGAGCGCGGCGATAGCGGAGCTCGGCAAAAAGTCAGGCGCGGTCATCGCCACAGGCGGCGGCTGCGTCACGCGCGAAGAGAATTATCCGCTGCTGCACCAGAACGGCACCATATTCTGGCTCCAACGCGATCTGGAACGCCTGCCTGTCAGCAACAGGCCGCTTTCACAGCGCAGCGGGCTGGAGGAGCTTTATAATGCACGGCGGGACAAATATGCGCGCTTTGCCGACTGCGTGGTCGACAATAACGGCAGCCTGGACTCGACGATCGCGCAGATAATGGAGGTGCTGGCGTGAAAATACTCGTTATCAACGGGCCGAACATAAATCTTCTCGGCCTGCGTGAGCCGGACATATACGGCAGCGGCAGCTATGCGTCGCTCCGGAAGTTCATACTTGATACCTGCCGCGAGGAAAACATCGAAGCGGAACTCTTTCAATCGAACCACGAGGGTGCGATAGTGGACAAAATACAGGATGCTTACGGACGCTTTGACGGCATAGTGATAAATCCTGCGGCGTATACGCACACGAGCGTCGCTATACTCGATGCGCTCAAGGCCGTGGCGCTTCCGGCAGTCGAGGTGCACATTTCAGACGTGAAGAGCCGCGAGGACTTCCGCCAGGTATCATATGCCGGAAAGGCCTGCATAAAGACTTATATGGGTCTTGGCTTTGAGGGTTACCGGCAGGCAATACTGTATTTGAAAGAATATCTGGGAACATAAGAATTCAGGCGGTGCCGCCCGGCGCTGCCTGAATTCTTATGTTCATATTTTTATCCATACTGCCCAGAGACGTATACCGGGGCGCGCCGCCGTATGCTTTCGGCTGTCTCATCAACGGCTTCAACCCTTTTAAAGCAGGCGGCCGCCTCAGCTTTTACGGCGTTGAAAAGCGCCTGACCGGGACCCCGTATTTAAGCAAAGGCGGCGCTTGAAAGCACCGCCTTTGAGCCGTATTCAGATTATTTCTTGTTGCCGAAGAGACCGCGGATTATCGCGTTGGAGCCGGAGCGCGCAACGGAGCTGAGCGCGTTCTTCGCCGCCTGACTTGCTATGGCCTTAGTGCTCTTCTGGCGACCGCCGAGCACGGAGTTTACAAGGTTTGTGCTCAGAGAGCCGACGACAGACGAAGCGGCGTTGCTGACGGCGCGCTGTGCGACCTTCTTTCTCGCGGCGGCTTCCTTTTCGGCGGCCTTTGCGGCGGCCGCCTCTTCCTTGAGCCGCTGCTTTTCAGCTGCTGCCTCTTCCTTGAGTCGCTGCTTCTCTGCTGCCGCTTCTTCCTTCTGGCGCTGCTTCTCCGCCGCGGCTTCTTCCTTGAGACGCTGTTTTTCTGCGGCAGCGGCTTCTTCCTCCTCTGCCTGCTTGCGTTCAAGTTCCTCTTTTGCTGCGGTTATTACCTCATAAGCGGATTCGCGGTCAATGGCTTCGCGGTACTTGAGATCGAATTCATCAGCAGCGACGGCCTTTGCGACAGCGCCGTCCTCGGCGGCACCCATAAGACTCTGGGGAGGCAGTATCCTTGCACGCTCCACAATGCCGGGAATGCCGTCCTCATCGAGGAAGCTCACAAGTGCTTCGCCGACGCCGAGCTCCATAAGCGCGGCCTCGGTGTCAAACTCCGGATTCTCGCGGAAAGCTTTTGCGGCGGCGCGGACAGCCTTCTGCTCCGCCGGCGTGTAGGCGCGAAGCGCATGCTGCACGCGGTTTGACAGCTGCGCAAGAACATCGTTTGGAATGTCTGACGGACTCTGGGAGATGAAATATACGCCGACGCCCTTTGAGCGGATGAGCTTGACGACCTGCACTATCTTCTGCACGAGAGCCTTGGGACAGTCAGAGAAGAGCAGATGCGCTTCGTCAAAGAAGAATATCATGTGCGGCTTTTCGAGATCGCCGACCTCGGGCAGCTTCTCAAAGAGCTCGGTCAGCATCCACAGCAGGAAAGTACCGTAGACAGTCGGGCTCTGGATAAGGCGCTGGGAGGAAAGAACGTTTATGTAGCCGCGGCCGTCGTTGTCGGTGCGCATCCAGTCCTTTATGTTCAGCGACGGCTCGCCGAAAAAGAGCTCGCCGCCTTCGTCCTCAAAGGCGAGCAGAGCGCGCTGTATAGCGCCTATGCTTGCGGAGGAGACATTGCCGTACATCGTCGTGAACTCGGCGCGGTGGTCTCCCACGAACTGCACCATTGCACGCAGATCCTTCAGATCTATGAGAAGCAGCTCGTTGTCATCGGCCACGCGGAACACGATATTCAGCACGCCCTGCTGCACCTCGGTCAGGCCGAGCAGACGCGACAGGAGCACCGGCCCCATCTCAGATACCGCGACGCGCACGGGAATGCCGTTTTCACCGAATATATCCCAGAAGCGGGTGGGGTAGGATCTGTATTCAAACCTGTCGATACCGAAGCGGGCAATGCGGCGCTGCATGTCCTCGCTGTCCTGCCCTTTGCGGCACATGCCGGACAGGTCGCCCTTGACGTCGGCCATGAACACGGGTACGCCCATGTCGGAGAAGGACTCGGCGAGCACCTTCATCGTTATCGTCTTGCCGGTGCCGGTCGCGCCGGCGATCAGGCCGTGGCGGTTTGCCATCTGCGGCAGCAGATAAAGATCACGCCCGGACTGAGCTATCCATGCTTTTCTGTCTTTGTACATACTCTTTCCCCCTGATTACTTTCAGATTTTATACTACCATCAGATTTTGTACTAATAATATCACAGCTCTCCTCAGGGCACAATAAGAAAAAGCGTATTTATCCAGGCAAATGCGAGATTAACAAAGTGTAAAATTTCCGGCGTCCGGCAGGGTTTCAAAATAATTTGCAAAACTGTGTATTGAGCGGCCTCTCAAAATGTGTTATCATAAACCAATCTTAAACAAATCTTAAAGCGTTCTCCCGGAGATGCAGAAAGAGGGATAAAGTGAAAAAAAGAGTTATTTCCGCCGTCGTGATGCTGGCCGTCGCATTCGCATGCGTTTTCCTTTCGCCGGTCAGCAGAGTGCTGTTTTTTGCAGCCGCCGGCATACTATGCGCCTATGAGCTCAGCCATAATTATGAGAAGCTGAACGTCTACTGCGGCGCGTGGGTGATGTTCGTTTATATCGGCGCGCAGGCGCTGCTGGCGCTGTTCCACGCGGGGACGACGGCGTATATCGCGTGCATGGCCGGCAGCATTTATCTGGCCCTGTTTGACGGCATAATCCGCCATAAAGTGTCCGGCGACGGCGCGGTATATACGATAATGGGGCTTGCGTATCCGAGCTTTCTTTTCGGCCTGCTGATGATGATCAGCGTGAGCCCGAAATGGCTCGAGGTGCTTACGCTCGCCTGCCTGTCGACATGGGTATGCGACAGCTTTGCACTCTTCGGCGGCAAGCGCTTCGGCAAGCACCGCGTCGCTCCGAGCGTCAGCCCGAATAAGACCGTGGAGGGCTGTATCTGCGGCTTTGTTTCCGCACTTGTGACCGGCGTCGTGATCTACTATATTCCGGGACTGTGCCGCGGCATCCCGCTGTGGCTGTGCGTGCTCACCTGCGCCGTCGCATCGACGATGGGGCAGATAGGCGATCTGGCGGAATCTCTTATAAAGCGCATGATAGGCGTAAAGGATTTTTCAAACCTTATCCCCGGACACGGCGGCATGTTTGATCGCGCTGACAGTCTGCTGTTCTCGATACCGACAGCGTATATCTGCCTTTTCATCTTCGGCTACGCCAGCATCGGTTGACAAAGAGTGCCCGACGGGCATGTGTCACCTTGTCAACTGATGCTATGCTCTGATGATTTTCTATGTGTGATTCCCAGAAAGGAGAGTAAACTTAAATTCCCATGGATATGGACAAAAAAGCAATGCTGATAGTAAACCCGGTATCCGGCAAAAAGCTGGTGCTGCGGTATATCCCCAACATTATCAGGAGCCTGATGGACGCCGGCTACATGGTCACTACGCTTGTGACCTCGCGGCGCGGTGAGGCGACCGAGTTTGCGCAGCGCTACGGGCGCGATTTCCAGCTCGTTACCTGCACCGGAGGAGACGGAACTCTCAACGAGGTGCTCACCGGACTTGCAAAAGAGGGGATAGATGTACCTCTGGGCTACATTCCCTGCGGCAGTACAAACGATTTTGCAAGCTCTCACCAGCTCTCTACCAACATACCGCTCGCAGCGCAGAAGATAGCGGAGGGCAAGTGCCAGCGCTACGATATAGGGCGTTTTGAGGATCACTTCTTCTCGTATGTCGCGGCTTTCGGCGCGTTTTCGTGGCTCTCTTATACTACCGATCAGCGAATGAAAAATGCGCTCGGACACACGGCGTATATACTCGATGCGATACGGGACGTGTATAAGATAAAGCCGGAGCACCTGAAATTCACGGTCGACGGGAAGGACGTCTACGAGGGGGATTATATTTTCGGCGCGGTATGTAATTCAACCTCCATCGCGGGGACGATAGAGCTGCCCGGTTCTCTGGTGGACACGGCGGACGGCGTTTTTGAGGTGCTGCTCGTAAAGACGCCGGAGACGATATTTGATCTGAACGCGATAATCACCGGCATGCTGAATCAGGATTACTCAAATCCGTTCCTGTCCTTCTTTCAGGCGCGCAGTCTGGACATAGTGAACGCACCGGGCCTTTCGTGGTCGCTTGACGGAGAATGTTCCGGCGGCTATGACAATATCCATATTGAGCCTATACCAAAGTTCCTTAATCTCCAGGGGAGATGAACCGGAACCGGCAATATAAAACCCACGCGGCCAAAATAAGGCCGCGTGGGTTTTTATATATTCGTATAAGCTTATTTATTCTTCTGTGAGAACACCCATTCACGCTGTATCTGATAGCTGATGAAGAACAGGCATATATCCACCGCAAATTTTATGAGTGTGGCGATGATAGGCACGGAGTTGGACAGAAGCCTGTTTATAAGCGTCACGAGCCCGGCGGACACCAGCATCTGCGGGATGCACAGGCAGTAGTAGCGTACAAGAGCGCGCTTATAGCCCCTTTTATTTTCAAACACCACGGAGTTGTTTGCGTTGAAGTTTGCGAATGACGAGAGCGCGCGAGCCACGGCAGTGGAGATAAGCTCGGCGTATTTGCCGGCAGCTGCCCCGAAAAAGCGCATCATCAGATAGAAAACGGTCAAGTCGATGAGCGTAGAGCCGAGCGAGCTGATAAGGAACCTGAACATGACCTTGAATATGAGCCATGAGTCCTTCACCGCGTCATAGTGGGAGCTGTAGTCCTCCGGATCGTATACCGTCGTGATAGGCTGTTCGGCAAAGCCGATGCCCATGCGCTTCATATTGAGCAGCATGTTCGTCTCATACTCGAAGCGTTCGCCTTCAATGCCGCAGAACGGCATAAGATACTCCGCAGGTATGGCGCGCAGGCCGGTCTGCGTGTCGGAGAGCTTTATACCGTAGCATATTCTGAAAAGACGTGCCGTGGTCTTGTTGCCGGCAATGCTCCTTGGCGGGACGCCGGGAGCGTTGAAGTCGCGGCAGCCGAGAACGACCTTGCCGTCCTCTTTCAGCATGCGCTCTCCGCAGGCGACGATGTCGTCGACGAGATGCTGGCCGTCGCCGTCTATCGTGATGACACCCTTTATATCAGGCATATTCTCCGACACATAGGAAAACGCCGTCTTGAGCGCGCGGCCCTTGCCCCGGTTGACGCCGTGATGCAGCACCACGATCCCGGGATGCGCCGCCTTCGCCTGCTCGAAAAGCTTTCCATGGTCTTCGTCGCTTCCGTCGTCGACCACAACTATATGATCAAAGCCTTTCTCGTTCAGGCCGTCGACAACGCCGAGAAATTTCCTGTCGGGGTTCAGCGACGGCAGAACGATCGCAAGTGATTTGAGACATATCTCTCTTTCGTCCATTATACTAGCCTCAAGTTTGTCAGATTAGCGAAATAACACGGATATCGTTTCCGCTGTCGAGCACCAGCAGCTTCAGGTTGTTCACGTCGTGCTGCTCGCCGTTGCCGCTGGTGAGCGAGGTCGTTTCAGTCGTGACATTGCAGACGTAGTAGCCCTCGCCGAGGTCTATCGCATCGTTGAGCTTGTAGGAATCGAGCGAATAGCCGTTGGTGTGCGCCCAGGTATAGCCGTCGAGAGCGGCGTACAGACGCTTGTCAAGGTCCCCGCCGATCTGAAGATACTGCTGCAAAGAATAGTAGCCGCTGATGGAGTTCTGCCCCATTATACCGGAGGTATATTTGCTGTAGACATCTATAAACCGGCTGCAGAAGTTGTCGAGCCGCTGGAGCTGATCGTCCGAGCAGGGCTTGATGTACTGTGAGTCGTCTTTGTCCGGATCGACCGTGTACTCGTTGCCGTCGGCATCGTAGATGACGGGCTCCATATATCCGATTATATCGTCAAACCGGTATGTGACTTTCTTGGGCAGGTTGGGGTTGATGCTGTAGTATTCCTTGAGATTGTCATACGGGATGTCGCGCTCGATTATATACTCGTCGCCGAGCGTGTGGCCGTTGAGCTGCACGGAATACGATTCGGGAATCGTGACCTGAACGGAGGTGTAAAGACCGGTGAAGTCAAACTCCTCCTTTGTGACGACCCACGGGCGGAGATCGTAAGGGAGATCGATGACCTTGCCGTAGACCTTGAACTTTGATTCCTTCGTTGCGTCGTGGGTGAGATAGACCTTGCCGAAAGTGCTGCCGCTGCAGAGAAGCGCGTAAGCATTCGTGTCCGGTTCGGTGCAGGCGGTGCGCTCGTAGGTTATCTCGCCGTTGAGTATCTCCTTCACGGCGACCCTGCACTCCTCGTCGGTCTGCATCTCGTGGGGCATGGCCGCGATAGTCTCCGCGACGCCCTCGTCAAAGAGATCGTCGTTCAGACCGGCGACATATTTCTCCACGACGGGCTCAGGCATGGATTTTTCGTACTGCTCGGCAAAGCTCCACACGGCCTTGAGCGCGAGCACAGCCAGAAGGGACAGCGCAACGATATATGCCAGCAGGCACAGCCAGTATGTTGTCTTGCCTGACCTGCTGCGGTTTTTATAATTTGACATATGGCCTTACCTCGCTATCATTTGAAAAGAAATGCGGAAGGAAGCGGACGGGCGCCGTATTTGCTGGAGTTCCTGTTGACGTATGCGCCGTTATAATACATGCTGGTGGAGGAGCCGCCGTCCATGTTTATGGCGTTGACCGCGCCGTGGTCGAGCATGATATTCAGGCAGTCGGCGTAGGTTGCACCCATGGAGTGCACCTGACGGCCGTCTATGACGAGCATCAGCACCGCGCCGTCAGAGCGCTGGCCGATGGCCGTGCGGGGATTGACGCCGCTTGGAAGAGAGTCGGGATTGACGGCCTCGCCGTTCATGATGAGTATCGGGCCGAAAGACACGCCGTTCTTTATGCCGTCGCGGTTTGCGGACCAGTCGTCATAATAGCCGACATACATCACGCCCGCCTCGTCAAAGCCGACGAAAATACTCTCGCTGCTGCTCTTGCCGACGGATTTGCCGTCGACCAGAGTGAGCCCTTCCGGGACGCCGCCAAGGCCGGAGCCGCCGTCATCCTGAAAGCCGCCTGCGTTTATGCCGCCGAGAGCGTCATATTTCTGGACCATCTCTTCAAGCGTGAGGCCTGTGCCGCCGTAGTTGTCCGGCACGCCGAGTATGATGCGCTTGGGATCGAGCACGGTGATGAGATAGCCGGTGTAGCCGCTCTGGCTGATCTCTTCAAAGATTATGCCGTCGCCGTCCTCGTCCTCGGGATAACTTGTGTTCGAGCTGCTGTCGCCCGAAGAGTCGGCGCTGGCGATCGTGATAAGGGAGGAGTCAAATTCCTTGAGCGGTGCGGCCTCCTGCTTCATGCGTATCTGAGAGACCTCGTCCTCCGTCAGGAAGATATTGGCCATGAAGTCAAAACGCCGCGTCTCTTCCATCGTGCGGACGAAAAGATTCGTCAGGGAGGGCGATGGGCCGCGTTCGAGCACGTATACAAGGCCGAGTCCGGCAACGCCGATGACCAGAACCGTTGCCAGCATAAAGCCGAAGATACGGTCAAGCACGGTCATTACGCGGTGGTTTTTTGCCCTGCGCAGCTTTTCCTCGCGTTCGAGCCGGGGATTTTCCGCCTTTTCACTGCCGGTATATTCCATTTCTTCTCTGTTCCTGTCTTTCTTCATGTAAGACACCTCGCCGGGATAATTTGCATTTTTGCTGAAAAGCATATTATGTCAATCTAGCATACAAAGACATTTTAGCACATGGCACAGACAATGACAAGGAATATTTAGATAAATTAATATTTGTGTTATAATTTTACAAGAAAAAACGGCAGACGTCCCGTTTGGGGCGTCTGCCGTTGAGCATGTCAAAGAATCCGTATGCAGCAGAAGCTGCGGGAAGGAAGATACGGTGAAAGAAACCCAGGAGGGGTGTCTTTCACGTCCAATA
>URDG01000020.1 GCA_900546515.1 uncultured Eubacteriales bacterium | reverse complement strand
CGGATCGCCGCGTTCCGGCTCGCGCACAGCGATTATGTGCAGACGCGCGAAGAATCGCTCGACGATCTGCGTGCGCCTTCTTCCGATACAGAAAGCACAGGAGGCGAAGGAAACCATGTGGTTTCGTGATCTTATTTCCAACCAGTTTTTGCTGACCGGCATTTCGTCGTGGCTGTGGGCGCAGGTGCTCAAAACGATCATCCACGCGCTCGTCACGCACCGGTTCGATCTCTCCCGGCTCGTCGGCGACGGCGGCATGCCGAGCGGCCACTCCGCGACCGTTTCCTCGTTCGCGGTGGCTGCGGCATTCGTCTACGGGCTCGACTCCTTTGAGTTTGCCATCGCCGCGGTGCTCGCCGTGATCGTCTGCAAGGACGCGATGGGCGTCCGGCTCGAGACCGGCAAGCAGGCCGCCATCATCAACGAGATCGTCCGCGCGTTTGACGAGCTCTCCTCCGGCAAGCTGACGGACGTTAAGCTCAAGGAATTTGTCGGCCATACGCCCATTCAGGTGCTGGCCGGGATTTTGCTCGGCATTGTGAACGCGGTGCTGCTGCACCTCTTTATCTTCCCGTAAAAACCTTGCGCAGAAATTCGATACGATACGCCATCACGGGCCTTAGAAATTCGCTGTTTACCGCGATATCATAGCCGTGCATGGCGTTTTTTATCGGGTGATACTCGCGCCGCCGCTTTGCTGCGCGGCGTATAAGAGCTTCATCGGCCCATGGGACAGGCGCACGAACCACGGCGAGAGCGTGGACTTCATATGCGCATAGCGCGCAAGATCGGGATGATAGGTATAGTCCGGCATAGTTTTTCTCCCTTTAAAACAGCGCCCGCCGCACGGCAGAAAGATCGTGCGGCGGGCGGTTTTTATGTTTCTTTCGGCTTTTCCGGCTCCTTGCGCAGCAGCATGAGCAGCACAAAGAGGATGCAGCAGACGTTGATGGCGATATCGGCGATGTTGAACACCGCAAAATGCATGAATTCGAGCTCGAACATATCGACGACATAGCCGTAGAGCGCGCGGTCGATGCCGTTGCCGAGGAGACCGGCGAGCAGCAGCGCGCCGGAGACCTTCGTGAGGCCGGTGCGGAAATAGCCCTTGATGAAGGCGAACACCATGAGCGCGGTGAACGCGATCAGAAGGATGAGCAAGATCCAGCGCAGCGCGCCGAAGCTGGACATCACGCCGAAGGCCGCGCCGAAGTTTGTCATTGATCCCTCGGTCGACGATTTTTATAAGTTCACCCGCGACAGCTTCTCAATAGAGGGCTATGAATACTCCGAATTCAACGGAAAAATACCCGTGGCGCTGTAAGCCGTCAGGCCGGAGCGTCCACGCGGGAGGAGCCTTATGATAAGCAGCGAAACAAAACCTCACAGAACGGAAAGAGATATACGCGCCCGGATACTGTATCCCGCGCTGTTCCTTCTCTCGGCATTTGCCGGGACCCTGTTCTTCTCCGTATCCACTTCCCCGCTGACCGCGGAATACGGATGGGACTCCGCCATGTTTCAGACCATCGGCAAATACTGGGCCGAGGGCTATGTCCCTTATGTAAGCCTTTTTGACCACAAGGGTCCTATAATATTTTTTATAAATGCCGTTGGCTACGCTATTTCCGGGCGCAAGGGCGTGTTTATTTTGCAGGTGCTGTTTCTCACGGCGTCCGAATACATGGCGTACCTGCTGCTCTCGCGCCGCTTCGGCGGCTTTGCGTCATGTCTGGCAGCACTTGTTATGCCGGTCATACTCGCCGCCAGCTGGACGGAGGGCAATTTCACAGAGGAATATATTCTTCCGCTGCTTATGGCGTCGTACTATCTCATGTATAAATGGTGCGGCGGCATCGGGCGCGGCGAATATGAGCACTCCCCGCGCGCAGCCTTTGTCTACGGCCTTACCTTTGCCTTCGCGCTGCTTACACGCGTCACAAATACGCTCGGCGTATGCGCCGGCGTGGCGTTCATCTCCGTGCTGCTGATGGTCAAAGGGTTCTGGCGCAATCTGCTGAGAAACGCGGCCGGATTTATTCTCGGCGCGGCAGCGCTCACCGTCCCGTTCTGCATATATTTTGCCGCGCACGGCGCATTGGGCGAGATGTGGTACGGCACGCTTCTTTTCAATCTGGATTACTCGGCAAGCTCCGGCATGGATCTGCCGTACAGTATTCCGAATCTCCATGCAGCCCTCTACGTCGCCATGACCCTTATCCGGATAGTTCTTCCGGGCTGGTGCCTTGCAGGCGCCGCGCTGTATGCGCTCGTATTCGGTAAGGGCAGCCGTCTCAGCTCTGTTTTCTGGCTGTTCATCGCTCTTGCAAACACGCTCTTCATATACACGCTCAACAGCTACCCCCATTACAGGATAGTGCTCATCCCGTTTTTCTATCTTGCGCTGTGCGAGCTCCGCGGTACGCAGTCCAGCCCCTCGCTGCGGCGCGCCGGGAACGTGCTTGCCGTGTGCATGTCGGTTCTGCTCCTGTGCAGCTGCATACTCATGCGGCGCAGCGAAAACTTCCCGCACACCGCCAAAAACGAATATTATGAGGACGGCTACAGCGAAATACTCGCGCTGATCCCGGACGACGGCAGAGACAGCTTTATAGCGTTTGACTGCCCGCGCCGGCTGTATCTTGACACAGGGCTGCGCCCATCGTTCAGGTTCTTCACCTTGCAGCAGTGGATGAGCTCAAACAGCCCCGGCTTTGCCGCCAAGCTGCATGACGAATTTGATGAGAGCCGCATCGAGTGGGTGCTCACCTTTGCGCCGGTCTATCATCAGGCAGACGATATTCTCGCCGCCCGCTATGAATGTGTCGCCGAGACGGAGCACGGGATATACAGGCTCTACCATCTCACTTCCGCCGGAAATTGAAAACTCAATGTAAACTCTTTCCGCCGTGTTGAAAAACACGGCGGATTTTTCATGCCGTTTAAGGCCGGTTTAAGGTAGCGCTAATATTATTGCCGCACAAACTATTTTGACATGACAAGGAGAAGGCAATGAAAAACAACCGGCGCAGCACCAAACTTAGTCCGCGGCAGATAAAAAAGCTGATAATAATCGCGGTGCTTGCAGCGGCCGTCATTACTGGGCTGCTGCTGTTCCTGAGGAAAAGAGTCAGCGACCAGTTCGCCGGAAGCAGCGGCACGGAGGTCAGCTCCGCCGCAGTGACGGCGGGCAGCATAAGCACCTCCGTATACGGCTCTGGACGGCTCAGCGACGATGATGTGGAGCAGCTTGACATCCCATCCGGCGTCGAGCTTGAGAAAATATACGTCAGTCTCGGCGACAGGATCAGCGAGGGCGATATTCTCGCTTCGGTGAAAATGAGCTCCGTGCTTTCGGCAATGTCCGATATAAGCGACGAGCTCGACAGTCTCGACGAGCAGATAAGCTCTGCCGCCGGAAGCAGCTCCGACAGCTATATAAGCTCATCCGTATCCGGCCGCGTGAAAAAGGTCTATGCCGAACCTGGCGACAGCGTTGCCTCCGTCATGTATGAACATGGCGCGCTTGCGCTCATCTCGCTCGACGGGTACATGGCCGTCGACATAGAAAACGGCACGCTCTCCGCAGGCGACAGCGTGACCGTGACTGCATCGGACGGCAAGCGCTATTCGGGCACTGTGTCCACCGCCGGAGACGGCACGGCAACGGTGCTTGTGACGGACAACGGCACCGTGTACGGCGACAGCGTGACGGCCGAGGATGAAAACGGCAACACTCTCGGCAGCGGAACGCTTTATATACACGACGAGCTGAAGGCCGTCGGCTACACGGGCAGCGTGTCATATGTATACGTGTCCGGCAACAGCTATGTCTATTCCGGCTCCTCCCTCATGGCGCTCACGGACACGGCCAACACCGCAGGGTATCAGTCGCTTCTCTCACAGCGCGAGGAAAAGGAGGAGACGCTCCAGCAGCTCATACGTATATACAAGGAGGGTGCGCTGTACTCAACGCTCTCCGGCACCGTGAAGGTCATAAACGCCGCGGACAGCGAAACGTCGGAAAGCAACTCGGCCTCGTCCTCCGATGAGCAGTATATCAGCATAAGCCCGGACAAGACCATGTCCATGTCCGTCTCAGTTGACGAGAGCGAGATACTGTCTGTCTCTATCGGGCAGAAGGCGTCGGTCACGATAGATTCGATTGACGGCGAGACCTTCAGCGGGACCGTGACCACCATAGACAAGGCGGGAACAAGCTCAAGCGGCGTCACGACCTATACCGCCGGCATAAGCATAGATAAGACGGACGCCATGCTCTCCGGCATGTCCGCCTCGGCCACGATAATGATAAACGGCGTTGAAAATGCGCTTCTGATACCGGTGGATGCGCTCAACATGACCAGCAGCAGCTATTACGTGTATACATCCTATGATGAGAGCACCGGCGAGCTCGGCGGCATGAAAGAAGTGACCGTTGGCATAACCAACTCCAATTATGCCGAGATCACCTCCGGCCTGAGCGAGGGCGACACTGTGTATTACATTGAAAAGCAGACCGAAAGCTTCGGATTCGGTATGCCCGGAGACAGCTTCGGCGGCGGCATGCCCGGAGGCGGCGGCCTCGAAGGCGCGCCGTCAGGCGGCTCCGGCAGGGGCGGTCAGATGCCGTCAGGCGGCGGTCCCGGCGGCTTCCCCGGCTGAGATGAGGTGAGCACATGATACGCATAACCGAGCTTTCAAAACATTACACGATCGGAGACGAGACCGTGCATGCGCTTGACAAAGCCAGCATGCACGTTGCTCCCGGCGAATTTGTGAGCATAATCGGCCCGTCGGGCAGCGGCAAATCGACGCTGATGAACATCATCGGCTGCCTTGATACCGCCGACAGCGGCGAATACCTGCTCGACGGGATACCTATAGAGGAGTATTCCGAGAACGAGCTTGCGCGGATACGAAACCGCAAGATAGGCTTCGTGTTCCAGAACTTCAATCTCATTCCCAAGCTCACGGCAGAGGAAAACGTGGAGCTGCCGCTGATATATCAGGGCGTAAAAAAGGCGGAACGCGCAGAGCGCGCGGCAGCGGCCCTGAAGCGCGTCGACCTGGAACGGCGTGCAAATCACTTTCCGACAGAGCTCTCCGGCGGCCAGCAGCAGCGCGTTGCCATAGCACGCGCCATAGTCACGCGCCCCTCGCTCATTCTCGCCGACGAGCCGACAGGCAATCTCGACTCAAAAACGACGCTTGAGATAATGGATATATTTCACGAGCTGCACCGGCAGGGCAACACGATCGTGCTGATAACGCATGACAACACGGTCGCAGAGCAGGCGGAACGGCGCATACACATACTTGACGGGCATCTGACGGAGGTGAAAACATGCTAGACTCAATGGAGCAGTCGCTGCGGATGGCGCTCAAATCCATCAGCGGCAACAAGATGCGGGCATTTCTGACGATGCTCGGCATAATCATAGGCGTTATGGCGCTCGTGATACTCGTGAGCCTTGTCAACGGCGCAACGGGCACCGTGACGGACACCATATCCGAGCTTGGCACCAATCTGCTGACCGTCACCGTCTCCGACGACAAGGGCTACCCCGTGAAGCTCTCCGATCTGGCGGAGTGGACGGATACGGACGGCATAGGCCAGACGGCCGCATGGCAGGAAGAGAGCGCTGCGGCCAAATGCGGTTCGACCTCCGCAACGGTGCAGCTCTACGGCGTGACCGCGGCCTACTATGACATACAGGGTCTGAACATGCTGCTGGGCCGCTTTATAAAAAGCCCGGACGTGGAAAACAGCACTCATGTGTGCGTGATAAACGAAAACGCCGCGACTGAGCTTGTGGGCTACAAGGACTGTCTCGGCAAGGAAATTTCCGTCAACGGCATAAAATTCACGATAGTTGGGGTGCTTGAGGACAACGACAGCTCGCTCACCGCCGTTTTCGGCAGCAGCTCGCTCGTGGTCTACATCCCCTACACCTCGCTGATCCGCATCAGCAGCGACGTACCTTCCGACATTACCTCCTTCTACGTCAGCGCAGAGGACGGCGGCACGATGGAGCAGGCTGAAAACGCGATGAACGCGATACTCTATGAGCGCTTCATGCAGGACGACGACGCATTCACGATAAGCTCTCAGGACGCACTCGAGGACACCATGACCAGCATCACGTCGATCCTCACCATACTGCTCGGCGGCATCGCGGCGATCTCGCTGATAGTCGGGGGCATAGGGATAATGAACATCATGCTCGTCACCGTGACCGAGAGGACGCGGGAGATCGGCATACGCAAGGCGATCGGCGCGAGCCGCGGCGTGATCCTGCAGCAGTTTCTGGCCGAGAGCGTCGTATTGTGCATGCTCGGCTGCCTGATAGGGATACTGCTCTCGTGGGGTACGCTGAAAATCATCGGCGTCGTCACAGAAAGTCTCGAGCTGAGCTTCACAATGAACGGCACGGTCGTGCTGATCGCGGTGCTGTTCTGCTTCATTATAGGCGTCGGCTTCGGTCTTTATCCGGCAAACAAGGCCGCAAAGATGAAGCCCATCGACGCGCTGCATTACGGAGGGTGAATATGAATATCATAAAAAAACTCCCGGCAAAGAAAAAGCTGCTTATTTCGGCCGCTGCGCTCATACTTGTGCTCGCGCTCGTGCTTATGCTGCTGCCGCGCCGCGAAGCCATGCCGCAGAGCTCCGTGAATGTGATGAAGGAGCTTATCACCGGCACGGCCGAGACCGGCTCGATCACCGAGACATTCGTCTCCGGCGGCACGATCGCCTCGGTCGGCGCCCGGCCCGTTTCTCTCGCAGGCTCCGTAAAACTCACAGGCTGGGCCGTAAGCAGCGGCGACTACGTGGAGGCCGGAGACCTCCTCGCAACCGTGGATAAAAGCTCCGTGCTCTCGGCCATCTCCGATCTGAACGAGCTTATGACCGCTCTTGACAGCGCTATAGAGTCTAGCCGCTCAGACGCCGTATCCTCCGCGATATACGCCCCCGCGCCGGGGCGGGTAAAGGCCGTGTTCGTCGAAAGCGGAGAGAGCGTAACGGACGCGATGTATGAAAATTCCGCGCTCATGCTCATCTCGCTCGACGGACGCATGGCGGTGGACATAGACGCCGGAGATATGTCTCCCGGCACGGCGCTGACCGTGACGCTCTCCGACGGCACAGAGCTCTCCGGCTCGGTGTACAGCATATCCGAGGGCACGGCTGCCGTGACTGTACCGGACACGGCAGCGGAATACGGCGACACAGTGACCGTCAGCTATGACGGAGACGTGATCGGCACCGGCATTCTCAGGATAAATAACCCCCTCCGCGTCGTAGGCTATGCGGGTACAGTCTCATCGGTCAGCGTGTCCGCCGGGGCTTACGTCTACTCCGGGCAGCAGCTTCTGACGCTGACGGACACAGGCTATTCCGCCCGGTATGAGACGCTGCTGGAAAAGCGCCGGACGCTCGAAACACAGATGCAGGAGCTTTTCAAGGCATATGAGACCGGCGGGGTATACGCCGCCTCAAGCGGCTGCGTCTCCGGACTGAACGAGGATATAGTCACCGAAACCAATACCGTGCATGCTTCAGCCGCTGCATATTCCGGCGGCAGCGGCGGCATAAAGCTGCTCAGCTCCGTCTCCCACATTGGCCGAAGGGCGGTGCTGCTCTCAAGCGAAAGCCCTGATACCGGCATACAGGACAGTGAAACGCCGTCTCCAGCTCCATCCGGCGAGCCCTCCCCCTCTCCGTCTCCCTCGCCTGAGCCCGGCGAAAGCACGGAGTATATAGGCAAAGTCACCGATATAAAAGAAAATGAGGACAGCACAAGGACCATCACCGTCTCCCTCACCGACGGCAGCAGGATTGAACTCGACTCTGCACAGCTCGGCGAAAAAGCCGCCGGAATAAAGACCGGCGACATACTGGCGCTTGAATATTCCCCGTCCGGCGAGCTTATAAATGTGACCGTATACCAGAACGGCAGCGGCGGCAATACCCCGGGCGGACAGGATGGCATGCCGGGCGGCTCAGGCGGTATGTCAGGCGGAATGGGCGGAGGCTCAGGCGCGGCCATGAACGGCGCGCAGGAGGCCGAAAGCGACCCGGACTACATCATGGAAGAGACTGAGCTGTGCACGCTCACCCCCTACGACACGGCTGAAATAAGTCTCACCGTCGATGAGCTTGACATAAGCAGGCTCAGCATAGGCCAGCCTGTCACCGTAACGCTCGACGCGCTGCCCGGCCAGAGCTTCGACGGCAGCATCACGCTGATAGACCCCAACGGCAGCAGCGCCGGCGGCGACACGAAATACACCGTGACCGTCAGCATCGCGCGCACGCAGGATATGCTTGAGGGCATGAACGCCTCCGTCACGGCGGAGCTTGCATGTCACGACGGGCTGCTTCTGATCCCTGCGGCAGCGCTTTATGAGGACGCCGGAGGCACATATGTATACACCGGCACAGACAAAAACGGCGAGCCGTCAGGCCCTGTGGCCGTCACGACCGGCCTGTCCGACGGGACAAACGTCGAGATAACCGGCGGTCTGTCCGACGGCGACAGCTTCTGCTATCTCTATTCCTCCGCGCTGGAATATACTTTCACATAACGGATCATTCATAACGGATTTCGTCCCGGACGCACAATGTGTGTCCGGGACATATCATGTATTGGGATAAAATTTATAAAGAGGGTACCCATACATGTACGCAGATCAGTTTTTTCAGAAATTCATACTCCCGGACGATCTGACTGCGGCGCTGAAGCACAGCCGCAGCCTGTACTTTCCGCAAACGAAAGAGGAGCTGACGGAGATGTGCTGCGGCCCCGCGCATGCCGGCCGCTGCGACGTGAGCTACCGCATAGAGGGTCTGGGCCTTGTAAAGGAGGCCGAGGTACTGCGGTGCAAAAACGGCACGGCCGTCAATTTTACGGAGGATTACATGCGCCGCCGTGACCCGGACTGCATGCGCATAGGCGACGGGCTGCCAAGCGACAAGCCGCGTTTCCGTGAGAGCTTCGGCTATGATTTTTCCGTGCTGCGCGCCGAGACGTTCGCATGGCTCGCCGCTCAGCCGCTCATACTGCTCCCATTCAAGGCGGGCGGCCGCTTTTTCGGCTATGACGCGCTGATGATCTGTCCGGTGAACGCGGCCTTTTTCGCCCTTGCGCTGGCCGGTATGCAGGGCTTCACCGGCATAGCCGAGGTCCCCGATGGCTACTCGCCGCGCGGCATCATTTACGTCGCGCCGCCCTTCCGCCACACGCATTTCAACGGCCGTCAGGTCGTAGTGCACTGCCGCAGCGAGAGCGTGCATGAGATATTTTCATATAACCTCTACCCCGGCCCCTCAGCGAAAAAGGGCGTGTTCTCGATGCTGCTGGACATTGGCGAGCGCGAGGGCTGGATAACGAACCACGCCTCCGCCGCGCTGCTGGAATCGCCGTATGAAAACCGCGTGGTATTCATGCATGAGGGCGCCTCCGGCGGCGGAAAGAGCGAAATGCTTGAAGAGATACACCGCGAGGCGGACGGCCGCGTGCTGCTGGGCAGGCACCTGATAACGGGCGAAAAGCATTTCATAAAGCTGCAGGAGAGCAGCCGGATATATCCCATTGCCGACGACATGGTGCTGGCAAAAAGAGATTTTCAGAACGGGAGCGGCCGGCTCATGATCGCCGACGGCGAGGACGGCTGGTTTCTGCGCATGGACGGTGAACGCGGCTACGGCAGCAACCCCTTATATGAGCGCATCAGCATACACCCGCCGCAGCCGCTTGAATTTTTCAACATGTACTGCGTGCCGGACGCGACCTGCCTCATATGGGAGCACACGCCCGAGTCGGACGGCCGCCCCTGCTCCAATCCGCGCGTCATCATACCCAGGGAGCTCATGGGCAGTCTGCCCGGCGGCACGGTGCAGGCGGTGGATGTGCGTTCTTTCGGCGTGCGTATGCCGCCGTCTACCGCGCAGAGTCCCAGCTGCGGCGTGATGGGCATGATCCAGCTTGTTCCCGCGTCACTGGCGTGGCTCTGGCGGCTCGTGTCGCCGCGCGGATACAAAAACCCGTCCGTCAATGCCGGAGAGGATACCGGCTCGCTGCAAAGCGAGGGCGTAGGCTCATACTGGCCGTTTGACACCGGGCGCCGCGTGACGCAGGCAAATCTTCTTCTGCATCAGCTTCTCGATACACCCGCCACTCTCGAGCTGCTCATCCCCAACCAGCATATCGGCGCGTATGAAATAGGCTTTGCCGGGCAGTGGCTCGTGCGCGAATATCTGGCGCGGCGCGGCGGGAAGCTCAACCCAAAGCATCTTGTCCCGGCACGCTGCCCGCTCTTCGGCTATTCTCCCAATGAGCTGAAGATCGACGGGCAGTACATCCGGCGGACCTTCCTGCATCCCGAGCAGCAGTCGTGCCTCGGCGCCGGCGGCTACGACGCCGGCGCACAGATACTGACCGCCTTTTTCAAACGCGAGCTCGCGGGCTACCTCTGCCCGGAGCTCGACCCGCTCGGACGCGAGATCATAAACGTCTGCCTCAAAGACGGCGGACTTGAAGACTATCTTGCTCTGACTCCGATGAAATAAAAAAACGGACAGCTGCTCAATGGCAGCTGTCCGTATATCATCATCTCTGTCACACCAGAGGATCGCGTTTTTCCTCTTCCTTGACCTGCCTGCGGATCTCATCGGAGACATAGTTGCTGACGGCAGCGCCGTTCACAACATCCTCACGGATATGGGGAACTACGAAATAATATATCTGATTGAATGCGATACGGCAGGAATCCTCATCGTCCTTGAGAAACCCCTCCATAACACGGGACGCGTATGACAGCAGCGTCTCAAACAGCTGGTGCATCAGCACCGAGATATTGACGCCGCGCTTGAAAACCGGCTCCGCAACTCTCACTATCCGCCGGAAGCATGCAAGATGCTCCTCCATGGCGTACTGGCGGAAATTCGCCGAATAGTAATACCGTATATAAAAGAGGCAGTCATCCGGGATGCCGATCACGAACTCCCACACGGGCTTCCAGAGTCTGTAGCAGCGTTCCTTCCAGTCAAGGCCCGCATCATGCATTACGGGCAGACTCGAAAACACCTTGTAGACGAAGCGGCGATCCTCAAGGTTCAGCGCCGCACGCAGCAGATCTTCCTTGTTCTCGAACTCACGATATATATACACCTCATTGAGTCCGGAGTCCTTTGAGATCGCTTTGGTAGTAGTTTTATCAAGCCCGTCGCGCGCGACAACATGTACAGCACTTTCAATAAGCCTTCTTTTTATCTCTTCATGCTTAACCACACTGCATCCTCCTGAATCAAGCCGGGCATATGCTCCCCATGCCGTTGTCCGGAATACTATCGCCATACGGTCTTTTCTTATACTGCGGCGTTACCGGGAACGGTACCGGGAGCATGTAAAAAATATCTTCTCTGAATACATATAATAACGCACTTCCGGCAAAATCGCAAGTAAAATTTTTTGAGCGGCGAAAAATTTTACCTCAGCCGTCCTGCTCCTCAAGCTCCCACGGCAGGTCTACCATGCGCGCCTCATGGCCCATGGCGGGTATGAGCTTTTCAATGACATCCGAGGTGCGGAGTCTGAGCGACGAAGTATTTATGCAGGGGTGACAGCCGAAATACCCGTCCTTCAGAAGGTCTCTGTCTATCAGCAGCTTCACGCGCCCGTCCCGGTCATTCATAAGTCCGAGCACGCTCACAGAGCCCGGCGTTATATCCAGTGTCTCCAGCATCTGCTCCGGCGACGCGAAGGAGAGCCGCGCCGTGCCGAGCTGCTTTGAGAGTATCTTCGTTTTAAAAGGCTTATCCCCCGGCATCAGCAGCAGATAAAGCTCGGTCTTCTGCCGGTTCGTCAGCAGCAGGTTTTTGCATATTTCACAGCCGAGCACCTTCTCAACATCATGACACGCCTCTATCGTGTCGGCATGCTCATGGTCGACGCGCCAGAACTCAACGCCGAGCTTTCCCAGCAGCTCATAGCAGCGCTCTTCCTTATCAATACGTCTGTCCGACGGACGGCCGCTGTACAATACAGTATCTATTTTCATCTATCTTACCTCTTATTTGACGGCAGCCAGATATGCTGCTCCTCCGCGCATTTTACAAGCTGACTGCGGAAATCCGGATGCGCTATCGAGATGAGCGCTTCGGCCCGCTCCCAGGTGCTAAGCCCCGCAAGATTTACAGCGCCGTACTCCGTGACGATATAGTGACTGAGGCTGCGCGGCGTCGTGATTATATCCATATTGAAGTGCGGCACGATGCGCGACTCAAGCTCCCCGTTTTTCCCCACATGCGTGGAGGCGAGGCACAGGAACGCCTTTCCTCCGCGGGACTGCGCCGCGCCGGAGACAAAATCCAGCTGGCCGCCCGTGCCGCTGATCTGCCGGAAGCCGACGCTCTCGGAGTTGACCTGCCCGTACAGGTCAACATTCAGGCAGCCGTTTATGGAGATCATTTTATCATTCTGTGCCACTATATGCGGATCGTTCACATAACTGAGCGGCCGGGCGTAAAAGCTCTCGTTATGGTCTATCCATTCAAAGAAATCTTTTGAACCGGCATAGAGCGAGGCGACATTCTTCCCCTCGTAAAGGGTCTTGCAGCGGTTTGTGAGCTTTCCCGCCCTGTGCATGGCAAGGTATCCGTCGGCCGCAAGCTCCGCATGCATGCCCAGATCCTTCAGGTCGCTCTCCGCGATCAGCTCGCCGAGAGCGTTCGGCAGGCTGCCTATGCCGAGCTGCACGGTAGCCCCGTCGCTTATGAACGGCAGGAGATTCCGCGCGATCTTCAGGTCGGTCTCCGTCGGTCTGGGAGCTTTCATCTCCCACAGCGGATAGCTCCCGGCCTCAACTACCGCGTCAGCCTCGGAGATATGCACCACGCTGTCCTCATCTCCGCAGACCCACGGCATGGCCTCATTGACTTCAAGAATGACTATATCGGCCTTTTTTATCACCGATTTCGGCAGCCCCTGACACACGGAACGGCTGAAATAGCCCTTATCGTTCATCGGAGTGACCGTCAGCATGGCGACATTCACAGTCAGGTAATTCTCATAGTATGCGCCCATATTGCGGAAATCCATAGGGATGAAAAACGCGCGTCCCGCGTCGATTAGGTGTCTTTCATAGGCCGAGCAGAACCATGTGTTGTACACAAAATGCTCAAAGCCCGTGTCGCACTCCACCACCTGTACGGGGCCGGGAATGAGGTTTCCGCGGATCTTGACATGGTGCAGCTCATCGCGCCGGCGCGCAAGGGCGGCGTCGAGCATTTTGGGAAAACCGTTCATGGAGGCATAATCCACCCAGTCCCCGCTCTTCACGAGCTTTACCGCCTCATCCGCCGTGCGCAGCTTGGCACGGTATTCGTCAAATACTGACATGCTGTCTCTCCCTCCCGCCGGTACGGCTGCTCTTTTTTACACTGGATTATAACACAGCGGAATACAAAATGGAAGCGCCGCAGACGGTTTTATCTGCGGCACTTCCATAATTATAAATTTACAAATATATAAATAAGTTAGTATATAAGCGACCCGTGCTGCGGTTTTAACTTGAATTTTGTCCCTGACACAAGCCCCATCGCGCCGAACATCGTCACCATTGACGAGCCTCCGTAGCTGAAGAACGGCAGCGTAATGCCGATAACGGGAGTGATGCCGAGGCACATTCCGATATTTATAAAGGTCTGGAACGCAACTGCCGACGCAACGCCCATACACACCAGCATGTCAAAGGTGCGGCCTGCGTGCAGGCCGACATGCGCGCAGTGTACGATAATGATCGTCAGCAGCAGCACAACGAGCAGGCAGCCGATCATGCCGAAGTTCTCTCCCACGCATGAGAAGATAAAGTCCGTATGCTTCCCGGTGAACACGGAGGCCCGGTGCCCCTCCTCGACGCCTGTCAGCCTGCCCGAGGCGAGCGTCTGCTTGCTCTGGGTAGTCTGCCACGTGATGCCCCAACCGTCCGGGTCGACGGACGGGTCATAAGGGGCGACCAGACGCTGCTTCTGGTAGTCCTTCAGAAAATACGTCCAAAATATAGGCACTGCCGCCGCAACTGCCGCGCCGCCGACGGCGAACCAGTAAAGTCTCACGCCGAGAACATAGAACATCACAAGGAATATGGCCATCAGTATCGTCGCGCTTCCGAGGTCGCCTGAAACAACGACGATCATGCCGAACACGACGACGAAATGCGCAGCCATCTGCACGACAGACATAAAGGAGTTTATGTCCTTATACTCCTTCAGATAAGTCATCTGTTTTGCGGATACAATGATATAGAGGACCTTAATGACCTCCGACGGCTGTATGCCGATACCGGCGAAGCGTATCCAGCTCTTGTTGCCGGTGCCGTCATCCTGTCCGAACACAACGAGCGCGATGAGCAGCAGCACATTTATCACACAGAGCGCTTTCCACTGCTCGCCCAGCAGATCGGAGTCTATGACCGTCAGCAGCACGAACATTCCGATGCCGAGAAACATGGAAAATGTCTGCACGATTATGTATTTTGAGGGGTTCTCCATACCGCTCCATCCGCCCTCGGACATGCCCACGACCGCATAGCGCACGCATATGATACCGAAGATAGAGCAGATGATGCACATTGCAAGGAGAAAAATGTCCGCCCTCTGAAAGAAAACTTTTATATATGGTTTTATCTTTTTTATAGTAACACCGCCTTTTTCAGCGCGGAAAAGTGCACATCCGCGCAAAAAGAAACCATTTCACCAAAAACCTCTGTTCATACGCAGAGCATTTTAGCACATAATTGTACTTTACGCAATGGCATCTACGGTGTATAATATTACGAATTTAGAAACAATGGAGCAAATGATGGCAGTATATATTTCCAACAGTGAAAAAGAGACCGAGCTTATCGGGCAGCGTTTTGCTGAGAATCTGCCGGGCGGTACTGTCGTGGCCATGTACGGCGATCTCGGCGCAGGCAAGACCGCGTTTGTGCGCGGCATGGCAAAGGGCATGGGGCTTGACTGCCGTGTGTCCAGTCCTACATTCACCATTGTGAACGAATATCTCGGCAAGCGTGAGCTTATACACTTTGACATGTACCGTCTTTCGGATGCGGACGAGCTTTTTGACATCGGCTGGGAGGATTATCTCAACCGCGGCGCCGTGTGTGCCGTCGAGTGGAGCGAAAATGTGCAGGACGCTTTCTTTGGCGACGAGACTGTCGTGCGCATAGAAAAGCTCGGCGATACCGGAAGAAAGATCACTATTGAGGAGGGCTGAAAATGCTGATACTGGCTTTTGAATCTTCTGCAAAGGCGGCATCCGTGGCACTTGTGTGCGACGGCGTTCTCGTATCTCAGTACAGTCAGTGCAGCGCTCTCACTCACAGCCGCACTCTTCTTCCCATGGCGGAGGATATGCTCAAAAATGCTGAGGTCAGCCTTGATAACATCGATGTTATAGCCGTGGCCCACGGGCCCGGCTCTTTTACGGGCATACGCATAGGCGTATCCACCGTAAAGGGTCTTGCATGGGCTGCAAACAAGCTCTGCGTCGGCGTGTCCACGCTTGAAGCAATGGCTTGGCACGGCCTCGCTCACGGCGGCTATATCTGCCCCGTAATGGATGCGCGGCGCAGTCAGGTCTACAACGCCCTCTTTGAGATAAAGGACGGCCGGCCCCGGCGTCTGACGGAGGACAGGCCTATCGCCCTCAGCGACCTTGCCGAAGAGATCAGGAAGCTCAACGCGCCGGTCTTTCTCGTCGGCGACGGGACGGCTATCGCAAAGGCGTATTTCGACGCGAACAGTATTCCGTGCGAAGCTGCGCCGGAAAATCTGGTGTGGCAGAGCGCATGGGGCGTGGCTATGGCCGCGGCAGGCAAGCCTGCCGGTGACGCCGACTCTCTTCTGCCCGTATACCTGCGCCTCTCTCAGGCTGAGAGGGAGCGTCAGGAGCGCCTTGAGCGCGAAAAACACGTTAACCCATAAATTTATAAATAAAGGAGTACGAGAACATGAGCAAAGTATGCGTATTCGACCATCCCCTTATTCAGCACAAGCTGTCCATCCTGCGTGATGAGAACACCAGCGTAAAGGAGTTCCGCGAGATCGTTTCCGAGATAGCAATGCTGATGTGCTACGAGTCCACCCGTGATCTTCCTCTTGAAGAGGTCGACGTAAAGACTCCCGTAGCTATTGCGAAATGCCATCGCATCGCAGGCAAGAAGCTGGCAGTCGTCCCCATCCTGCGCGCAGGTCTGGGCATGGTCGATGGTATGGTCAGCATGATGCCGAACGTAAAGGTCGGTCACATCGGCCTCTTCCGTGACCCTGAGACGCTCAAGCCCGTGAAGTATTACTTCAAGATGCCCGCAGACATCTCCGAGCGCGACGTCATCGTCGTAGACCCGATGCTGGCGACCGGCGGCTCCGCCTCCGCTGCCATCACCTTCCTCAAGGAAGCCGGCGTAAAGCACATCAAGCTCATGAGCATAATCGGTGCTCCCGAGGGCGTTGCCCGCATGCAGGCGGATCACCCCGACGTCGACATCTATGTCGCCGCTCTTGACGATCATCTCAACGAGCACGGCTACATCGTTCCCGGTCTCGGCGACGCGGGCGACCGCATTTTCGGCACCAAGTAAAAAAATCAGCACCGCGCCGCATAACGCGGCAGACAGTGCCGTAAACACAGGTAACAACCGAAAATCGTTAAAAAAAGAAGTAACCCTTGACTGCACGTTTGATTCTCAGCAGTCAAGGGTTACTTCTGTGAGTTCTTAGTATCTAACATCCTGGTTACCTCTCTTTCTTCGGTTTACCGCCGGTGCTGCACGTCAACGGGACACTGTGCGAAGTCACGTATTTTCCTTACCGGAATCTCATAAGCGAGATAAGCTGTGTGCTTGCTGTCCTCCTGATTATTTTGATCGTCAGCGCCGCTCCCTGCGCTCTCGGGCGGTTGCTGCAGGGCTTTCATCTGTACATTGGACTCACCCTTTCTGGTTATAATATAGCAAACCGGAGGGCTATTTTCAAGTGGCAGAGTCTATGATTTTCCGCGCCGTTTTTTGTGTATGTATATGAATTTATAATGTTTGGCAGCGTTATTATTGACATAATACACAATCAGATTGTATAATAGATTTGTTGTGAGCCGTTTTTTGTGTCAATGCAGCAGTAAGGAGACTTATCGTGTTTGAAAAAATGATCCGCTCCAACTCCGCGAAGATGGAGCAGCAGCTTGAGGACTGGCTTGATAAATACAGTGCGGAGCATCCGTTCCCGCCGGACGTCAGGATGCAGGCAGATATAGACTACGCCGGAGACGGCGCGCCATGCCACCGCATGGATCTTTACCTCCCGGCAGAGGCACGGGCCGGCTGCAAGCTGCCCGTACTCTTCAACATACACGGCGGCGGTTTCCTGCTCGGCAAAAAAGAAGCCAACCGCCTGTTCTGTGCGGATATGTGCCGCCGCGGCTTCATCGTGTTCTGCGCCGAGTACCCGCTCGTGCCGGACGTTGATATTTTTGAGGTGTTCCGCAGTCTCACGCTGGCCGTAAACGCCGCATCCGGCATGGCCGAGCGCTTCGGCGGCGATATGTCACGCTTCTATCTGTGCGGGGACAGCGCCGGCGCATACCTATGTGTATATCTCGCGGCTATGCGGCGCAATACCGCCATGGCGGCGGCTGCCGGAGCAAGTCCCATCAAGGCGGACGTAAAGGCGCTGGGGCTTATAAGCGGAATGTTCTACACCACGAAGCTTGACAATATAGGGATATTTCTGCCCGGCTTTGTCTACGGCAAGGGCTGGCGCAAGGGCGCTTTCCGACCGTATACGAACCCCGAATATCCGGGCATCACGAATAAGCTCCCGCCATCCTTTCTCGTGACTGCAAAGGGCGACTATCTGCGGCATTACTCGCGGAACTACGCCCGTGCGCTGAAAAAAAGCGGGACGGAGTGCATACTGCTGGACTTTGACGGCGAGCCTCTGCCGCACGCTTTTGCCGCTATGAACCCCGACTGCGCCGAGTCGCAGGAGGCAATCGGAAAAATGGCGGATTTCCTGCTTGCGCACAGCTGAAATTATATATCCGTCCAGCGTATCCGGCAGCTGCCGCAGCCGCACTTTGCGGCCCTGACTTAAACATACATCATATCAAGGACAGCGTATTGCCTATATCTGCATCAATGCAGAGAGACCGGTTTTCGATTTCGTTTGGGCAGATCGCCTGTCCTTTATTTATGCAGGCATACACCGCGGCAGGGTTCTTCGCCGTCATCTGCCAGAACGGGTACTTTATAATGACCGGGGTGTTGTAGCCCACGCCCAGCTCCAGAAACAGTATCCGCTGTCCGGCGCGGGTGCGCAGGAAGTTTTCATACCGTTCCGCAGCGCGGTGCCAGCCCTCGTCCTCGACAAAGCTGTCGTCGCTGCGGAGATTCAGCGTCATCGGCCTGCCGCAGTGCGGGCAGGCCGGTATGAGCTCTGACGGGATCCTCATGTTTCTCTGCCGATCCATCATCTGTCGGATCGCCGCCTCATTATCGAAGGTCTCATCGCAGCACGGCTCGCTGCACTGGAACAGGCCGTAATCCCCCTGCGTATAGAAAAGCCGCTTCTTATCAAAGCCCGCTTTCTGAAAGCAGTGGTCAACATTTGTCGTAATAACAAAATAGTCTTTCCCCTGCACCAGCTTCAGCAGGTTTTCATACACCGGCTTCGGCGCATCCGTATAACGGTTGATGAAAATATACCGGCTCCAGTATGCCCAGAATTCCTCTTTTGCGGGAAAAGGGTAGAACCCTCCGGAATACATGTCCCGGATGCCGTACTTTCCGGCAAAGTCGGAGAAGTATTTTTCAAACCGCTCGCCGGTATAGTCAAAGCCCGCCGACGTAGACAGACCCGCGCCAGCCCCGATCACTACGGCATCGCACTCCTGCAAAGCGGTTTTCAGCCGTTCAATCTGCGCCGAGCAGCCGTGCGTAGATGCTCCTGTCAAAATCCTTGAAAACATTAAAGATCACTCTCTTTACACTGGTTTGCTTTTTCAGACAGTCTTTCACCGTCCGCACGGCGGTCTCTGCCGCAAGCTCATTGGGAAAATGAAACTCTCCTGTGGAAATGCAGCAGAATGCAACGCTTTCCAGTCCGTTCTCCGCCGCAAGCTCCAGACATGAGCGGTAGCAGGAGGCCAGAAGTTCCCTGTCCCGCTCCGTCACACGCCCCTCAATAATGGGACCCACCGTATGCAGCACATAACGGCACGGCAGATTGAATGCCGGAGTGATCTTTGCCTGTCCGGCCGGTTCAGAATGACCCTGTTTTTCCATCAGTTCCTCACAGGCAAGGCGCAGCTCCATCCCCGCGAAGGTGTGAATGGCATTGTCGATGCAGCGGTGATTCGGAATATAGCAGCCGGTCATTCCGGAATTTGCCGCGTTGACGATAGCGTCGCATTTCAGCGTGGTGATGTCGCCCTGCCAGAGATACAGTCCCGGCTGTACGGGCGTCAGGTCTGCAATATCGGTAACCCCCTTTGCGGCGGCGGTCTCACATTGCAGATATTCATCCTGTATGCGGAGAAGCTCATCTCCGGCTCTCCGCGGAGCGCGGATATTCATCAGTCCCCGCAGGAGCAGGCGCTGGCTGCCGGCGTCTGCCGGTATATCTGTGTTTCTGTATTCCGGCTGTTCTTTCAGCAGTGATTGGATCAAATACAGCCGCTTTTCACTCTGGTTCACGGTCAAAACCTCTTTTCAGCGCCTGCCGCCGGTGCTCTCACCGTTTCCCCGGCTCAGGCCGCATGTGCACTATAAATACTTTTGCTGCCCGCAGCGCAGCTCCCATCACGCCGGAAATGATGAAACAAGCGCCGCTCAGAACTCGTAGGGAGGGTTGCCCGAGAAGTCGGCGATGACGCCGTGGGCGTTGTCCAGATAGAACACCTCAAAGATGGGGTTTGCCGCATCGCCGTACTGACCCTTTACGATGGGATTCTGCATGCACATCTCTTTGGCAGCCATACTGTTTTCAAACACGGCTCTGCCGTGCAGGCGGATCCACGCATATTCCGGGCTGGAAACGGAAATCTCTATCTCCGGATTCTCCTTGATCTCCTTGTAAACATCCTTTGTGTTGTTGGTGCAGAACCACAGCTTGCCGTCCAGCTCGCCGGCGAACATGAACGGACGGCACTTTGCGCCGCCGTCGCGCCCGACGGTAGCCAGATACTGCACAGGGTTGGCATTCAGAAATTCTACGACTTTATTCATACTAAGTACCTCCAAAACGTTTTTTGTCACGAAAGCTTGCTTTTTTCCTTCGCCGGTATTATACTAACGCCGTAGCTCCAATTAGTAAAGTAAGCACAATATTGTGGTGTAGTTACAAAAAGGATACTATTGGCCGCTGCCGGATATTCCGGTGTTCAGCCATCGGTTGACAAATCAGAATGATAAAATGCTTGCCAGAGGTAATTGATATGAACGAAGAAAAAAACAGGACAGAGCTTCCTGCCTGCCCGGTGGAGACAACGCTGACGCTCATCGGGGACAAGCGGAAGGTTCTTATTCTGCGAGACCTGATGCCGGGGACGAAGCGCTTCGGCGAACTGAAAAAGTCCGTCGGCAGCGTCTCCCAAAAGGTGCTGACCGCCCAGCTCCGCGCCATGGAGTCCAGCGGCCTTGTCCACCGCGAAGTCTACGCCGAGGTTCCGCCGCGGGTGGAATACTCGCTGACAGAGCTTGGAAAAAGCCTGAAGCCCATACTTGACTCCATGGTCGTCTGGGGAGAAAGCTATAAAAGGCAATATGAGGCGGAAGCCTTTGATTCGGCAGATCATAAAACGCACTCAGATTAAATTGACCCTGCATGGAAAAACAAATTTCCATGCAGGGTCAATTTATACGCAGGAGCTTTTCTTCTCACTCTTTCGTTTTTTCACTCTGCATGATAACATCCTGCAGTGAAAACTCGTAGTGCATTGCCAGCACCTTGAACAGCTCCTGCATCACCTGTTCGGAAATAGCCCGGATATCCAGCCCCTCGACAAAGCGGATAGCCTGTTCTATCTCATCCTGCGGGACGTTGTATGCCCGCAGACTCATCGTGATAAACATCCGCAGCTTCTTTTCCAGCGTCAGCTCTTCATCGCACGGATGCGCCATATAGCCGCGCATGATACCGGCAGAGCCTATCTCCATATCATAAAAATCGCGCTGCGTCATCCCGGGCTGATACGCGCCGAAGATCTGATAAAGTTCCTTCGCCGTTTCACGGAAAATATAGTCCGAGGCTTCCGCCTGCGTATAGGCCTCAATGTATATCTCGCGCAGGTTCTCGTTCAGCTCCGTCAGAGTGATCTGTATCGCGGTCTCCGCTGCATAGATGCAGACGGGCGGCAGGTCTATCCCCGCAGCGCTGCGCGCCATGGCAAACTGATTGGAGAACATGAACCTCACCAGTTCCGTCAGCACGCCGTCCTTGGCGCGGAATATATTCTGAAACGAGCTGGACGAGACATTAGCCTTATCAATGATCTCCGCCAGCGTGGTCTTTTTGTAGCCTTTTTCAAGAAACAGTTTTACACATACGGTAAGAATACGCTTTTTCGTGGGCAGACTGACGCTTGTGCGTGCTATGGCAATCGCTCCCTTTCATTTTTTATAGGAACCGGCGGGCATGCCGACATTATTGTTTTGAAAATTATAACATTATAACGGCAAAAGCGCAACTGCAATATACTAAGAGCCCGCTCGCGCCGCAGCTCCAGCCGAAAACAAAGCGCCGCCTGCGCTCTGTGGCGCTGGTCTCTCTGGCGGTGTTCGCAGTATTCTTCATACTGTCCTATGTGGTATGCAGCCTGTCCGCCGGGAGTCTTGAGTTCTGGCATGTCTGGGGCTGGTTCGGCTACGGCGGCTGAGACTGCTCAGGCGTTCCGCTGTACCTGGAAACGCACAAAGAGGTCAACACCCGCATTTATGAGCACCTCGGCTTCGGCATGGCCGGCATCTCAGCCATACCGGGAACCGCAATAAGGCAATACGCAATGCTCAGGAATTCTTCCGCTCAGGCACGATCTCTATCCAGTAGCCGTCAGGATCTTCTATGAAATAGATGCCCATTCCGGGATTCTCAAAGCAGACGCAGCCCATCTCCTTATGCTTTGCAAAGGCGGCGTCATAGTCATCCACCCTGAACGCAAGGTGGAACTCCTGTTCGCCCAGATCATACGGCTCGCTGCGGCCGGTGAGATACGTCAGCTCAAGGCGGAAATTGCTCACTCCGTCGCCGAGGAAAACGATCTTGAAGCTGCCGTCCGCCGCGTCTTTCTCGCGCACCGGCTCCAGCCCGAGCGCCTCCTTATAAAACTTCAGGCTGCGGTCAAGGTCAAGCACATTGAAATTAAAATGGTCAAATCTGAACATATTGTCCCCTCCATCAAACAAATCAAGGCAGTGCCGCGGGCATATCCGCCTTCACGGCATTATAACCCAAATGAGCCCTGACGGTCAACCAATGACGTCAGGGCTCATTTATCATTTACGTTTTCCCGCGCCGTTACGTGCCGACACCATCCGGAACACCGTCGACACAAGCAGGATGCCTACAGCGAGACTCCCGGCGATTCCGGCCGTCTCCAGCCCCTTCTGTATGGCCTGCTGCACATTCCCCATCAGGCCCGTGCTCATAGTGTAATATATCCCGGCGCCAGGCAGCAGTGGTATGCTTGAGATCACGAGATACGACGTAACAGGATACTTCCTGATACGGGCAAGGCTCTCGGCATACACCGCCGCGACGAGCTCAGAATAAAAGTTTTTCGCGTATATCCCGCAGCCGAGCTGTGTGCAGATAAGATACATCAGCCATGTGAGCGCGCTGCCGAGCGCGCAGAGGATGCTGCCCCAGCCGTGGACATTGAAGAGTATTATGAACCCGGAGCAGGCGGCGAATATGGCCAGACACTGTACCCACGCAGGATATGCGTTCGCGCTCACAACCTGCACGGCTCCATACAGCGGCGACGTGACATACCACGCGGCCGCCGTACCCAGCGCGATTGCAAATGCCGACAGCAGCACCTGCACGATGCGGTTGACGCCGGAGCTGGTGTCGCCGTAGATTATATCGCGCATGGAGTTCGTTATCAGCAGTCCCGGGACAAGTATCATCAACGCGCCGATTATAACGGCGTCCACGCAGTCGAGCCAGCCGGATCCCGCCGCAAAATACGCAGGCAGCGCCGACATGAACGATGCGGCTATCGTGCTGAAAAACGGATTCACCTCGAGCCTGTCCATAAGACGTGTAACAAGGCCGATCACAAGGCCGCTCATCCCCGCCCACAGCCAGTCCCTGACCGAGCCTCCGAACACACAGCAGAAGCCGGCAGCGGCGATAAAATTGCCGAGATAGTACACCGGCACGCCGTAGCGGCGCGCGTGCGCGACAGTCTCCGTCAGCCAGCGCTCCGCCTCGTCCGCCGCAGGTACCTCGGCGCATATTCTTCTGCTGAGTGCGTTCATCTTTTCGACCATTTCCAGATCGTTCCCGTGATAGCCGACGCGCCGCATTATCGTAAGCGGTTTGGAATTCGCCGTCTCAAAGCTCACCGCGACGGCGGTAGGTATCGCAAAGACCTGACAGTCAATGCCGTAAGCTTCGAGTACCCGGCGCATCGTCTCTTCGATGCGAAAGGTCTCCGCGCCGCTGACAGCAAGCTCGTAGCCGATACGCACCGACAGATCCGCAAGAAGATAATAATCCATATAAGCCCTTCTCATTTTCGCAAGTTGTCGGCGACAGCTTACCACAATGTCCCGCTCAAATCAATGGTGCAGACCGCCCGGCCGGGAAAGAATTAACCGTAATTTCACATATCGCGCCGCCGCATGACAGCGCCGCCTATGAACGTGAAAAGCGCGATATACCCGGCGCATGTGAGCACGAACGGCACATAGCCGCTTTTTAAAAGCTCCTGCGGCGCATTGGAATTCATACCGTAGGCCATGAGAGAATACGGCCAGATATGCCCCAGCTTTTTTGCGAGGAAAAAGAGACCCGACAGTCCGCCGCCCAGCGATGCCGCGACCGGAAGAGCAAAGCCGCGGAGGAAAAGTGAGATCATCAGCTGTATCGCGGCCATGACCGCGCCGCCGAGCGTGCCGAACAGGCACCACACCGCAAGCTCTCCCGCAGGCAGCGCCGCCGTAAGCCCGATGAGCTTTCCCGAGAGCACAAAGAGCGCCGCTATCCACAGCTCGCTTATAAATATCATCACGCACACACATATAAGCTTTGCGATAAACACCAGCTCCTTCGGCACAGGCATGGTCAGCACCCTGTTCCAGTTGTGGTTCAGCTCCTCCATATACATCGTGTAAGAGCAGTACACACCGATGAGCAGCGGAAGAAAGATATAGTCTGTGAAGATAGTGTGCTGCGTCCAGAGGCTGTACCATTCACTGTTGAGTATTTCCAGATTTCCGAGATAATTCAGCGTGCCGAGCAGCGCCGGTATGACCGGCAGCACAAGAAACGCGAGCCAGACCGGCGAACGCCTGAGCTTTACGAACTCGGCGCATATAAGTTTACATAACATTATTCATATCTCCTTTCTGCAAAACGCCGTCCTGCCCGCGGCGTAGAAGAGCAGCGCGGCAAACACAACCACGGCAAAGGTCAGCCAGTCATAGCCCATATTTTCAAAATACGCGCCTTCATAGCGCAGCTCTTTCGTCCAGCCGAAAAGGCCGACGAATTGCAGCGCGCCGTACCAGCCCCACGGCAGCAGGCGGCGCAGCCACACAAATTGCGGCAAAAACATTGAAAAGAGCCCTGCGAACTCCCCCAACGCGCCGATACACAGCGGCACAGCCTGATTTTTTATCAGCATTGAAAGGCCGTGCTGGAGAATATATATCGCTGCGGTCGGCACGGTGATGAAAAGCAGGAACATAAGATAGAGCCTGAGCGGCGGCTGCCCGCCGAAGCCCAGAACAAGTCCGCCGGCAAGCGAGGCCGCCCAGAACGCCAGCACGCCCAGCAGAACGGGCGCAAGCCCGTAGATGAGCTTTGCATCGAATATGCCGCCGCGCCCGGCCATGGTGCAGATGAGCTTCAGGTTCCCGCCCTTGTGCTCTATCTCGGCAAGGCGCGATGCGATGACCGTGCATATCAGCGGGAAAACTATGCTGCATACGAGCGGGAGCTGATAGAGAAAGAGCATATAGCCGTTCCGCCGCATGAAGCTGCCGGGCTCGCCGTAATCGCCGTAAAGCGCCCATATGCAGGCCATGGCAGTCAGCGCAAGCACCGTCGGCAGGATAAAGCGTCCGCGGTTTTTAAGCCTTTCGGCTTTCAGAAGGCGCATCATAGGCTCATATCCTTTCCGGTCATGCCGAGGAATATCTCCTCCAGGCTCTTTCCCCTGTCTATCTCGTGCAGTCTCTCCAGCTCGCCCTGATAGCGCAGCTTTCCGTCCGCAATGATGCCTATATCGTCGACGATGCGGTCTACCTCGCTGAGAAGGTGGCTGGAGATGATGACCGTCATGCCGTATTTCTCCGGCAGAGAACGGATAAGCTCGCGCATCTCCTGTATGCCTGAGGGGTCGAGACCGTTTGTCGGCTCGTCGAGGATCAGGAGCTTCGGAAAGCCCAGAAGCGCAGAGGCGAGGCCGAGACGCTGCTTCATGCCGAGAGAATATGCCGCCGTCTTTTTGCCCTCCTGCCGGTCAAGGCGCACGATTCTGAGCACCTCGTCTATGTTCTTCTCAGGCAATTCCAGTATCCCGGCGCAGATACGCAGATTTTCCCGCGCGGTGAGATGCCCGTAATATGACGGCGACTCGATGAGTGAGCCGACGCTGCGCAGTATCCTTATCCTGTTTTTCTCCGTAAACGGCTCCCCCATGATCTCGATGCTTCCGGAGCTGGGGCGCACGAGCCCCAGAAGCATTTTCAGCGTTGTGGATTTTCCGGCGCCGTTCGGGCCGAGGAAGCCGTATATCCGCCCCTCGCGCACACTCATATCCAGCTCCGACACCGCACAGAAATTCTTGTAGTTCTTTGTGAGCTTTTTTGCCGCCGCTATTTCGTTCATTTTTCATTATCCTTTCCGGGACGCTTTTCCGCTGTCCCGCAGGAATAATAAGTCCGCCGCCTTGCACTGTCCTTAACGGCTGATTAAACCACGCTTAAATTTTGCGTTTCCTCTTCTCCGACGGTACTGAAAATGCTATCATAGCGTCGGTGATGCACATGAAGGAAATTCTCAACAAGAAAATACTGATAGTGGACGACGAGAAGGAGCTTCTGAAAACCGTGCAGGACGCGCTTTTCAAGGAGGGCTTCTTCAACCTCATCACAGCCTCGTCCTGCCGTGAGGCTGCCGCAGCGGTGAAAAACCAGCCTGTGGCGCTGATGCTGCTGGATGTAAACCTGCCGGACGGCAGCGGCTTCGCGCTCTACCGCGAGCTGCGCGAATATTCCGCCGCGCCGGTGATATTCCTCACCGCACGCGGCGACGATGACGACCGCCTCACCGGTCTCGGTCTCGGGGCGGACGACTATGTGGTCAAGCCCTTTCTCATGCGTGAGCTCGTGCTGCGCATAAACGCGCTGCTGCGGCGCACATACGCCATAGCCGAAGACGAGACCGGCGCGCTCATCGGCGGATGCTATGTGGATTTCACACGCGCATCCGCCCGCCGCGGGGAGAATGAGGTTCCGCTGACGGCGAAGGAGCTGATCCTTATCAAAAAGCTTTGGGAGAACAAAAACCGCATCGTGAGCTTTGACGGCCTCTGTATGGCCGCCTGGGGCGAGGATTACTACGGACACGAAAACACGCTTACCGTACATATCCGCCGCCTGCGCGAAAAGATCGAAGCTGACCCGTCCGCACCGCAGCACATTCTTACGGCGCGCGGTCTCGGCTACAGACTGGCGGTGTGACGTGAACAAAACGGCGCTCAAGGTCTTTTTCATCTGCACTGCCGTCGCCGCAGCCACGGCGGTGATACTTCTCTTCATCAACGCTATGGGGCTGCTTTACGTCAGCTATGACAGCGGCAGCGCCGCGGCCGGCTCCCGCGAGCACACGCTCTCCGAGATAAGCTCCGTTTACGGCGTGAGCGGCGCGGCGGCGGATGCATCCGGTATTCTTCCGGAGGGCTGCTGGTGCATACTCGTCGACGGCAGCGGGGACGTGATATGGTCGCAGGATAAGCCCGCGGACATTCCGGCGCACTACACGCTCAACGATATTGCGGTGCTCTCGCGCTGGTTTCTGTGCGATTACCCCGTGTACACGCGCGCAGACCGGTATGGGCTTTTCATTCTCGGCCAGCCGAAAAACGCGGTCGGGAAGTATCAGCTCGTACTCTCGACAGACTGGTTCGGCTCTCTCCCGTCCAAGATAACGCTTGTGCTTGTCCTTAATGTGCTGCTGGCTCTCGCGCTGGCCTTCGTCATAGGGTTGAACCTATATAAAAACATAAGGCGTGTGACCGGCGGGATAGACGCACTGAGCCGGGAAGAGCCGGTGCATATCACCGACGGCGGCATATTCCGCGAGACTTACCGCCAGCTCAACCGCTGCTCGGAGACCTTGCAGCGCAAAAATTCCGCGCTCGCCGAGCGCGACAGAGCGCGCCGCAACTGGGTCAACGGGATCTCGCACGATATCCGCACGCCCCTCGCAGTCATCATGGGCAATGCCGAGGCTGTCGGCAGCGCGGCGGAGCCGTCCGCTGATACGGCGCAGCGCGCGGAAAAGATCGTGGCGCAGGCTGAAAAGATAAGCCGCCTTGTGGATGATCTCAACCTGATGTCCTCTCTGGAAAACGACATGCAGCCGCAGCGGCGTGAGCGTGTGCGCGTGTGTCCGCTCATCCGCGGCGTGATCACCGATATTGTGAACAACAATCTGCCCGCAGGCTTTGAGATAGTCCCTGATCTGCGCGGCGAAAACGCCGCGGTCTCCTGCGACAGGCGGCTCATCGAACGCGCGCTGTTCAACCTCATCTCCAACTCCGTGCGCCACAACGAAGGCGGGTGCAGGATAAACGTGCTGGAATATACTGAGGGCAACTCGGTGTATATCTGCATATCCGACAACGGGCACGGGGCAGAGCAAGCCGTACTCGACAGCATTTCAGTCATCCCGGACAGCGCGCACGGTCTGGGGCTGCCGCTCGCTTACCGCATCGTCACCGCGCACGGCGGACACATGGAGGCACGCAATCAAAACGGGCTCAAGGTCACGATAGAGCTGCCGCTTGCCGCGCCTGAGAGCAAAAAACCGTGACGGCCGGTGCCGTCACGGTTTTTACAGAGCCGCCTTGTGCGGCTTTTTTACTTTCGGTTGACAGGGGGTTACTTTTTTCTCTTCATTGAACGCAGCAGCGCCGGGAGATCGGACAGGCGGAAAAACTCCGTCAGAAAGCTCTGCACGAATTCCCTGCTCGGCTTTGTAAGCTCCATTACCTCTGCCGGAAGCCCCGCGTTCATCTTCACGAAATGCCCCAGCGCCTCTTCAAGACGAGGCCTGCCGTGCGGGTCCCAGTGTTCCCTGTCGGTACAGCATATCCCAGCGCGGGCTGCAAGCTCCAGCTCACGTTCAAGCCGCAGTTCAAAATCCTCATAATCGCCGCTGCCGCTCCACGCCAGCTCCGCAAGCGCATAAACCCGCGGAAAGATATGCCGCTCAAGCGTCAGCCTGTCGGAAATATGCTCGCTCCAAAGGCAGGCCTCAAACCCGGTCAGCCCGCCGTGCGCATACGTCTTTCTGCCGAGGTGCGGCTTCACGCCGTATACCTTTCTCAGCGGCGTCATGCTGTGCGGATAGTCAAAATACAGCTCGAACATGTCCGAATATATCCATCTGCCGCCTCTGTCCGCATATTTCTCCATGTCGCGGCGGTGCTGGAGCGTCCAGTACTGTATTTCCGCATTCTCCGGCACGATGCCGGAGCGCAGCGCCTCGTTCCAGCACACGGGGCGCTTTCCGTGTGCCCTGAGCATTTCGCTCACGCGGCAGGCGAAGTAGCCCTGAAGCTGCTCCGGTTCCGAAAGACTCAGCTTTTTCATGCGCGCCGCGCAGTCAGGACAGCTCTGCCACATCGTTTTCGGCGCTTCATCGCCGCCGATATGAAAGCGCTCTGCCGGGAAGAGCGGACACAGTTCATCCAGCAGCGCGCCGATAAAGTCAAACACCCGCTCTTTTCCGGCGCAGAGTATCACGCCGTATATTCCGCCCGTGCGCTTGAGTTCGACCTGCTCACCGGTGCAGCTCAGTTCCGGGAAAGCCGCGAGTATGGCGCTTGTATGCCCCGGCAGGTCGATCTCCGGTATGATCTCAACACCGCGCCGTGATGCGTATCCGGTGATCTCCTTTATCTCATCCTGCGTATAGTACTCCCCGCCCTTTTCGTTGAGCGCCGGGAATTTTTTTGACTCTATGCGCCAGCCCTGATCGTCGCTCAGGTGCCAGTGGAGCACGTTGAGCTTTGCAAGCGCCATGCCCTCTATCACTCTCATGACCTCCGCAGCCGGGAAGAAATGACGCGCGCAGTCGAGCGACAGCCCGCGGTGTGCATAGCCGGGCGCGTCGCTTATCACGCAGGCCGGTACGTTCCCGTCCCCGTCCATGAGCTTATAGAGCGTTGTGAGCGCCCATATCACGCCGCGCTCAGACCCTGCCGCTATACTCACGCCGCTTTCACTGACCAAGAGCCTGTAGGCCTCGCCGGGCATATCCTCTCTTTCAAGAACTATTCTCTCTCCGCTGCCGGTGTTCTTTCTCCCGCTGCGCTCACAGAAGGCCTCTGCGCAGTATGGCTCAAAGCCGCCGTATTCAAAGCGCAGCTCCTCCGGCAGCTTATATTTTCCGCCCCTGTATGCGGCGTACTTCGGGCGCGGTATGATCCTTTCAAGCATTTCTTCACCTGTTTCCCGACGATACTAATCCGGCGACCGTATTTATGAGCTCCATATCAGACTCCTTGAGCTTCAGGCCGGCCCTGTATGTCTGCCCGTCCGGATATGTCACCGTGACTGTGAGCTCAGTCCCCTCGGATATGCCCCTGTTTTTCACGGCTTTCAGGAACTCCGGAAATTTGGGGTGACTGCGCTTGAAGCTGTTCCACGCCTGTTTGAATGCAAATAATGTGCTCAGATCCATTGCTTTCCTCCGATCCGTGTCACGATCCCGTATGTATTATGTATTACGCATATGCATATATAGTATATATTTTTTTATCCCCGGAGATGCTCCGGGGATAATTTCAGATATTTTCACGCTTTTTTCGGTGCCGCCGAGCAAAGGTACAGCACCGCAAATAATATGACCGGTATCGCCGCATAGCTCTGCCCGAGTCCGAGACATACGCCCGCCGTCTCTGCGGCTGCGGCGCACGCAAGGCTCGCCGCTGCCGGAAGCAGCAGCATAAGGCGGCTCTTATTTTTCTCAAAAGCCGCCGGGAGGCACACAAAGCCCAGAATACCGCCCACGATCTCAAGAATGCTTATTACGATCCTGCCGGTATGGAGGCGGTTATATTCGCCGTAAAACTCCAGCGCGTACTCCTGTGCGCTGTCCGGCAGCACACCGCCGCTGTCGAGCTTTGCCTTTATGCCGTCATAGCCCTTGAGTATGAGGCGTGTGGAGTTGAGCTTGTTCTCATCGTTCTTCTGCTCGTCCAGCTTTTCCTTCTCCGCCGCAAGCTCCTCGGATTCGTTCAGGAGCTTTTCGCGGTTCTCGGAATATTCTGCCTCTTCATCTTCAAATTGGCCCATCTTGTACCATATCTGCTCAAGATTGCCGTCTATCTTCTGCTTGCCGGACTCTATCTGCGTCCCCGCCGCTTCAAGCTTCTGCTTTGCGGCGTCGATCGCGGCCTGCCCTTCATCCAGCTGCTTCTGCGCGCTTTCCGCCGCTGCGGTAAGCGTGGCTGCCATGACGTTATAGTCCGTTATCCCGCCGCCCATGCCGGCGCTTTCAAGCAGTTTGTTTCCGCCTGCGAGCGCTGCCTGTCCTTTTGCTATCGCAGTCTGGTATTCCAGCATCTTTGCGGGATACTCTCTGAGCGCCTGCTCGTATGCCTTCTCCGCTTCAAGATAATCGTTATACGCCTGAAGCTTTGCATCATACTCCGCGCGGGCCGCGGCAAGCTCTTCATCGCTCAGCCCCTCGGCCGGGGTAAATTTCCCCGGATCTTCGACCGCCGCCGGCTGCTCCGGCTGTACCGGGGGCTGCGCCGAGGCCGCCGCGCTGCACATGCCCGCCAGGGTCTGCGCCGTTTCTATCATCTGCTGAGTCTGCGCCTTCATTGAGTTGAACTCTGCCTCGCTCTCCTTGAACTGGGCAAGCCCCGCATTATACTGGAGCTCTCCCTCCTTGAGCTGAGCCTGCGCTTCCCACAGCGCGTCTGCGCCCTTTTTGTAACCGCCCTGCGTGGCGGTGCGTTCGGCAAGATCCGTACGGTACTGCGATGCGTCCTTGTCGTGCTGCTCCTGCCGTTCGGCGAGCTTCTCGTTCGCCTGCTTATAGCTCTCCTTGCCCTCAAGCTCCTTTGACAGCTGCTCATAGGTCTCTATCCTGCCGGTGAGCTTTTCATAATCGGCTTTGTCGGAGTTCAGCTGCTTTTCAGCCTTTCCTATGCCCGCCGCTCCCGCAGCGGCCATTATGACGCACATGATGACAAGCGCGACCGCCATCACCCTTGTCAGTGCCGGATGCTTCATCTGGTTTCCCCTTCCTCTTCATTTCTTTTGATCTGATTTTAACTCTAAATTATTAATAAATCATGTATCAGATCCTGTATTTTTTCAGCTTTTCGCTGCACCCCGCGAACGGCGGCATGAAAGAGGTCATCCCCCGGCAGACGCGTTTCCGGCGGTAAAGCGTAAAAAGGCGGCCCCGTTTGGGAGCCGCCTGTAGCGCTATAGTGTCAAAGCGTTGTATCAGTCAATATGTATGACCTTTTCGCTCAGTTCCTTTGCGGTGACATTGGGATTGTGCCAGCGCTCGCGCCGGACGCTGACGCCGCCGAGGTCGATCGCCTTCTTCGGGCAGTATTGCAGGCAGCTGAGGCACTGGATGCAGTTATTGCCTATGACTGCCCGTCCGTTTTCGAGGCGGATGTTGCCCTTTGGGCAGAGCATGGCGCACTGACCGCAGCCTATGCAGCTGTCGTTGACGCGCATCTTTGCTGCCTTGAGCTCGGATATTTTCGGCCAGCCCTTGCTCTCCACCGCGTTCACGGGGTTATTGGGCGGGCGGCGGTCACGGCGGCGGGCGGACATTATCTCACCGGCAATCCTGCGTGCAAGCTTTTCAGACCTCTCCTGCGCCTTGTCCGGCGTGAGCGGCGGCAGCATCAAGAAGTGCGGGAACAGCCATATGCAGGAGCACTGGTGCGAGATACCTGCCCAGTAATCAAGATGTATGATCTGGTCGACCTTATAAAGGCCTGTGCCCAGATAGCCCGCGTAGCTGCAAACGCCGAAGGTATAGGCGTTGGGGCTGACCTTTATCATTTTCACATACTTCTCCACGTCGCCGGGAAGCCCGCCGCCGTAGCACGGGAACACGAAGCCGACTCGCCTCGCATCAGAGACATCTGTGACCGACGGTTCACCTCTCATCATCACAATATCTGTGTCTTTGAGTTCTTTTGCGATGTTTTTTGCTATGTCCAGGCAGTTTCCGCTGCCGGAAAAGCAGAATATTACATTTTTGCTCATTGTCTGCCTCCTATTTTGTTTTGCATTGTACTATGTTAATTGTACATCAAAGTCACTTTCGTTACAACTGTTTTATTGAAAAATCACACATTTGCGAAAAATTGTATAGTTTTCGTAACAAAAAATATTACCGTGCGCCCTGTTGCGCCGTGCGGGAGGCTGTGGTATAATTTTTGAGCAAAATAAAGGCGGCTGCCGCAGCCCTATCGCGCGGCGCTGCCCTGCATAGCATCTGCGGTGCGATGAACCATGTTCGGAGCCCAACAAGGAATCCGGTGTGAATCCGGAGCAGTCCCGCTGCTGTATTTGGCGACGATGGCAGAAAAATGTCACTGGGAGTTTTTCTCCTGGGAAGGCCTGCCTGAGGACGACCCATAAGTCAGAATACTTGCCGCAGACGCTGATCATCATCCGTCCCGAGGAGGAGCAGGCTGGTTTTTTTGACGCAGGGAAACCTGGGTCTGGTTTGTCGTGCCAAGCTTCTTCCGTATGGAGGAAGCTTTTTTCTTCCGGCCGGATGTATATACACGGCAGCGCCGCACTATGCGTCTGCGGCATTGCTTGAAAGAACCGATCGGAGGGCAATCATGAGAAAACGCATTCTATCCCTTGCACTGACGTTCATAATGCTGCTGAGCCTCGTACCGGCCGCCGCATTTGCCGACGCCGGGGCGCAGCCCGCTGCCGGAACCGGCGCGGCGGACGATGCCGCACCGGCTCCCGTTGCCGAGCCTGCCGCATCCGCAGAGCCCGCACCGGCTGAAACTCCCGCTGCTACAGCGGAACCCGCTCCGTCCGCCGCGCCGGAGGAAGCCGTGGAACCCGACGCAGCCGAGGAACCTTCGCCGTCCGCTGCGCCGGAGGACGGCGCCGAAGAAGAGGACGCTGCGGAAGACAAAGAGGACTCTGCGGAAGAGGCCGTCGAGCCTGCGCCGCTTGCCGCGCGCATTACTGCCGGCGCATTTGACGCAAGCCTTCTCAACGGCATCCCCGCGAACGCCGACCCCGGTACCGGCACCACGAAATGGGGCAGCTACGGCGGCATGCTCGTCTCCGGCAATCAGGGCAAGAGCTACACCAGCAGCACGCTCACGCTCACTTTCACCGCCGACGTGCAGGTCAGCTTTGAATACAGAGTATCCACCGAAGCAAGATACGACGTATTCTCCATCACGCATAACGGCAGCGCGATCGTAAGCGGTGCAAGCGGTGAGGGCAGCTGGACCGGCATGCAGGTAACATGCGCCGCCGGCGACACGCTTGCTTTTAAATACACGAAAGACAGCAGCGGCGACTCAAACGACGACACCGTTTATCTGCGCAATTTCTCCGCAGGGGAGCCGGTCGTCGTGACCTTCCACGCAAACAACGGCACCGACGAGACCGTGACGCAGAACTTCTTCGGCGCTTCTGCCCTCAAGCTCAACGACTTTGAAAAGGATCACGGAGTGTTCGAGGGCTGGGCCGCAAGCGCCGGCGGCGAGATCCTCTACACCGACGGCCAGACCATAGACAAGCCCGAGGAGGCGCTGGATCTCTACGCAGTATGGGCTCCGGCCTGCGTGGTCACGTTCTCTGACGCCGGTCTCTCGGTAAACGTAAAAAACGGCAGTGCTCTCGGCGTGGAAAATGTTCCCTCCGCCGCGCGTACCGGCTACAATTTTGCCGGATGGTACTCCGGCGGCGCAGCCTTTGATCCCTCCGCTCCGATAAATTCCGACATCACATGCAGCGCACATTGGTCCCCCATAAGCTATACTGTACGCTTCAATTCCAATAACGGCATCGGCAGTATGCAGGATATGCCGCTTAGCTACGACCAGAGCGCAAAGCTCCCCGCCTGCGGCTATGCCCGCGCTGGCTACAGCTTCAAGGGCTGGTCCACGAGCTCCGGCGCATCCACCGCGGATTATACCGACGGTCAGACCGTCTCCAACCTTACCGCGAAGGACGGGGCGATCGTCAATCTGTACGCAGTGTGGGCCGGAAACAAGCTGACTCTGACCGTCGATCTGAACTATGATACCGACGGGCGCACAAGCACCCGTACCTGCATAGTCGGCCAGAACTACAACTACGCCTACGATGAGGCTTCCGACAGCGTGAATTTCTCCGCTCTGCCCGATCCCGACCGCGAAGGCTATATGTTCACCGGCTGGTTCGACGCTCCTGACGGCGGAAACGAGATCACAAACCAGTACAAATTCCCGGACGACAGCCCGATGACGATCTATGCGCACTGGATAAAGTCCGTCACCATAACCTTCTCCGCGGACGCCTCCGGTTATCCGAGGTCCAAAAAAATACCCGCCGGCACAAGCTACGGCGTGCTCCCCACACTGCGCCAGTCCGGCAAGGCGTTTGACGGCTGGTACACAGAGCCCGACGGCGGGACTGCCGTCACGAAGGACACCGTATTCAACGCGGACACTACGCTGTATGCCCGCTTCAGGAACTATCAGTACATAATAAAATTTGACGCCAACGGCGGCACGGGCACGATGGAAGACGTTCATGCCGACTTTAACGCGGACATCACGCTCCCGAAGAACGGCTTCACACGCGACGGCTACGTTTTCAAGTGCTGGAGCACTTCAAAATACAGCAGCTACACCACGTACAATGACGGGGCTGTTATCAACCGCGAGTACGACGATTGGGACAGCAGCGACGGAGAGACCTACCGGCTCTATGCGATGTGGACAGAGACCACCTTTGGTCTGGCTTTCAGAACGATAGAGGCCAAGCTTCCCAGCGGCAATATTGTCCGCAGCACCGGCTCTCTCAGCCTGCCCACCTCCGGCAGCGGCTATACGGTCAGCTACAAGAGTGGCTCAAGCTCCATTACGGACGATATGGAGGTCGTAAAGCTCCCCGACAACGGAACTTATGATGTCAGGATCACAGCGACCGTGACGGATCTTGCCAACGGCAGCACCCAGAGCCGCGACTATGTCCTCACTCTCTATTCCGCAGAGGCCGTCGAGACCGAGGAAACGCTCACCAAGGCCGCAAAAAGCCTCAGCGGCACATTCACCCCCGTGTACGGCACCGATACCAACGCCTGCGCCGCAGTTGAAAAAATACTGGCCGGCAAAGGCTACACCGGTATAAAAGTCTCCGTAAAGGAGCCGGCCTCCAACCAGTACTCTTCCATCGCTGCCGACGGCACGATAAGCTACTACTTCAACCCGAGCATGACCGGCAGAGGCGGGTATTTCTATACCACGTTCATTCTCAGCTATAAGGGCACGCGGGTCGAAAAAGAGTGGTATACAAATCTTACATGGGATATTGCAAAGGCAAAGGCAAAGCTTGAGGACGCGGCGGGGCGGCTCGCCGTTCCCACGGAACCGGTATCCGAGCTGAAGCTGCTCCATTACCCGCTCAAGGACGGCGTCGCCTTTGAAAACGCCGATTTCTCCTCATCGGGCGACTTTGAGACCTGGGCGACCGTCACATGGTCAAGTGCCGATACAAAGACCCTCAAGATCGGCAGCGCCCCCTACTATCCGTACTACTCCCCCTACGCCGTAACTCTGAAGCCCGACCGTTTTGACAAGACCGTCACAGTCACGGCCTCGCTCGTGTGCAATAACGTCAGCGGCCTTACCGTGTCGAAGGTCTTCAACATCATCGTAAAGGGCAGCGAGACAGATCCCGACGAGCTTCTCCGCCACGAGCTTGAGCAGAAGCTTGAAGCCGGTCTGAAAGATCCCGGACTCACCGACTTTGTCACAGGCGAGCCGCTTGATACCGGCAATGTGATAAACGACATCCAGTTCCCCACGACGCGCGACTTCGACGTGGACGGCAAGTATCAGCCTGTCACTATCACGAGCAGCAACACCTCCGTCATTGCAGACCCCGATGTGAACAACGCCGCGCGTGTATTCGTATACCGCCCGCTCCCCGGAGAGGACCCCGTTGACGTGACGCTGACCGTTGCGATCACCGACCTGGAATCCGGCGTGCGCGTCTCCAAAGACATAACTGTCACAGTGCAGCCGCTCGACTCCGACGAGATATACAAAGAGATTGCTCTGATGCAGCTCGTAAAAGAGCATTACTTTGACGGCATCAAAAATGCAAATACCGATCCCGGCAATATCACGACCGATCTTCATCCGTTCCAGGAGGCCTATCTCGACGATGCCGGAAACCTCGTGTGGGTGTACAACTACGCGGAGATGAAAGATCACGGCATAGTACCCGCAGAGCTGGACGGCTGGTATGCCTCCGAACAGTGGCGGCTCTTCAAATCCAGCAACGCCGCAGTCATAAGCCATGAAAACCTGCTCGTAACGCGCGATAAAGAACACAAGCGCGTCACGATAAGCAGCTGCCTTTCAAGCGAGACCTACGGCAAGTACGCAGAGCTCTACCCCGACAATCAGCTCTTCAAGCTGCTCTACCGTCAGCCTGTCTCGGTCGAACTCACCGTCACCGGCACCGACCCCAGCTCCGATAAGCCCGACGACAAATACCTGACCGTCGGCTTCACGCTCAGCGACAACGGCAGCGTGTGGTTCAGCACCAAATATGACAAGCTCAACGAAGGCGTGACCGTCTACGACGTGTTCAGCACCGCGCTTGCCGAGCACGGCTACAGCGCTGTCGGCGGCAGCTTTGTGACCGGCATTGTCCGGCCTGACGGCAGCATGCTCAGCCAGAAGGACCGCGGCGAATACTCCGGCTGGATGTACGCCGTCAACGGTGCAATACCCAATATCGTCATGACGCAGTATTACCTTAAAAACGGCGACAACATCGTGTTCTTCTATACCGACGACTACACGAAGCTCACCGGCATGTCCACGTCTTATACGCCGGACGACGTCATAAAGCTCATTGACGCTATCGGCACCGTCACAAAGGACAGTGCGGATAAGATCACCGCCGCGCGCAAAGCCTATGACAGTCTGAGTCAGGCGGACAAAGGCAGGGTCTCAAACCGCAACACTCTCTTTGAGGCCGAGCGCGCCTATGCGGCAATAATAAAGAACAACCAGAAGAAGCTTGACATCTACACGATCACCGGCGACTACATTGAGAAGGACGACGATGAAAAGCTGGCCGCTTTCGGCAGCGAATGGCTGGTACTCGGTCTCGCCCGCAGCGGACGCGACGTCCCCGGCGAGTATTACAAAGCCATTGAAAAGTACGTGGATGAACACATCGACGACAGCGGCCGTCTCGACGTAAAGCGCTCGTCCGACAACTCCCGCCTGATCCTCGCGCTGACCGCGATGGGCCGCGACGTGACAGACGTCGCCGGGCACGACCTGCTGACAGCGCTCGGCGATCTCGACTACATTGAAAAGCAGAGCCTCAGCGGTGTGATCTATGCGCTTCTCGCGCTCGATTCCGGCGATTATGAGATTCCTGTGATTGAAAGCGCGGCAATCCCGGCCACAAGAGAAGCGCTCATACAGTACCTGCTTGACGCGCAGCTTGAGGACGGCGGCTGGGCTTTCTCAGGCGATGAGGCGGAGCCCGATATGACGGCAATGGCCGTGCAGGCGCTGGCCGGATATTACGAGGCCAAACCCGCCGGCAAGCTCGGCAAGGACGTGAAAGAAGCCGTTGACAAGGCGGTGGACGTGCTCTCCGGCATGCAGACTACTACCGGCGGCTACGAGAGCTATGGCGATCTCAACAGCGAGTCTGCCTCTCAGGTCATCGTTGCGCTGACAGCGCTCGGCATTGACCCGGATACCGACTCACGCTTTATAAAGAACGGCGTGAGCGTCGTCGATTCGCTGTGCTCGTTCTATGTCGACGGCGGCGGCTTCCGCCACGTCATGGACGGCGAGCGCGATGATATTGCGACAGCTCAAGGCTATTACGCCCTCACCGCATATTACAGGCTCATGGATGAAAAGACAGCTCTGTATGACATGACTGACCTTCTCCAGCAATCCGAAAACGCCATTGCGGCGTAAGCATAGATCCAAAAACGGCATCCCGGATGATCCGGGATGCCGTTTTCATGCATCTTTATCTTTTTCGTTCCTGTTTTCTCAGCCCACAGCGTCCTTGAATACACGCAGCGCGTTTTTGCTGCATATGAGGTCTATTTCATCGTCGGTAAAAACATCGCTCATCGCATCTATGAGCATGGGAAAGCCTGCGTAATCGCGCATCTCAAGCGTGCAGTCAATGCCGTCAAAGTCCGAACCCAGCGCGACCGTACCTATCCCGGCCTTGTCTTTTATGTACTGCATGTGGCGCACAATATCGGCGTTGGCGGTGTATTTTCCGCTCCCCGTGAGGAATGCCGAGTAAAAATTCACACCGCATACGCCGCCGCAGTCCGCCAGAGCGCGGAGCTGCCGGTCCGTCAGATTGCGGCTGTGGCCGCAGAGCGCGCGGGCGCAGGAGTGCGATGCGGCAAACGGCCTGCGGCTGTGTTGAGCCACATCCCAGAATCCGCCCTCGGAGATATGCGACACGTCGACTATCATGCCGAGCTCATTCATCCGTTCGACCGCCTCCAGTCCAAAGGGCTTGAGTCCCTTTTCATGCCGTGCAGGCTCAGGGGAATTCGGATAGCCGAGAGAATTTTCGTAGTTCCACGTCAGCGCCGACATGCGCACACCGCGTGCATACATCTCGTCGAGCCGTTCTATTCTGCCGTCTAGCAGTACCGTGTCCTCGACCGTAAGCAGCGCCGATATTTTACCTGACTGCGCATTGCGCGCTATATCGTCATAGCAGCGCACCGGCGCCATAACATCCTTATAACGCTCCATCTGTGCGTCGAATATGTCCGCCATTGCGCAGAACAGCTCATACGGCGTCTCTTTCAGCCCATACTCCGCGGCGCAGTCATGCGTCGGCAGAAAAGCCGCAAAGCACTGCAGAAGCGCCCCGCCGCTTCTGAGCTTTTCAAGATTTATATGCCCGTCCAGCTCGGCAAGGTCTTTCTTTTTCAGATACATCTCAAGCAGAGTATCGCAATGCATGTCAAAAATTTTCATAGCTCTCATTCCTTTATACCCTTTCCTTTCCGGCGGCGCCGTCAATGCCTGCGTCCGGCGCGCCGCCTCTCTTTTTCCGTATTTCACGCAGCGCATAATACCCGCCGCAGGCTATAAGCATTGAGAGCGCCGCAAGCGTCTCGGACAGTCCTATATGGAACGCGACCGGATTCGGCCGGGTGCTTGTATACCACGCAGCCGGAATACGCACCAGCAGCACAGCGCACAGCCCCTGCGCCATGACGAAGCGCGTCTTTCCGATGCCGTTGAAATAGCCTGCAAAGCAGTATGCAATGGACATAATGAAGCACTCTATGGACGTTGCCTTCAAAAATTCCGCAGATACCTTTATCGCCGCCGCGTCGCCGATAAAGATTGACGTCAGCACATCGCCATGGAAAAAGGCGATGTACGCCGTTGCCCCGCCAAGGACAGCCGCCGTCGCCATGCCGTCCCACATTGCTTTTTTTGCCCGCTCATGCTGCCGCGCGCCGGTGTTCTGTGCAACGAAAGCCGACACCGACTGCATGTATGACATCGGAATGAGCAGGATGAACATTGCAATTTTCTCCGCAATGCCAACGCCCACAGAGATCGTAAGGCCGAGCGCGTTGACAAGGCCGATAATTACCAGATACGATAATTCATTGCACATATCCTGCAGGGCTATCGGCGCGCCGAGCTTTACGACCTTCCCCGCCGTGCTGCCGTCCAGGCGGCGGTTGGCGCCCGTCATCGGGAACGGGAGGCCGTGCTTTCTTATCAGCACATACGACAGCACAACGCTCACACCCTGCGCCCCTGTCGTGGCTATCGCGGCCCCCGCCGCGCCCATATCAAACACCCCTATCAGGACGACATCGCCCACAATATTGACCGCGCTCGCTATCGCAACAAACAGCAGCGGCGCTTTGGAGTTTCCCATACCGCGGAATATCGCGCTTATGAGATTGTAGGCCGCGATAAAAATACTCCCCGCACCGCAGATCCGGATATAATCCGTAGTATGCTCCAGCGCCTCCTCCGGCGCATTCATGAGCACGGAGATGGGCCGCGCCGCCAGCACCGTGACGGCGGTGAACACGAGGCCGAGCGCCGTAAATACATATATGCTGGTATATATCGTCCTTGCCGCGCCGTCCTCATCCCTTTCGCCTATCCTCATGCCGAGCAGCACCGTCGTGCCCATCGTAAGGCCGGTGCATATGCCGTTGATTATGAGCATGGTCTGGCTACCTGTCAGGACGGCCGACACATCCGCGGCGCTGCTGAAGCGGCCGACCGCCCACAGATCAAACGCCCCGTAGAAGGTCTGCAAAAACAGCGCCAGCAGCACCGGTATTGAAAATTTCAGCAGGGCCGGGACTATCGGCCCGCTCAGAAAACCGTTTTCCGCCTTCACTTTTTTCTCTTTGATCATGGTTCCGTGGTGATCTCCTCAAAATTGTTTTTCGATACTATATCAAGCATTTCGCAGAACTTTTCCATATCCTCCGCCGAATACTTCGCCGCGATCTCTTCTATCGCCGCAGCGTCCTGATGTCTGTAGACCTTATACTGCGGCGCGGCCTCTTCATTTATCGCAAGATAGTTCCGCCGCCTGTCCCCGGCGTCGACAGTCTTTATAACAAGTCCCTGCCCGATAAGCTCGTTGATCTTCTGTGTCACTCCCGGCTTTGACACATGCAGCAGCTCCGCAAGCTTGGACACCGTGCACTTGCCGTGCATGAAAAAAATGATGTCCAGATAGAGCATGCTGTTGAAGCTCAGGCTTCCCTTCTGCTGTTCCCTGTTCATCAGGCGCAGATCGCACAGTGCGGCGCTGTAATAGAATTTATCAAGTGCGTCGTTTATCCTCATATCGTCGTCCTCTTTTATTTTAGTTAAGCCAGTATAATTATATTAGCTTAATCTTTCACTTTTGTCAAGCCCCGCAAATCAGCCGTTGATAGGCACTGCTCTGTATGATATAATTTCAGTATATTAATTCAGACGGAGTATAAGGCAATGTTCAGAGCAATTCGCAAAAAGAAAAACGAAATCGACGCCGAGGCGGCAAAGAGATTCAGGAGCGATAAGATAAGAATATTCTAGACTGACGGCCCGTTTTGGCCGGACACGCAAATCCAGACATCCGGCTGCGCCGCATGCGGCACGGCCGGATGTCTTTTTTATAGCCATTATACAAGGAAGCGGCGTGACTTCAGTCACACCGCTTCCTCGAAACCGCAGGCATTTTAACGTTTTATCCCGCCGCTTCGCAGCGCACGGCTTACCCGGCCGTCAACGCTTTCAGTGACCTGCCGCGCTTTTTATATCCTGCAATTCAAAACGGTATTTCTGTTTCGCGCCGGGGTACTTTTCCCTGTCTACCTCGCCCATGAACATATCCAGCGGGCGGATCCAGAGTTCCCCGTCACCGTACAGCTTTCTGTAGACCACATACGGCTCGCCCGTCTCCGAGCAGTGGGCTATATCCTCCACGAGATAATAGTCCCCCTTGAAATGGCGGTATACACGCTTGAGCTTCAGTTCGCGCATTTGCTTATCCTCCATCATACAGATGTGTGATATTATATTCCATTCCTCCGCTGCCGTCAATTCGCACTCCGTCTGCGCCGAACACAGAAAAGAATTACAAATTTATTCACCCAAACCGGCCAAAATGTAGTATACTGTAATCAGAAATTCCTGGAGGACGACTATGCAGCTCAAAATTGACAACAGCAGGACCTACGCCATCGCTCTTGAGGGCGGCGGGGCAAAAGGCGGCTACGAAATAGGCGTCTGGAAGGCGCTTGACGAGGCCGGGATAAAATACAACGCGGTCTCCGGCACATCCGTCGGCGCTCTCAACGGCGGGATGATGGCCATGCGCGACCTGAACGGGGCCATGAATGCATGGCTCGATATGCGTCTTTCCAAGATCATGGATCTCAGCGCCGAGCAGGAGGAAAACCTGAGCCGCGCGTTCAGCGGCGAGCTTGAGCGCGGCGATGTGCAGCAGCTCATCCCGGAGGCATGGGAAATAATCAGGAACCGCGGGCTTGACGTCGCCCCGCTGCGCGCATGGGCGCACGAGGTCATCGACGCGCACAGGATAAAGACCTCCGACGTGGATCTGTATATTGCGACCGTCTCTCTCAGCGACCGCAAGGCCCTTGAGATCAAGGTCAACGACCTGCCGGAGGATCAGATCTGCGATATGCTGCTTGCAAGCGCGTATCACCCTACATTCAGGCTTGAAAAGCTCGGCGGAAAGTTCTATACTGACGGCGGCTTTGTTGATACGCTGCCGCTGCACGCGCTTGTCGTGAACGGACACAGGGATATTATCGCCGTGCGCATCCCCGGAATCGGCCACAACCGGCGTTTTCGCATGCCGGATAATGTCAGCGTCACTTACATCGCCACGAACGCCTATCTCGGCGGCGTGCTGAACTTCGATGCGGAACAGTCCAAGCGCGACATGGAGATAGGCTACCTCGACGCAAAGCGCGTGCTGTACGGGCTCTACGGTCGGAACTATTATATAGACCGCACACTCTCAGAGCGTCAGGCTCTTGAAATACTGCTTGACAGCGCGGACTCCGAGGCCGGTCTGCGGGAATACTGCGAACATGACCTGCCGAAGATCGCGCGCCAGCTCGGCGCATCCGGCGGCTACTACGAGCTGCTGATCGCAGTGATCGAAAAGGCGGCGGGCGATCTGAATATAGACAACATGCAGATATATACCGACACTGAACTGATGGCGCTGCTTGAAAGCGGCGTAGAAGGAGAATGACAGCTTTCAGGCTGCCGGATAGATATGATTGACAGCTACGGAAGAAATATAAGCTACCTGCGCATGTCCGTAACGGAGCTGTGCAATCTGCGCTGCCGCTACTGTATGCCGGCGGACGGAGTATGCGGAGCGGCCGCGAAGGATATGCTGACCGAGGACGAGATGGTGCAGGCCGTAAGGGCTGCGGCCGCGCTCGGCGTAACAAAGCTGCGCATAACCGGCGGCGAGCCGCTGGTCAGCAAAAACATAGTCTCCATATGCGCGCGCTGCGCCGCCGTAGACGGGATAAACGAGCTCTGCCTCACGACAAACGGCACGCTTCTGCCGGCGCTGGCAAAACCGCTGCGCGAGGCCGGCGTGCAGCGCATCAACCTCAGTCTCGACACTCTCGACCCGGAAAAATTTGCGTATATAACGCGGACAGGCACCCTCGGTCAGGCTCTGGCCGGGCTGGACGCCGCGCTGGACGCCGGTTTTGACAAGGTAAAAATAAACGCGGTGCTCATCGGAGGCTTCAACAACGATGAGATCCCGGCCTTGGCTGAGCTGAGCCGCAGATACCCGGTGGATGTGCGCTTTATCGAGCTCATGCCGATGTACGACAGCGGGGATTTCGGCAGTGAGGCATATATTCCGTACACACGTGTGCTCGACGCTCTGCCCGAGCTTGAGCCGCAGCCGGCCGGCGACGGCGTTGCCCGGCTCTACCGGCTCCCCGGCGCGCCGGGGAACGTGGGGCTTATCAGCCCTGTCAGCGCGCATTTCTGCGCGCAGTGCAGCCGTCTCCGCCTGACGGCGGACGGCAAGCTCAAGCCCTGTCTGCACGCCCCGGCGGAATACAGCATAAAGGGCCTTGACTATAACGGAATGCTTGAAACGATGCGCACGGCCATTCTGGCCAAGCCTGCCTGGCACGGCGAGCTATCGTCGTCCAGCCGCAGCCACGCCGGGCGCAATATGAATCAGATCGGAGGCTGAGTCATGGCGGATTTTACACATTTCAATGAGCAGGGACGCGCAAAGATGGTCGACGTCGGTGAAAAGCCCGTCACCGTGCGCACTGCCGTGGCGGCGGGGCGCGTGCTTGTCAACAGGACCACATTTGACCTTATAAAGAACGGCGGCATGAAAAAAGGCGACGTGCTGACCGTCGCGCAGATCGCGGGTGTTATGGGCGCAAAGCGCACGCCCGACCTCATTCCGATGTGCCACCCGATACTGATAGACGGGATCGATCTTGAGCTGAGCCTTGACGAGGAGCGCCTGTCCGTAGAGATAAAAGCCTCCGTATCGTGCGGCGGACGCACCGGCGTCGAGATGGAGGCGCTGACCGCTGTGAGCACGGCAGCGCTGACGGTATATGACATGTGCAAGGCCGTGCAGAAAGACATGGTGATAGACAGCATACGTCTCATATCCAAGTCAGGAGGCATACACGGCGACTATGCCCGAAGTGAATATTGATCGTTAAATACCGAGACCCCGGTGTATCTGTCCGATGCACCGGGGTCTCGCTTCTATGCAGGTTTATTTTTTGCCGGTTTCCTCCAGCACGTCGACCAGCACCCATGAGGTGTCATTTGGGTCGTCCGGCAGATAGTTCTCGACCACCGGAACAAGACGGTCATAAACATTTCCCTTTTCAATGCTGCCCTTTACGTCGTCAACATTGTAGGGATAAGCATACTTGTCGGTCCTGAGATATACTCTGTCGTACATCTTCAGGAAAAGGCTCGCGTCCTGCCCGCTGTCGTCCGCCTTTACAAGTGACGTGGACTTGTCGCAGTATATCGACAGGCGGCCCGTTCTGTCCTCCAGCTGCTTGGCCACATATATCGCAAAGCCGCACACCGCGGTTTTGGGACTCGACGCTGTAGAAAGCTGCCTTGTGTAGATAAGGTCCGTCGGCTCGGAGAATGTAGGATGCGCGACGTCGGCCAGTATCACCTCGTCAAAGCCCATATCATACAGCTCTTCCGCGAGCTGCACGATATAATTCCTCACATTCATATTGTACGGGTCGAGCCATGTGCCTTTATCGTCTATGACATTGCCGTTGTTGTCCGCGCGGCGCAGCGTGACCGTAGTACTGCGCGAGGCGAAAAGCTCATCAATGCAGCAGCTTATTTGCGCGGCAAAGTACTTATCCTTGTTTTTCTCCTTCAGCTCCGCTATGAGCGCGGGCATTTGCGCCGTCTGATCGTTTGAGACCGTAAGTCCGTAGCCGAGCGCCATGTCTGCCTGTGAATCCCACATCAGATTGCCGCTGCGCGGCTTCATCTCCAGCACCAGCGCGTTGCCGCGCGAAAGGCGGGCGGTATACTCGTTGAGCTTTTCTTTTGTAAGATCCGTATACGGGACGAATATCGCGCGTATTTCGGGCACATCGTCACCGGCCGTGGCCTTTATATATGAGTAGTCCGGTTCATCATATACCAGTTCCGTTTCGACCTGCTCGAAAACCTTTACCTCGTTTCCGGAGCTGTCGACGGTCGTCTGTCCCCTTGTGAGAATAGGCAGCTCCACCGCTACGCCGTCCTTGGTAATGACCGCATACTTCTGCATACCATAGAAAAGCACAACTATGAGCATGATAACGCCGAGCGCTATCGCCGAAGGCACGAGCGCATAGTTCCTCTTTTTGCGCCGGCCCTTATAGAATTCCAGATTTTTTGCCAAAGTCAGTCCCTCACATGATTTTCAATGCCTGTATCAGCCCTCGATCTGGGCTATTCTCCTTATATGCCGCTCTCCTTCAGAAAACGGCGTGTCCAGAAACGTGTCCACAATTTTGAGCGCCAGGCCGTCGCCGACGACGCGGCCGCCGAGGGCGAGAATATTTGCATCGTTATGCTGCCGTGTGGCTTCCGCCATAAAGCAGTCCGTGCACAGCGCCGCGCGGATGCCGGGCACCTTATTTGCGGTAATGGATATGCCTATGCCGGTCCCGCAGATCACGATGCCGCGCTCACATTCGCCGGATGCCACAGCCTTGGCCACAGCCTTGCCGTATATGGGATAATCACAGCTCGCGTCCGAATAGGTGCCGAAGTCCTTATATTCAAGTCCGCGCGCATCCAGATGCGCCATAATTTTTTTCTTCAGTTCAAAGCCGCCGTGGTCACAGCCGATCGCAATCATTTTCACAATCCTCCAAACGAATTTTATTTATTGTAGCACTATTATGTCAAAGCTGCAAGTGCCTGGTTTTTTCCGTTTTTGTCGTGCAGCGCCGCCGAATGCGGCCTTATGCCATAAAAACGCCGCAGACATGTAATGCCTGCGGCGCATTATTGGCCGTTTATTATTCTTTTATATCATCATTCCGCGCTTTTTGGCCTCAAACGTCAGCTCATCGCGGAAATCGGGATGGGCAATGGCTATGAGCTGCTTTACGCGCTTTGCAATGGACAGGCCGCGGAGATGTGCGATGCCGTACTCCGTGACGATATAGTCCACATCGTTCTTGCTCGTCGTGCAGACTGCGCCGGGCGTGAGAATGGGCTGTATTTTGCTGACGGTGCCGCCCTTTGCGGTGGAGGTAAAGGCAATGAAGCTCTTGCCGCCCCTGGACTGGCATGCACCGCGCACGAAATCGACCTGTCCGCCGGTACCGGAGAGATGCCTCGTGCCGATGCTCTCTGCGCAGACCTGCCCCCAAAGGTCGACCTCTACGGCGGCATTGATCGAGATCATGTTGTCGTTGCGGCAGATAACGTTAGGGTCGTTGACGTAGTTCACCGGCAGTATTTCCATCGCCGGGTTATCGTCGATATAATCGTATATACGCTTTGAACCGAATGCAAAGGTCGTGACCGATTTGCCGCGGTGTATCTGTTTTTTGCTGTTGTTCACTGCGCCGCACTCGATAAGCTCGACCATGGAGTCGGTAAACATCTCGGTGTGTATGCCGAGATCGTGCTTCGACTTGAGCGCCAGGCCGGTAGCATCGGGTATTGCGCCGATACCCAGCTGTATGCATGCGCCGTCGGGTATCTGCTCGGCGATAAGATTGCCTATCGTCTCGCTCACCTCATCTATATGCGCGGGCTGCAGGACGGCAAGCTCATGGCTGTCCTCTATTATCGCGTCGACCCGGCTTACATGGATCTGCCCGCCGCAGACGGCTCTGGGCTGCTTGTCGTTGACGACGACAAACACGCGCTCCGCCTTATCTATGGACACCTCGCTCAGCGATCCGACGGTGCCGAGGCTGAAATAGCCGTGCTTATCCATCGGTGAGACCTCTGCGATGAAAACATCATGGTCATAGAGCCGCGAAATATTGCCGGGAATATCACGGTAGTACGAAGGAATAAAGTCGCCCCATCCGCCGTTGATGGCTTTGCGGGCGCCGGAGCTTGAAAACCACGACACGCCTGTCAGTCTGCCGCTGAGCGAATCATCCGCATAGAATTCATACGGGTACGCATCCAGCAGCGTATCCATCTTCACACCGGAGATCTCTCCCCTTGCAGCCCGCGCGGCAATGGCGGAGACCAGCGCCGGCGGAACGGAAACTGCGGCGTCTGTTCCTATGAGCCAGCCGCTCTGCACGCGCGAGGCTGCTTCCTCGGCCGTTGTCAGCTTGCTCTCATACATCTTTTTAAAGTCCGGCATAAACATTACTTCCTTTCTTTGTCGCAAAGTATTATGCATCATGCCCGGCCGCTTACTTACGGCGGCTGCGTTGACGGCGCTCGGCGTACATACGGTTGTCCGCAATACGGCTGTCCGACTCCTGCATGAATTTTTTCAGTCTGTCCTCAAAAGCCCTGTCGGCGCTGGGCGGATCAGCCACGGGCACTGCCGTGCGCGCAGGCGGCTGGCTTCTGTGGCTGCTTCCGGCGGCAGACGCTCCTCCCTGCTGCTGCGGCCGCGGCTGAGGCGCTGCGGCCTGCTTCACGGACAGGTTTATCTTCCCGTCCGCGCTTATGTTCAGCACACGCACCTTCACCGTCTGCCCAACGCTGAGATAATCGTGCACGTCGCTGACGTAACTGTTTGCCACCTCGGAGATATGGACGAGGCCGCTCCTGCCATCCGGCAGGGACACAAACGCCCCGAACTTTGTGATCCCGGTGACCTTCCCTTCAACTACTGCTCCAATTTCGAGTCCCATCAAGCACCCCCGCCCGGCGCCGGTCCGGCGCCGGTATTCTCTCCGTCTGTCGTAAAATAAAAAATTTTCTCTCCCGGCATTACCAGACCCAGACGCTCACGCGCAACTGCCTCTATCCCGGCGTCGCTCTGCACGCCGGCAAGCTTCGCTTTCAGCAGCTTATTCTCGGCCTCAGCCGCGGTAAGCCCGGCCTGAAGCTCCGCGATCTTTTCCTCTGCTGCGGACACATCCCGCGCAGCCGTTGTAAAAAGTGCGAGAGCATAAACGAGAAGCGCCACCGCAACTATCCGCATCAACGTAAAGTGAGTCTGCATAATTACCTCTTCAATCGTTTTTTATAATAAAACATTCTCTCACTTTTTGGAAGAGAAATTTTGCCATTTCTGCGGTTTTTTTATAAAATTTTTTTATTTGCCCAAATAAGCGGATCAGCAGCTCAAACATGCTGCCGGCCACGGGGTATATTCTGCTGCTGAGAGTGTACATATATGCAATAAATCCCGCAAGTATCAGCGTCAGCTCCCACATCCCCAGTCTGCCGCCGGGCGCGCTCATTGCAAAAACGAACGCCGCCGTGCCTGCACACAGCGCAAAAAGTACATCCAGCACGGCCGAACCGACGCGCCCGCTCCTGCGCCGCAGAGGGCGCAGGAGATCATAGATCAAGCCTGTGGCCGCGCCCGTCAGGAGAGCGAGCAGCAGCACAAGGGCCTGCCCTGCTATCTCTATCTCCATGTCAGCCGAAGAGCTTCGTCCACAGTGAGGACGACTGGACCGGTTCGTCATAGCTCAGCTCACGGATATGACCCTGCACCTCAAGCTGGCCGATGTCGAGGTCTATGCGGTCTATGTGCAGTCCATCCCCTCTTATGGTCAGGTCGCCGAGACTCGTAGTAAGGATTATCGTGTTCTCGTCAAAGCCGGATACGTCATCCACTCCCGACAGGCTCAGTTTCGTGCGGTTTTCAATATTCAGGCTGTGCGGCTTTGCGTTCTGTTTTGCTTCATCATAAGACATAATGCGGACACCCCCCGCTAATGTATATGGCGGGAGGCGCCCGCATTATGCTGTTTTTCCATTGAACAGATGGAGCGGGAATAGCTTCCCGCTCCACGTATGGCTCAATATCAGATCTTCATGCAGACGTCCCATGCGCGCCAGATAACGGTACGCAGGTTGCC
>URDG01000019.1 GCA_900546515.1 uncultured Eubacteriales bacterium | reverse complement strand
TTGGCAAAAAAATCCGGCGCACAACGGCGTCGGATTTTCTCACTTTTTCTTACTTACACTCCTGCTTCATGGCGCGGTAGCCGATCAGCACTGTCCACACATAGGCGCAGGTCTTGGGGATCATCAGCATGCCGATCATGGGGATCGTATCCGCCCACAGCACCACGGGGATATAGAAGCCAAAGCTCAGCACGATGGTCAGCCACATCCAGCGGAAGGCGCTGTCGCTGCGCTCCTTGGCGCTGCGGTAGAAGAGCACGATGATGAGAAGGCCCAGAATAGCGAAGGGAATGTTGCGGTAGATGCCCCAGGAAAGCGGGGAGGCGGCGCTCAGCCACTGGTTCTGCGGCATCATGCAGAGGATGACGCGCGCGGCGGCAAGGCCGTACACGGCGGCGGTCAGGCCCGCCTTGTCCTTGATCTCATAGCGCTTGCGCCACACATAGTAGAGCAGCACATAGAAGACCGTCATCGTGATCGAGGTGATCCACTTGCCAAGGCCGAGGGGAACGGTATAGTTTTCAAGGCCTGTGGTACACAGCGCCAGCGCACGGGGAACGAGATGGAACGAGTCGCCCGCACCAAGCACGACCGCCATCAGGCCGAAGAGCTTGAACTGAGCGTTGCCCTTGCTCCCGCGGATCATCAGAATACCGATGGTGATGACCGAGATGAGATAAACAGCATCAAAAAGTGTTTCAACGATTGCCTGCATAGTTTTTTTCCTCTTTTCCTGAATTATTCGTTGCTCTTGGCGGCGGCTTTTGCCGCCTTGCCGAAGTTGCAGCCAAACAGCAGCCCCGCCAGCAGAAGCGAAGCGCCGAGACCGGTGTAGAAAAATGCGATGAAGCGCTTAGGCGCGAGCCCGCTTGACCGCAGCGCAATGCCGCCGCTCATCATCACCGCCATGATTGCAAAGGACTTAAGATCAAAAAACTTGAGGAAGAAATGGCGTTTCTCCTCGTAGGCGCTGATGCGCGCGGTGTGCTTTTTGACGAGTTTTCCGAAAATAAACTTCTGGAAGACGGCGAACACCACTGCCGACAGCAGATAGTTGACAAGCGCGCGGTAGGCAGGATACGCCGAGAGTCCGATGCAAAGAATGTTGAAGCCTGCTGCGCTCCACACAAGGCACGCGAGGAGCAGCAGCGTATTTCTCTTTACCATCGTAAGGTACCTCCTTTTGGTGAACATGGTTCATTTTGCGGGATATAAAATTCCCACGGCGCAGTGGGAATTTCATTTTAATAAAGCGTTCTGCGTACGATCTCCAGCACGGCAGAGGGATCATAGTCCTGCTGCAGCAGTGCCGAGAGCATCTGAGAAAAGAGCACGCCGGCAAATTTTTCCGCCGTGAAGTGCTCGTTGAAAGCATCCTTTCGGATCTTCTCATCCTGCTTCAAGACTGTGCAGAGGCCTTTGAAAATGTGCTGCCAGGTCTGCTGCATCCGCCGCTTTCCGTCATCCTTCTCCTCCCGCATGAAGCCGAGAGAATGGAGGGTAAAAAAGCCCGGATAGCGCTCATAGCCGTAGGCCATGCGCGCATAGATCCACGTGATACAGGCCTGTACATCGTGAAAAACGGCGTCATCCTCCGGGCGGTGGAAGATCTCGCACCAGACGCTTTCCACCGTCGCGCCGATCAAGTCCGACTTGGAACTGAAATAGTTGTAGATCGAGCCGACCGACACGCCGCACGCCGCCGCAACGGAGCGGATGCTCACCGCAGACCAGCCCTGCTGCCGGATCAGTTCCCGGCTGGCCTTCAGGATCTCATCTTTAGATGTTACGACCGTATTCATACGTTTCCCTCTCAATGTGAACATTGTTCAATATCATTATACGGAAAATCCCCGCGCTGTCAAGCACGGGGATCGCGTTTTTTCGCTATGTTTTCGGAGATATCCTGCACATTTTTTATGCATCATTGCAGTTTCTTCAATTCGTCCACGTCCAGCAGCGTGATCGCGCCTCGTCCTAGCTCCACAAGCCCGTCCTCTGAGAAGCTTTTGAGCATCCGTGCCACTGCCTCCCGCGCCGAGCTGATGTGCTGGGCGATCTGTTCATGGGTCATGCGTATCGTGTCGGAGCCGGTACGCTCCGCTTCGGCAAGAAGAAATTCTGCCAGCCGCCGATCCAATCCCTTGAACATGATCTGCTGCATCGCCCACATCACATCAGAAAACCGTTTCGTTGCCAACTCATAGAGGAAGCAGCGGACATATAGATTTTTCTCCTTGAGCGCAGCAATGACATTTGCAGGGATAATCAGAACCTCCGTATCCATTCCTGCGGTCATTTGCGTATCAAAGGTGATTTGACTGATCACACAGGAGGCAGAAAGCACGCATAGTTCGCCAGGATACAGGCGGAACAGCGTTACCTCCCGGCCCTCCTCGGAGAGAAGATAGGTGCGGATCTCGCCGGAAAGGACGAACAGCATTCCGAGACATTCGTTGTCGCTGCTGTGTACGAACGCACCCTTTTCATAATGACGGACAAAGGCACTTCGGCGTAGCGTTTCTTGCTCCTGTTCGGTCAAGGATGACCAGAACGGAAGCTGTGTCAGTGTGCGTTCCATATCAATGGCAGCTATGCTTGCCGCAGCCGTGGTCACCGCAGGTGTGACCAGCTTCGCCGTGCTCGTGGTCATGGTGGTCACAGTGAACATTGGGATCGTAGCCCAGATTTCCGCTGAGCAATGCGCTCACCGCTGCGTCAGCGTCCCCGCTGACACCGCCGTAGAGCTTGATGCCCGCTTCGGCCAGAGCTGCCTGCGCACCGCCGCCGATGCCTCCGCAAATCAAAGTGTCCACGCCGTTCTGCATCAGGAAGCCTGCCAGTGCGCCGTGACCGCTGCCGTTGGTGTCAACGACTTCCGCATGAGTGATTTTGCCGTCCGCAGCTTCATAAAGCTTGAACTGTTCGGTGTGGCCGAAATGCTGAAAAATTTGACCGTTTTCATAGGTAACTGCAATTTTCATAATGGAATCTCCTTTGCAATTTTTGTTGGATTTTTCTGTGTTGGCTCTCTGCATCCGGCAGCAGCGGCCGCAGTGAGCTGCCTCCTGTCCTCCGCAGATGCGGTAGTTTCCCCCGGTGATGTGCAGCGGTTTCCCGTGGACAAGACACGCTGCGATCTTGCGCCGTGCGCTTTCGTAAATCTCCTGCACGGTAGAGCGGGAAATGTCCATTTGCGCGGCACACTGCTCGTGGGTTTGCTGCTCCAAGTCAACCAACCGAATGACTTCGTACTCGTCCAGCGTCAGCAGGATCGGCTCGGTATTCTCGCACCCGTTGGGGCAGAAGGTATCAACTTGTGGTGCGCCACAAATCCGACGGCACCGTGGCGGTCTTGGCATGGACACGCCCTCCTTTGTTTCCGGTATATACCGATTATAACGCCTTGAACAGAAAAAAGCAATACAGATTTTTCAAAAGCCGCTGCAATTTCCGTCCTCATACAGATACGGACTGATATTCGGAGGCGGAAGGAACATGTGAGCCATGTTCGTACTGTCAGATTATCTACATTTGACAGAACTTCGCAGGGCATGATGAATGTGCTTGGATTCATTTTGAGTTTAGTTTACATGCAAGCCGTTCACGGATGGTTGTCCACCTATGAACGGCTTGTAAATTCTCAAAAATTTTTTAGTCCCTACTTGACACAAGAAGACATGAGTCGGATCGGGCGTAACTATCTGGAAGTAGGAATGTACACCGAGATTACATTTCCGCAGAACAATGTCCGCTTCATTGCAGTCAACAGCGGTGTGGACAGTTCCAACCAGAGTGACAACGAGTTTGCTCCTTTTTTGAATATCATAAACGAATTTTATGTTAAGGACGGCAGCAAAAAGGTACGGGCATCCTTGAAGCTGAAAGGAGAGTCCGGTGAGCATTTGACTACCATACCGCCCTACGGCTATGTGAAAGACGCAGAAAACTCCGAGCAGTGGATTGTCGATGATGAAGCCGCACAAGTTGTCAAACGCATCTTTGCTTTATGCATGGATGGTAATGGTCCGACACAAATCGCCCGTATACTCAAAGAGGAACAAGTGCTGACACCTACTGTCTATCAGGACAAGCAGAAACGGAAAGTGCGCTGTGCTTTGCCCGACAATCCCTATGGATGGAACGACAGCACAGTATCGGGCATTCTGGAACGGATGGAGTATTGCGGACACACCGTAAACTTCAAAACGCACCGACAGTCTTACAAGATCAAAAAGACCATCGAGAACCCACCGGAGCAATGGAAAATCTTCCGCAACACGCACGAAGCCATTGTGGATGAGGAAACCTTTGAACGGGTACAGGAGCTTCGCCGCAACAAGCGCAGACCGGCTAAAACGGGTAAGAGCAATTTGTTTTCCGGTGTTGCCTGCTGTGCCGATTGCGGAGAAAAACTGTACTACTGCACCACGCAAAACTTTGAGGAGCGGCAGGATCATTTCGTTTGCTCTACCTCTCGGAAGAAAGGCAAAGATGTGTGCGGAACACACTTTATCCGAGCAATGGTATTGGAAAAGGGCGTACTGAAATTTCTTCAAATCCTCCTTTGGTACATATCCGATTGCGAGGACTTGTTCCGTGAAAAGCTCGGTGCCAAGCGCAAAGAAGAGTTCAAAAAAGAGCTGGCTGCAAAACGCAGACAGCTCACACAGGCACAGCGCAGAATCGAAGAACTCGACCGACTGTTCAAGCGGATTTATGAGGACAATATTTCGGGTAAGATCAATGACAGTCGTTTTCAAAAGCTATCCGTTGATTACGAAAATGAGCAAACGGAGCTGACGGAAAAGATGCTGTTATGGGAACAGGAAATCGCCAAGCAGGAGGAAGAAGCGGACAGCATCGAGCAGTTCATCCGCAGAGCAAAGAAATACCCAGAACTGACGGAACTGACACCGGCAGTCCTGCATGATCTTGTGAATAAGGTATATGTTTGTGCTCCCGACAAAAGCAGCGGACATAGGGTGCAGGATGTACGGATCAGCCTCGCCTGTATCGGATTCCTGCCCGAAAGCATTATTACAGAAATGGTCAATCACGCAGTAAAAAGCAGAACAGCGTGACTTCACGCCACGCTGTTCTTACTAAACGCTATAAACCTGTCTTATTACGAGCTGCCTTCGGGTGGTTTTTTCGTTTTATTCAGAACGAGCGGCCGCTGCCGCCGTGGCTTTCGCCGGAAGAGCTCGTATGCATGGACGTGCCGCCGGAGGATGAATCGTTATCCTGCGGACGCGCAGTCCTGCTGACATTCCTGTAAAGATACCTGTCCGCGCTGTGGTCAAGCCGGAAGCTGCCGGGTATCGTGTATTCCGCGGCACCGGCGCGGCTGTCAACGGTTTTGAGCTGGCGCTTCATGATTCCGACCGGTATGAGCGCAAGCAGCGCGCCGAACAGCACCGAAAGCGCCGCCAGAAGCGGAGAGAACTGCCGGGGCATATTGTTCACATCATATGCATTCCCGTTCCTTGCAGCGTCAAGCAGCTCCGCGCTCACGGTGATAAACGCCTCAGCCGCGCCGCCCCAGTCATTGTCTCTGAGATACGGCAGATACCTGTCATGCACATAGCTCTGACCGGCATCGGTGAACGCCTCGGCGCCGTAGCTGTGAACGGTCAGCCATGTTTCCCGGTTCACCGTATCTACGACAAGCATTGCACCATCGTCGTCCAGCCCATAGCCGTAGCCGTTATAGTCGAAGAAATCGTCGGCATAATCCATTATATTCATGCCGTCCGTCCCGGAGACAAAGGCGACCGCAACATCGCACCGGTATTTCTCGCTGACACTATCCGCAAGCGAGTTGAGTTCTGCAAGCTTGCCGCCGTCTATAACTCCGGACTGATCGACAACCCGCGGGAGCTGACGTTCGGCAGGTATAGTGCGCACGGAGGCTGACGGCTGCTCCGCCGCCGGACTGAGCGGCTCTCTGTCCGCAAGAAGCCCGGACGCCTTATTGAGATACGCCTCTACCGCATCATTATAGTAATCCGGTTCGATATAAGCGTTGAGCAGCGTGTCAAGATCGCTGCTGTCAAAATACTCCGCCGCGCCGTCGCTGGCATAGATATAGTACCTGTCGGCCTCGTCGCAGTCAAAGACCATAACGCCGGCCGTATAACCCATATCATCATCGTACAGCTTCCGGGCGCGCTCCTGCAGCGTCATCCCGTCAAGCAGGGTACACGAAGCGTAACACACTGCGACGCCGTAAGAGTCGTATATCTCCTGCGCAAGCAGGTTCATTTCCTCCGAATTGGTGGTATTGCCGTTATAATCAAATATAAACTCCGCGCCGCCGGCATATGCCGGCGCTCCGGCCGAAAGCACGAGAACGAGCGCGAGGATAAGAGAGAACAGTCTTTTCTTCATGGCGCTCCCTCCTTACATGAACAGCAGCCAGTTCAGGCCGAGCAGAAGCAGGGAGAAAATGCCGGTATAGAGAAGCTGCCACTTGAATTTGAGCTTCCTGTCCATGGGCAGATTACCGACGAACTTCCCCGTCTGGCCGTTCATGGCGAAAACGTATTTTTTGCCGTTCCACGTCGTGTTGAGTATCCACACCGGAAGCAGCGCATACTTCGCCCTGCCGTTTGAGATGCGTATCCTGCTCGCCTTTGGCGTGACTGAGCCGAACCCGGCTGTGGTTGACATAAAACTGTCGCTGACACTCTGCTGTATACGCTCGTTTGCCTGTCCGACGCATTCCTTTGCATTGACGTCGTATTTATCGGCCATATATCCGGCGAGATAGGCTGTCTTGAAATCCACGGCCTGCGAGATGTCAAACGGTTCTATGGACTCCATGAGCTCGTTGTCCATCTTCTCCGAGCCGTCCACCGGTACATTGTCAAAGGCAATGCTGCCGCTGCGCTCAAGATCAAAATACGACGTTTCAACATAGTCGTATTCACTGTCGGACCATGCCCGGGTCTGCGTGCCGCCGTATGTAATGTCCGCATCCGCATACGCGTCAAAGAGCCAGAACGGGACATATATGCCCTTTACCTCGTCAAGATGATTCTCTTCGGTGAAGAGCTTCGGCAGAAGCTTTTTGCCGCGCAAATGTGCGCGCAGCGCCGCCTTGGCCTGCTCCTTGTCATACTTGAACGGTACGACAAGATCGGGCTTGAGGCCGCCCGTGAGCGCCGACGGGATTATTGTCGGATTGTCACAATATGGGCAGCTCGTTGCGGCGGTGGTCTTTTCGCAGATAAGCTCCGCGCCACAGGACGGGCAGTTGTACACCTTTACTTTTCCGGCGTCTTCGCCCCATTCCGTTCCGGCATCGTTAAGCTGCCAGCCGTCGACCTCAGAGCTCTGCTGCGCAGCGCTCTCTTCCGCCTGCTGCGCAGCCGCGGCGGACTTGCTGTTTTTTTCGTCATACAGCGCTTCTATTTCGGCCACTTCAAACGTGCTGCCGCAGTAGTCGCATTTGAGCTTGCCCTCGGCGCTGTCAAAGTGCATCGGCCCCGTACAGGCCGGACACTGATAGTTAGTTACCTGAGTCGGCATGTCTGTCACCCCTCATTTTCTGTTTCATCGCTCTCCGGCACTGCCTGAGAAGCGTCAAAGCTGTCCGGCATATCCTCGCCTGCGTCTATCGCGCGGAGATACCAGTCCTTATAGAAATACGGAAGAAGTTCGGGCGCCGTGCTCTCCACATCGTCCCACACGGTTCCCCACGGACGGAGAACGATCTGGTAGTCAAAGCTGCCTTCTTCGGATTCATAGTGGCCGTTGTCAATGACGAGCATATTTTCAAAGCCATAGGCCGCCGGATCAAGCTTCCACTCGTCCGGCTGTATCTGCGTGAGCCAGAAGCTCCCGCCGGTCGAGCTTGCGATCCCCATAGGCTCATCCGCGCTTACAGAGCCGACGGATATTTTCACATCGCCCATCGGGCTGTCCGCGCTCATCTGCTCATCCCAAAGCACAAGGCTTCCCGTGCCGCCGGCATCTATGCTGATCCGCGCAAAGCAGTCGTAACCCTGCCGGTCAAGGACTGCCCAGTCGCCGTCTGCATTGCTTATCGCCCACCAGCCGTACCAGCCGCCGTTCCACATGCTCTGCAGTCCGGTCTCCCCGTCGTCCGCTGCGCCGTCGTTATCAGGCTCGCTTACGGCTATCTCCGCGCCGCCGAGCGTGAACACATGCACAAGGCCGGAGTCGAGAATATTGAGAGTGCACACTCCGTCCGCAAGCGTCCCATGGGAAACGCCTCCGTCCGTCACAAGATCGAACACCCCGTCCTTATTGAACCACTTGCCCTCATAAGCCTCGCCCCCGAGCGTCAGCACGGCTCTGCCGCGGCTTTTCAGCTCCAGTGTTGCCGTCTGCTCATATATGCTTTCCGGTTCAAACGCCTCTCCGCCGGAGCGAAGCTGAACAAGGCTGTATACTCCGAGGGCTTCATCTCCGGTCTGTCCGCAGGCCGTGAGCGCGCACAGCATGAACAATGCCGCAAGCACGGCTGTGACTCGGGTGATGGCTTTCATTCTTTTCCTTCTTCTCGTGTTTTTCCATGCAGCGCCGCTGAGGGACAGCGGCGCTGCTTACATAGTTTATCCGATCACGTCCCCGTTATCAAAGGGGTCTCCGCACTCGGGACAGAACTTTGGCGGATGAGCCGGATCCTCCGGCTCCCAACCGCACTTATCGCATCTGTACTGCGGTATGCCGCTGGGCTTCTTCGCACCACATTCGGAACAGAATTTGCCTTTGTTCACCGCGCCGCAGGAGCAGGTCCATGTATTCGTCTCCGGCTTCTTCGTCCCGCACTCAGGGCAGAACTTGCCTGTGGCCGCTGCACCGCAGCTCGGGCACGTCCATCCGTTTGCCGCGGGCTCCGCCTGGGGCGCGCTCTGCGCCTGCCGGCGGGCGCTCATATTGTAAAGATCCTGTGCGTTGACACCGCCGGCCTGATTGGCCATATTCATGCCCATGAACGCCATTGCAGGGCCTGCGTTCTGATTTGCCGCAGCGCTCTGCATCGCCGCCGCCTGCGCGCCGACAAGATGCGCCGCCGCCATGCCGGGGTCGCGGAAGGCCGCGTTGCGCTGGAGCTCCTTTATCATTTTCTCGTCCTCTTCGCTGGCTTTCACACTGGAAACACCGACGGAGACGATCTCAAGACCGCGCAGATCGCGCCATTTGGGCGACAGAACGTCGTTGAGCGCCTGCGCAAGCTCCATCGTATGGCCGGGCAGCGCCGAGTATCTGACGCCCATGTCGGATATTTTTGCAAAGGCGGGCTGCAGAGCCGTGAGCAGTTCCGTCTTGAGCTGGCCGTCAATTCTGTCACGGGTATACTCGCCCGTCATGTTGCCGCAGAGATTGGTGTAAAACAGTAGCGGATTGGACATACGGTAGCTGTACTCGCCGAAGCAGCGTATGGAAATATCCACGTCGAGGCCGATATTCCTGTCTACCACGCGAAACGGCACGGGGGACGGAGTACCGTACTTGTTGCCGATTATCTCCTTGGTATTGAAATAATACACGCGCTGGTCCTTTGGCGCCTGACCGCCGAACGTGAAGCGCTTTCCGATGTTTTTGAACACCTTGCCGATGCTCTCGCCGAGACTGCCGGAGAAGATGCTGGGCTCCGTGGAGCTGTCGTATACAAATTCGCCGGGCTCCGCGCATACTTCAACTATCTTTCCCTGCTCTGCAATGAGCATGCACTGGCCGTCGGCCACGGCGATAACGGAACCGCTGCTGATGATATTGTCTTCGCCTGCTCTGTTTGACGAGCGGCCCGAGACCTTTTTTCTGCCCTTTACGGCAAGAACATTGTCTCCAAGCGCCTCACAATAAAAATATTCCTTCCACTGGTCAGCCAGTACTCCGCCGGCAGCGCCGGACGCGGCTTTGATCAAACCCATATTTTTCTCCTTTCGATCCGCTTAAATTTTCATCGGTTATATAAAAGCAAGCTACTCACCATGCATATGCGGTTTACAGCTTGCTTTCCATTACTTCTTTCTTTTTATCTATTACTTCGCTGCTGAAAAGCTTCCGGCGCTTATTCTCCGCTCTTTCTCTTCATCAGGTAGTATGCGCCGCTGCCGCAGCCAACGAGCAGCAGTGCGGACACGGGGATGAGCCACCAGCCCGTGCTGTCGGTGCTCTTGTTGACAGTGCCGTTATCGGAGCTGTTGTTCACGTTCGCGCCGACATCATTGCCGCCGACAGTGCCGGAGGGTGTGGTCGGAGTGACGGGAGCCGCAACATTATTGTTGGACGCGGATGCGCCGCCCTGATCTATCTGGAGGCTGTCGAGCGTACTTGCCGCGCTCGTATCGGTGCCGGCAGGGATTATCTCGCTCTTGTTGGCCTTGCATACGGTGCAGGTGTAGAGCCTTGCCCCGTTTGTGGTGGCGGTGGGCTGCTTGGTGATAACGCCGTCATCCCAGCTGTGGTCACCCTTGGGTATGACCTCAGTCTGCACGTCGCCGCACTCTGAGCAGGTGCGGGATCTTATGCCGGTGGAAAGGCAGGTGGCTTCCTTTGTGATCTCCCACTCGCCGTAATCATGCACGTGCTCTCCGCTGTCCGTGCCGTCTGCGGAGGTTCCGTCCGTGCCGGTCTTGCCGCTGCCCGATGAGGCCGCTGCGCTGACATTCACATAGAAGGTCGCGCCGGACATTCCGTAGCTCAGCTCAACGGCAACTCTTCCGGTGCTGTCGAGCCTGGAGGGATAAAGCGACAGGCCGCTGCCGTCGTAGGAATCCCAGTAGCTTCCGTTCGCATCGTACACGCGCACGACAAGTCCCTTCAGGCTGACGCTCTCGCCCTTTGTGTAGCTCGTTCTGGACGGGGCGCTGAGTATCTCAATGCCGCTGTAGGTGACGGCAACAAGTCTGGACTGCGTCTCAGCGCTGCGCATATTGCCGATGACCGTGTAAACGCCGACGCAGTAGTAGGCCGTGCCCGCAGTCTGGGGAGGAGTATATGTATCGGAGTACGCGCCGGGGATGGCCGTCATTGTACCGGTGCTGCCGGTGTTTGCCGCGTACCACTGATAATGCAGCTCACCGCCGTCGGGCGAATACGCACTGACCTGAAGCGCCGCAGGCACATTGCCTATGGAGCCGTTCATATCGGAAGGCTCCGAAGAGATGAACGGAGCCGTTATGCCGTAGGACAGGGTATAATCATCTTTCACGTTATTGCCGGCCTGAGACCATCCGCCGTCGGAATAGTCCGATCCGCCGAAAGAATCCGGCTGAGGCAGCGAGCCGTAGCCGTAATCATAGGAGTCCGGCTGGGGCAGGACGCCGACCGCAAAAGCAGAGCCCGGCAGCAGGCAGAACACCAGTACCAGCGCGAAAACAATGGCTGTGATTTTTTTCATATCTTTCTCCTCCGTATGCTGCACGCGGTATACGACACCGCGCTGTTTCTTTTCAGAGTATTCAGTTTATTATACAACATATTTTAAAAGCATGCACTATTTTTTTGATACGCACATCACTTTTTTACCGGTCAGCTTAGAAAAGCCTCCCGTTTTTATGCGTTATGTCAACCTATGGCTGCTTCTTTTTTCTGTATTTGGCTCTTGTCGCCTCGACCAGGTTTTCCGCCGCGCCGTTTTCACCGTTCACAAGCTTCATAAAAGCAGACATCTGCTCATCGTCAAAAGCTCTCGACATCCTGCCTATTGCGCGGAACGGCATATTCATGATAAAGCTCATGTTCACCGCACCGTCGAGCATACCCGCGGCGCTGCACGCATCGCGCGCAAGCTTCAGCGACTTGTACAGCGGACGGCCAAGCCCTTTTTTCAGGTATTCGCCCTGACTGATATTGTCGTTTATGCCAAGCCTCGCCTGCTTTTTCCATTCCCTGCGCGGCGGTCTGCGCCCCAGCAGAGCTTCAAAGCTCTCATCCGGCACATGCATGACGTCCGCAGTATAGTACGGTGCAAAGGCCTCTCCCTGATACGGGTTTTCAACGTCTTCGCCGGATCTTGTCACGGCCGCGCGCAGGCGTATATCCGCGGAAGATGCGCCGACAAGCAGCTCATACTCGCCCGGCTCGACCACCCAGCGGTTTTCCGTCACGCTCCATACGGCAAAGCTGCGGTCATTCAAACTGATGCTCAGCTCCCGCTCCTCTCCCGGTTCAAGATACGCTCTCGCAAAGCCCTTCAGCTCCTTTACCGGCCGGAACATACCGCCCGTATGCGCCGAAACATAGAGCTGCGCGACCTCCGCGCCGGGGACGGCGCCGGTGTTTTTCACCCTGAAGCGCACGGTATCTCCGTCAACGCTCATATCGCTGTATTCAAACTGCGTATAGCTCAGGCCAAAGCCGAATGGATACATTGCCGGTACCTTTGCCGTGTCAAAATAGCGGTAGCCGACGAATATGCCCTCTCTGTACTCCGCCGTGGCCTCGCGCCCCGGGAAATACGGCGACGACGGCACTGCACCGAGATTCAGCGGTATAGTCTCGCTGAGTTTTCCGGACGGATTGGCCTTGCCGGTAAGCAGCCGCGCCATCGCCATTGCCCCGGCCTGTCCGCCGAGATAGCCGTGTATTATCGCTCTTGCATACCGCTGCCACTGCATTTCAACGCTGCACCCGCAGGAGAGCACGACAATGATATTTTTATTTACCTCATATATAGCCTTTAACAGTTTTATCTGGTTTTCCGGCAGGCGCATGCTCTCACGGTCAACGCCCTCGGCCTCGTCCGTCTCGCTGAGACCGAGATACAAAAGCGCAACATCGGCACTCCCGGCAAGCTCCACAGCCGCGCGCAGCAGCTTTTCATCATCCCGGCCGTTTCTTTCAAATCCGGGAGCATAGCCCTTTATATTCATGCCGCACTGCGGCAGCGCCTGCAAAGCGGTGTCCATCAGCGTCGGCACGATCTTTGAGCTTCCCGCCCCCTGATAGCGCGGCTTTTCCGCAAACGGCCCTATGAGTGCGACCGTTCTGTTCCAGTCGTCCACGGGCAGGATACCGCCGTCGTTCTTCAGCAGTACCGCCGTCTCCTCTGCCGCACGCTGTGCGAAAAGGTGGTGCTGCGCCCTGTCGTACTTAACATCCCTGCCAAGCGCTTCTCCCGTGGTGAACACCATGGCAAGCAGTCTGTCGACCTGCTCGTCAAGGAGCTTTTCGTCAAGCCGGCCCTCTCTGACGGCTTCGGCTATCTGCTCATCCGTTATTCCTCCGCACGACGGCATTTCCAGCGTCAAGCCAGCTTTCAGCGCCGCGGTCCTGTCATTATTTGCGCCCCAGTCGCTCACGACAACGCCGTCGAAGCCCCATTCATTGTACAATATATCGCGCAGAAGATGCTCGTTCTCGCTGGCATAGACGCCGTTGACGCGGTTATAGCTCGTCATAAGCGCCTTGACGCCGCCCTCCCTGACAGCTATCTCAAATGCCGGCAGGTATATTTCGCGCAGAGTGCGCTCGTCAAGCACGGAGTCAACGGTCATGCGCCGCAGCTCCTGCGAATTTGCGGCATAGTGCTTGACGCAGGCATATACCCCCTGCGACTGTATGCCGCGGATCAGCGCCGCCGCCATCTTCCCTGCGAGAAAAGGATCCTCGGAGTAATACTCAAAATTTCTTCCGCATAGCGGGCTGCGTTTTATATTCACGCCCGGGCCGAGCACCATGCTCACCTTTTCCGACACGGCCTCGCGGCCGAAATACTCGCCCATCTGTTCGAGCAGTTCCTCGTCCCATGTGTTGGCAAGCCCCGCCGCCGTTGGGTAGCACGTTGCGGGCACGGACCTGCCGAGGCCAAGATGGTCGCCCTTTCCGCCCTGCTTGCGCAGACCGTGCGGGCCGTCGGTCATCATCACCGGCGGTATGCCGAGGCGCTTCACTGCCTTTGTATGCCAGAAATCCGCACCGGACATCAGCGAAGCCTTCTCGTCCAGCGTCATATGACTTATCAGAAAATCGTACTTCAATTTATTATCCATCATAGCTCCGTTTCTCTCCGGCACGTCATTTCAGCAGATGTCCGCCCACCGGTTCGGACTGCTCAGTCCGCCGCTCTGTGCGTTTCGGCCCGAAAATGCCGCCGAAAAATACGCGTGTCCTGAATATCCTGTAGCCGCACAGCTGTGCGCGTCTCTCGTCCGCGTTCAGTCCGGAAAGGCTCTCCAGCCAGTAGCCGCGGCGCAGCTTTTCTGCAATTCTGAAAGCTTTTTTCTCCTGCGGCGTTACATAGCCGCGCTTTCTGTTCAGGTAGGCTTCGGCCTGCACGATAGCCTCTTTCTTCAAGCGCCTGTCTCTCGCGTCCATAAAGCCCCTCCGTATTATATATTTATATGTTTTTATAATAACACATTACGGCATACTATGGAAGAGGATACGCGCGAAAAGTCGCGCATATATGTTTAAAAAACGGCTGGCAGCAGCTGTGATGAAAGCTGCTGCCAGCCGGGGCAGATCACATGCCTATTATGTTTTTGATCCTTTCAAAAAAGCTCTGCACGGAGGTAACGACCTTCTTGACCGACTGCACAAATCCAACGACCTGAGTTTTTGCAGTGGAGACCTTGTTGAGCGTGTTCTGCACTTCCTCGACGCGGCTTTTCAGCTGATCTGCATCAAGCCCCTCGAGCGAGCGGCACAGAGAGATGAGCTGGTTTATCTGCGTCTCGGTGAGGCTGACATTATACTGCGCGGCTATCTGGATTATCTCCTGACGTATCTGGTCGTCCGTCATGTTCTGCGTCTCACTGAGCATCAGCTTCAGATCCTGCACTATGGACGTGGAGTCCATGCTGCCGATCTCCTGTGCAAGCTCTCCGGTTATGGTGAGTTCCTGCGTGCTGACGAGCTTTGCAATATCGTCGATCTTTTTGCCGGTCATGTCCTCATAGGCTTTATATATACCCGTGAGCGCCGCGGTGCCGCTGACCTCAAAGGGTGCGGCAACGATTATGCGCGCGTCGGTGATGCCCGCCGTGGCAAGCGCCTGAATATACATTTCAGGCGTACACCATGTGATGTTGCTCGTGGTGACATTCATGCCCGCGCCGGAGCCGAGAAGCTCTACGTAAACGCAGGATATGGAGCGCGAGCCGATGATCGACGAATCGACATAGCCCTCAAGGTACTGGCGTTCCTCGGCATTGGTGACGAGAAGCTGAGGCACAGTCCCCTGCTGCACGCCGAAGGCTGAATACACCTGCGCGACCTGCTCTGTCGTGAGATCCGCGCCGATGACCGCGCGGCTCTGCGTATTGTCGGCAAATGCCGTGCCGCCAAGCGATAATATCAACATAAGAACAAGAATAAGTGAAACTATTCTCTTCATAGCAACCATTCCTTTCCCGATCTGCTTTGTTTATATGACGCACAAATATGCGTTTTGTTCCATGCGGTATAAGAATGTATCACAGTGCGCCGGATAAGTAAACTGTATTTTGTTAAATTTACTGCGTGCCCTGTACATACCGCTTTTGAACTTGACGTATTTTTCACCAGCGTTTATACTGGCTGTACTCGGAAACCATTATCCCGGCAAACCATTTATTTAAGGAGCTTGAGAATGAAAGTCATTATTGCGGAAAACTATTCCCACGAAAGTTCACTTGCGGCAGACATCATCGAGAGGACTGTACGCGCCAAACCCGACTGCTGCCTTGGTCTTGCTACAGGCTCCAGTCCTTTGGGCATGTATAAAGAGCTCGCGCGCCGCTGCAATGAGGAGGGACTTGACTTTTCCCGCGTTAAAAGCGTAAATCTTGACGAATACGCCGGCCTTGAGCCCTCGCATCCCCAGAGCTACAGATATTTCATGGACAGCAATTTCTTTGACCATATCAATATTGATAAAAAGAACACCTATGTTGCCAAGGGCACCGGCGATGCCGAAGCCAATATCCGCGAATTCCGGGCTGTACTCACTGAAAGCGACGTGGACATTCAGGTACTAGGCGTCGGCCCTGACGGGCATCTCGGCTTCAATGAGCCCGGCGAAGCGCTGCACGATATGGCGCACATGGAGCCTCTCGACGAGAGCACTATCGATGCGAACGCCCGTTTCTTCGCCTCCCGCAATGAAGTGCCGCGCTATGCTTTCACCATGGGCATGGGCGACATCATGCGCGCCAAAAGCCTGCTGCTTATAATCTCCGGCAGCAAGCAGGACGCCGCACGTCAGCTTCTCATGGACGGCAAGGTGACGACCGGCTGCCCCGCGACCTTTATGAAGCTGCACCGCGACGCCACGGTGCTCATCGAAAAAAAGCTGGCCGATGAGATCGGCTACGAAGGCTGAACGTATATTCCCAGCTACGATCCATATCACTTCCCGCCTCTGCACACAATATGCTGAGGCGGGAAATTTATGCTTGTTTATTATATTATGTAAACAATAATATGTATATTAAGTTATGTAAATCTTCTGGCATAGCCGCAGCGTCTACAAAGCGGCTCCTGCGCTTTGCGCGCTGAAAAGCCGTTGTAGATCATCTGTGCTCTTTCGGTTGACATAATGTCATCAATTGTACTGTCAAATAAATTTCCAAGGGCAATATCGCCCTCGTGGTCAAGGCAGCACGGCACAACGGTGCCGTCAGCAAGGACGCCGATCTGATCGCGCAGCCCATAGCAGAACACCCGCTCTCCCCTGTCCGCCGCGTCCATATCCGGCCAATCGAACCTTTCGCCGGGTTCGAGCCATACATGCCCGGCAAGGCCGAGGCTTGCACGGCTGGTGCGCCATGGCCGGGGAAAATGCCGCGACAATATACTTTCTATTTTGCCGTTCAGCTCCTCCAGTCCGTTTTTATTCCACAGGCGCAGCACGCAGAGCTTCCCGCTCTGTCCCATGCCGGCAGCAAACGCCGCACACCGGTTTACATAACTTTCAATTTCTCCGCCGCTGTTTGCCTCAAAGGACTGGAGGGATATATTCACCTTGTGCACCGCCGGGGAGTTGAGCAGGACAGCGCCCCTATCCCCGAGCAGAGTCCCATTCGTAGTGATTATCACCTTGAATTCCAGCCCGTGCGCGATGTTCAGCAGCGTTCCAAGCTCGGGGTGCAGCAGCGGCTCTCCCATAAGATGAAGATACAGATAGTCCGTATAAGGCCGGAGCTTCGATGCCAGAACGCCGAATTCGTCCGCAGTCATAAACCGTTTTTCCCGCTTCGTGCCGGGGCAGAAGGCGCAGTTGAGATTGCAGACATTTGTTATTTCAAGATAGGCTTTTTTGAAACGCATGGTTTGCCCCTCTCTTTCCATCCGCATTATAAAATACGGCGCGCTGCGGGCCTGAAAGCCGTGTCACGCAGCGCGCCGTCACAAACGCAGATTATATCAGAACATGCCGCCGGGGAAACCGGGCAGTCCGCCGTTGAGCTTCGCCATGGACTGGCTGGTCTTGTCGTCCGCCAGCTTGAGAGCGCCGTTTACGGCCGCAACGATCAGATCCTGAAGCATTTCGACATCATCGGGATCTACGACCTCGGGCTTTATCTCAATGGACTGGAGCTCGCGCGTGCCGACGATGGTCGCCTTGACCGCGCCGCCGCCTGAGGTGAACTCAAACTTTGTAGACTCCAGCTCCTGCTGCATCTTCATGAATTCCTGCTGCATCTTCTGAGCCTGTCTCATCATATTCATCTGGTTGCCGCCGGGATAACCGCCGCGGAATCCGCCTTTTGCCATTGTTTTATCCTCCAGTTTTATTTTTTGTATTTTTGTTTTATATTCTGGGCCTGCGCCTCATATAAACCTTACTTCCTTGAACTGCCTGAGCTCTTCCACGCTGCGCTTTTCAAACGAATCCGGCCTGAACTCCGACAGCATCACACGCACCTCGCGTCCGGCCAGCTTTGAGGCTGCCGCGCCGAACTTCTGCAGCACGTCCTGCTTGTTTATGCGCCCGTAAAGGAAGCCCGGGATACACTCGATCCGCAGCACGTTCTGATCCAGCGCGCCGCGTATTTTCTCTTTATCACTCAGTACCAGACGCACGTCGGGAGCAAGCAGCGGCGCTGCCGCTTTGCAGACCGCATCCCACATATCCGCATCCCCGGCGGGCGCTGCGCCGGCCGGTTCTTCCGGTTTGCGCTCCGGCTCAGTATCCTGTCGCAGCGCCGCTGCGGCATCTGCGCGCTCTGTTTCTGCCGGCACGGGTGACGGCTGTTCTGCCGCCGGGCTTACACGCTCCGGCACACGGCGCGGCTGTTCCTCTGCGTTCTCCGCAGGCGCATGTCCCTGCACGGTATCCGGCTGCGGCGTCGCCGTATATCCGGGCATCTGCGCAAGGCCGGCCGCCTGCGCCTCAAGGCGCGATATGCGCGCGCGCAGCTCGTCCACGCTCTCACCGAGCGTATTGTCACACAGGGAGATCAGGCACAGCTCAACGACGGTCCTCGGGTTTTTCGCCTCGCGCAGCTGCGCGGTATAGCGCTGCACCGTCTCCATCGCGCAGATAAGCTCTTCTCTTGTCATCTGCGCAGCGAAGCTGCCGAGAGTGGCGGAATCATATCCGCCCGTGACAAGGCTCATCCCGCTCTGCGGCGCGACAAGCTCTATGAGCACATCCCGCATCAATCCGCTCAGCTCTTTAAGGAAGACCGCCGGGTCCTTACCGTCCATCCACAGTCCGGTGAATTTCTCAAGCGCCGCCGCGGTATCATGCTTCAGTATGCAGTCGAGCATTTCGGTTATGCGCCTGTTCCCGGCCAGCCCCATCGCGGAATAGACTTCCCCTGTATCAATTTTTTCAAAAGCGGAACACTGATCCAGCAGGCTCAGCGCATCACGCACGCCGCCTTCCGCAAGACGTGCGATAAGTTCCGCCGCATCATGTGTAAGATCAAAGCTCTCTTGCCGCGCGACATACTCAAGATATTCCGCGAGCTGCGGCGCGTCTATTCTGCGAAAGCTGTGGCGCTGGCAGCGTGACAGTATCGTCGCCGGGACTTTCTGAAGCTCTGTCGTGGCGAGGATGAACATGAGATGCTCCGGTGGCTCCTCAAGTATTTTCAGCAATGCGTTGAACGCGGAGGTCGAGAGCATATGTACCTCGTCGATGATGTACACTCTCTTCCTGACGGAAGCCGGAGAAAAAACAGCCTCCTCCCGCAGCGCACGCACATTGTCAACACCGTTGTTCGACGCCGCGTCAAGCTCTACGACATCCAGCACGGAGCCGTCCGCAATACCTCTGCATGCGGCGCACTGACAGCAGGGATTGCCGTTCACGGGATGCTCGCAATTAACAGCCTTTGCGAGGATGCGGGCGCAGGTAGTCTTGCCCGTGCCGCGGGTGCCGATGAAAATATAGGCGTGAGACAGCCGCCCCGATCTGACCTGATTTTTCAGCGTCTCGGTAATGTGCTTTTGCCCGACGACCTCATCGAAGGTCTGAGGACGCCACTTGCGGTAAAGAGCCTGATACATTCTGCACCCTCTCTCTAAAACAAATATGGCTCTTGACAAGACTGCACACCCGACTCCGAATGATGGACCATGCCCGTTACGCCGGCAGCCGGCTCGGACCCGGCTGCCTCGCGGCACACGAAAAGCACCGCTTAATGCTGCTCGGTTCCCCGCCTGACATGGTTCACGGGTTTCCGTTGCGCGAGACCGGGTCGTCATCACTGCTTACCGGGGTCAGACGACACAGCACACACCCTCGGTCGGGAATTCGTCCCTGCTGTAGCGGATTGCAGGTTACAGGGCACCGCTGGCTCCCCAACTAGTGCAGCCTTGTCAAAAGCCACGATCATATTGTACTACAGCTTTTTAAATTTATCAACTTTTTTCTTTACAAATAAAAAATTTGTGTTATAATATACAAGCTGTCAGGTTTAAGGCATTGCAAATGCTGAACAGTCTGATAAAATATATGGGGGCGTAGCTCAGTTGGGAGAGCGTACGGTTCGCATCCGTAAGGTCAAGGGTTCGAATCCCTCCGTCTCCACCATAAGTCCACCGTGATTCCGATAGAATTACGGTGGACTTTTCTATGCCTGAAATATAGCGTCTGAACGTTACAGCGCATAAGTGCATCCCCCGCTGCGGAAAAATTCCGCAGCGGGGGCGTGCGCTGAATGATAAGCAGCTGCTCGATAATCAGACGCACAGCTTTTACGCTCCATCTTTTTAATCAAGGATATTTCCATCCGTTGAGATTGTCACGACCTGCCAAGGAATGAATTTTCCGCTGTTTTGCAATGCTTTTTTCGCCGCATACTCCAGCCCGCCGCAGCATGGGACTTCCATGCGCACAACGGTCACACTCCTGATGTCGTTATTGCGGATGATCTCTGTGAGCTTCTCGGAATAGTCCACGCTGTCGAGCTTCGGACAGCCGACGAGGGTAATATGTCCCCTGATGAACCGCTCGTGGAAAGCGGCATAGGCGTAAGCCGTGCAGTCGGCGGCAATGAGCAGCTTCGCGCCGTCAAAATAAGGCGCGTTCACGGGAACGAGCTTTATCTGTACAGGCCACTGAGAAAGGCGGCTCTGCACCACCGCAGCAGAAGCAGTCTCAGCTCCTAACGGCTCCGTGTGCCGGATCGTTTTCATCCGTGTTCCGGGGCAGCCGCCGTGAAGGCGCATCCCCTCCTGCTGCATCTTCTTCTGCTTATTGGCGAGCACCGCCGCCTCGTCATAAGCGGCAGCCTCGCGTTCCACAAAGGAGATCGCCCCGGTGGGACAGGCCGGCAGGCAGTCGCCCAGCCCGTCGCAGTAATCGTCCCTCATCAACTTCGCCTTGCCGTCCGCCATGGCGATTGCGCCCTCGTGGCAAGCGGCGGCGCAGGCGCCGCAGCCGTTGCATTTATCCTGATCGATCTCGATGATTCTCCGTTTCATTCCAATACCTCCTTGCTTTTGTGATTCGATTATAGTACAATCAAATCAACAAGTCGGTTGAATTTTCAACTAAAGAGGATCTTATGAAAGATTTTTTACCTGTGATCCGTTCCTCTCAGCTTTTCTCCGGCATTTCGGCGGATGAGCTGACCGCCATGCTCGCCTGTCTCAAAGCCGAAAAAAAGGACTTCCCGAAAGAGGCCTTTGTGCTGCGTGCCGGCGATACGGCGGACTCTATAGGTCTTGTACTTGCAGGAACCGTCCTGATCATACAGGAGGATATTTGGGGAAACCGTAATATTCTTTCCAAAGCGGGGCCGGGACAGACCTTTGCCGCCGCATATGCCTGCGCCCCCGGCGCGGTGCTGAATGTGAGCGTCACAGCGGAAACACCCGTTACCGCTATGTTTCTGAATGTAAGGCGCGTTATGGATGTATGTCCGTCCGCCTGCGCACACCACAGCCGGATCATCCGAAACCTGCTCAGCGAGCTTGCCGAAAAAAACCTGCGATTCAACGAAAAGCTCACGCATATGGGACAGCGCACCACACGGGCAAAGATCATGTCCTATCTTTCCGCCGAAGCACAGCGGCTTGGAAAATACGAATTTGACATTCCTTTTTCAAGGCAGCAGCTCGCGGATTATCTTGCAGTCGAGCGCAGCGGACTGTCGCTGGAGCTTGGCAAAATACGCGGCGAGGGGATCATTGATTTTCGCAAAAGTCATTTTATTTTGAAAGTGTAATAGCCCGGCGAACAGACAATAAATGCGAATTTTGCCTTGCCTGTATTCAAAACTGTCCAAACGGTGCGATCGCACTCGAAAAAGAACGCAACCCGGGTGCAAGATACCGAAACGAAAACATCACTCTTGGAGAGATAATAAAAGCAAACAGCCAGCGAAAAATGACGGTGTGAAAAATCACACCGTCATTTTTCGCAAGTCCGCCATAATTCGATAAATCACGGCGGACTTCTTTATGCACGAAAACCAATCAAAATACCGTTTATCAAATGTCACAGCAGCGCTTTCACGCTTTGAGCCCATGCGTCGATATTGCTCTCCGGCGTTTCAAGACGGTCGCCGCCGTCAGAGTCGAACTGCACCTGCATTTCACAGGCAAATTCCGCGCCGGGACAGCTGTTCTTCATGTCCTTGATGACATGTCCGGGCCAGCCGCCGTTCGTCATAAACGGAACTACCGTCTTCCCGGCAAAGCTCTGCCCATGCAGGAATGATTTCACGGCGGGCGCCATCGTGTACCACCACGTCGGCGTACCGACGGCAATAATATCATAACCGGCAATGCTCACGTTCAGCGGCTTCAGCTCCGGCTCAAAGCCGCGCTCGACTTCCCGCTGTCCCTGGCACTGCGGTGTCGATTTTCAGCAGGTCGCCCCCGGCGACGCTCTGGAGCTTCTTTGCAATACGCTCAGTATTTCCGTTCGCCCATGAATAGTAAACTATCAGCAGTTTTTTCATTCTTCGTTCTCCTCTTCTTTTTCAAATTGCTTCGCCACATCCTCCAACAGCCTGCGTATCGGCAGATGCTGCGGGCATACCCGCTCGCACTTGCCGCATTTCAGGCAGTCGGAAGCCCTGCGGCCGGGTTCGGTGTGGACATAGCTGTAATAATAGTCCGCATTCCAATCGTTATATATCCGCTTTGAGTTCATAACGGCAAAGAGATCCGGTATGGAGATGTGCTTGGGGCAGCCGTCCGTGCAGTAGCGGCAGGACGTGCAGGGTATGAGATGTTTGCTTTTAAATATCTCCTGCACCTTCTCCACCGCCGCAAGCTCCGCCTCATTCAGCGGCTTGAAGTCCGCCATGAAAGAGATATTGTCCTGCATCTGCTCCATATTGCTCATGCCGGAGAGCACCATCATCATGCCAGGGAAGCCGGCTGCAAAGCGCAGCGCATAGCTTGCGAGGCTGCCGCCGTGAAGCTCATCAAGAACCGCCTTTGCATCCTCAGGCAGATTCACAAGGTTGCCGCCCTTCACCGGCTCCATAACGATGACGGGCTTATTGTGCTTTACACAGACCTCATAGCACTTACGGCTCTGCACGGCAGGATCGTTATAATCCACATAGTTGAACTGGATCTGCACCGCCTCGATCTCCGGGTAATCAGACAGTATCTGTTCAAGCACCTCTGCGCGGTCATGGAAGGAAATGCCCACATGGCGCACCTTGCCTTCGGCTTTCAGGGCAAAGGCCGTCTCATATGCACAGCATTTTCTGAAATGCGGATAGTTGCCCGTCCCCTGCGCATGCATCAGATAAAAATCAAAATAATCTACGCCGCAGGCGGCAAGCTGACTTTCAAAAAGCGGGCGAATGTCCTCCTCCGTGTGGAAATAATCCGCCGTCAGCTTGTCCGTCAGAATATAGCTGCTGCGGGGATAGCGGCTGGTAAGACAGGCTTTCAGCGCCGTTTCGCTCTTACCCTGAAGATAGCCGTGGGCGGTATCGAAGTAATTGAAGCCAGCTTTAAGAAATGCATCCACCATCCGGTTCATCTCCACAGTATCGACCTCGCCGTCCTTCATCGGCAGACGCATGCATCCAAAGCCGAAGTTCCTTTTGATGTTCTCCATGTCATATCTCCTTTTCCATTTTAATGAGCCAATTAATTTTTGCCGCTTCCGTCACAGGTACCTGCCGGTAATACTGGCCTTGTTATCCCGTATCTCCTGCGGAGTTCCGCACGCCACGATCCGGCCGCCTGCGTCGCCGCCTCCGGGCCCCATGTCGATTATATAATCGGCGTTGCGGATCACATCGAGGTCATGTTCGATGACGACGACCGTCGCTCCGTTATCCAGAAGTGCCTGAAAGACGCCGAGCAGCACCTGCACGTCCAGCGGATGCAGGCCGATGGACGGCTCGTCAAAGACGAACACGGAGTCCGTCTGCATCCGTCCGATCTCGCTTGCAAGCTTCAGCCGCTGCGCCTCGCCGCCGGACAGGCTCGGCGTCTCCTCACCGAGCGTTAGATAGCCCAGACCGAGCTGTCGGAGAACGTTCAGCTTCTGGCTGACGGATCTCATATCCCGGCAGAAGTCAAACGCGGAATTTATGTCCATGTCCATGAGCTCCGGCAATGAGGCGGAAAGCCCGTCCTTATTGACAAGCTTCACGCCGCAGGCCGCCTTTGAATAGCGGGAGCCGCGGCAGTCCGGGCAGGGGATGTTCACATCCGGCAGGAACTGCACGTCAAGGCTGACGACGCCTGTGCCGTCGCAGCCGGGACAGCGCAGCGACCCGGTATTGTATGAAAAATCGCTGGCCTTATACCCGCGTTCCTTAGCGTCCGCCGAGCGGGCGAAGAGCTTCCGCAGCTCGTCGTGAATTCCGGCGTAGGTCGCCACCGTGGAGCGGACATTGATCCCGATGGGCGTGGCGTCAATGAGCTTTACATGCTGTATGCCGTCTGCGTCAATGGCGCGGATATGCCCGGGCATCGCGCGGCCGCCAGTCTTAGCCTCCAATGCGGGGACGAGGCTCTCCAATACCATCGTCGTCTTTCCCGAGCCGGACACGCCGGTGACGACGGTGAGCCTCCCTTTCGGAATATCTGCCTTCAGAGGCTTCACGGTGTGTATCTGAGACGTGGAAAGATGAATGGCCCCGTCCGCGAACAGTTCTTCCGCTGCCGCGCACCGGCGCAGCTTCGTTTCGGCCTTTCCGCTCAGGAAAGGGGCGATCTGAGACGCAGGATTCGACTTAATAGCGCTCACCGTACCCTGTGCGATAACGCGGCCGCCCTTTGTACCGGCTTCCGGCCCCATTTCCACGATCCAGTCCGCTTCCTTTAATATCTGCGTGTCGTGATCCACGAGAATAACGGAGTTGCCATCTGCCACAAGATCATGCATAACGCCTGTGAGCCCCACTATATTTGACGGATGCAGCCCTATGGACGGCTCATCCAGCACATACAGAACTCCTGTCGTGCGGTTGCGGACGGCGCGGGCAAGCTGCATCCGCTGACGCTCCCCTGTCGAGAGCGTGGCTGCCGAACGATCGAGCGTCAGGTAGCCCAGCCCCAGATCCAGAAGCCGTTTCGCGGTGCTTTCAAACGCCTCGCAGATGCTCTCCGCCATGGGGCGCATTTCATCAGTCATGCTTTCCGGCACGCTCTGCACCCAGCGGGTGAGCTCGGAGAGCGTCATGGTGCAGGCCTCATCCAGCGAAATGCCGTTCAGCTTCGGTGCGCGTGCGGCCTCGGACAGCCGCGTACCGCGGCATTCCGGGCAGACGTCCTCTTTCAGGAACTTCTCCACCCGCTTCATGCCCTTTTCATCCTTGACCTTTGCAAGCGCATTTTCCACGGTATAAACGGCATTATAGTATGTAAAATCAAGCTCACCAGCCTGATTTGAATTCTTAGCATGGTAAAAGATATGCTTTTTTTCTGCGGGGCCATGAAAGACGATGTCCTTTTCCCGCTCTGTCAGCTCACGGAACGGCACATCCGTGCGCACGCCCATTTCACGGCAGACGTCTGTCATCAGCGACCACATAAGGCTGTTCCACGGGGCTACGGCGCCGCCGTCGATCGTAAGTGATTCATCCGGCACAAGCGACTCCATGTCCACCGTGCGGACGCTGCCCGTGCCGCCGCAGCGCTGACACGCCCCCTGCGAGTTGAACGCAAGCTCCTCGGCGGACGGCGCATAAAAGTGCGCCCCGCACTCCGGACAAACAAGCTCTTTCCCGGCGGCCACCAGCAGCGACGGCTTGAGATAATGCCCGTTCGGGCAGCGGTGGCTGGCAAGGCGGGAGTACATGAGCCGCAGACTGTTCAGCAGCTCTGTTCCGGTGCCGAAGGTACTGCGGATGCCCGGCACGCCGGGACGCTGGTGCAGCGCCAGTGCGGCCGGTACATGCAGCACCTCGTCAACGCTGGCCTTTGACGCCTGCGTCATGCGGCGGCGGGTATAGGTCGAAAGCGCCTCCAGATAGCGGCGGGACCCCTCGGCATACAGCACGCCCAGCGCCAGCGAGGATTTGCCGGAGCCGGACACACCGGCAATGCCGACGATTTTCCCAAGCGGGATATCTACGTCAATATTTTTCAGGTTATGGACTTTTGCCCCTCGAATGAGCATTTTGTCTATCATGCTTTTTACTCCAGATATTACTTTATGAGCCGCGCGCACATTTTTGCGGGAATTACAGGATCACGGCGCTTTCCTCAGCTCCTGACGTATCTCCCGGAAACGCTCCGGCACATCGGAGAGCGCCATATTCTGAGGCGCATCAGTCGTACCCGCGGCCTTCGCCGTTTCATAGTACCAGCATTTATACTCCACCATTTCCATGGCGTGCCGCAGCTCTTCCATCTGCGCTTTCAGCGCCTCCCGCTGGCGGCGGAACATATCAAGGCGCAGCCCGATGGTCTCGTCGCCCTGCAGCGCCATTTCGATATACTGCTTAATGTCCTTGATGGACATACCGGCCTTCTTCATGCAGCCGATGACCTGCAGCCATTCAATATCCGAATCGCGGAACATTCGGATGCCGCCGAAGGAGCGCTCCACAAACGGGAGCAGCCCCTCTTTATCATAATAACGCAGCGTGGATGCCGAAACACCCAGCATCTTCGCCATCTCCCCAACCGTATAGACCATGAGAAATCCTCCGAAATATTTTGAAAATCTATTGACTTGAAGTGCACTTTAAGTTTTATAATATACTCAAACTTTAAGTACATCATACAACCGGAAGCCGGATATGTCAACACCCGGTGCCGGGCCGCTCCTGAATAACGGAGGGTATTTGCTTCTGTGCGCGGCGCTTCCCGGCTGTGCTGTACAGCAACATATGCGAGGAGACTTTACAATGAAATACGAAAACAAAAATGCATTTGAACAGGCAAACATGTTTGGGACAGGCACGCCCAACACGGCATACGCCAAGTTTTTTTCGGCGATTCCTTTCTTAATCCGCTCACCGATCCCAATGGCGGCCTGTTTGCCGCCAACGTGACCTTTGAGCCGGGCTGCCGCAACAACTGGCACATCCACCACGCCTCCAAAGGCGGTGGGCAGCTTCTGCTGTGCACTGCCGGTGAGGGCTGGTATCAGGAAGAGGGAAAGGCAGCCGTCAGCCTGCACGAGGGCAGCGTTATTATGATCCCCGCAAACGTCAAGCACTGGCACGGTGCAAAGAAGGACAGCTGGTTCAGTCATATTGCAGTCGAAGTTCCCGGCGAGGACTGCCGCAACGAGTGGTGCGAGCCGGTATCGGACGAGGAATACGCAAAGCTCTGAACACGAGAGCAAAAAGAACACGAAATGGACGCCGGCCGCCTGATTTTTTTATATAGATCAGGCGGCCGGTGCGCGTCGAAGGCTGTGCAGGAGCTTTTTGAACGCACTGTAAAAGTTTGCTGCTTTTCAGCCCGCGGCATTGACTGTCACCCGGTTTCGGAATATATTACATTTACGATAATGGCCGTAACTGCGTTGCCCCGTAAGGACTGAAATATAGGAGGTCAAGACGAAAATGAATTTACTGCTTACTCTGGATGAAAATTATCTGCCGCCATGCAGGGTCATGCTGTATTCTTTTTTTGCCAGCAATCCGGAAGAACGGGACGTGACGGTATATCTGCTTCACAGCGCTATCCCGGATGAAAAGCTGAACGAACTCAACGCCTTTTGCTCAGGCTTCGGCGCAGAGCTGAAGCCCATCCGTGTCGACGCCGCTCTCTTTGAAAACGCCCCGGTCAGTCGGCGTTACCCGAAGGAGATGTACTACAGGCTGCTGTCCCCGCTGATCCTGCCGCAGGAGCTTCACCGGGTACTGTATCTGGACCCGGATATACTTATTATCAACCCGCTGCGTCCCTTATGGGAACTCGATCTGCACGGAAATATCTTCGCGGCTGCCGCGCACACCGGGCTGACCGAAATGGCCAACGAGATCAATCAGGTGCGTTTGGACACCGAACACGAATATTTCAACTCCGGCGTCATGCTTATCGATCTGGACGCCGCACGGGAGGTCGTGACATCTGAGGATGTTTTCCGCTGCGTCAGCGAGCACGAGAGAGAACTTATCCTGCCCGATCAGGATGTATTCAACATCCTTTACGGCGACCGGACCATACCCGTTGACGACGTGGTATGGAACTATGACGTGAGAAACTATTCCAAGTACCTGCTCCGCAGTACCGGCAGGCATGATCTCAGCTGGGTAATGAATAACACCGCCGTGCTTCATTTCTGTGGGAAGAACAAGCCATGGCACGAGGATTATAAAAATCCTTTCGGGATGCTGTATCTCCACTATATGAACCTGACCGTGCGCAGACTGTGATAGTTTTCCGAATACTTTCGTCTTTTCAGGTTTTCAGGCGCGCCGCATTTTGCGGCGCGCCTGAAAACCATTCTGACCGTCTGAATTATCCGTCAATCAGCTTTGGTCTCTTTGAAAGCCGAAACTCACGCGGCAGCGGCCTTCGCTGTCGTAATCATAATATTTATACGCCCGCTCGTTGCCGTTGGGGTGATCGTCGCTGAAAGCCTTTTCGAGCGTCAGACGTCCCTGATCGTCATATACATACTCCTTGCGCGTCCAGAAGCGGTCGTTCACCATATACTCTTCAAGTATTTTTCCGTCTTCATTATATTTATACTCAGCCGTATATGAGAGAGAGCCGTCCGGCTCGCAGCAGAGCGCCTTAAGCAGCCGCCCTTCCGCATCAAGCTCATACCTCACCCGCCGTGGCTCAAAGCCGCTGCCCTCGCACACGCGCCGTTCTGTCACAAAGCCGCCCGGTGCAAAGTCGTACTCCGTCCACGAGCCGTCTCTCAGGCCGTCGCTATGCGCAGTCACGACGCCGTTTGCCTCACTGTATCCGGCGGCCTCAAGCGGCACGCCAAAGAGGTCGAAAATACTGACGCCGAGGGAATAGCTCCTCCAGCCGCCATCGGCATCGGTATAAGCGTTGCTGCCGTCACCGGCTGTATATATCACGGTTCTGCGGCCGCCGGCCATAGTGAGCCAGAGCGGGTTCATGCTTTTGCATGCAGAAAAAGTTCCGCCGGTCCCGTCGTCGCGGAGCATGAGTTCAAGCGTGTGCAGCTTTTCGGCAGGCAGCTCATAGCTTCTGCCGAGCTGCCGCACATACAGCTGTGCAGACGTAATACCGCTCAAGTCGCGGCCGGCATAGACATAATCAGGCTCTTCCTGCGTGCCGGCATTTTCATAGTCGGAGAACGGTTTATACGGCAGAGCGTCATACGCTTCATCCATCGACCACCCGCCTTCATCGTCGGAGAGCATATTCAGGCTGCGGCAGTATATGATCTTGCCGCCGGCTGCGGTGCATGCCCAATCAAGCCTTTCTTTCGGCGTGCCGCTGAACTGCACCCAGCCTTCCGTACTGTAGCTGTTCCGTATAAGGCTGTAGTCTATGAGCTCAAATCCTGATATATAAGGTTCGATGGACTCCTTATAGGCGATCTTGATAAAATACATATCCTCATCGGTCACAGCTCCGAAATCAGGCTCCGAGTCGAGCGTTATCATGTCTGCCGGAGACGCCGCGCCGTCATTGCCGCCGTCAATATTTTCAAAATCACTGTCCATGCCGCGTTCGGGATCTGTGAGCGCCGCCCAGTCGAAGCTGTCGGCTAGCTTTTCAAGCTCTTCATTGCTGATATCAAACTCAACGGATGCGTCTCCTATGCCGTCTATTATCCCGTCGCCCAGATAATCGGCATAGCCGCTGTGGGAAAAGCTCATGACATAAAAGGCCGTGCTCGAATCGAGCAGGATAAAGGACGCGCGTTCGCTCCTGGTGCTGCCCACCGCATTTGCAAGGTGCAGCTTCACGCCGTCAGAGCTTGTATAATCCCACTCGGTGAACATATTGACGTCTTCGATCTGTCCGACGAGATAGCCGAGCGTCCCCTTGGAGGCGCGGCGGAAATCGTACATTATTGAATACGGGAGCTCTGCGGTGTCGACCACTCCCTGCATATCAAAGGTGCCTTCCTCGTAAATATAGCCCGAGAGATAGCGGCTCTGCCAGCCGCCGTGCTCCCGCGTGAGCCGCCCTATGCCCGCAGCTTCGCAGAACGCCCGCTCCCCTTCCGGATATTCTAGCCTGCCGAGCTTCCGCAGTCCGTATTTTTCACACAACTCATCTACCTTCTGATAGCCCTCCCGGTTATATACGGCGTAGCCGCCGTATTCCTCCCACAGCTTCAGCGATTCCTCCTCCGTCAGATCGTTCGTCTTGTAGCTGCGCGGATGTGCGTCACAGTATTCGGTCAGCTCTGCGACGGCTCTGGCTTCCGGTGAGCCGGCGACTCCCTGAAGCGAGATGACGCTGCGCCCCGTCTCGCTGTTCGTGCCGATTTTCAATCCGCTCAGGCCGAACCATCCGGCGGCGGCTGCGGCTGCTGTGAAAAGCGCAGAGATTGCCGCGGCAATGAGCAGCGTGCGCCATAGCTTTTTATGCCTGCCGCGCTTTTTCTTTTCCGTGCAGTAGCCCAGTCTCGCCTGAGCCTCCTGTATGTATTTTGAATCTATGCCCGTAATGGCAGTGAGAAGCTTTTCGGAATTCACACCAATCCCTCCCCGGTCAGAAATTTTCTAAGCTTGAGCCGTGTCCTGCGCAGCATGCTGACGGTCTTGCTCTCGGAGAAGCCGAACTTCTCCGCAAGCTCTCTTACCGACGCCATGAACCAGTACCGGCTGATAAAAAGCGCCCGCTCAGTATCCGGCAGCTTTGACAGGAACCGGTTCATCGCCGCCGCTATCTCCCGCGCTTCAACCTCGCGCTCAAGGCTGTAGGATGAAGCCGTACACTCGTCAAGCTCATCAAGCGCAAGCGCGACCTCGCCGCCGCCCCGTTTAAGGGTATTCTTTTCAATGATGCGGTTAAGCGCGAGATTCCGCGTTATGCGGCCAAGATACGGCGCGAGTGCGGCGGGCCGTTTATCCGGCATGGAATTCCACGCGCGCATGTATGTGTCATTGACACATTCCTCGCTGTCCTCAACATTCTCAAGGACATTATAGGCGATGGTATGACAGTACGGGCCAAACTTTTTTACCGTCTCCGTGAGCGCCGCGTCGGAGCGCGCCCAGTACAGCTCCACTATCTTTGCGTCATCCATATCCGTGTCTCCTTTAACGTATTCTCTCGAGAGCCTTCACCTATATAAACAGCATCCGCAGGAAAGTATTGCATTAAAGTTGAAATTTTTATGGGTCTGTTTTCACCGGTTTTACAATACAGCACATGGTATTCTCTGTCAACCCGCCTCAAAACGGCCGGTACGGCCGCGAAAATGGTTGACAGGACTCGCCATGGCGTATATAATAACGCCAATCGAATCGGAAAACCTCCCGCACCACCGGGTGCGGGGCAAAAGGTGTTCAAAACCTTGCCGTAGGTACGGCATGCCGGACGGTATGCTATAAGGCAGGGTTTTGAGCATCTTTTCTTTTTCCGGGCGTATAAACAGAAAAGGAGACAAATTCATGAAGATCAAAGCATTTGCCGTTGAGGAATGGATGAATGCCTATGAGACAGGTGCAAAGTATAATATTGCCGAGACCTGCGTCAACTCCGTGTCGCTCAACGAGCTTTTCGGACTTGCAGGCGAGGATCAGGCCGAATTCTGGCGGGCTTTCGGCGAAAAGCGCCTGACTTACGGCTGCATCGAGGGCATGCCGGCTCTGCGTGATGGCATCTGCGGGCTGTACAAAACAGTAAAGCCGGAGGAGGTCATCACGACGCACGGCGCCGCCGGTGCAAACCATCATCTGCTCTACTCTCTCATAGAGCCCGGCGACCGTGTGATAAGCATCATGCCGACCTATCAGCAGCTTTACTCCATCCCCGAATCCTTCGGTGCAGACGTGAAAATGCTGCACCTCACGCAGGAAAACGGTTTTCTGCCCGATCTTGACGAGCTGCGCAGGTTGGCCGTACCGGGCACAAAGCTTATCTGCATCAACAATCCCAACAATCCCACCGGCGCGCTTATGTCCCGCGAGCTTCTCTGCGATATTGCCGGCATCGCGCGCAGCATCGGCGCATACGTGCTGTGCGACGAGGTGTACCGCCATCTCACGCAGCGCGACGAATGGTGCGACTCCATCGTCGACATATACGAAAAGGGCATATCGGTCGGCAGCATGTCGAAAGTGTTTTCACTTGCCGGACTGCGCCTCGGCTGGATCGCCGCGCACGACAGCGAGCTGCTGAAAAGCTGCGTGTCGCACCGCGACTATGACCTGATAAGCTGCGGTATGCTCGACGAAGAGCTTGCAGCGCTCGCGCTGAAGCATAAGGATGCGCTTCTCGCCCGCAACCGCGGCATAGTGCGGGAAAACCTCGCCATTCTGGACGAATGGGTCAACAGCACGCCATGCATGCGCTACACGAAGCCGCAGGCCGGTACGACCGCGCTCGTCTACTATGATCTCGACATTCCCTCCTACGACTTCTGCAGGGACATGTACTATAAAACCGGCGCGTTTGTGACGCCTGGCGACTGCTTTGAGCAGCCGCACAGCTTCCGCATCGGCTACGCCAGCGACAGCACAACACTGAAAGACGGTCTGGCCGCAATAACGCGCTATGTAAACAGCCTTTAAAATACGCGAACCGGCAGTGCGTTTCAGCACTGCCGGTTCACTATACATTTATACGTATTTATACGTCCAGATTTATGATGTCCTCATTCGTCTCACGGCGGACAGCTATATAATCGCCTTTTGCGGAGAGCATGACTACCGGCGGCCGCGGGATGCGGTTATAATTCGACGCCATTGAATAATTATATGCGCCGGTCGTACACACTGCGATAAAGTCGCCGCGCTTCGTGTCCGAATTCAGCCGGACGGCAGGCTGGATGATGTCATCGCTCTCACAGCAGCGGCCGACAAGGTCAAACACCTGCTGCTCTCCGCGCTCCGTCTCATTGAGCACGGTATACTCCGCCTGATAAAGGGCATAGCGCGGGTTGTCCGTCATGCCGCCGTCTATCGCAACATAGTTTTTATATCCCGGTATCTCCTTGACGGAGACCGCCGTATACACGGTCATCCCCGCATCGGCTACCAGACTGCGCCCCGGTTCCATTATGACCGCCGGCAGCGGGTAATCAAGCTTTTCAAACTGAGCCTTCATATATCCGGCAAGCTCTATTATCCTGCCGTGGATATCCGCTTTCTTGCCGCTTTCAAGATACTGCACGCCGTAACCGCCGCCCATGTCCAGTTCCGGCAGCACAATGCCGAGTTCGCGCCGCAGCTTATCCATAAAGCCTATCATAATAATGCTGGAGCGCTCATAGACGTCCTCATCAAAGACCTGCGAGCCGACGTGGCAGTGCAGGCCGCGCACGTCAATATTTTTCTGCGCAAGCGCCAGCCTCACGAACTCTTCCGCCTGTCCCGTCTCTATCGCAACGCCGAATTTTGAATCCACCATGCCGGTGTTCACGGCGGCATAGGTATGCGGGTCAATACCCGGTGTGACGCGCAGCAGGACTTTCTGACACATGCCGGCCCTGCCCGCCTCACGGCTTATGCTCATGAGCTCTTCGACATTATCCGCGACGAAATATCCGACATGCTGGGATATTGCAAAACGTATATCCTCATCGGTCTTTGCATTTCCATGGAAATACACGTTCTCCATCGGGAAACCCGCCGCGGCGGCAGTGCATATCTCACCCGCCGATACAACGTCCGCGCCGAGCCCCTCTTCGGCGACGATCCTGTACATCTGCTTAAAGGCGGCAGCCTTGCTCGCATACAGGACTTTTCCCTTATCGCCAAAGCCTTTTCTGAACGCATCCGCATACATGCGGCAGTTGTCTCTCACCCGCTGCTCATCCATGAGATAAAGCGGAGTTCCGTACTTTGCCGCAAGCTTTGACACGTCAAAGCCCGCAAATGTCAGATGTCCGCCGGCGTTTCTTTCTATATTTTCGCTGAGCATACTGAATCACCCCTATGCCGAAACATGATACCACCCGGCGCACGGCGTGTCAACGCCTCGATTGAGCCTGACAGATTTTCGGGCAACGGCAGAAAAAATACGGCCGGTACTTATCTCTTTTTAGGCACGTTCACCAGAAATGTCAAACATACTTGATATATGGTTGAAAAATACTTGAATTTATTGTAGTATTGTCATGCTGTTGAATACAGCAATTATAAATTGATTTAAGGAGATTAAACATGCAGGATTATATTATTGCCACATCGTCTACCTCCGACCTCCCGAGGACATATCTTGAGGCACATAATATTCCTTTCATAAGCTACACCTACACCGTAGGCGACCAGCTTTTTGAGGATGACTGCCGTGAAGAGAGCCGAGCCGCCGTATACGCCGGTATGCGCCGCGGCGATATGCTCAAGACCTCAATGATAAACGAGTTTGTATACCTCGACTTCTTCCGTTCTCTGCTTGAGACCGGGAAAGATGTGATTTTCCTCGACATGTCGAAGAAAATGTCCGTATCCTTTGAAAAGTCGCAGATCGCAGCTGAGATGGTACGCCGTGAGTTTCCTGACAGGAAGCTGTACGTGATGGACACGTTATGCATCTCCGGCGGACTGGGGCTTCTCGTGGAGAACATGGTCTCACGTAAGGAGGCCGGGATGAGCTATGACGAGGTCATAGCATGGGGTGAGGAAAACAAGCTTAAAATCGCTCACCGCTTCACTGTGGACGACCTCAAATACCTCAAGGCCGGCGGCCGCGTGTCGAACGCAGCGGCGCTTGTCGGCGGCATGCTCTCTATAAAGCCCGTGCTCTATGTCCCCAACGGCGGCACGCTGGACGTTGTAAAAAAAGTGCGGGGACGCAAGGCCGCTCTCGCCTCGATACTCGACAGCGTCAAAAATGACCTCAGCGAGATAGATACAAATGGGCTTGAGATGCACATTCTTCAGGCTGACTGTGTGTCCGATGCAGAATTCGTGCGCGACGAGATCAGGAAGGCATACCCAGATGTGGGTGAGATAAGCATCACCGGGCTTGGCGTCGTTATCGGCGCACACTGCGGCCCCGGCCTGCTGACCGTGTTCTATCTCTGCAACGGGCGCAGACCGTAAACAGAAGCGGTGAAAATTCCGGAACCGTATATTATTGAGACGGCGTGACTTCGGTCACGCCGTCTTTTTCGGTATCATGTCTGCCAACTTCAAATGACCGTGCATATCCATGCGATGACAGCGCATGCCATTTTTTGTTTTTCCTCCTATAGCTCTGGTTTTATCAGCGCGATTATAACACAATTTGCGCGTCCGTGAAATCACCAAAATGCCCCGGCAGGTTCTTGTGAAAACTGCCGGGGCGTTTTACGCCGTCTTACTGCCGCGCTTTTATCTCTACGGTCCTGCCGCCAAGATTTTCATAAATGCGGTGCGAGACCGAAAGGACCGTGCGCCCCTCGGACGCATGACGCAAAGCCTCCAGCACGCGCGCCTCTGTCTCCGCATCCAGATTTGCCGTGATCTCATCCAGAAGAAGCACTGCGGGATCTGCCGCCGCAGCGCGGGCGATCGACAAAAGCTGCCACTCTCCCTGCGAGAACATACCGTCCGTGCACACCGCCGAATAACCGTCCGGCAATGCCCGGATGGCTGCATCTATCCCGGCAAGCTTTGCAGCTTTTTTCGCCATATCCTCTGTAATGTGCGGGTCGCCAAGCGTGATCTGTTCAAGCACAGTCCCCGGCACACGGGAAAAATGCTGCTCCACGCAGCTGATGCAGCTACGCCGCTCCCGGTCCGTAATGGCCGAGACATCCACGCCGCCGATGGTGACCGTACCGGCCTCGGGCCGGTAAAGTCCGAGCAGCAGCTTGAACACAGTGCTTTTTCCCGCCCCGGTCCTGCCTATGAGCGTAACGGACTCGCCCTGCTTTACTGTCATGGAAAAATCGTCCAGAACATGCTTTTCCCCATAGCCGAAGGTCACATGCGAAAGCTCCACATCGCCCCGCGCGGCCTCCGCCCGCTCATCGGGAATGTCGCGTTCAGGCTGGTCAAGAAATGCGTCGATACGTCTAACGCCCGCCATGGCCGACTGGATGGTCTGTATCTCCATGCCGAGGCTTTCGATCGGCGCAAAAATACGGGAGATATAGCTGATGACCGCGACCGACGTGCCGACCGACATGCCGAACAGCTTCATTATCTGCGCATTGCCGGAGGCCGAGAGGAGCATGACGATACCAACCACGACGGCGTTCAGCAGCAGCACGACCGGCGAATAGACCGCATCATAAAAATTCGTGCGCTCCATTGCGGCATAGCTGTCGCCGATACGCCGGTCATAGCGGCGCTCCATATACGTCTCCAGTCCCAGCGCGCGGATGGTTCGGATATTGTGCAGCGTCTCCGGCACCTGACCGGACACGGCGGCGACGGCGCGGCGGTTATCCAGCTGTGCGGCCAGCATGCGCTTCTGCACACAGCGGGTAAATACCGCAAACAACGGCAGCACCAGCAGCAGTATCAGCGCCAGGCCGGTATTTTTTACCGCGATAACGCCCATGATCGAAATAATACGGCAGGCGTCCGCCGCCATGCTGATAATGCCGGAGGTAAAGAGCGCCTCTACGGTATCCACATCGCCGGAAAAGCGTGCGGCCACCTCGCCGGGATTATTATCCGACAGCGTACCGGCAGGCAGCCTCGTCAGCTTCTGCGACATTTCCGAACGCAGCGCGTGGGTCATTTTCTGGCCGAACAGCACCAGCAGGCTCTCCTGCGCGGAGGAAAGGATCCCCTCCAGCGCAAGGCCGCCAAAGTAGACCAGCACCGCGAGAGAGCTCAGCGGGATGCCCCCGGTAAGCCGGTCAATGATGCGGGCCAGCAGCAGCGGCGGTACCAGCGACGCCGCGACCGATGCTGCCACGCACAAAAACGTACCGGCCGTGAGCAGGCGGTATGACGACGACGCTATCCGTATGGCGGAAAACACACCGTTTTTATATCCGTTCTTCATGCCCACTCCCCTCCTGTCTGGCTTTCATACAGCTGGCGATACGCCGGGACCGACGCCATCAGCTCCTCGTGGGTGCCGGCTATGGCTTTGCCGTCCTCCATGAAGATCACTTTCTTCATCTGCGGAAAATGGTATAGCCTGTGCGAGATCAGAAACACGACCTTATCTTTTGAATAAGCCTGAAGATTTGCAAAAACGGTATCCTCGGTGCCTCGGTCCAGCGCGGAAAACGGGTCGTCCAGAACCATGACCGGCCGCGGATGCGCAAGCGTTCTTGCCAGCGCCAGCCGCTGCGCCTGCCCGCCCGAAAGGCGCGTGCCGCCGCTGCCGATCACTGTGGCGAGGCCGTTCTCCATGCCCATTACTTCCTTTTCCAATGCGGCTGCGGCCAGATACGGCATCGCGTCCTGTCGGCTTCCGCAGAGGACATTGCTCTCGATCGTATCTGCGCTGAGCTCGGTGTCATGCCCAAGATAGCCGACAGTCGCCGCGATCTGCCGCGGCGTAAGAGCGGAAAACTCTTTTTCCCCGAACCGTGCCGAGCCGCCATATGGCGCCTCGCACAGGAACACCCGCCCGAAGGTGGACTTGCCGCAGGCGACCGGCCCTGTGACGCCGATCATGTCGCCGGGATGCGCTGTAAGCGTCAGGCCGGAAAAAACCGGCTCTTCCGTATAGGCAAAAGAAAGGTTCTCAAGCTTCACATCGGCAGGCTCCGGGACCGTCAGCGGTTCAAGCATCTCCGGCGTTTTCATGAGCGGCTTGATGCGGTTCCATGAAACTTCCGCCTTCTGCACGGAGTTGAAGAGCTTTGCCACCTTGGAGGATTTTGACGTCAGCTTGGTAAAGCAGGAGAGAAAGGTCGTGAACGCCGCAATATCCCATGTGTTCCACCCCGTCCGCAGAACGTTTTTTGCGCCGAACCACAGGATGAACAGCACGCCCGCCTCCGACGCGGCCAGATACAGCGGCGGCAGCGCCGACTGCCACACATTGCTGCGCACGGCAGTTTTTTCATAGTCCTTCAGCGCGCCCTCGTACCACTCCTCACGGGCGTTCTCACAGCCGTAGATACGGTAGGTCACGGCGTTCTGCGCACGGTCCAGCGTCGCCGCGCTCAGCGCTCCCGACGCTTTTTTGTAGGCGGCCCCTGCGCGCTGCACCGGCTTTTTCATCCACGCTGCGCAGATATACGATACCGGCGTAAAAAGCAGGCCGAGCAGAGCCAGCCGCCAGTCATACGCAAAGAGCATGACCACATAGCCTGCCAGCGCCACGCCGGTATCAAAAATTTCGGTCGTAAATTTGCGCATGCCCTCCACACAGTCGTCCACGTCGGAGACGGCTTTTGTCATCAGTTCGCCCGCTCCCTCTTTTTTGAGAGATGCGCGGCTCCTTCGCACGAGGTTTGCGTACAGGACGCCTTTCATCCGGCGGTTGATGTTGTTGGCAAAGCGGCGGACATAGAAGCGCTTGACAAACCGCGCGGCCTGCACCGTCAGAGTAACAAGTATGTAGGCCAGCACCAGCACCGCCATTTTTGCGGCAGTTTCATTGCCGCCGAGAATATCGGCGAGGCACTGGGCCAGACGGCCTTCAAACCACGGAGACGCAAGCAGGCCGACGTTGTAGATCAGGCCGGAGACAGTAACAAGAAGCAGCGGAAGCCATTCCAGGCGGAAATAAGAAACGATTTTATCCGGGCGAAACGACCTGTCATTCTTCATCGTCTTTTTCATCTCCCTCAGTTTTTTTGAAGTGCGGGAACCCCGCCCGGCTCTCTTTTTTGGACGCTGTGTACAGCTTATTCAGCGTCGCCGCAAAGGCTGCGGCCTCCTCCTGTGTCAGCGAGTCTGTCAGATATTCATAAAAGGCCGCTTCTATCTCTGCTTTGGAGGTTTTCAGGCTCTCCGCCTTTTCCGTAGGGTACAGCAGCCGGCTGCGGCGGTCATCCGGCGCGTCCTTACGGACAAGATATCCCTTCGCTTCCAGATTTTTTGTTCTCCGCGCAATGGCGGCCTTATCGGCGTGCAAAAGCTCCGCAAGCGCCGCCTGCGTGCAGCCCGGATTATGACGCAAGGCATGGATCAGGTCTATCTCCGCCGTGCCGACACCCTTTTCCCGCAGCGTACACAAAACCAGTTTTTCCGCTTCCCGCGCAATTTTTGTGATCTTCCGTTCCGTAATATCCATATGCATCTCCGAGTTTCCGAAAAATAGTTGCATCTACATCGTTGTATGTACAACCATTATAGAATAGGCTCTTCCCTATGTCAATACAGCCGGGATATTTTATAACATTTCTCTCCGAAATGCAGTTGCCCCCGGCCGGCAGGAGCGCATATGCCCGCCGGTCAGGGGTAACAGGTCCCGGTATAATTTTTTCAGGACGCCTATATTTTCTGCGCCATTTTATAAGTTCCCGGCATTCTCCGCACCGGGCGGAAGCTGATGCAGCCGCCTATCATGCACAGCGGCAGCGCCGCCAGCACGTCAAGCACCGAGTGCTGCTTTACAAACACCGTCGACACGCATATCAGCACGCAGCATACGACGTTTGCCGCCCTCCATGCCGGAGAACTGAAGCGCTCCGTTTCCCACAGGGCAAGCATTGCGGCAAAGGAGCCTATCACATGCAGCGACGGGCAGACATTGGTGTCTGTATCAAAGGCGTAAAAATATGCCATAAAGCGCGTGAGTATATTGTCGCGCGCGAACACTGCCGGACGGAGATGCTGACAGGTCGGGAAAATAAGATAGATCAGCATTGTGACAGAGTATGTAATGATTATGAACCTCATCTGTTTTCTGAAAACCGGCACATCGCAGAAAAGCGTGTACGCTATCGAACCCGTGAGATACACGAACCAGAACAGATAAGGTATCAGGAAATACTCGCAGAAAGGTATCATATTATCGAGCGAGCAGTGCATAACGATATATGCGCCGGGTCTGTATGCACGCTCCACGAACCAGAATACCAGCCCGTACAGCGGCCAATAGAGCAGAAGCTTCAGGTGGCTGTATTCCTCAGTGTTAAGTTTATTGAGCGTAAACCCTCTAAAATCAGTCTTTTTCATATTTTTTCAATTCTCTGTATATTGCTTCCGCCGGGGTGCAGTCCTGCTCCCGTCTGAGCGCAGCCGACATGCGGGCGAGCCGCGCCGGATCGTCGAGCAGGCTGAGCGCCTCATCCGCGAGGCTTTCCGGCGTGTCCGCCGTGACGGCGCCGCCCCGGCTGACAAAGAAATCAAGATTATGCTCCTCACATCCGGCCACTGCGTCTATTAGCACCATCGGCAGCCCCATTGCCGCGGCCTCGGTCGTGCTTAGCCCGCCGGGCTTCGTCATGTACAGGTCGGCACTGCGCATATAAAGCGGCATGTCAGTGACCAGCGCCTCTACATGTATGTTTGGGCACATGAGGTATTTGAGCTGCAGCTTCTCGAAGAGCTTTTCGTTTGAGCCGCAGATTATCGTCAGCTCCTGCTCCGCACTCATCCGCTCCGCAAGCTGCTCCGTCAGATCAAGCAGCGGGCCGCAGCCCATGCTGCCGCACATCGCCAGAATATGCTGATGTCCGGCGGCTATCCCGAGCTCGCACTTTGCAGCGGCCTTGTCGCCGCGTCCGTAAAATTCGCAGCGCGCCGGAAGTCCGCTGGCAACGATACGCTCCTCAGGCACGCCGCAGGCGGCAAACTCTCCGCGCAGCGATTCGTCCGGAATAAAATAATACATCAGATCCGAATCCGCCGTGCCGGGCGAGCAGGTATAATCCGTCCCGACAAAAGCCGTAATTAATGTCATGGGGTGCTTTTCGAGCATGTCGCTCAGTGCAAGCGCAGGGAAAATGTGCGTGCAGATAACACTGTCAAAGGCGTTATCATAAATATAATTATACATCCTCTCTGAGCCGGAGGTCAAGTACTGATAAATCAGCGTGTCCTTCTGGAAAAGCGAGCTATGGCTTTCGGCCTCCTTATAGCCGTTCCTGAACAGCTTTGGGATACGCCGGTACATGCGCACGTGCCAGTTACATATAAACTTTGATGCGCTCTCCGATATGAAAAGCAGGGAATCCACTATCCCGCAGCTGTCCCCGTGGGCTTCAAAGCACTCCTTTATCGCCCTGGCGCAGGAATTATGCCCTTCCCCCGTGTTGCAGCTGAGAATAAGAGTATGCATCAGTGTCCTCCTGTCTTGCGCTGCTGCAGCTCATAAAGTTTTTGCAGCCTCGGACGGTTATATCTCTGGATTATAATAAACGGGACATTGCCGAAGAGAATATATATAAGCGCCGTTATAAAGCCGCAGACGCCCGGCCAGAGCTTAGGTATCGCAAGTCCGAGCACGCTGAGCGCGGAGTGCGTGAATTCGGCCACGCAGGTCTCCTGAAGCATGCGCGGTACATCCGCCAGTGATTTTGCGTCGATTCGCTTGGCCGGCATGATGTGCGTGAACAGTCTGCTCATATCCGGCACCTTCGCCTGCCACGACTTCACATGCAGGAAATCATAAAGCTTCTTTTCTTTCGGATTGCAGCGATACGGAAATCTGTCGCTTTTGAACCATGATTTCGGCAGCAGTCTCCCGATTATGAAAGACAGCACCCCCAGAACCGCCATGTAGACCGCGCAGCAAAGAAAGCCGCCTTTTTTATTCTTTCTCATTTTTCTCTCCCTCTGACCGGCATGCCGGTTGGGTTCCGCCGGTACGGCAGACTCCCCCAATCTGCAAATATCTTAACGCAAAATTTGCAACGAAACCTCAATTCAACATCAACGTTTCGTGAAGTTCAGTTGAATATGCGTTGAGTATTATATCTTAGTATAATGTAAAAAAGCGCGGAACCTTGTCCTGCGCCGGTTTTTATGATATAATTCACATCACCAGTTTACTACACAAGGAGGACGAAATGGGAAGAACACTGCGCAGGATAATATCCGTACTGCCGGCCGTTGCGATACAGGTGCTCGTGCTGCTGGCTCTGATAAAATGGCTGTCGCCGTATGCGGCAGTGATAAACCTCATTCTCTCCATACTGTCTATTCTGCTCGTGCTGTACATTATTATCAAGCGCGAAGAGACCGCGTACAGAACGCTGTGGCTGCTGGTCATCCTGTCGTTCCCTGTCGCCGGCGCACTGCTGTACCTGCTGTTCGGCAACAGGCGCACAGCGCGTCCGCTCGCAAAAAGGCTTGAAAAGTCCGTGCCGAAGGAAAAGCCCAACAACACGGCAATAATGAAGCTGATGCACGAGCAGAATCCGCGCCTTGCGCAGACCTTTGAATACGTGCACAGGAAATCCGGCTTCCCCGTCATGGCAAACGAGGGCGCGAAGTATTACCCGCTCGGCGACGATATGTTTCCCGACATGCTTGAGGATCTGCGCAGTGCGGAGAAATTCATATATGTAGAATATTTCATCATCCACCACGGCGTGATGTTCGACTCCATTGTCGATATATTAAAGGAGAAGGTCAGGGAGGGCGTCGACGTGCGCGTGATGTACGACGATCTCGGCAGCATATCCACCTTTTCCTGGCGGGACCAGCGCGAGCTCACCGAGCAGGGCATACGCTGCGTTGCATTCAATCCCATGCTTGCAATAGGCGGCACGCTCAACTACCGCGACCACAAGAAGATGCTGATAATCGACGGAAAGGTAGCATATACGGGCGGCGTCAATCTGTCGGACGAATATATAAACCGCGTGGAGCGCTTCGGACACTGGAAGGACATAGGCTTCCGCATAACCGGTAAGACCGCACAGAGCTTCACCGAGATGTTTCTCCAGTTCTGGAACGCCTTTGCCGACTGGACTCCCGAAGAGACGAACTTCACTCCGCCCGAGCAGGACGGGGTCGAGGAGGTGCCGGACGGCTATGTGCTGAGCTACTGCGACTCGCCCATAAGTCCCGAAGCCGTCAGCAACAACCTGTATATAGACCTGCTTTCTCTCGCCGTGGACTACGCATGGTTCTATACACCGTACCTCACGCCCGGCGACGCGCTGCTTGAGGCCATGATAAGGGCGGCGCAGCGCGGTGTTGACGTGCGCATAATCATCCCCGGCATCCCTGACAAGAAAGTCATCTTCCGGCTTTCGCACAGCTACTGCAAGACGCTCATGGACAGCGGCGTCAAGATCTACGAGTACACTCCGGGCTTTCTGCACGCGAAGGCCTGCATAGTCGACGGCGTTGTGGGCACTGTCGGCACCGTAAATCTCGACTACAGGAGTCTGTTCCTGCATTTTGAAAACAACTCCCTTTTCTACGGCGCGTCACTGCTGCGCGATCTGAAGAAGGACTTTGACAATACTCTGAGCCTCTGCACAGAGCTGGAGCCGTATGACAAGAAAAAGTATATGCGCCGCTGGTTATTCGACGGCATACTGCGTATATTTGCCCCGCTGTGCTGACCGCTCCCGGCACACATCATATATCAGACAACAGAAATCGAGGGTACCGCCGTTTCCGGCAGTACCCTCGAAGTGAAAAGAGGTAAAAATCGTATTATTCCCGCGCTCCGGCTCCCCCGGCGACCGATTTGTCAAACTCGTCGCTCGCGGTTCTGAGTGAATCCGTGATGCTCGCCAGCGTGGACTTTTTGCTAAACGCATCGACCTTAGTGCGGTTGACATCGCCGTGGGTTAGGCTGCCGGCGCCGTTGATGCAGCCGCCGACGCACGCCATGCCCTCCACAAAGTTGGCATCCAGCCGCCCCCTTGAGGCCTTTATCAGCGCAAGCTTGCATTCCTCTATACCGTTGCAGCTGACCGGCTTGAGGTCAAAGTCGCTCCCCTGCTCCTTGAGCGCCTCCGCCGCAGCCGTCGCAAGGCCGCCGCAGTGGGCAAATATGCGGCCGAATCCGGACGCGTCGTGCAGCTCGCTCTCTTCCATTGATGCAACGTCGAGATCGCGGCTGTCAAACAGCGCCTGCAGCTCCTCAAAGGTCAACACGCAGTCAACATACTTATGCACCTCAGGCAGCTGGAACTCGCCCTTTTTAGCCGTGCAGGGGCCGATGAACACAGTCTTTGCGCCGGGGTCAAGCTCCTTTATTCTCCTGGCGATAGTGGCCATGGGAGACATATTGGACGACACCTTATCTGCAAGCTCCGGGAACTGCTTCTTCACAAAACTGACGAAAGCAGGACAGCAGGAGCTTGTCAAGAAGCCCTTTTCGGCAAGCTCGGCAGCCTCTGCATATGCCACCATGTCCGCGCCGAGAGCGGCTTCAACGACCTTGTAAAAGCCCAGCGCCTTTATTGCGCTTATCACCTGCCCGGGCTTGGCATATGCGAACTGGCCGGCTATCGCAGGCGCGACGATGGCGTACACGCGCTCGCTCAAACGCAGCATTTTTATGGCGTCGAGAATGAACGACTTGTCCTGCAGCGCGCCGAAGGGGCAGCGGTAGACGCAGGAGCCGCAGGAGATGCACTTATTATTGTCTATCTTTACGCTGCCGTCCTCGTTCATGGTGATGGCGTTTATCTTGCAGGCATTCTGGCACGGGCGCTTCTGATTGTGTATGGCGCCGTAAGGGCAGGCCTGTGCGCAGCGGCCGCAGTTGATGCACTTGCTCTTATCTATATGCGCATGATGATAGCCGTCGTGCGTGATCGCGCCTTTCGGGCATGAATCCTCGCAGCGGTGAGCTATGCATCCGCGGCAGCCCTCAGTGACGGTATAGCCGCCAGTCGGGCACTCGTCGCAGGCGATGTCTATCGCCTCGATCACATTCGGATTATTTCTGTCTCCGCCGGCTGCGATCTTGACGCGCTCCGCCAGTATCGCGCGCTCCTTATACACGCAGCAGCGCATCGTGGGGACCTTACCGGGGATTATTTCTTTTGGAATATCCAGAATAGTCGCGTAGAAGTCCCCCTCCCAGGCATGCTTTGCAACTGTGCGCAAAACTTTGTATTTCAGGTGCTGTACCTTGGTATCGAACTTATACATGACACATCTCCCTTTCATATCTTTACACATTGTTAATAATAGTGCAATGTTGCTTTTTTGTGAAGTGCATTATTTATATCATGGTATGCCGAAAAAACATAGTAAATTTTTTGTCAAGGATTTTGATCCTGTTTATCGAAAACCGTTATACTCTTTTCCGCATCCATCAGGCTGCACATGAAATCCTGCTCAAATTCCGTACTGCGGCGGCTGCGCCGGGTTATCAGCATATCCTCAAACAGTCCTATTTCATTCTCCGACATATCTATCTGCACAAGCTCGTTTGCTTCAAGTATATCCTGCGGCAGCGGAGAGACGAGCATAAACGTCCCCGGTATGTTGCGCAGAAAATCAAACTGACTGCCGCGCTCAAAGAGCGTTATCGAGTTTTTGTACATATGCGTCTTGTAAAGCTGATCCGTGTCCCTGTCGGAAAAATTTATCGAATAATTGTCGCCGTGTATGAGCGCCGTATATCCGGCCAGATCCGAAAAGCGGACCCTTTTGCGGCGGGCCAGCGGATGCCGCCTGCTCATGACCACGACAAAGCGAAACGTCAGCACCTTCTGGAATCTGAGCTGCTTTTCACTCAGCTGCTTTCTGTAGCTCTCCTCGAACTCCACCGGGAAGCGGATAACGCCCACATCGTAGCCCAGAGCCGTCACGCAGTTTATAATGTCCTGATTATTGCTCTCCTTGTATGTCACCTTTATGGCGCCGCTGCCGGTATGCCCGGCGAGCGCCGTTGAAAATGCGTTCGCAAGATAGCTCGCACGCGGCACCGCGATCCTGAATACAAGCTGATTATTGTCGCCGCTTTTGAACATGCGCTCAAATTCTTCGGTTCTTTCGACCACACTTTCCGCCTCCGTGAGGAACGCGACGCCCTCGCTTGTCGCCTCAACGCCCGAGGCCGCGCGGGAAAAGAGCGTTATATTGAATTCCGTCTCCAGCCCCTTTATCACCCGGCTCAGGTTAGGCTGGTTCATATACAGGCGCTCTGCCGCCTTGCTTATCGAGCCGCACCGCCAGACCTCTATCGCACATTTCAGCTGCTGAGTGTTCATACGCTCCTCCACGTAATACGGCTGCGCCGCATAAACAGTTTCAAAATTTTCTTGCGCAAATATCCGTTTTTGACCAGATTGTATTATAATTCACAATGTAGTCAATGTCAACAATATACATCTTCCATCTCTGCCGGGTATTCACGCCTTGCGTTGCAGGATAAATTTTGTATTGATTTTATCCAATTAAGATATTATAATATATCCATGAGCATTAAGGAGGCGGCAGAATGGCAAAAAACAGAATATATATGTGCTTTGACCTGAAATCCTTCTATGCCTCCGTGGAGTGCGTGGAGCGCGGGCTAGACCCGTTCAAGGTCAACCTTATTGTCGCCGATCCCTCGCGCGGAGACAGGACGATATGCCTTGCCGCCTCCCCCGCCATAAAAGCTCTCGGTGTGAAAAGCCGGTGCAGAGTCTATGAGATTCCCAAGGGGATTGAATATATCATGGCACCGCCGCGCATGCAGCTTTACATCAACTACTCGGTGAAAATATACGGCATATATCTCAAATACGCCGCAAAAGAGGATATACACATATATTCGATCGATGAAATATTCATGGATGCGACCGACTATATTGGCGCGCGCGGACTGACGCAGAGAGAATTCGCCCGCGCAGTCATGAAGGACATATTTGACGCCACAGGCATTACGGCCACCTGCGGCATAGGCTCAAATCTGTATCTTGCAAAAATCGCACTGGACATCATCTCGAAGCACTCGCCTGAATATATCGGCGAGCTGACCGAGGAGAGCTACCGGGATAAGCTCTGGGATCACACACCGCTGCGCGACTTCTGGCGGATAGGAACGGGCACGGCCGGCCGTCTGGCGCGCATGGGCATACGCACGATGCGCGAGATCGCACTGGCCGATGAAAGTCTGCTGTACAAAGCCTTCGGAGTTGACGCGCAGCTTATGATCGATCATGCCTGGGGACGTGAGAGCGCTTCTATCGCGGATATAAAGGCCTACGCTCCGCAGAGCAGCTCTATCTCGACAGGTCAGGTTCTGCACGAGGGGCACGGCATAAAAGCCGCGCGGCTGCTGATACTCGAGATGGCAGAGCTTCTCAGCCTCGACCTCGTCAGGGACGGAATGGCAGCGGGCAGCGTGAACATCTCACTTGGCTACTCGTTCTCGGCTTCCGTCCCGCCCGCTCACGGCAGTATAAATCTGGACGCACCCACTAGCTCGACAAAAAAGCTGCTGGAATACACCGCCGCTCTCTACGACAGGACGGCTGTACGCGACGAATATGTATACCGGCTGACGGTCTGCTTTGCAAAGCTTGAGCCGGAGCTGGGCCGGCAGTACGACATGTTCTCCGACGCAGAAGCGCAGGATAAGGAAAAGCGTTTGCAGAAAACGGTGATAGAGATCAAACGCAAGTACGGAAAAAACGGTATATTCAAGGGCATGAACCTGCTCGAAGGCGCAACTACCCTTGAACGCAACAGGCAGATAGGAGGCCACAGAGCATGATGACAAACGCAGAGCGCGCAAAGCAGTTCATGGCTTTTTCGGCGCTGAAAGGCTTTGAAGAGGCCGTGAAGATACAGGAGCAGCCGCGCGAAGCCAGAGTTTTTCTGGGAGAGGACGCGCAGCAGGAGCTCAACGCCAAGCTTCAGGCGCTCGAAGCCGGCGACACGATAACCGCCGAGTATTATCACGGCGGGCGCTATGTGCGCGTACACGGACGGGTAAAAAAGATAGACATGAACATTCGGCGGCTGCTGCTGGATGAGGTGCGGATACCGATAGACGATCTTAAAAATATATACAGGGAGAACTGAGAATGGATATAGGCAAAACGATCGCCGCGGCGCGGCGTGAAATGGGTCTGAGTCAGGCGCAGCTTGCCGCGCGGCTTTCAATGCTGGGCGTGGATGTGACGAATCAGGCTGTGTGCAAATGGGAAAACGGCAGTTCCCTGCCGAACGCGAAGCAGTTTCTTATACTCTGCGCCGCACTCGGAATAGAGGACGTGCTCGGCGAATTCACAAACGGAAAGCGCGGCGCATACGCCGGGCTCGACAGCGCCGGGCGCAGAAAGCTCACGGAGTACAAGCAGCTTCTTATCGACAGCGGCCGTTATGGCCTGCGCCGGGCAGAAGGCGCCGCCGTGCGCACGCTGCCGCTGTATTCGCTGGCAGTATCTGCCGGCACCGGCCAGTTCCTCGACGGTGAGAATTACGAGATGGTAGAGGCAGGCGCGGAGGTCCCGGAGGGCTCTAACTTCGGTGTGCGCGTCGCCGGAGACAGCATGGAGCCGCGCTATCACGACGGGCAGATCATATGGGTGCGCCAGCAGCGCAGCCTCATGACCGGTGAGATCGGTATTTTCCTCTATGACGGCTGCGCATATCTCAAGGAGCTTGCCGTAGGCAAGGAGACGCTCGCACTCCACTCCCTCAACCCGCGGTACGAGGATATAATTATCTCTCCGGAGCTCCCGCTGCGCGTACTCGGGAAAGTGCTGACATAAGCATCAATTTACATAATCTATTTTACATAAATCAAGAAACATAATCTTGGTTTCATAATGTTGTAGTCATAATTCAGGTTTCATAATATTATTTACGTAACTTTGTAAACATATTGTTGTTTTCATATTGCAGTTTACGTAATATAAAGCAAATTTCTGATAAACATGGTGAAAATTTAATAATTATATGTTATAAATATAATGTTTAATTGTTCTGCAAAAGGAGGCGGTCGAACATGGCAGTCAATTATTCCGCGCTGTCGGACGACGAACTGGTAGGTCTGTTCCGCAGCGGGGACGGCGTCGCCGGCAGTGAGCTTGCCGTGCGCTACAGGCCGCTTGTAAAGCGCTGTACACGCCCGTATTTTCTTGTCGGCGGCGACAGCGAGGATCTCATTCAGGAGGGTATGATAGGGCTCGTCAGCTCCATACAGAGCTATCAGCCCGGAGGCAGCGCGCTTTTCAGATCCTACGCCGAGCTGTGCGTAAAACGGCGCATACTCTCGGCGATAAAGGCTGCCGCGCGCTTCAAGCATATGCCGCTCAACTACCGGCTCTCGCTTGAGGATATATATTCCGACGATGGCGAGGCGCTGGCCCGGATGGCGGACGAGCGCTACAACCTCTCCCCCGAGGAGCTGATAATCGAGCAGGAGAAGAAAACCGACCTCTACGCGCTCTGCCGCAGGATCCTTTCCCCGCTCGAGAAAAAAGTGCTGGCCTTTTATCTGGAGGGGCTTTCCTATGAGGAGATCGCCGGGCGCTGCGGCAAGCCGGTCAAATCGGTCGACTCGGCGCTGCAGCGTATAAAACGCAAGCTCAGCCGCGCCGTGGAGAGCTTCACGCGCTGAGCGCAGCAGCTTTGCGTTTACAAAACGTCTCTGTTCTGATATAATATTATGAATATTTTTACTCTACCGATTCACGGAGGATAAAACCATGAAGAAAGTCCGTCTTGGAAAGACCGGCTTGATGGTGACAAAGCCCGCAATGGGCTGTCTGCCGGTCCAACGATGCAGCGAGGACAGCGCTGTGGATATTCTGCGCGCAGCTTATGAGGGCGGCATCAATTTTTTTGACACTGCGAACGCCTATACGGACAGTGAACGCAAGATCGGTCTTGCGCTCTCGGATGTAAGAGACAAAATCATTCTTGCGACCAAGAGCGCCGCCACCGATAAAAACGGCGTGCTTGCACACATCGAAAACAGCCTGCGCATGATGAAAACGGACTACATAGATCTGTTTCAGTTCCATCAGGCCGCGGCCCTGCCGGATATAAACGACCCGAACGGCGCATATGCGGGCGCGCTCGAAGCGAAAAAGCGCGGCTGGATCGGCCATATCGGCATCACCACGCACCGTATCGCAGTTGCGGAGCAGGCGGCCGTCAACGGCAATTTTGAGACATTGCAGTTTCCCTTCAGCTATATCTCCTCCCCGCGCGATCTGAGACTGGCGGAAAACTGCAGGAAAGCGGACGTAGGCTATATCGCAATGAAGGGTCTTGCGGGCGGCCTGCTCGGGACAAACCCGCGCGCCTGCCATGCATTCATGAACGAGTATGACAACGTCGTGCCCATCTGGGGCATACAAAGCCTTGACGAGCTCAGGCAGTGGCTGGCGCTCGCCGAAGAAGATCCGGTGCTGGACGATGAGCTGCGCGAGGTCATAAACGCCGACAGGCACGAGCTCTCCGGGACCTTCTGCCGCAGCTGCGGGTACTGCATGCCATGCACCGTCGGAATTGAGATCCGCAACTGTGCGCGCATGAACATGCTTCTGCGCCGCTCCCCATGGCAGCAGTACATGACTGACGAATGGCGCGCAAAGATGAACAAGATAAACGACTGCATCGACTGCGGCAAGTGCAGCACACGCTGCCCGTACCAGCTCGACACTCCGAAGCTGCTCAAATACATGTTAGAGGATTATAATGAGTTCTATGAGACACACAAGCATCTTTTATAAGCTCATATGCGTCGTGCTCTGCGCGGCAATGCTCGTGCCTCTCACCGCATGCGGCGAGACGCGCAAGAGCCAGCGCGAGGTCTACGCAATGGACACCATCATGACGCTGACCGCCTACGGCAACAATGCTGACGCCGGACTTGACGCCGCCGAGAGCATAATTCTCTCGATGGATTCAGCTCTCGACCCGGAGCTGAGCACCAGCACGACCTATGCGATTAATCACGCGCAGGGCGGCAGCACCGTTATATCCGGCCAGATCGCCAGAATGATAAGCACGGCTCACACGGTCTACCAGCAGAGTGAGGGCGCGCTTGATCTGACGCTGTATCCGCTCGTAAAGCGCTGGGGCTTTGTTGACGGGAAATATTACGTGCCGACAGCCGCCGAAATATCCGAGGATCTCTCCCGGCTCTGCTTCGGCCAGATCGTGCTCACAAGCTTTCCTGCCTCCGGCTCGTATTCAGTCAGTCTCCCCTCCTACGGTGAGCTGAGCTTTGCATCCGTCGCAAAGGGCTGCGCGGCAGACAACGCGATTGAAGCCATGCGTCAGGCCGGAGTAACGAGCGGCATCATTTCCCTCGGCGGCAACGTGCAGACTCTCGGCCTCAAGACTGACGGCACCGAGTGGAATGTCGCCGTACAGGATCCGAACAACACCGCAAGCTATCTGGGCGTTGTCTCCGTAGGCGAGACCGCGATCGTCACAAGCGGCAGCTATCAGCGCTTCTTTACCGACAGCAAGGGCAATACCTACCACCATATTCTCAACCCGTCCTCGGGCTATCCTGTGACAAATACGCTTGAATCCGTCACGATCATCTGCTCTGACGGCACGCTGGCGGACTGCCTGTCCACGGCAATGTTCGTGCTCGGCGAGACGCGCGCTATAAACTACTGGCGCACATACGGCGGTTTTGAGATGATACTCGTGACCAAAGAGGACAAGATCATCTGCACAAAGGGTCTTATGGAAAAGTTCACCCTGACAAATGAAAACTACGGACTGAAATTTGTTGAATGATGGCTGATTTAAACACCGATGTCAGATATATAAAAGGAATTGGAGAGAAAAAGGCGCAGGCTCTGAATAAGCTTGGCGTCTTTTCTCTCTATGACCTTATATCATATTTCCCGCGCAAGTATGAAGACCGGAGCAAGTACTGTCCCATCGCCCTTACGACTCCTGACGAGCCGGTGTGCATCCGGGCTATCGTTGCGGACACGCCGCGCCTCGTGCGCATACGCCGCGGAATGGAGCTTGTGAAATTCCGTGCGGTCGACGAAAGCGGTTCGGTTGACATAACTTATTTTAATCAAAATTATGTAAAGGATCAGTTTCAATTAGGCGAGAGCTATATATTCTTCGGCAAGATCGAAATAAAGGGCTCTCACCGCAGCATGGTCAACCCCGTGCACGAAAAAGAGGGCACGGAAAACGGTATAACCGGACGTATAATCCCGGTGTACAGGATATGCAGCGGGCTCAACCAGCGCAGCATGCTTCAGGCCGTGCGTCAGGGGCTGGATACGTGCGCCGGCCTGGTGCCGGACGTGCTGCCGGAAAACGTGCGCCGCCGGTGCAGGCTGGTGCAGGCGCGCTATGCATATGAAAACATACATTTCCCGCCGGATATGGAGGCGCTGGAGCTTGCGCGCCGCCGCCTGATATTCGAGGAGCTTTTCGTACTGGCCTGCGCGCTGGGCATGATGCGCACGGAGCGGGCGTTCATAGCCACCTCTCCGGTGTCGCTGACCTCAAACCACTGGTCGCTGTTCTGTAGAAGAGCCAGCGTCCGCGCCGCATCATCACTGCCGCCGCACCGGGGATCGTTGCCGCCGTCCTGATGGACGCGGGTGAAGTAGACCGCGCCCTCCGGCGCCTCCAGCGTAATGCTGGTATTGACCATCGCGTTGTAGTCGGGGATCACGTTGGGTACATAGGAGGTGTGGAAGCAACCCAGTCGGGCGTCGTAGGTCAGGATGATGCCTTTATCCTTCAGATACTCCGTGTCAAGATCCAGCTGCGCCGGCGCGGTGCTGGTGATGGTATTGCCGTCCTTATCAGTGGCGGATACCTTGGCATAGGAGGGCTTGCCGTCGTTCTGGAGCACCTCCAACGAATAGAGCAGCCTGTCGCCGGTGCTGTCATTGCGCAGCATTACCTCATAGAAGGCGCTGAAGCCATTGCCCCACTGGTTGTTCCATGTCCACACACCGGTGCTGGAGCCAGCCACGCCGCTGTCATTGTTGCCGCCGTCCGTGCGCGCCCAGTGCTCCACGGCGTAGCCGGCAGGAGCCATTTTATCCCAGTGCAGGAAGCCCAGCTGTGTGTTCTTCCCGCTGGTCTGGATGCCGTTCAGGGTGGTGAGCACCAGCTTGCCGTCCTGATACTCCGCCGTCCACTCCGTATCACTGACCAGCTTTTCAAAGCCGGTCTCCAGATAGGCCGCGGGAAGGGGCTGTGCATCCTGACAAGCGGTGTTCACGGTGTAGGGGGCACAGTCCATGGTGATGTAGATGCTCACCAGCTCGCGCTGGGTGATATTGCCGTTCTCATCGCCCCACACCACGGCGAAGCG
>URDG01000018.1 GCA_900546515.1 uncultured Eubacteriales bacterium | reverse complement strand
TGCGGTCGAACACGCCCTTGAACTCCTTGCCGCAGCCGATGGGCCAGTTCATGGGGTAGGTCTTGATGCCCAGGATCTCCTCGATGTTCTCCATCAGCTCAAAGGGGTCGCGGGCTTCGCGGTCCATCTTGTTGATGAAGGTGAAGATGGGGATATGGCGCAGGGCGCACACGCGGAACAGCTTGCGCGTCTGCGGCTCGACGCCCTTCGCGCCGTCGATGACCATGACCGCGCTGTCTGCCGCCATGAGCGTGCGGTATGTGTCCTCAGAAAAATCCTGGTGTCCCGGAGTGTCAAGGATATTGATGCAATAGCCCTCATACTCAAACTGCATGACAGACGAGGTTATGGATATACCGCGCTGTTTTTCAAGCTCCATCCAGTCCGACACGGCATGCCGCGCAGTGGCCTTTCCCTTTACAGAGCCAGCCAGCTGTATTGCCCCGCCGTAGAGCAGGAGCTTTTCTGTAAGTGTTGTTTTACCCGCATCCGGGTGTGAAATTATCGCAAAGGTTCTGCGCCTTTCGATCTCTTTTCTCAGGTCTGCCATATACTCTTTCCCTCTGACTGCATTTCAGATTGTGCTGTTAACGATTAATGTTACCATATACTCGGCAAAAAATCAAAGACTATTGATGAATATTTTCATTTTTTGCCCCGCGGCTTTTGCCGCGGGGCAGATACGTTTATTTTTCCAGCTTCCAGCTGACGTCGTTTTCCGTGACGGAAAACCCGTTTTCCTCCGCGGCGGCTCTGATTGCCGCGCTGTCAAGCCCCGGCTGGGCAAAGGCATTGTCCTTCAGTATGTAGATATACTGCGGCTCCTTCGCCGGGTTCATATCATAATACAGTGCAAGACGCCGCTCCGTCTCTTCATTCAGGCCGGAAAGCCATGCCGAAAACGAGGCATACGGATAATCGTCCAGCATAAGGCAGCACCATGTCTCCTGCGCATAAACCAGCATATTGCCGCGCGGTTTATCCGAATAATATTGCATGTCGTCATATATCCGCATATAGTCCCGGCTCAGCCGTTCAGAGGTCACGATGCCCCGCGCGGGGCCAACGCTGATCCTGCTGCCAAGCTGCGCAGGGCTCTCATCCCAGAAGCAGTGCGACGCTCTTATTACTATGACAAGCGCGGCAAGGCACAGCACCGGCAGCACTGCCGCCGCAGTGCCGGCGCGAGCCCCGCGGCAGCGCTGTGCACGCAGCTGGCGGACGAGAAGTCCGATAAAGACTATGGATGCAGCATTCGCCGTTGACAGCGCCATAGACATCACGAGAAAGCCCATGTTCGACGTTGCGCTGACGCAGAACGAATATATCACGCCCGGAATAAAGCCAGCCGCAAACAGCACCTCCGGCTTTTTCTCAAGCAGCAGATATGCCGTAAATCCAACCGGCACAAGAGGCAGCATTACGCCGTTATAGTAATCCTGCGCAAGGTTTTTTAAAAACAACGCCCAGATCATCAGCGCCGAAACGGCTGCAAGCGCAATGTGAAAGGGAGCATGCTCACGGCGCTTTCCGTCAAACGCAAGAAGCACGAGCGACACGGCATAGACCGCGACCGGCATGACTATAAACCTATGCGCCGTCACAAGACAGTAAACATAGTGCTTGAGCATGAACACGACTGAATAGCCGGGATGCTCGGGGTCCGAAAAGATGCCGGGCAGCGCATTCTGCACCTCCGATACGCCTGAGTGCCTGAAAAAGAACACCAGAAACAGCGCCGATACCGCCGCCACGCCCGCCGTGAATAAGCCGAAAGTACGCCATGTAAAAAACTCGTTTTTCCATGCGGCCCCCGCAGTCTTTTTATACATTGCCCGGCATACTGTCACCGCTGCAAAGTACAGCACATAGGTGGAGGCAAGATACGGGCAGCACACGACCGCACAGGCAAACAGAGCAGCGGATACGGCCCATGCCGTGCGGCCGTTATCAGATGCCGTCCCAGCTATCACGCCTGAAAGGACAAGCGCGTCAACGGCAATGGTATTATAGCTCCAGCACATCATGTCAAACGGCGTGAACAGCATGAAAATCAGTGCCGCCGCAGGCGCGGAAACCCGGTCGAGCCTTTTCAGCCGCAGCCAGACCACCAAAGCCGCCGCCGCATGTCCGAACACATAGACATAGCGCGCCGCGAGCATAATACCATCGTTGGAGCCGTTTACCGCCCGGTACAGGCTCACAAACGGCAGTGTAAAAAACGCGCTGAGCTGAGAGAGATGCCATTCGTCGCGGAACAGCTCGTCGCCAAGGCAGAGCCGGTGCGGGATGGTGAGATAAAATGCCTCATCGCTCCCTCCGAGCCCGAACGGGCACTTCCAGAGCATGAACGCCAGAGCCGCAATAAAAAGGCCGATAAAAATCAGGCTCTGCCCTGAAATATTGAATTTTTTCTTTTCAGCTTTCAAGGCAAAGCCCCCTTATGATTCATTTTTGTTTTTTCAGCTTTTCAAATAGCTGGCCGCCGACCTCAGACATCAGCACTGCGGCAAAAATGAGCGCAAAACCGATGGCGAGGCGCGGCGTCAACTGTTCGTACCCCAATGCTATGGAGAGGAACGCGCCAAACACCGCTTCAAGCGTCATAATGACCGCAGCCGTGGAAGCCGGAGTATACCTCATGCCCCAAGCCTGAAGGAAAAAGCAGACGGCAGTGCACATCACGCTCAAATAAGCGAGAGAGAAATACGCTCCGCGCGGAATATCAGACGGAAACGGTTCAAAGATCAGCGCGCCGGCAACACAGATAACCGCCGCCATTGAAAACTCCACGGCGGATATGGCAAGAGAGTCGCCGCCGTCAATATAGTTTTCCATCATAATTATCTGGAACGCGTAGAAAATACCGCAGAAGAGCGTGAGCACATCACCGATATTGACATCGTCAAAGCCGGTGCTGAGCGAAACAAAACCGATGCCGGTTATGCACAGGACCGCCGCAATGATATTGTTCGCGCCCGGTTTGCGTTTATAAATCCCCCATGCGAGGAAAGGCACCAGCACGCAATATGTCGCAGTGAGAAATGCATTTTTTCCGGCAGTCGTATATACAAGGCCGTAGGTCTGCACGATATACGCCAGCGCAAGGCACACTCCCATCAGCACAGCGCCTTTGACCGTGCGCCTGTCCATCTTTTTCAGCCTTCGCGCTGCAAAGGCCATAAGAATAATGGCAGAAATGCTGAATCTTATCGAGAGCAGCCACAGTGTGCTGACGCTTCCGAGAGTGGATTTGAGGATAACAAATGATGTTCCCCAGATTATAGCCGTCCCTAACAATGCGAGACGGCCGAGAAAACCGTAATTTTTAGCCATAGATACCTGATATTATTCCTTTGTCATATGGGGCGCCGCCGCCCTGAGCATGAGCCGCTTTGTCCCCTGCCTGAAATTGATCTCTACAAGAAAATCTCCGCCCATCGGAGTCATATTTGTTATTACGCCCTCTCCGAAGGCCTTATGCTTTATATTATCGCCGACAGCAAAGCTCACTGCCTGAGCTTTTGTGCTCCCGGCCGCCGGAGCGACCGCACCGCCCCTGAGCTGATCATAGTTCAGGCGGCGCTTATGCTGCGTAAAGCCCTGCTCGCGCGTTTTTTCCCTCTGCGCATACTTGGGCATATTCTTTTCGATGTGCTCCTCCGGTATTTCCTCAACGAACCGGGAGACGCGGTTTGCAGTAGTGCGGCCGAAGATCATGCGCTGACGCGCGCAGACAAGCTCAAGCTGGCGCTCGGCGCGGGTTATTGCAACATAACACAGCCTGCGCTCTTCCTCCATCTCGGCCTGCTCTCCGATGGCGCGTACTCCCGGGAAAATTCCCTCTTCCATGCCGACTATGTACACCGTCGGGAACTCCAGTCCCTTCGCCGAGTGCATCGTCATCATGACGACCGTATCCGCATCAGCGTCATAGTTGTCAAGATCGGTATATAGAGCGACATTTGCAAGATATCCCTCCAGCGTCTCGTCCCCGGATTCCTTCATGTATCCCAGTATGCTCGATTTCAGCTCACGCACGTTCTCGATGCGGGTCTGATCCTCGTGTGTATTCTTCTCTTCAAGCGCACGGATATAGCCCGTCTTTTCAATGAGCTCGTCCACCAGCGCATCAGGCGTATTGGCCTTTGCAAACTCTCGCAGCTCGTCTATCATCTGGGCAAAAAGCCTCATTTTGACTGACGGGCGGCTCAGCTCCGGATAATTGTCCGCATGGCTGACGATCTCATAAATGCTCGTTCCGTGATCCTGTGCAAGCTGGCGCGCGATCTCAACGCTGTGCTCGCCTATGCCGCGCGCGGGCGTGTTGATTATCCTCATAAGGCGCAGATCGTCTGCCGGAGTTGCAATGACATTGAGATAAGCCAGTATGTCCTTTATCTCGGCACGGTCAAAAAAGCGCATGCCGCCGATAATGCGGTAGGGTATGCCGTTGCGCTTGAAGGCATATTCCAGCTGGTTTGACTGCGCGTTCATACGGTAGAGCACCGCATGGTCGCGCCAGTTTGCGCCGCGGCCGTAGTCCGCCATGATCTTCGCCGCTACATACTGCGCCTCGTCGTTCTCATTGTCGGCAACATAGAGCCTGACCGGCTCACCCTCGCCTTCATTTGTCCACAGCTCCTTGCCCTTGCGCCCCTCGTTGTTGCGGATGACCGCATTGGCGGCGTCAAGTATATGCCCCGTGCTGCGATAGTTCTGTTCAAGCCTTATCGTTCGGCATCCCTTGAATTCTCCTTCAAACGACAGAATATTTTCTATCGTCGCGCCGCGGAACTTATATATACTCTGATCGTCATCACCTACGACGCAGATATTACCGCAGCCCCCCGCGAGAAGCGATGCCAGCATATACTGAAGGTGATTCGTGTCCTGATACTCGTCTATGAGCACATAACGGAAGCGCTGCTGCCAGTGCCGGCGGGCTTCCTCGTTTTCTTTCAGGACCTTGACTGTAAAATAAATAAGATCGTCAAAATCCATCGCATTCGCAGCAAAAAGGCGGCGCATATACTCGGCATATATCTCGCCGGTTTTTATTCTGCGCAGATCGCCCATGGCGCGCGCATTTTCAAGATATTCCTTTGCGCCGAGCTCTTCATCCTTCGCGCGGCTGATCTCCGAAAGGATCGAACGCGGCGGGAATGTTTTCTCATCAAGCTCCATATCCTTGAGTATACGCTTGACCATGCTCTGGCTGTCGGCGGTATCGTATATTGAGAAATTGGAGGTGAAGCCCAGCTTCTCCGCATCGCGGCGCAGTATACGCACGCAGGCGGAGTGGAAGGTACAGGCCCAAATATCGTTCGCCTTTTCACCGAGCTTGCGCGCAAGACGGTCCCTCAGCTCCCCCGCAGCCTTATTTGTAAAGGTTATAGCAAGGATGCGCCACGGCTCGACAGGGTCGAGCGCGGCATAGGGAGCGGCATCCGCACCGCCTGCCCGGAGCTTTTCAAGCGCAGGCTCATCCGCAAAGGCCGGCAGCTCGTCACAGTCCCCCGCTTTGCCGAAGCTTATCAAATTTTCGATGCGGTTTATTAATACGGTGGTCTTGCCGCTTCCGGCGCCCGCGAGTATCAGCAACGGCCCCTCCGTGGCCATCACCGCGTCGATCTGTCTGTCATTCAGATGCGAAAACTGAGCACGTATATATGCTTTACGCGCCTGCACATATTCTCTTTCAAATTCAGTAGCCATAATGGTGATTTTATCACATCCGCACGCAATTAACAAGGCGGAAATTTTGTTGACAAGTCCCGCGCACGTAGGCTATTATTTCGACAGAAACCAACAAGGAAAGAACCGCTTATGAAAAATTTTCTCGCCGGACTCTGGGAAAAGATCAACAGTCCCGGATATGCCCGGCCGCTCATGATCATACTGCCGTGTTTCGCGGTGCTGATCTCACTGCTCATCGTGGTGCCGCCGCTGAACGTCTATATGGCGAACCGGCGCGCCGCCTCCATGCCCGCCGTACAGGAGAGCGCCGCAGCTGAAACGCCTGTGCAGACAGGCAGTGCGGATACCGGACTGCGTACCGTCCGGCTTACGGCATATTCTCAGGGCGAGGACCTGTTTATAACCGTATGCGGCGAAAACGGAGAGCCCGTGACCGGCGAGCGCTTTCAGCTCACGCTCACGACGCCGCTCGGCGACGAGATCATATGTTCCACATATACCGACGGCAGCTGCTACCTTGTGGAGCTGCTGCCGGGAAATTATACGGTCACGATGCAGGCGCTGGACGGATACACCCTGCCGGAACCGGTCATCTGCGCCGTAAGCTCCGCGACGCATCAGGCCCCGTCGCTTGAGCAGCTCGTTCCGGGTCTCAATGAGGTTGACGGGAAGCTGTACTATCTCAGTGAGCTTGGACAGATGGCCTCTGCCGTCGGTGTAGACCTCTCCTGCTATAACGGACGCATCGAATGGGATACTCTGCGCGATCAGGGCGTCAGCTTTGTTATCCTGCGCGTCGGCGGACGCGGCTGGGGAACCGGCATGCTGTACACCGATACACGCTTCCGGCAATATTTTGACGAGGCCAGGCGTGCCGGACTCAAGCTCGGAGTATATTTCTACTCCACCGCCGTCAATGACGCTGAGGCCGTGGAGGAGGCAGAATACGTGTTATCGCGGCTGCACGGTGCGCCGCTGGACATGCCCGTATTTCTCGACATCGAATACTCCGGCAAATACCCTTACGGACGGGCAGACAGGCTCAGTACAGCCAGACGCAGCGGCATCATAAATGCTTTTTCATCCGTGCTGCGCAGCGCGGGCTATGATACCGGCGTATACTCCGGCACATATTACATCACCAGCGAGCTGAACTACCGGGCGCTCTCTGCACAAACGCTGTGGATCGCAAATTATACCGCCAACAATATGCTGCCGCGCGTCAGCTTCGGATATGATATCTGGCAGTATACCGAGAGCGGGCGCGTCAAGGGTGTGTTCGGGCCTGTGGATATTAACGTAATATTCTGATCTAACATCAATGGCTCCCGGATGCCCGGGAGCCATTGATGTTATTCCAGCATTTCTCTCAGTGTGTCGACCGCACGGCGTTCAAGACGTGATATCTGCACCTGCGAGACATGCATAACTCTGGCGCAGTTCTGCTGCGTCATGCCGTGATAATAGCGCAGGGCAACGACCTGCCGCTCCTTCTCGGGCAGCTTTTCTATGGCCGCGCGCAGCGCCACATGCTCGACCATCTTCTCTTCCGCCGTGTAATCGCCAAGGACGTGTTCCAGTGTAAATCCGTCCTCACCGTTTTCCTTCTGCAGGCTCTCCGCCGGCCCGGTCGCAACCTCGGCAAAAGCGATCTCTTCAGGTGAAAAGCCTGTCTCGGCGGCAAGCTCGGATATATTGGGCTCACGGCCTATGCGCTGTTCGAGCGCGAGCCGTGCGGATTTTATCTGTGCGGCCTGCTCCTTTATGCCGCGGCTGACCTTTACGGTACCGTCGTCGCGGAGGAAGCGCCGTATCTCGCCGGATATTTTCGGCACTGCATAGGTCGAAAAGCGTGTGCCGAAGCTCTCGTCAAAGCCATCAATAGCCTTGAGAAAGCCTACACAGCCGAGCTGATACAGGTCGTCCGGGTCAACGCCCCGCCCGAAAAAACGCTTTGCTATGCTCCATATGAGGCCCGAGTTCTCCTCTATAAGCTTTCCGGCGGCATCTCTGTCTCCGGTCTGCGCGGCGCGGATGTCGGTGTAAATATCGCTCATTTGCGTCCCACTCTCGGGCATATCATGCGCCGCATGGTGACAGTCGTTCCCTTTCCCGGAGCCGAGCGTACACGCAGCTTGTCCATAAAGCTGGACATGATCGTAAAGCCCATGCCGCTCCTGTCCTCGCCGCCCGTCGTGAACAACGGCTCCATTGCCCGCTCGACATTATCAATACCGCGTCCCCAGTCACGCACAGATATCTCAAGCACTCCGCCCTCAAGTATTCTCATGCGCATGCTCACGCGGCCAAGCTTATCCGGGTAGGCGTGTACAATACAGTTCGTCACCGCCTCTGACACGGCAGTCTTTATATCGCCCAGTTCTTCCATCGTCGGGTCGAGCTGTGCGGCAAAGGCCGCCGCAGCCATGCGTGCGAAGGCCTCATTCGTACTTTTGCTGGGAAACTCAAGCTTTATGTAATTTACTGCGTTCATTTTATCACTCCTTCACGATTTGCCCGTCGCCACCGGCACGAGCCGGTCTATCCCCGCCGCATCCAGCACACGCAGCGGCTGTTTTGCCGGATTTTCTATCCACATACGCCCGCCGAGGCTCTTCATGCGCTGATTCAAACGTATTATGACCGCAATGCCGGATGAATCCATAAAGCTCAGACCATTGAGATCAAGCACACAGTCCCGCGGCAGGTATTCGTCCAGAAGCTCGTCTATCTCACGGATAGTACAGCGCGCTTCATGGTGATCCAGCTCTCCGGCAAGATATACCGTCAGCCGCCCGGATAAAAAAGAAGTCCTTATATTCACAAGTTTCACCTCTGTAAACGCAAAAATGGCACCGCATACAACTGTATGCGATGCCATTTTAACGTTTTTCAGTTGAATTTACCGTCGAAAGCCGGTATGCCGGATTTTATTTTCCGAGATTTTCAAGGCTGAGCTTCAGGTTTTCAATAAGCGCCTCGAGCTTCGCCTTCTTTTCGCGCTCGGCATTGACGACCTGTTCAGGCGCACGGGAGACAAAGTTCTCGTTTGCAAGCTTCGCGTTCTGTCCGGCAAGCTGCTTCTCGGCATTGGCCAGCTCCTTGGCAATGCGTGCGCGCTCCTTGTCGAGATCAACAAGCTCTGCCATCGGCATGAACATGCGGGCATTGTCAGTGACGACGGAGACCATTCCCTCGCTGCCGGAAGGCGCAGCGTCAACAACGCTGACCTCGCTTGCAAACGCAAGCTTGCAGATATAGCTTCTGCCGGCCTCGAACGCCGCCTTCTTGTCCGTCGCTATGATGAGATGCGCCTTTCTGGAAGGCGGCACATTCATTTCGCTGCGGCGGGCACGGACGGCCTTGATCGCGGTCATGACCATCTCAAAGTTCTGCTCGTCCTCCGGGAAGGACAGTCCGGCGCTGAATTCAGGATAGCGCTCGACCATAAGCGCTTCACCCTCATGAGGCAGCGCCTGCCATATCTCTTCGGTGATGAACGGCATGAACGGGTGCAGAAGCTTCAGTATCTCGGTGAGTACATACAGCAGTACCTTCTGCGCCGAGAGCTTCGATTCCTCATCATCTCCGTTGAGGCGGGGCTTTGTAAGCTCAATATACCAGTCGCAGTAGCTGTCCCAGATAAAATCGTATATCTTGCCTGCCGCAACACCGAGCTCAAAGCTGTCCATATTCTCGTTGACCTCTTTTACGACGTCATTGAGCTTGGAGAGTATCCACTTGTCCTCGATCTCGAGCCTCTCGGGCAGCTCGTTTTTGTCGATGGTCAGATTCATCATCACAAAACGTGATGCATTCCATATCTTATTGCAGAAGTTACGCATCGCCTCGCATTTTTCAATGTAGAAGCGCATGTCGTTGCCGGGCGAGTTGCCGGTGATAAGGTTGAAACGCAGCGCGTCCGCGCCGTACTTGTCGACCATCTCCAGCGGATCGATGCCGTTGCCCAAAGATTTGGACATCTTGCGTCCCTGACTGTCGCGGACGAGGCCGTGGATGAACACCGTCTTGAACGGCTCCTTATCCATCTGCTCCATTGCGGAGAAGATCATCCTTGCGACCCAGAAGAAGATAATATCATAGCCCGTGACCATGACCGAGGTCGGATACCAGTAGTCGAGCTCGGCAGTCTTTTCAGGCCAGCCCATCGTGGAGAACGGCCAAAGCGCGGAACTGAACCATGTGTCCAGCACATCCTCGTCGCGGCGGATATTTTTGCTGTGGCAGCACTCGCACTCCGCCGCGTCTTCGCGCGAAACAGTGATATGGCCGCAGTCATCACAGTACCATGCGGGGATTTGATGCCCCCACCAGAGCTGACGGGAGATACACCAGTCGTGCACATTCTCCATCCAGTTCAGGTAGGTCTTTGTGAAACGTTCAGGAACGAATCTGATACGGCCGTCCTTGACGACCTCGATTGCCTTCTTCGCCAGCGGCTCCATCTTGACGAACCACTGCGGAGACAGCATCGGCTCGACGACCTTGCCGCAGCGGTAGCAGCAGCCGACATTGTGGCTGTATGGTTCTACCTTAACGAGGTAGCCCTGTTCCTCAAGGTCGGCAACAATAGCCTTGCGCGCTTCATAGCGGTCCATACCGTCGTACTTTCCGCCGTTGATGATCTTGCCGTCCTCGTCAATGCACTGGATCTGCTCGAGATCATGGCGTAGGCCGACCTCATAGTCGTTCGGGTCGTGGCACGGCGTCATCTTAACGGCGCCGGTACCGAAGCCAAGCTCAACATAATCATCCGCCACTATCGGGAGCTTACGGCCCACAAGCGGGAGAATGGCGTTCTTCCCCACGAGGTGCTGATATTTCTCATCAGCGGGGTTGACGGCAACGCCGCTGTCGCCGAGCATCGTTTCGGGACGGGTAGTCGCAATGATAAACTCCTCATCGGAGTTTTCGACCGGGTAACGGATATACCAGAAGCTGCCGGGGATGTCCTTGTATTCGACCTCCGCGTCGGACAGCGCCGTGCGGCAGTGCGGACACCAGTTTATCATGCGGCGGCCCTTGTATATAAGGCCCTTATCGTACAGCTCACAGAACGTCTCGCGCACAGCCTTGGCGCAGGTCGCATCCATTGTAAAACGGCTGCGGTCCCAGTCGCAGCTGACGCCCATGCTCTTCTGCTGCTCCACTATTCTGTCGCCGTACTGCTCTTTCCACGCCCAGACGCGCTCAAGGAACTTGTCGCGGCCGAGGTCGTAGCGGGTCTTGCCCTCTGTCTTACGCAGAACCTCTTCCACCTTTATCTGCGTGGCGATACCGGCGTGGTCCACACCGGGCAGCCACAGCGCGCTGTAGCCCTGCATGCGCTTATAGCGCGTGAGGATATCCTGCAGCGTAGAGTCAAGGGCGTGTCCCATATGGAGCTGGCCGGTGACGTTGGGGGGCGGCATCACTATTGAGAAGGGCTTTTTCTCGGGATCGATCTTTCCCTTGAAATACCCGCCCTTCATCCACATGTCGTAGATCTTCTTTTCGACCGATTTTGGGTCATAGACTTTCGGAAGCTCTTTCATTTCAAAACTCCTCTCTCATATAAAGCACAGCCTCAAAACAAAAACGCCCTGAGGCATGATCTGCCTCAGGGCGATAAAAAATACCGCGGTACCACCTGAATTCCGCAAATGCGGCACTCTTGTCCCCTTAACGCGGGGATAACGGTCAGGCTACGCAGTTACCCTTCACCCGGCACGCTCAAGGCCGACCTTCCGCAGCGCCTCATGGAAGCTCACACCGTCCGCTTCCTCTCTGAAAATCCGCCGCCTGCGTACTCCTGCCTGTCACAGCAATATATGGATTATAGTTTACTGCTTCTGATTTGTCAAGGGCTGATATCACTTTCCGAGCATGCGCTTCAGGCCGTTTGCATCGGTAACGCCGACGTTCTGCGCGATCGCCTTGCCGTCCCTGAACGCGATGAGCGTGGGAATGCTCATAACGCCGAAGCGGTGCGCGAGTTCCGGCTCCTCGTCAACGTCGACCTTGCCTATCTTCACGCTGCCGCCGAGTTCTGAATCAAGCTGCTCCAGAATGGGCGCCTGCATACGGCACGGGCCGCACCACGTCGCCCAGAAATCCACCAGAACGTCGCCTGCGGCGATGAAGCTGTCAAATTCAGATGTTTTGATATGCTGTACTGCCATTTTTATTTCTCCTTTTTGTCTATATATTCACACGCTGAGAGCGCGGCAACATTGCCCTCTCCCGCCGCCTTTGCAAGCTGATACGGCCTGCCTGTGCAGTCGCCTGCGGCATATATGCCCGGAACGCTAGTCGCCATATTGCGTTGTGTCACTATACCGGCTTTGGAATAATCCAGTCCGGGCACTAGCTTTGCTACCGATATGCTCTCTTTTATTATAAACACACAGTCAACATCATATTCTGTTGCGCCTGCAACAAGCTTTTCCGCGTGTCCGTCCCCTTTTATCTCATAGCGCAGATTTTCCTCAAATCGAAGCACCCTGCACCCTATACCCTCCAGAAATGCAGCGTCCTCCTTTGCCTCCGCGCTGCTGCCGATAACCGCGGCGGTCTTTCCGCGGTAGAGCATACCGTCGCAGGTCGCGCAGTAGCTCACGCCGCGGCCAAGAAGCTCCGCCTCGCCGGGGTAGAGTCTCTCGCGCGTTATCCCGACGGCGAGTATCACAGCCGCCGCCGTATAAAACTCATTTGCGACTGCAACGCCGAAGCTGCCTCCGAGCGGTGTGACGGACAATGCGCGCCCATGTATCAGCTCTGCGCCGCAGCTCTCCAACTGCTTATAAAAAATATCCGCAAGCTCGCTGCCGGATATGGCCGTATATCCGGGGTAATTCGTGACGCGCTCAGCCTTGTAGAGGCTGCTCGTCTCCACCGGGTTCGTCACGACGGCGACTCTTTTACCGCGGTTGCGCGCCGTCACTGCGGCGCTCAGCCCCGCCGATCCTCCGCCGATTATGATGATGTCAAACGTATCCGACATGATGTGTGCTCCTTTCTTTTTGCAGCACGTCTCAAGGCTTTCTTTTTTCTATACTATATCATTTTATTGTTGTAATATCTACAGCAATCGTATATAATATTGGATATTTAATTCACAGGGAGAAGAGAGTCATGGAAGAAACTGCGAGAAATTTTATTGATTCCTTTATCATGGAGGATCTCTCCGAGGGTCAGCGCTGCTACGGTATGAAGATCCACACCCGTTTTCCGCCTGAACCCAACGGTTATCTGCACATCGGCCACTGCAAGGCTCTAACCATAGATTTCGGCACTGCGGAGCGCTTCGGCGGTTTGTGCAACCTGCGCATGGACGACACCAACCCCGCCAAGGAGGACAGCGAATTTGTCGATGCCATTCAGGAGGATATTCACTGGCTGGGATTTGACTGGGGCGACAGGTTTTTCTATGGCTCAGATTATTTTGAAAAAACCTATGAGTACGCCATAGAGCTCATCAAGAAAGGTCTTGCATACGTCTGTGAGCTCACGCCCGACCAGTTCAAGGAGTACCGCGGTGATACAACGCATCCCGCTGTCAGTCCCTGGCGCGACAGGCCCATCGAGGAAAGCCTCGACCTCTTTGAACGCATGAAAAACGGTGAATTTGAAGAGGGCCGCTACACTCTGCGCGCAAAGATCGACCTCGCCAGCGGCAATTTCAACATGCGCGATCCCGTGCTCTACCGCATCCGCTACATTGAGCATCACCGTCAGGGCACCAAGTGGTGCATCTTCCCGATGTACGACTTTGCCCACCCGATACAGGACGCGCTTGAGGGCATCACCCATTCGCTGTGCTCGCTCGAATATGAGGCGCACCGGCCGCTTTACGACTGGGTCGTTTCCAACGTATCCATCCCCGGCATCAAGCCGCGTCAGATAGAGTTTGCCCGTCTCGGCATCAATTACACCGTCATGTCAAAGCGCAAGCTCAGAAAGCTTGTAGAAGAGGGCTTTGTGAGCGGCTGGGACGATCCGCGTATGCCGACGCTCTGCGGCCTGCGCCGCCGCGGCTACACTTCAAAATCTATCCGCGATTTCTGCGAGCGCATCGGCGTGTCCAAGGTCGACTCCACCGTTGAATGGGCTTTCCTTGAAAGCTGCCTGAGAGACGATCTGAACGCAAACGCAAAGCGCGTGATGGCTGTGCTCCACCCTGTCAAGCTTATCGTGACCAACTACCCCGAGGGCAAAACGGAGATGCTCACCATTGAGAACAATCCCCTCCGTCCCGAGGACGGCACCCGCGAGGTCAGCTTCTCCCGTGAGCTGTATATCGAGGCTGACGACTTCATGGAGGTACCCGCGCCGAAGTATAAGCGCATGTACCCCGGCAACGAGATCCGCCTCAAGGGCGCCTATCTCGCCACCTGCACCGGCTGCAAAAAGGATGAGAACGGCAATGTGACCGAGATCTACTGCGAATACGACCCTGACAGCCGCGGCGGCGATCCTGCCGACGGGCGCAAGGTCAAGGGCGCAACGATACACTGGGTCAACGCGCTCGACTGCGTGGACGCCGAGGTTCGTATGTACGACTATCTCTTCACCGATCCCGATCCTGACGGTCCGGACAAGAACTTTCTCGACTACCTCAATCCCGACAGCCTTGTTGTTCTCAACGGCTGCAAAGTTGAAGCAAGCCTCGCATCCGCCGCGATGCCGGAGCACGACAAAGACTCCGAGGGCTTCCAGTTCATGCGTCAGGGTTACTTCTGCCTTGACAACAAGGATGCGGCGCCCGGCCGCCTTGTATTCAACCGCTCTGTCGCCCTCAAGGACAGCTTTAAGAAGTAAACGCCGGTAAATAAAACTATATCCCCTGTTTCAGATGAAACAGGGGATAATTTTTAGAACAGATGCGCCAGCGGGAAATAGATGATTGGCAGCAGAATTGCCGGGATCATATTTCCGACTTTTATGCGCTCCTTGCAGACATCAAGCAGGTTCAATGCCATGCCGAAGAGGATGACCCCGCCGGCGGCGGACATCTCGGTCACGACCTCGGAGGTCAGGAACGGCTCCGCAACTCCGGCAAGCAGAGTTATCAATCCCTGCACGATAAGTATAGGCAGAGCCGAGAGCAGGACGCCGGGTCCAAGGGCCGCAGCAAAGGCAATGGCGCTTGTGAAGTCCATTATGCTCTTTGTAAAAAGTATGCTGTAATCGTGGTTGAGTCCAGCCTGTATTGAGCCGAGTATCGCCATCGCCCCGATCGCAAAAACCAGCGTCGATGTGACAAACGCATCGGAGAACCTGCCCTGACCAAGCTTCGTACCCGAGAGCTTCGCCTTGATCTTATCCCCGGAGTTATTCAGCCTGTCGTCAAGCTTCAACGCAATGCCTATCACGGTGCCGAGAACCATGCAGACAACGACAATAAGCATATTTGCTGTCCCAAGCGCACTCTGAAGTCCGATCACAGCGGTTATGAGCGCCATAACAGTCATAAGCATTTTTGTATAGCGCTCGCCTATCCTGTTGCCGAACAGCGTGCCGATGAGACCGCCCGCAATGATCGCTGCGCAGTTTACTATTGTGCCAAGCATGCCGGTGAATTACGCCTCCGCGATAGCCTCGCACTCAATGAGTACATCCTTGGGCAGTCTTGCTACCTCAACGCAGGAGCGCGCAGGGAACGGCTCGGTGAAATACTTGCCATATATTGCGTTTATGGCGCCGAAATCATCCATGTTTTTGATGAATACGGTGGTCTTTACGACCTTGGAAATATCGCTGCCAGCTGCCGCAAGAAGGTTTGCAATATTTTTGAACACCTGCTCCGCCTGAGCCTCTACGCCCTCTGCTATCTTGCCGGTAGCAGGATCGACAGGAATCTGACCGGAGGTATAGACAAGGCCGCCGAATATCTGAGCCTGAGAATAGGGGCCTATTGCGGCCGGAGCTTTATCCGTGGAAACAGTTTTCATGTTTATTTCTCCTTTTCGATATTTTTTAACCAGAAGATTATAAACTTTGAGTCCCCCGCTGTCAACAGGTCAGGCCGCTGCATTTGCAATAGGCCGCTGCCGGTGGTATAATATAAATAATTGGATCTATTCGGCAAAAATATTTGTGCGGAGATATCGCATGGAGGCTCACTATGGAAAAACATCTTTTTCTCACCGGCGCGTCAGGCAGCGGGAAAACTACTCTGATAAGAAATGCCCTCGGCGCGCGGCTTGCATATGCTGGCGGCTACGTTACCGAGCGCGCACTGGACGCAGACGGCAGGCTGCTCGGCTTTGATCTTCTCCCGGCAGCAGCGGCGGCCGGTATAGAAGGCTTCGATGCAGCACGGTTTCTGGATTACACTCATGAGCCGCCCACGTCGGACAACGAGGTATTCCGCGGAGAGGGAGTAAGACTTCTGAAAGAAGCGGAATTCTACCCGTTCACTGTAATGGATGAATTCGGCGGCTTCGAGCTTATCATCCCGCAGTTCAGAGAAGCCCTGCTTGAAGTCCTCAACTCCGAGCTGCCGTGCATAGGTGTCCTCAAGGGAGAGCAGAACGGCGAGGAACTGCGCCGCAGCCTCGGTCTCGGTGAAAAGTACTCCAACTACCGCAGAGCGCTCAGAGCCGCGCTGGACGCAGATCCTGACACGCTCGTTGTAGATGTCAGCGGCCGCGGAGACGAAAACGCCCGCCGCATCGTAATGCAGTGGGCAAGTGAATACGCAGTATGAAAATTCTCCCGGCCAGGTTTTCTGGCCGGGAGAAAAATTTACTTGTCCTGTTTTTCTTTTTCCGCATCCTTTATTGCTATGCTTATTTCCTCATATTCACGCTGCGTATCCCTTACAGAAATGTTTATGGCCGCGCCGATATATATGACAAGGCAGCAGGAATAAAGCCAGAACATCAGCAATATCAAAGACGCCAGCGACCCGTACACAAGCGGGTATTTCGCCGAATGGCTGATGAAGAACGAAAACACGAGGCTGACCGCAACGAGCGCAATGGTCGTCACAACGGTGCCCGGGAATGTTGAATAGTCGTCCTCGCTGCGCTTGGGCGCTTCATATACGCCCCAGATCAGCACAAAGAATATACCGGCCATAACAAGAAAGCGCATCCAGTTCCACGAACCGCCGATGTCTATAAACGGCAGAAGCTCGTTGACGGTTTTTATAAACTGCCGCCCTGTGAGCATGACCAGCATCGCAAAATAGATCGCCGCGAGAAATACAAGCGAGAAAACAATGCTGAAGCCAAAGAACATCAGCCCCTTGAACTTGCGGCCGCCCTGCATCCTGCCGATAACGGTCTGCACACAGCGCGACGCGGCCGAGGCGGACGTCACCAGCACCGCAAGCCCGGCGACCATCATGGCGCGACTGTTATTTGCGGCGACGTAACTCAAAAAGCTCTCCATAAGCCCCATAGCATCCTCAGACACGAATTTCTCCAGAAAGTGCAGGATACGCACAGCTTTATCATAGCTGTTTCCGAGCATGGTGTACAGGCAGATAATGAGCGGAAAAAAAGTCATCGTGAAATAATACGAAAGTGCCGCTGATGCCATCGGCAGCTGATTGTCCGTATAAATTCTGATAAAATTCTTCATAAAGCGAACAATTTTATCGAGCATCAAAACACCTCCGGCGTATGGTAAATGAATGCGGGCATGCCGCCGCGCAGCACGGCGCTCACTCTAAAGAAAAAGCTCCCCCAGATTATAACAGGGGGAGCATTTTTTATCAACAGTCAAAATTACTTGGTGTTGAAGATTTTGAAGATGCTGTCGAACGGGTCCTCCGCCGGGGCGTCACCGGATGCGGAAGCCGGACGATCCTCGGACATGGGAGGCGGCACTATAGGTGCAGCAGCAGGAGCAGCGGCGGCAGCCTTCTCAGCAGCGCCGGTGAACAGTCCCTGCGGTCTCTCCTTGACGGAGACGGGACGGACAGCGCCTGAAACAGGTGCAGCTGCGGAAGCAGGGGCTGAGGCACTGCCGGACGGAGCCTCTTCAAAACCGGTGGCTATGACCGTGACGCGGATCTCATCCTGCATTGCGGAATCGAAAGTAGCGCCGAAGATGATATTTGCTTCGGGATGCGCAGCCTCCTGAACGAGGTTGGCGGCAGTTTCGACATCCTCAAGATCCATATCCTCAGAGCCGGTGATATTGATAAGCACGCCGCGCGCGCCGTTTATCGAAGTCTCCATAAGCGGGCTTGCGACTGCAAGCTTTGCGGCGTCCTCCGCCTTGCCCTTGCCTGCTGCGTGGCCAACGCCCATGTGGGCAAAGCCGGCATCCTTCATGATGCAGGTGACATCAGCAAAGTCAAGGTTGATGAAGCCGGTGTTCTTGATAAGATCGGAGATGCTGGTGACAGCCTGATGCAGCACGTCGTCAGCTATCTCAAATGCATTTGCCAGCGTGACCTTCTGATCGGTGGCATATTTGAGACGGTCATTGGGGATTATAAGCAGAGAGTCGACCTTGCCGAGCAGCTCCTTGATACCCATGTTTGCCTGATCCATGCGGCGCTTTCCCTCAAACTTAAAGGGCTTTGTAACGACGCCGACGGTCAGTATGCCCGCCTCGCGTGCGATCTCCGCAACCACGGGAGCCGCACCGGTGCCGGTGCCGCCGCCCATACCGGCGGTGATGAATACCATGTCGGCATCCTCTATAGCCTTGGCGATGTTGTTGCGGCTCTCCTCTGCGGAGCGCTTGCCGACATCGGGGTCGGAGCCAGCGCCCTGACCGCGGGTCATTTTTTCGCCTATCTGTATCTTCTGATTGGCGTTGGAGACTGCAAGAGCCTGCTTATCGGTATTGATAGCGATGAACTCAACACCCTGAGTTCCCGCCTTCACCATTCTGTTGACGACGTTATTGCCGGCGCCGCCGACGCCGACCACCTTTATTGTAACAACATTTTCAGGCCCGTTATCGGCTTTGAAATCCATATTTTTGCCTCCCTGCGTTTTATCTGCTCACATAATGTGAATGTATTTTTTATATTTATTCGGCGTTCTATATATTATTACATTTTTTTGTCCAGGTCAATAGATTTTTTTATTTTTCAGAAATTTTTTGTAAGCAAATTGTAATGTGGCCGTTATTCAGGCATAAAATGTGCTGATACGCCGTCCGACAGATTCAGCAGTCCGACATCCTCACTACTAAGCTTGTCCAAAACTGACACAAACATTCCAAATTTATACTCCGTATTAGAGTCCGCGCCGAGCTGGACGGTAAGCCGCCCCGCATACATAAACTGAACGTCCGACGGATCCGAGAAATCAACAAGGCTGACGCCGGAGGCCAGTCCCCTGTCCTCTATCTGACTGAGGACCTCGCTGAGATAATCGACCATCGCCTGATCGCCGTCCTCCGTCTGCATCTGCTCGCCGATGAGCAGCGTACCCGGCTTGACGCCCCTGACCGCGATAAGATCTGCAAGCTCATCCTCCGAGCTCGCCTTGCCGAGGACCTTGCACTTGTGGTCTATCGTCCAGTTTTCATCACCGAGGACGATGTAAGCGAGAGCAGAGCTCTCCTTGACCTCAATGACGACCTTGTTCGGCAGCTTACGCTCAACCGCGACCTCCTCGACATATGGAAGCTTTGCAAAGACGCGGCTCAAAGCGGCAAAACGGTCAAAGAAGAAAAGATTGTCTCCCTCTTCGATGTCTATCGCCCTTATGATCTCGCTGTCCGTATAATGGCTGTTGCCGACAACCTGTATATCAGAAACGCGAAAGAAAACGCTCATCACGAATATAAGCGCGACCTCCACGATTACAAACATCAACGGGGCGCTGATAGTGCTGCGGCGACGCGGCCGCATATATTCCGAATGTTTGTCTGCCGGCGGCTGATTTGAATGTGCATATGCCATAGGCAAGTTCCTTTCGGCTTATCTTTATTGGCGCCTCCCCTGGCTGCCGGGGGAGGCTGACCGTCAGTACTCAAGAAAAATATCCGCTCCGAGAGCGCGCAGACGCATGTCAAAGCGTTCGTAACCGCGCGTAATATGTCCGTCATCAAACACGACCGTTTCCCCATCGGCGGAAAGTCCGGCGACTATCATCGCCGCGCCGCCTCTGAGATCTGTGGCGCTTAGGGCCGAACCGTGCAGACAGCCGACACCCCATATCTCCGCCCGCTTCCCCTCGGTGACGATATCCGCTCCGAGCCGTCTCAGCTCCGGCACCTGCCGGTAGCGGTTTTCAAAGATATTCTCCGTGATGACCGTCCGTCCTTCGGCCTTGAGCAGAGCAGCCATCAAAACAGGCTGCGCATCCGTCGGGAAGCCGGGATACGGCCGGGTCGAGATTTCTCCCGGCGCCTTGAGACGGCCGGACGATTTTACGCGCACTGTGCGATTATTGCTTATTATATCACAGCCCGCCTGATTTAGGAAGTAGAGAACTGTAGAAAAATGTTCCGGCGCAACGCCTCTCATTTCAACATTTCCGCCAACTGCCGCAGCGGCGCAGGCGATCGTAGAGGCCACTATTCTGTCCGGGATCATGCGGCAGACCGCATGGTCATTGGCGCTGAACCCCTCGATGACGACGGTGCTGCTACCGGCCCCGCCTATCTCCGCTCCCATCGTGCGCAGATAGTCCTGAAGCGCTGTTATCTCCGGTTCACGCGCAGCGCCGTTTATTACGGTCCTGCCGCGCGCCGCGCAGGCTGTGAGCATGATGTTCTCCGTGGCCCCGACGCTCGGGAACGGCAGGTCAATCACCGCTCCATGCAGCTTTTCCGCGCGGCAGTATATCTCGGGCCCATCTTCATCTACCACCGCGCCCATCTGTCTGAGCGCGCTCAGGTGCAGGTCTATAGGCCGCCTGCCAAGCTGGCATCCCCCCGGGAGCGACAGGCGTGCTTCGCCGCAGCGCGCAAGCAGTGCGCCCATGAATATCACGGACGAGCGCATTTCTTCCATAAGAGAATTCGGTATGGCGCTGCACGAAAGATATGTAGAGTCGATATAAACTTCGTTCTGCCTCTGCTCTGCAGTGCAGCCCAGATGCCGGAGTATCCGCAGCGCGGCATCCACATCGCGCAGCTGAGGCACGTTCATAAGTTCAGTGCGGGCAGGGCTGATTATCGAAGCGGCTATAATGGGCAGCGAGGCGTTTTTTGAGCCCTGAACAAAGCACGCGCCGTCAAGACGGTTTCCTCCCCGCATATGCCATATATCCATAAAAAATCCCCCCGTGCGTTCAAATCACGCTATACTATGCGCACGCGGGGATCGGTGTGATGCTGAAAAGCTTATTTTTTGTTTTTTCTCTTTTCCGACGGCAGGCTGAGTATTATATCGCAGATCCTGTCCGTCGCGCCCGGAACGGCAAGCGAGCGCATAGCCGCCGACATGGCGTCCAGCCTGCTCTTGTCACCGAGGAGCGAACGCACCGTGTCCAGAAGCGCGGGCGCATCGAATTCGCCCTCAAGGAAAACCTTTGCTCCTCCAGCCCTTTCGAGCACGCGGGCATTTTTCTCCTGATGGTTATTCGTCACGTTCGGCGAGGGTACGATTATGACGGGCTTACCCATGTATGCAAGCTCCGAGAGCGTCGACGCCCCGGCGCGGCAAAGTATGAGATCCGCCGCAGCCATAACGCGCGGCATATCATAGATATACTGGCGCACATCCGCGCCAAAGCGCGCGAAATCCGGCGCAGCCTTCTCAAGCTTCTCCCTGAAGTCCTTGAAATACATTGAGCCTGCCGAGTGGATAAGATGAAATTCCCGCCTTGCGTCAAGCATGGTTATGAGCTCGCCCATGATCTTATTCATATGCGCCGCGCCGAGCGAACCCCAAACAGATACGACAAGCGGCTCATCGGGATCGAGCCCAAGCTCTTTCTTCGCAAGCGCCTTGCTGTAGGCAGCAAACTCTCCGCGTACTGGAGTACCAGTTACCTCGACCCGTTCCGGGTGATGATATGCGCTTCTGCTCTCCTCAAAGCCCACCATCACCTTGTCTACATGCTCGGCAAGCAGCTTCGTGGTCAGGCCGGGAACGGCGTTGCTTTCGTGCACTGCCGTCGGAACACCGAGTTCGGACGCCGCCATAAGTACAGGGTAGCAGACATATCCGCCGGTGCCGATGACTACATCCGGCTTGAACTCGCGGATCATTCGCTTGGCCTCGCGGGTAGACACGGCCACATTTTTCAGGGTGTCAAGGTTATGCCTGATCGATTTGAGATTCAGCCCCCTGCTTATGTTTGTTATTTTCAGCGCCTCGATCTGATAGCCCTCGCGCGGAACCAGCTCCATCTCCATCTTGCCCTCAGCACCGATGAAGAGTATATCACAGTCGGGCATGAGCTCTCTAAGCCGCCCGGCAATAGCAAGCGCAGGATTTATGTGTCCGGCGGTGCCGCCGCAGGTGAGAATGAATTTCATATCTGTATGTCCTTTCGCTCAGTATGGAAGCGCATCCCTCGATGCGCTGAGTATTATGCCAATCTCGAAAAGCTCGATGAGCAGCGCCGTGCCGCCGTAGCTGAAAAACGGAAGCGATATGCCGGTGCACGGCACAAGATTCGTGACAACGGCCACGTTGAGAAAAACCTGTATTGCAAGAAGCGTCGTGACGCCGGCGCAGACGAGAAAGCCGAATCTGTCCGGCGTATGAAGCGCTATCCAGTAGCCGCGCAGAATGAGCATCGCAAAAAGCACAAGTATCAGCGCCGCGCCGATAAAGCCCATCTCTTCGCACACGACCGAAAAAATGAAGTCGTTGTGCTCCTCGGGAAGATAGAGAAACTTCTGCCGGCTGCCGCCGAGGCCAAGTCCGCTCAGTCCGCCCGAGCCTATAGAGTACAGCGACTGCACGATCTGATAGCCCTCGTCGGAGGAGCTGGAAAAAGGATCGCGCCATGTATTGATGCGGCTGGAGGCATACGGGAAAAATGTCAGCAGCACAGCCACAGCTGCGCCGGCAGTGCCGAAGGCCGCGGCAAACCAGCCCAGACGCACGCCGCCGAGGAAAAGCATCGCGCCGCCGATCGCAATAATGATGACCGAAGCGGAGAAATGCGGTTCGAGCACCAGAAGCCCGATTATGACGCACAGTATCGCCGCAAACGGCAGTATGCCGTATCTGAAAGATCTCATTCTTCCGCGGAAGCGGCAGATGAGCGCGGAAAACGAAATGATCACCGCAAGCTTCGCCAGCTCCGACGGCTGCACTGTCAATCCGCCGACGCCGAGCCAGCGCCGCGCGCCGTTCGCCTTGACGCCGATAAACGGCACAAGCAGCAGCAAAACGAGCACTGCCGCCAGAAAATGAAAGGCAAAGCGCTTATAAAGGTTCATCGGCAGGCGCGAGGCAAACAGCATGGCCGCAACGCCCAGCACCGCATAGAGCAGCTGGCGCACAAAATAGTACACGGCATTGCCGCCGGTGATATTGCCCGGATCGTAATAGGCTCTGGCATAGCTGGACGAGAGCACCATGACAACACCCATGGTCAGTAGCAGAATGACAAGAACAAAAAAAGATGTGTCAAAGCTGCTGCGGCTCTCCTTGTCCGCAACTGCGGAAAAGCCGGCGAGGCGGGCGCTTTCGTAACGCATCTTCCCACCTCCCCGACTTGCACAGTATCAGAATATCAGAGCGTGTAACGGTGAAACACCCCAATAAATGATATGATGGCAAACACCAGAGATATACCGGTAAAAAGAACAAAAAGTTCTCTTTCTTTCCACTTTTTTCCCGTCCATCCGCCCATTTCAAGGTGGTGATGGAGCGGTGCCATTCTGAATATGCGCTTTCCGTGGGTGATCTTGAAATAAGTCACCTGAATTATATCGGAGAGCGTTTCAAGAATATAGATAATGCCCAAGGTTACGAGGATAAGCGGCATATCATAGGCAAATGCGAGAGCCGCGACTGCGCCGCCAAGAAACAGCGAGCCTGTATCGCCCATGAAGCACTTGGCCGGATTGAAGTTATAAACAAGAAAACCCATAAGTCCGCCGATCATGCCGGAGGCAAATATACCGAGCTCAAGGAAATTCTCGCCCCAGAGGATAGACACGACGACAAAGAAGAGGAAAACCGGGATGCTGGTGCCGGCGGCAAGGCCGTCGACGCCGTCCGTTATATTGACGGCGTTCACAGTGCCGACAATGACGAACGACGCGAACACGAAGTAGAGCCATTCCGGCATATGCAGCGTGACATTGAAAAACGGAACGTAGAGATCGGATCTCACAAAGCCTATCTCACGCATCAAAAGCACGAACACGAGCGCCGCCGCGAGCTGGAGCAGAAACTTCATTTTTGCGGTCAGGCCGAGGTTCTGCTTCTTTTTAAGCTTCTCCCAGTCGTCAAGAAAACCGATTGCGCCGAAGACGAGCGCAAACAGCAGCACAAAGATGTGCACGAAATTGCCGTGCAGCATGCCGTCAAATCCGACAGTCAGACATACAAACGCAACAGCACCGATGAACATCACGCCGCCCATAGTAGGGGTGCCGCTCTTGGACATATGCCAGGTCGGCCCGTTTGACTTTATCTCCTGTCCGGCTTTCTGCCTGCGCAGCCAGGGAATATAATATTTTCCGAAAGCAGTCGAAAACAGGAATGCCAATACAAAGGCGGTTATCAGCTTTATCGTCATGGTGTACTCCAAATCAGGCGCGGCTTATTCAGCCGCGTTTTTTTCTTTGTTCAAGCCAGTCGGCCACGATCTCGCGTTCGTCCATGTGGTGCTTTTCATGCCCCACGACCTGATAATCCTCGTGACCCTTGCCGGCAAGTAATATTACATCACCCGAGCGTGCATTGTCAATAGCCCATTGTATTGCCTTCACCCTGTCGCAAATCACTTTTCTCGGTGTACGCTTGTTTTTCATTCCCTCGACGATCTCGCGGATGATCTCATCCGGATCCTCGGTGCGCGGGTTATCGCTCGTGACAACGACAAGATCCGAGTTGTCCGCAGCTATCGCGCCCATTATCGGGCGCTTGACCTTGTCTCTGTCCCCGCCGCAGCCGAACAGACAGATAAGGCGGCCCTTGACCACCGGACGCAGCGTCTGAAGCACCGTTTCAAGCGCTCCGGGCTTATGTGAGTAGTCGATGATTATGGAATAATCGCCGTCCGTCGGGACAACCTCCACCCTGCCCTTAACGCCCTTTGCAGTCGTCATGGCGCTGCAGCAGTCGGTAAGGCTTATGCCAAGCGCAAGTCCCACGGCTATCGCTCCGAGCGCATTATGCACGGAGAACATTCCGGGTATGGCAAGCTTCGTCAGCGCGATCTCGTTTTTATACACGGCGGCAAAACGCACTCCGTTTGCGCTCAGACGGACATCCTTGGCTGTGAGGTCAGCATCATCAGACTCGGCAGAGAAGGTTATCGGGCGGCAGGTCGAGCCGTCCAGCATGAATTCGGTCCATTTGTCGTCCTTATTCATGCAGCCGACGGTGCATTGGCTGAAGAGTATCTTCTTCGCCGCGGCATATTCCTCCATCGTGCCGTGAAGATCCAAGTGATCCTGTGAGAGATTCGTGTATTCGGCAACATCATAATGTATGCCGGCAACACGTTCAAGCGCAAGCGCGTGGGACGACACCTCCATGACGACATGCGTACAGCCCTCGTCCGCCATGCGGCGGAAAATCCTGTGAAGCTCACAGCTCTCGGGCGTTGTATACTCGGAGTGCAGGCTTTCGCTGCCGATCATATTGCCGTTTGTGCCGATAAGGCCGACCTTGGCGCCGAGCGCCGTTTCCAGAAGGTGCTTTATGAGATATGAAGACGTCGTCTTCCCGCTCGTACCAGTAATGCCGATCATTGTCATACTCGATGCCGGATCGCCGAAAAACTCGCGGCTCACATAGGCGAGACCGCGGCGGCAGTCTGCTATCTGGACAAAAGGCGTTCCGTCCTCCGGCGGCACCTCGCACAGCACGGCAGAGGCCCCGCGCTCCATTGCCTTGGGGATGAACCTGTGTCCGTCGGACTCAAAGCCCTTTATTGCGACAAACAGATCTCCCGGCTCCGTTTTGCGCGAGTCGTAGCTCACGCCCTTTATTTCCGTCTCCATATCGGCTGTACTGCTTATTACATCCAGATTTACCAGCAGCTCTTTAAGCTTCATGTTTTATCCCCCTGATCCATTAATATTTGCCAAGCATCGATTCATCGCTGCTTATCAGGCTGACTTCTATCGTCGTCCCGTGGCTGACGGTGCAGCCGGGTCTTATGCTCTGCGCCCCGACGGTCTGCACCGCCGAGTCGCTGACCGGACTTGAGGTCCGGATATATATCCCATAATACGAGAGCATGTCGCGCGCTTCATCATAGGTCATGCCGCTGAGCTCCGGTACGGTCTCTGTATCGTCAGACGGCTCCGCACCGAGATATAGAATGACCTGACTGCCGGCGGCAAGAGTCGTACCCGACAGCGGGAGCTGATTTGTGACCGTGCTCCCCTCGCCTATAGTACGGTACTCAAGTCCCGCATCCTTTATTGCGGTGGCTGCCCTGTCAACGCTCATATCCAGTACAAGCGGCATTGCAGCATCTGCATTTTTTTCGCCGGCATCGGGTTCGACGCCCATATACGGCAGTATATCCGCCATCATACGGCCAACGACCGGCGCCGCCATCTGCCCGCCGCTTATATATACGCCGGATTTATTTGAAGGCGTATCCAAGAAGATCAGTACCGCGATCTTCGGGTCGTCCGCCGGGGCGAAGCCTATAAAGGAGACTATATACTCCTTCTGACCGGTCGTGGCTTCAAGGCTGACCTTTTCACTTGTCCCGGTCTTTCCTCCGATACGGTAGCCGCTGACTGCGGCGTTTCGGCCGGTACCGTCCGTCTGGTCGCCGACGACTTTTTCAAGTATCGTGCGGACCTTTTCGCTCGTCGCCTCGCTTATGACCTGCCGCACCTCGTTCGGGCTGTGCTCATATGCAACGGTGCCGTCAGGATTGAGCATACGGCTGACAACGTATGGCTGCATCAGGTGACCGCCGTTCACGCAGGCGCTGACCGCGGTAATGAGCTGAAGCGGCGTGATCGTAAAGGTCTGTCCAAAGGATGCGGCGGCAAGCTGCGATAGATTTCGCTGCGAATAAAAGGTATTCTGGCTCCACCAGATACTGCCGCTCTCCCCGGCAAGGTCAATGCCGGTCGTTGCGGTTAGGTTTGCATCCATATCCTCGCTGAGTTCCAGAAAACCGAAGCCCTCGCAGTATTTGTAAAAGGTCTCCGCGCCTATGCGCTGACCGATATTGACAAAGGCGACATTGCACGAGTGCTGGACGGCCTGCGTCAGAGTCTGCGAACCGTGGCCGCCGGCCTTCCAGCAGCGTATTGGGTTTGTGCGCCCAAGCACGCTGACGCTGCCCGGGCAGTAAAAGCTGTCCTCAAGCCGCACCTTGCCCTCTTCAAGCGCCATGGAGAGCGTTATGATCTTGAATGTTGAGCCCGGCTCATACGTGTCAGACAGCGCTTTATTGCGCCATTGCCGCGCCTGCGCCTCGCTGAGGAGCTTCCGCGCCTCTTCCTCCGTTGCCGCGCCGTCTATCGCAAGCTGCGCCTTGTCGCTAACAGCAAGAAAATTATTGAGGTCATATCCATCCAGCGACGCCATTGCCAGAATCGCGCCTGTGTTGACGTCCATCGCAATGGCTCCCGCGCCGTTTTGTATATCATAATCCTCAACAGCCTGCTTTAGATGTTTTTCGATATAATATTGTATCGTGGAGTCTACGGTCGTGACGATATCATAGCCGTCCTCGCCGGGATAGTATTCCTCAAAATGCGAAAACATCAGCTCTGTGCCATAGGCGTTCGTGGCGCGCACGGTCTTCCCCGCCGTTCCGGCAAGCGCGGAATCATACTGCGCTTCTATGCCCTCAAGGCCGTAATTATCCGTTCCGACAAAGCCTATCAGATGACAGGCGAGGGACGAATTCGGGTAATACCTCTTGGTATCGGTTTCGAGCCTGACGCCGCGCAGTCCGTACTCGGACTTGAAACGGCGTACCTCATCTGCCTTTTCGCTCTCTATCTTGCGCGCGACTGTGACGTACCACGAGCCCGTCTGGCTCGTTTTTTTCAGTATATCACTGCGGTCAAGTCCCAGTATCCGCGAGAGATTATCGGCAATGAGTTCCTTATCCTCGCCGTACATCTCTATCTCCGCAGGACTGAGATAAACGTTGTCGACCGAGGCGCTGACAGCCAGCGGATTCATCTTCGAGTCGTAGATCACGCCGCGCGCGGCGGAACACGGCGCTTCCCTGAGCTGCTGCTGTATGGCAAGCTGCTCATAGCGATCATGGTCGATTATCTGAAGCTTATATAGCCGCACCAAAAGCACCAGAAATGCAGCTATGCCGCACACTGCCATTAAAAACAGCGTGCGGCGGAGCATTTGCCTGTTCGGTCCGTATCGGCGACCGTTAGTCTCAAGCTTTTCTGACATAGCACACTCCCGCACAAGAACATACTAAAATATATTCAGCGGCTTATCCAGCTACTACATCAATTATCCGGTCTGCTCCGATTTTCTGTATACTCTATATATTCGATCTGCTCCGCGGAGGGATGCTGCATCCCCAGCACCTCAACAGCGCGGCGTTCGATCTCGTCAATGCTTATACTCTGCTCATACTGAGCCGTGAGACTTCTGTTCTCCTCCGCAAGCTCCGCAGTCTCCGCGCGGAGCCGCGCCGCCGTGTCGTTGAGCGCCGCAAGCTTTATGGAGGCAAGCAGTGAAAACACCAGCACGGCCGCCGAAAAACAGAAGATCACTGCAAGGAACATTGAAGCCGATATTCTCTTCATCTTCACACTCTCTCCGCTACGCGAAGCTTCGCGCTGCGGGAGCGTGGATTTCTCTCTATTTCATCCTCTCCCGGCAATATGGGCTTGCGGCAGACACTTTTGAGGGTCTTTACAAAGCCGCAAGTACATATTGGGGCCTCTCTTGGGCAGGTGCAGCCGTTTTCTCTGGCCGCAATGCCTGATTTGACGATCCGGTCCTCAAGAGAGTGGAAGCTTATCACACATAATCTGCCGCCAACTTTCAGTTTGTCGGGGGCAGTATCCATAAGCGCGGATATAGCGCCGAGTTCATCATTCACCGCGATCCGTATTGCCTGAAAGCAGCGTTTTGCAGGATGCTGCTTCTCCCTCAGAGCCGCAGCCGGCAGCGCGCTCTTGATTATATCCACAAGCTCAAGCGTTGTCTCTATGGGTCTTTCACCGCGTGCCTTTACAATGGCCGCGCTGATGCGGCGGGCATAACGCTCCTCGCCGTAGTCCCAGAAAATACGGTTGAGCTGCGCTTCGGAATAGCCGTTGACTATATCATGCGCCGTGAGCGAGCTGCTCTGATCCATGCGCATGTCCAGCGGCGCGTCATTCATATAGGAAAAACCGCGTTCGCTCTCATCGAGCTGCGGGGACGACACGCCCAAATCAAAGAGCATACCGTCGACCTTGTCGATCCCGAGGGAATCCAGTATGGACGCCGTGTCGCAGAAGTTGCCATGGACGAGCGTCACACGATTCGCAAACGGCGCAAGCCTTGCACCCGCGCGCTCTATTGCGGTCTCATCGCGGTCTATGCCTATAAGGCGGCCCGTCGTAAGGCGCGAGGCTATCTCATACGAGTGCCCGCCGAGTCCAAGCGTACCGTCGACATATATCCCGTCCGGCCTGATATTAAGATTTTCGATACATTCGTTCAGCAGAACCGAAACATGCTTAGGCTCACTCATCAGAACTCAAGCTCCTCCATAACGGCTGCAATATTTTCGGGTGTGGTCTCCTCCGCAAACACGGCAGCCCAGCTCTCACTGTCCCAAAGCTCGGCGTGGTTGTTGCAGCCGATGACCGTGACCTTCTGAGTAAGGCCTGCAAAGTCGCGCAGATTCTGCGGAATGAGCGCCCTTCCCTGACTGTCAAGCTCACAGCGGGCGGCATGGGCAAAAAGCGGGCGCATCTTGCGCTGCTTGATATACGGCATAGCGCTCACCTTATCGGAAAGCGCCTTCCAGTTTTCACTGCTGTATGCGCACAGGCAGCGGTCCATTGACAGCGTAATATAAAACACGTCCCCCAGTTCATCACGCAGCTTAGCCGGGATGAAAAGACGGCCCTTGTTGTCAAGAGAGTGCTGATATTCGCCGGTCATTGAACTCTGCTCCTTTCTCGTGGAATACTGCTCCATTTTCCACCACAATTACCCACATCGCTATTTTATTATAGGTGCAGACAACTTAAAATGCAAGTAAAATTTTTTGACTATTTTTGTATCTTTTTGTATATTTTCCCTCAAAACTATCAAAAAACGCCCCGGCAGCTACATGTTCCGCTGCCGGGGCGCTCAAGTATCTATATATTGTTTTACAGGCCCGAAATCGCCATGGCACAGCATCCCTCACGGCCATCCGCCTGTATGCGGCGCACCAATTGGTGCGCAATAAAAGAAGACGGACAACCGTCTTCTTCCGGCTGTCCGTCTTCTTATCACTGTTCTCTTTGTATTCTTGTGACCGGCGCAGCCGCTCTTCTCACGGCCGGAGCCGGCTGTGCGCGGCGGACCTCCGGCTGTCTGGCCTGCTGCGGCTGCTGTGCCGTAGCAGCGGGCGCCGCCTGCTGGGGTGCCGGCTGTGCGGCGGGTGCGGCAGCCGCTGCTGCGCCGCCCACAGAGTTGAACGCGCTGTGCGCCGTCTGGAGCTTTGCAAGCGCCTCGCTGACGCTCGCCTCAGACTGCTTCATGATCTCGTCGACATACTCGGCGGCAACGCGGCGAAGCTCCTTTGACTTGACCTCGGCTGCGTTTATCATATCCGCGCTTCTCTGTCTTGCAACGCGGACGACCTCCTGCTCCTCGATCATGGCCTTGGACTTTTCCTCGGCGCTCTTGCGCATGGCCTCCGCCTCGCGTTTGGCATTGCCAATAAACTCATCGCGTGCGGCCACAAGGCGCTTGGCCTCCGCCAGTGCGCTCGGCAGATTTGCCTTTATCTCATTGATGATCTCGATCGCCTTCTCGCGCTCGATGATGCACTTGTCATTGCCCAGAGGGACGCCCCAGGCCTCAGTGACCATTCCGTAAAGGATATCAAGCAGTTCAATAATATCAGTGTTGTTATCCATTTAATCCGTCCTCCATTGCAAAGCTTTCTTTTCTATATCTCCTATTATCTCATCCGGTACAAGCCCAGTCAGATCCGCGCCGTATTTCGCCATCTCGCGCACGATGGAAGAGCTGAGAAACGTGAATTTCTCGCTTGAGGTAAGGAACATGGTCTCCATCTGCGGGTTGATCTTCTTGTTTATGAGGTTCATTTGAAACTCATAGTCAAAATCCGAGGCTGCGCGCAGCCCCTTGACAACGACGGCGCCGTCATATTTCTTGGCGTACTCCGCCAGAAGTCCGTCAGGCGTATCGACCCTGATATTGCCGTAGCCTGAAACGACGCGCCGGACCATTTCCGCCCGCTCCTCCACCGAAAACATCGGCGAGGTCTTTGAAGCGTTCTTCATTACGCATACGATCACTTCATCAAATATCCGCGACGTGCGGATGATGATGTTAAGGTGGCCGAGAGTTATCGGGTCAAAGCTGCCCGGGCAGATAGCTATGCTCATGGACTGTCTCCTGACTTATTTCACATACTTGCAGAGCTTAACTTTGCCGTAATGATATTCCCTGAGCTTTCGATATGGCTCTGTCATCTCCGGAAGCTGCCGCTCACGGCGCGCTTCACATATTATTATACCACCATCCGACAATATGTCAACCGAATTGATGATTTTCAGCACTTCTTCGTACAAATTTGAATCATAAGGCGGGTCAACGAAGATAAGATCAAATTTGCCGCAGCCGCGGAGGTAGCTCAGAGCATCCATCTGAAGTACGGAAGCGCTCAGCCCGCAGGTTTTCAGGTTATCTTTTACAATATTTACAGCCTCGCGGCTCTCATCGACAAACACGACGCTGTCCGCGCCGCGGCTGAGGCACTCAATGCCGAGCTGACCCGTACCGGCAAAGAGGTCAAGCACCTTTCTGCCCTCCACGTCAAACTGTATGATATTGAAAAGCGACTCCTTGACATTATCCGTTGTGGGACGGATGTCATAATTTTCAGGTGTTCTGAGTCTTCTGCCGCGCGCAGTTCCTGTTATAACTCTCATTTTTCTTCTCCGTTTTCATTATGAAAATAATCGTACACAGCCTGCGCTGTGTTTTTCGGCACAACAAGGTTCAGCTGGCTTACGCTCGCCGCCCTGATGGCCTTCACCGTCTTGAAATACTTTATAAGATCCGCCCTGCGCTTCGGCCCCACGCCGTCTATCCGGTCAAGCGCAGAGACATATCCCTCGTTTCTCAGCGCGCGCTGATATTCAATGGCAAAGCGGTGTGTCTCCTCCTGTATATTGCCGACCAGCGCAAAAACGGCCTGATTTGAATTGATGCCGATCTCATGCCCGTCAGGGCTTATAAGCGCCCGCGTGCGGTGCCTGTCATCCTTCACCATACCGAAAACAGGCACATTGAGCTTCAGCTCGCGCAGCGCGTCCACCGCCACTTTCGCATGGTTTTCGCCGCCGTCTATAAGCAGCAGCTCCGGAAGCGGTGAAAAGCTCTCGTCGCCGTCGACATAGTGCTTGAAGCGCCGGTAGACCGCCTGACGCATGCTCGCATAGTCATCCCGAACGGGCATGTCCTTTATGCGGAATTTTTTATACGCCCGCTTGAACGGCCGGCCGTCGACATGCACGGTCATCGCCGCGACAATGCCCGTATCTCCGAGGTTTGAGACGTCAAAGGCCTCGATGCGCCGCGGGAATTCAGCGAGGCCAAGCGCTTTCTGGAGCCATTCAAGCGTCTTGTTAGTCCTCTGCGCGGCAGTTGTGCGGCGCTGGATCTCCTCGCGCGCGTTCAGAGCCGCACTCTCTATAAGCCTCATGCGCTCGCCGCGTTTCGGCGTTTCAATATATATTCTCCTGCCGGAGGTCTCGCTCAGGAGCTCCTCCAGCGCTTCTTTCCCGTCTATCTCGCACGGCAGCAGCACTGACTTCGGCCAGCCGCCGCGATGAGCGGTATAGTATTGCAGCGCGAGACCGGCCACTGCTTCTCCGTCGTCCTCAAGCGGCTCGTCCATCATCTCCGTATCCTTGCCTACGAGATCGCCATTGACAAAGTGCAGCACCGTAAAGCAGCTCTTTGCCCCGCGGCAGAAGCCTATGGCGTCGGTATCTGCAAAGGCGGTAGATATGACGCGCTGTCTGTTCGCAAGACTCTCGACTGCACGCAGCCTGTCGCGCAGCTCGGCCGCCTGCTCGAAGCGCAGCTCCTCCGCCGCCTGCTCCATCTTCTCCGTGAGTTCCCGAGTAAGCTCCGCGCTCTTGCCTTCGAGAATAAGCATGGCCTGTGCCATACGCCGGCGGTACTCCTCCGCGTCCGGCACACCCCTGCACCAGCCTGCGCAGTTGCCCATCTGATAGTTCAGGCACGGACGTTCCTTGCCGATGTCGCGCGGGAATTTCTTGGCGCATGTTGGCAGCAGCAGCGCGCGCGATATGGTCTCTATAATGCCGTAAGTCTGCCCTCGGCCGCCGAACGGCCCAAAATAGCGCGCGCCGTCCTTGGCAGATCTATTGATAAGGCTCATCCGCGGGTACTCACTCTTTACATCCACGCGCACAAACGGATAACCCTTATCGTCCTTGAGGAGAATATTGTATTTCGGCTTATGGCGCTTTATGAGCGAGTTTTCAAGCACGAGCGCTTCAAACTCGCTGCCGGCAACGATGACGTTGAAATCGCGCACTTTTTCCACCATTGCGGCGACTTTGGGGAGATGTTCACCGTGGAAATAGCTCGTGACCCTGTTTTTCAGCTTCTTTGCCTTGCCGACATATATGACCTCGCCGTGCTCATCGAGCATGATGTATACGCCCGGGAGCAGCGGCAGATTATTGGCCTTTTCGCTGAGAGTATCAAGCATTTATAAAGCCTCGCTTTTTACCGGCTCTTTCTTGTCCCTGTCAAAAATGCACCAGAGCGTAATAGACACGACGACAATGATACCGCCGATCAGCGCCCACACGCCGGGACGCTCCCCGTCAAATATGAGCACCCACACCGGATTGAGCAGCGGCTCAAGCGCGCCCAGAAGGCAGCACGCGAGCGGCGGGCAATACTGTGTGGACTTGACATAGAGTATGTAGGAAATACCGAGCTGGAACACGCCGAGGACAAGTATGCTGGCCGTCGCCGCAGCGGTGAATTCCGGCTTTGTGGCAATGATAAACGGCAGGCCGACAAAAAATGTGAGGAATTGACCGTTTGTGATCGTGCTGAAGCGCTCGTCCCCCTCCATGTTGCCGACCAGAATGAACATTACCGCCATGAACATGCCTGCCGCAATGGCAACAAAGTTGCCGAGAATATACCCCGGCTTGAGCTGGTCAAAGAAAAAGAGCGCTATGCCCGCAAGTGTGGCTATCACAACGGCGAGATCGTTTTTTCTGATCTTCTGTTTGAGAAAGATCGCAGAAAGGATCACGATGAACACCGGGCAGGTGTATTGCAGGACGATAGCGTTTGCAGCCGTCGTGAGCTTGTTTGCCACGGTGAAGCAGGTATAGACGCCGGCCGTCATTATCCCGCCTATGACAGTGCGGCGGCTGAGTATATAGCGGCGGCGCGTGATGAGCATATATACGGCGATGGTAAGCCCTGCGATAAGGCTGCGCATACCGGCCACCGCAAAGCCGTTCCACGGTATGAGCTTTATAAAAATACCTGCAACGCTCCACAGCGCCGCGCATATCAGCATTTCTATTATGGCGATATTTTCTTTTTTCATGGCAGATCATTCCTCAAAACGCGAGATAATAAACATGGGGCGTGTCGCCACGCCCCGTTCTTTCTTCTTAGATTGGGTTTTCAGGATCACTCGGAAAAATCAGAGTCGATCAGCTCAGACAGAGTTGCAATCGCAGCTTCCTCATCTGCTCCATCGGCAATAATGGTGATCGTAGTGCCCTTGACTATGCCAAGTGAGAGGACACCAAGAAGGCTCTTTGCATTAACACGGCGTTCATCCTTCTCGACCCAGATGCTGCTTTTAAACTCGTTGGCTTTCTGAATGAAGAAAGTCGCGGGTCTGGCATGAAGACCTACCTGATTGTTGATGACTACTTCTTTGGTTATCATACTCGCCACTCCTTAATATCTTTATCTACTTAAAAATATAGACACATACATAATTATTAATATACCATATGTGCAGTTTATAATTTAGCAAATTTTTGGCTCCACGTCAACCGCTTTCGAGCGATTCGTTATTTTACACATTTGTTGCGTTTTCTTTACCCTGATTTTATTTCAGTTCGACAACAGTCACTCCAGTTTCGCCCTCTCCGTAACGGCCGAGACGGAAAGACTTTACAGCCTTGTTTTTCTTCAGCATCTGCTGTATCGCCGCGCGGAGCGCACCCGTTCCTTTGCCGTGGATGATCGTTACCGTTTTGAGCTTCGACATGACCGCGCTGTCTATATACCGCTCCGCAGCCAGCACGCCCTCGATAGTCTCCATGCCTCTTAGGTCGATCTCCGACGCAACACTCGCCGCGCGAAGCTGGGACGTGGCTGATGCGGCCGCATTTTTCTTCTTTGCGGCTTTCTCGCCCTCTAAAAGCAGCACCTCGTCCTCCTTCGCCGTCACATTCATTATTCCGGCGCGCAGCGTCAGTACTCTGTCCGGCGAGACGGAGATAACTTCCGCCTTCATGCCCATCGACTTTATCTTCACGGTGTCTCCCGGCTTTACCGGACGGGAGGATTTTTCCTCCGTCACGGGCTCCTGAGCCGGTCTCAGAGCCTCCTCATGCGCGTTCAGACGGCGGCGCAGCTCGCTTCGGGCCTCGTTTATGCGCTGCGCATCCTCGTCGTCATTCGCATGCTTCTTCATCTCGTCAAGCTCCGCAAAGGTCGCCTCCGCCGTGGCTCTGGCATCGGCTATGATGCGTTCAGCCTCGCGGCGTGATTTCTGATCAGCCTTTTCAAGGCGCACTTCAAGCTCGGCCTTGAGGAAGGCCGCTTTCTTTGCGTTCTCCTCGGCCTGACGTAGCTTCACAGCGACCTCATCTCTGTCCTTTTCGAGCATGAGCCGCGTCTGCTCAAGCTTCTCTATAGTCGCCTCAAAGCTTGCAGACTCAGTATTTACACGCTTTTTCGCATCCTCGATCACATCGTCGCTGATGCCAAGGCGCTTTGATATCGCAAAAGCGTTGGACTTGCCCGGAATACCGACGAGCAGATGATATGTCGGGCGCAGGGTCTCAACATCAAACTCGCAGGAGGCATTCTGAACGCCGGGTTCATTAGTTGCATATACCTTGAGTTCCGCATAATGAGTTGTCGCGGCGATCACGGCGCCGCGCTGTCTGGCGTGCTCTATTATCGCAATGGCGAGAGCCGCGCCCTCGGTAGGATCCGTACCCGCGCCGAGCTCGTCAAACAGCAGCAGCGAGCGCTCGTCACACTCCTTGAGTATGCTGACGATATTGGTCATATGCGCCGAAAATGTAGAGAGGCTCTGTTCTATGCTCTGCTCGTCGCCTATGTCGGCCATAATATGGCTGAACACGGGCATGTTGCTGCCGTCCGCCGTCGGGATATGCAGCCCGCACTGATTCATTGCGGCAAGAAGTCCGATTGTTTTGAGGGAAACGGTCTTACCGCCTGTGTTCGGCCCGGTGATAACCAGCGTATCGAAGCTGCTGCCAAGCTCAAGGTCGATAGGCACGGCTTTGCTCTGGTCGAGCAGCGGGTGTCTTGCCCGGCGCAGCACAATGCCGCGCTCTTCATCGAGCCCGGCCTGCTGGCAGTCGAGCTTATAGGACAGGCGGGCCTTGGCAAATATTAGATCAAGGCGGACAAGCACATCAAAGTCTGCCTCGATGTCATCCCGGTGCTCCGCGCAGTCGGCAGAGAGTTCGGCCAGTATGCGCTCTATCTCAAGCTTTTCCTTAGCCGCAAGCTCGCGCAGCTCGTTATTGGCCTTTACCGCCGCCATCGGCTCGACAAACACGGTCATCCCGGAGGCGGACACATCATGCACAAGTCCCGGTACCGATCCCTTACATTCGGCCTTGACCGGAACGACATAGCGGTCGGAACGCATGGTGATTATCGGCTCCTGCAGCACCTTTGCATAGCTTGGCGATGAAATGATCTTGTTGAGCGCTTCCCTCGCCCTGGATGCCGCGGCGCGCATCTGGCGGCGGATCGTAGTAAGATCCGAGGATGCGCCGTCAGCGATCTCGTCCTCTCCGACGATGGAGGTATTTATTTTTTCTTCCAGAAATTTATTGGCTCTGAGCGCATAAAAAAGATGGTCAATGCAGGTCTTGCCCACGCTGTCGTCGGCAATATACCCGCGCACAAGGCGCGCGCATTGCAGCACGCGCGCAATGTCCATCAGCTCGCGCGTGTTGAGCGCGCCGCCGAGATCGGCTCTTGAAAGAGAAGCGCGCACATCCTTTACTCCGGCAAAGGACGGGCTTTGGCGCACTGTCATCATGGTTTTGGCCGCACTTGTTTCATCAAGCCGGCGCTTCACTTCAGCGGTATCCGCCGACGGTTCAAGCTCGAGCGCGCGCTCCTTTGCGGCCTCGGACACCGCCTCATGGGTGAGCATCGCCAGCACTGCCGGCAGCTCGAGCGTATTGAGAGATTTTTCAGAAAAGCTCATTTGTTTTTCTCCGTAACGATCGCGCCTGCGTCAAACGCACACAGGCTCTTATAATAATCCAATGTTGAAAAGCGGCGCTCCGTCTGCCGCAGAAGATAACTCTCCGCGGCTGCGCCGAGACGCTTCAGCGGCTCCGCTTCTATCGCAAACGAGAAAAGCTGTTTTGCCGGTGCCGAGACAATATAGCGCATCGCGGCGAGAGAGCCGGCACAGAGCGGGGCCGTGCTGCCCATGGCGGCGTTGCGGCACCGGCGGCAGCATATGCGCCCGCTTTCCAGACTCAGCACAGGCTCATCCGGCTCCGGCTTTCCGCAGACGGCGCAGGCATACAGCTCAGGCGTATACCCCGCAAGGCACATCAGGCGCAGCTCAAAGGCCGCCTTTATATGCGCCTGCTCATAAAGCCTGCGGCTGAGAGCATACAGCGAGTTCAGCCCCAGCTGCATGAGCGGCGGATCGGGCTGATCCTCGACGCAGAGCGCATCAAGGCATTCGGAAAAATAGCTTCCGAGTGCAAAGGCGGTAATATCCGAGCGCAGGCCGTCAAAGCCTTCAAGGACCACGCCCTCATTGACCGTCCATTTTCCCTTGTTGAAAAACAGCGTCAGTTCCGAATAGGTCAGCTGCTGTGTCGCGGCGGCAGTGCGGCTGGTCTTTCGCAGCGCGCCACGCGCCTTTGCGCTCATCTTCCCGTGGTCGGCGCTGAGAAGCGTCAGTATCCTGTCCGCCTCCTTGTAGCGTACCTCGCGCAGTACGAGCGCTTTTGTCGTGTTGAACATAATATGTATGGTCTCAGTCCTCGGGCCGGGGAAACTCCCCGCGCCCGTCCGCATTGATTTTTTTGTCCGCGTCCGTTTTCGTGTTTCGCGTCTGCTTGTAGAGCAGATAATAAACCGGGTCGCCGGTCTCGGCAAATGCCTGCCAGATAGCGTCTCGTTCCATCAAAACCACCTCTTGCCTATATTATCTGCACACCCGAGGCAGCTTAATGATGGTATATATTGTGATGAATATTACTCGTTTTTAAAGCCGAAGTTGCGCAGCAGCACCGTAGAATCACGCCAGTTTTCCTTGACCTTTATCCACGTCTGGAGATACACCTTCGTGCCCATAAACTCCTCGATATCCTTGCGGGCAAGTTCTCCGATGCGCTTTATCATCGCGCCCTTCTTGCCGATGATGATGCCCTTGTGGCTGTCCTTCTCGCAGTATATCGTGACCTCAAGATCGATTATACCGTTGTCACGTTCGGAAAACCGCGTGACCTCGACCGCCGTGCCGTGCGGTATCTCCTTGTCCAGACACTGCAGCAGCTTTTCACGCACAAGCTCCGCACATATCTGGCGCTCGGGCTGGTCGGTTATCATATCATCCGGGAAAAGATGCGGGCCTTCGACAGCAAACTTCTCCATCTCGTCGAGAAGATCCGTGACGCCCTCGCCCGTCTTTGCGGAGATAGGGATGATCGCATCAAAATCGTAAGCAGCGGAATAGAGCGCCATTACTTCGAGCAGACGGGTCTTTTCAATAGTGTCTATCTTATTGATGACAAGCACCGCCGGTGCATGTGTCTCCCTCAGGCGCGTGAGCAGCGCCTCCTCCTGCGGGCCGACAGCCGCGACCGGTTCAACGAGCAGCAGCACAAGGTCGACATCCGCTACGCTCTCCTTCACAATGTTCACCATATAGTCGCCCAGTCTCGTGCGCGGCTTGTGGAAGCCCGGCGTATCCATCAGCACAAACTGCGTTGTGCCGTGCTCAACTATAGCGGTGATGCGGTTTCTTGTAGTCTGCGGTTTGTCCGAGACTATCGCTATCTTCTCGCCGACAAGCGCATTCGTCAACGTGGATTTGCCGACGTTCGGCCTGCCGCATATTGTTATCATCGCTGATTTTGTCATGTGTAAATTCTCCTGTTTATTATCAATCGTCGCCCATTATGGCTTTCTCTCTTGCGCGCATCTGACGTTTCATTTCGCCCTCATCCACATGGTCATAGCCGAGAAGATGCAGAACGGAGTGCACTGTCAGATACATTATCTCCCGCTCGTAGCCGTGGCCGAACTCCTCGCCCTGCGCCTCGCAGCGCGGCACCGAGATCATCATGTCGCCCAGCAGCACGGCTCCCGTGTCCATATCCAGCTCGCATGCATCCGCGTCGAATTTGCCGGGCGTCAGCTCGTTCATCGGGAAGCTGAGCACGTCTGTCGGGCGGTCCACATCACGGAACTCCCTGTTCACACGGTGAATGCCCTCGTCGTCTGTCAGTACAACGCTTATTATGCACGGTACGCTCACGCCCTCCGCGTCAAGCGCCATGTTGACCGCCTTTTTGATGCAGGCAGCCGAATTATTGTGGCCGAGGTTTCTGACCTCGCGGCTTATACATATATCGTGTTTCATCTTTATTTCCTCTTGAATTTCTTCGGCGGAAGCTTCCCGGCGGGCTCCGCCGGATTTTTCTTGTCGTAGACCTCATAAGCCTCGATTATTTTCTGCACAAGGCGGTGGCGCACAACGTCCGAGCCGGTGAGGGTGCACACCGCAATGTCCTCGATATTATCCAGCACTTTCATTGCTACCTTGAGGCCGCTCGTCTTGTCCTCGGGCAGGTCGATCTGCGTAATGTCACCGGTAATGACGACCTTGGAGCCGAAGCCGATACGGGTGAGAAACATCTTCATCTGCTCGCGCGAGGTGTTCTGCGCCTCGTCGAGGATAATGAAGCTGTCGTCAAGCGTGCGGCCGCGCATGTACGCGAGCGGCGCGACCTCGATGTTCCCGCGTTCGAGATACTTCTGGTACGTGTCCGGGCCGAGCATATCAAAAAGCGCATCATACAGCGGTCGGAGATACGGGTCGACCTTGCTCTGAAGGTCGCCGGGCAGGAAGCCCAGCCGCTCGCCTGCTTCGACTGCGGGGCGCGTGAGAATGATGCGGTTGACTTCCTCTGCGCGAAAAGCCGCGACAGCCGCAGCGACGGCAAGATAAGTCTTGCCTGTACCGGCCGGGCCGATGCCGAGCGTGATCGTATTATTCGCGATCGCGTCACAGTATGCCTTCTGGCCCAGAGTCTTTGGCTTGATGGGTTTTCCCTTTGCCGTGATGCATATAACGTCGCCTGCAAGCTCGCCGATCTTGGTCTCCTTGCCCTCGCGGACAAGCTTGAGAATATAACGCACGTTCTGCGCGTCTATATTCTCGCCCTTGGCCGCAAGTGTGAGCAGGCCGTTTATCGCTTTTTCGGCAAGCATGACGTCCTCTTCCTCGCCGCATATGTGTATCATATCGTCCCGGTCAAGCACCTTGACGCCGAGTTCGGTCTCTATTATGCGCAGGTTCTGGTCAAAAGAGCCGAAAACACTTATCACATGCTCCATTCTGTCTACTTTTATTGTCTGTTCTATCATCAGTATTTCCTTTCACGGCGAAGCCGGGTCAGCCGTTGAATATTCTCTTACCGCGGCAATGTTTTCAATGCAGGCGGCGCGCATGGTCACGACGATGAGTCCGCCGCTCTCCGCCTCCGTCACGGATGAGGTGAGGATCTCGCCGGTGACCGTCTTCTCCAGATATTCGAGCAGCCGCGCGCTTATTTCCGCCGTCTGCGTGAAGCCGCTCTCCGCGGCTGTATACGGACGCAGTTCCTCTTCAATGAGCGTCACCGGCAGCGCAAAGAGTCCCTCCACTCCAAGTTTATAATTATGTATAATTTTATCACATCCGTCAACAGTATTTCCACTGCTAAAATAAAAATTGATGCGTTTTTTCCCGAATTTTATTGCAAAGCGCCTTTTTGCCGACCCATGCTCCGTTTTATACTTCGCCTGTGCGGGGCACACTGCGCTCAGTTCGTGCCATGTGCAGGCAAAAACATCGCCCTGAGCGCGAACATACCGCGGCTCATTGCTGAGGCTGTCCATGCACCCGGAGATCAAGGTCTCGCCTTCTACGACGGATTCACCGATCCCGGTGAGCGGCTTGCCGTTTAGCACCGACAGTCTCTTTATTATGCCCGTCCCGGCAGCCACTATATCCGCGCCGCGGCTCTCAATATATATCTCCGGCTTCTCCTGCCGTTCGTACACGAGCACGGCCGCGCGCGAACCGCTCACATTCACCGTCATCCATGCCAGCTCCGGCATGCGCGTGAGCATATCGCTGCGGATAAGATCGGTGCTCAGCGACGGCCAGTAGCTGCCGCAGTCCACGCCGCAGTCCGCCAGCGCGCGCAGCACCTCGCCTTCGGTCAGCTCTTCGCAGCCGTAGACATCAATGTCCCATATAAAAAGCGTCGACAGGCACAAAAGTGCAAGGATCAGCACCGCGGATATGAAAAGCCACATGTGGTTTTTTATAAAGAGCCTGTTCCGGCTGCCCCCGGCACTGTCGATAACGCGCAGCTCGCACATGCACTTTTTAACGATCTCCTCCAGCTCCGCCATGCTTCCCTCGTATACGCTGAAGCGCAGCGCATAGTCGCCTGCGCATTCAAGCTCCCACAGCTCCAACGCATGCATGGCACAGGCGTTGAGCACCGACTCCGGAAATGCGCCGCAGACCTCGACCCGGCGCCAGCCTTTTATTCTCCTTTCAAGCCTTTTCATCATTCCCACTCCACAGTCCTTATACGTCCGCCTAACATGAGCCGGTCACGGGTCATTACGAGAAGGTGCAGTCCTTCGCCGCTGACAGTCAGCTTTCCGCGCGGCAGAGCTATGACCGCCTGCGAATCGTCGTAGTCCAGTATTCCCCGGTGATTATCCACAAGTATGCGCCGCCCCGCCGTGACCGTGACCTTTGCAGAACCCAGAAGCGCGTCCTCCGGCAGCGCCAGAGCCTCGGCCATATCCTCCGCTCTGTCAATTATGCTTTTCAGCCTCCACACCCCCAGTCTGTATAAATCTATGCGCGCGGGCATAGTTTGATACTATTCACAGGCAGGTCCGCCTGCCGCGGGGAGGCTTACAATGAACAGTATAAAAAACCGGCTGGCCGTAATATGCACTCTGTGCGCGCTAGCCGCGCTGATATCCGCATCGTCAGAGGTGATGTCGAGCTGCCGCTATGCGCTGACGCTGTGTGCAGAGCTTATCATCCCGTCGCTCTTTCCGTTTTTCGTGCTGTCCATACTGCTCAACAGGCTTGGGCTGCCGGCCTTTCTGGGCCGGGTCACCGCGCCGCTGGCGCAGCTCCTCTTCGGCGTTTCCGGGGCCGGCGCGTCCGCGCTGATAATGGGGCTGACCGGCGGTTATCCGCTCGGCGCGGCATACATAGCGGATATGCACCGCAGCGGCGCAGTGAGCACAGATGAGGCGGAACAGCTTCTCGGCTTCTGCAATAACTCCGGCCCCGCATTTATCATCGGCGCTGTCGGCGCAGGCGTGTTCTCATCTGCGGGTGTGGGACTTTTTCTGTACTGCGTGCATATTCTCTCGGCAGTGCTGACCGGGATCATCCTCAGGAACGGCAGCTGGACAGGCTCCGGCCGCACGCAGCCGCCTGACTCCGTGCTGCCGTTTTCGCAGGCGCTGCCCTCCGCCGTAAAGCAGGCTCTGGTGTCGATCCTGAACGTGTGCAGTTTTGTCGTGTGTTTTACGGTTCTGACCGGTCTTTTGGATGCAGACGGGTTCTTTTCTCTCGCCGTAGGACGCATTGCGGCGTCCACGGGCTGGGAAATGCATTGGGTGCGTTCTCTTTTGACCGGCTTTCTGGAGCTCGGCAGCGGTGTCGGCGCTATGCGCGGACTCGCTGTATCTCCGATAAACCTGGCTATGGCCGCATTCGTGCTGGGTTGGGGCGGTGTCTCCGTTCATTTCCAGACAATGGCTCTGCTCGCAGGGAGCGAAATAAAAGGCGCCCTGCATCCCGCAGGGCGCCTTATAAGCGCAAGTATTGCGGCCGTATTGGCCTATTTCGGTTTTACGCTCGTGTTCTGATCAGTTCTTCAGCGTGGCGGCAAAACGCTCGTACTTCTCGATGCACGCAGTGCAGTCAGCCTCGGTCTTGCCTCTGGTGAGAAGATATATCTTTATCTTCGGCTCAGTGCCGGAGGGGCGGATTATGAAGCTGCATCCGTCGGCAAGCTCAAAGTACAGGACGTTCGAGCCGGCAAACGGGGTCTTATCGACCTTGCCCAGTCCGGAGACCCAGATACTGCCGTCAGAATAGTCTCTCAGGCGGATGACTTCCTCGCCCGCGATCTCCTGAGGCGGGTTGCTGCGCAGAGAGCTCATGAGAGCGGCCATCTTCTGCAGACCGTCAAGTCCCGGCATAACGAGATTTATGGTCTTTTCCTTGAACCAACCGTACTTCTCATAAAGCGCCTTGAGCGCGTCGAGCAGGGTCATGCCCTTCTTGTGGTAGAACGCCGCCATCTCGGCAACCAGCATGGAAGCCGTCACGGCATCCTTATCGCGCACATAATCACCGCACATATATCCGTAGCTCTCTTCAAAGGCGAAGATATACTTATATGTACCGGCGGCAGTCCACTCGGCAATACGCTCAGCCATGAACTTGAAGCCGGTGAAGGTGTCCTCAAAATGCACGCCGTTGGCCTCTGCAATGGCGCGGGCCATCGCGGTGGAGACAATGCTGGAGACGATGCCCGGATTTTCGGGCATGGTGCCGGTCTCCTTGCGGGCGTTTATAATATAGTCTATCAGCAGCACGCCGAGCTGATTGCCGGTGATGGTGACATATTCGCCGTCCGCGTTGCGCACCATGGTGCCAATGCGGTCAGAGTCCGGGTCTGTGCCGATGATAAGGTCGCTGTCCACCTTCTTTGCAAGGTCAACGGCGAGGTAAAAGCCTTCGGGATTCTCCGGATTAGGGCTGACGACGGTCGGGAAGTTGCCGTCAATGACCATCTGCTGCTCGACCGGATAAAGGTGCTTGATGCCGAGGCGCTTGAGAGCCTCGGGAACCAGTTTGTGGCCGCAGCCGTGGAACGGCGTATAAACTATGCGCAGATCATCGGCGACCTCGCGCACGGTCTCCTTGTTTATCGCCTGATTCAGTACGCACTCGAGGAAAGCCTCATCGGTTTCCTCGCCGATGATCTCTATCTGTCCATCGGCCACTGCCTTGTCAAAATCGCAGGTCTTGAAGCCGGTGAAGATGTCGATCTTATCCATGCGGTCCGCAATGGCTGACGCCTTGTGCGGGGGCAGCTGTGCGCCGTCGGACCAGTAGACCTTATAGCCGTTATATTCTTTGGGGTTATGGCTCGCCGTTATGTTCAGTCCGGCAGCGGTGCCGTAATGCAGAATGGCAAAGCTGAGTTCAGGCGTCGGGCGAAGGCTGTCAAAGAAGCGGACATGAATGCCGTTTGCAGCCATGACGCATGCAGCTTCCTTTGCAAACTCCACGCCGTTGAGGCGGCAGTCATGGGCGATGACAATGCCTTTCGCCTTTGCCTCGCCGCCGTCCGCCGCGATAACGTCGGCAAAGGCCTGCGTCGCATGGCGGATTATGTGGATATTCATGTTGTGCAGACCGACCTTCATCGTGCCGCGAAGTCCGGCAGTGCCGAACTCAAGCGGTGCAAAAAAGCGGTTCTCTATCTCTTTCTCATCGTCACGGATGGCGTTGAGCTCGGCCCACTCCTGCTCGCTGAGAGCGGGGCTGTCCAGCCAGTGCTCGTATTCTTCCTTATAATTCCTCATTGTTTTCCTCCTTGCACAATTCGATTGCATCTTCCAGCAGGCTTTTGGGTACATATATATCTGTTCCCTGTCCGCTCATGCCGAGCACGACACGGCCAAAGCCGCCGTCGCCCGGATACATACGCAGACATGGAATACTGTACGCTTCGAGCATATTGATCTTCAGCTCGTCTCCCATGTCGAGATTCTTGCAGTTGCAGAGGAACGCAGGTTCCTCCGGATCGCCGTTTTCATCCTTTGGCCAGCGCGCAAGCAGCTCGCCGTTCAGCGCACGGCCCCATTCAAGGTCTGTGTTTTCTCCCATATGCCGCTCCTTTCAGGCATTGAATCAGCTTATTAGCTTATTTGTGGTATCTGGAGCCCTCATTTATTTTGAAGCCCCTGTATATCTGCTCGACAAGCATAACTCTTGCGAGATGATGCGGGAAAGTCATTTCGGACATACTCAGACGCATGTCCGCACGTTTTTTTACGCCCTCGTCCAGCCCGAACGAACCGCCGACTATGAAGCACAGCTTTGGCTTGCCCGAGTTTTCCCTCTCCGCAATGAGCCTTGCCATGCCCTCGCTTTTCATCTGCCGCCCCTCCACGCACATTGCGACGGCATAAGCGTCAGGCGGGATATTTCTGAGTATTTCCGCCGCTTCACGGCCAAGCGCCGCGTCTATCTCTTTCTGTGACGGCGCGTCGCCGAGTCTCTGTTCGGGCAGCTCCACACATTCGAGCCGGCAGTACGCCTGCAGGCGCTTGGCGTACTCGGAAAATGCGTCGATATAGAATTTCTCGCGCATTTTCCCCACACATATAAGCCTTACAGACAGCATTTTACACGTTCTCCGACATAAAATTCCGCGAATCCTGTCACCGGCGCGCAGCAAAGCTTTGCATCCGTGCCCTCGAGCTCGCGTGCCGCCGCGGCATACGCCAGCTCCGGCGTATTATTCGTGCGGCTGAGATGCCCAAGGATTATCTGCCCGGTTCCCGTCTCCGCAAGATGGCGCGCAAGACGCGCGCAGCTCTCATTCGACAAATGCCCGGTATCGGCAAGGATGCGGCGCTTGAGATAAAACGGGTACGGCCCGTCACGCAGCATCTGTTCATCATGATTCGCCTCTATGAGGACGGTATCCACTCCCTCAAGTGCGGACACGATCTCATCCGTGACGCAGCCGGTGTCCGTCGCAAGCGCAAAGCAGCCGTCGCCGCTGACCCGGTAGCCCACGCTCTCGTCCGTGTCATGGCTCGTGTGAAACGCCAGCACATCAAGACCGCCTATCTGAAAGCACTCTCCGGCCGGGATGATATGCATATGCTCCTCCGCCTCCGGGAGCATCCCGATCAGGCGGTTAGCCACAGTGTGAGGTGCATATACGTCCACATCATAGTGCTTCAAAAGCATTTTCAGCCCTGAAATATGATCGGAGTGCTCATGTGTGATGAGCACTCCGCCGATATTTCGCATTGTTAGCCCTGCCTGCGCAAGCGAGCTGACTATCCTGCGCATAGAAATTCCGGCGTCGATCAATATATTTGTGCCGCCCTCCGAGAGAAGAAGGCAATTGCCGCTGGAACTGCTGGCAAATACGCAGACTCTCATCAGGAAACCGAAATGATCTTGTCTGCCTCGCCCTGATCGTCAGGGAAGCTGACGATCTGAATATCCGCTCCAAGCATGCGCAGCTTGCCGACAAAATTCTCATAGCCGCGCTCTATATAGTGGATGTCCTCGACCTCCGTTCTTCCGGAGGCGCACATGCCGGCGATGACCATAGCCGCGCCTGCACGCAGGTCGCACGCCATAACTGGAGCGCCGGTGAGGCGCTTTCCGCCTTCGATGACCGCGACACGGCCGTCGACCTGGATCTCTGCGCCCATTTTGCGCAGCTCATTCACGTACTTGAAACGGTTGTCATATATGCCCTCGGTAATAACGGAGGTGCCGTTTGCAAGGCACAGAAGCGTACCCATCTGCGGCTGCATATCCGTGGGGAAACCGGGATACGGGAGAGTTTTTATATTCGCGCGGCGGAGAGTGCTCGCGCCTTTTACAAGCACGGAGTCCTCATATTCCTGCACGATCGTGCCGGTCTCGCGGAGCTTCGCGCTGATGCACTCAAGGTGCTTGGGGATGACATTTTTGACAAGAACCTCGCCGCTCGTCGCCGCTGCGGCGACCATATAGGTGCCGGCCTCGATCTGATCCGGGATGATAGTATAGCTGCCGCCGTGGAGCCTGTCAACACCGTTTACCTTAACGGTGTCCGTTCCGGCTCCGCGCACGTCCGCGCCCATGGAGTTGAGGAAGTTTGCAAGGTCGACTATATGCGGCTCACGCGCCGCGTTTTCAATGATCGTGCGGCCCTGTGCAAGCGTTGCAGCGAGTATGATATTCATCGTCGCGCCGACAGAGACCTTATCGAGATATATTCTTGCGCCGTGCAGCCTGCCGCCGGCGGCGTCGGCATACACGAAGCCGTTTTTAACATCAACGGATGCGCCGAGAGCGGTCATGCCCTTGATATGCTGGTCAATGGGACGCACGCCGAAGTTGCAGCCGCCGGGCATCGTGGTCTTTGCGCTGCCGAAACGGCCGAGCATTGCGCCGATGAGATAATAGGATGCGCGGATCTTGCGCATGAGATCATACGGGGCATCCTGAAAATGCACATCCGTGCAGTCGATCTCAACAGTCGATCTGTTTATATACCTGACCTTTGCGCCGAGATCGGCCAGAATAGTAAGCAGCATGTCGGTATCGCTTATCTGCGGCAGATTCTCTATGCGGCAGACGCCGTTTACCATGAGCGCCGCCGGGATTATCGCAACAGCCGCGTTCTTCGCGCCGCTTATCTCAACCTCACCGTGCAGTGCCGTGCCGCCATTAATAACATATTTATCCAAAATGTGCACCTTCCAATTATGTCGCGTGCCGTCCGAGCCCGGACTGACACGCTGTAGATTTTAACACATGCCCTGTCAAATAGCAACTATTTTCTATTTTTCGCAGGGCTAAAACCGCCGATTTACACGCTTGACGGGTAAAAAGCGCCGCTCCGGCATGCAGTACGCCCTTAAAGTGAGCGTCACGCCGCTGCCCTGCCGCAGAAAATAATTGTTTTGATTTACATAATACCTGCTGAAACAGTATAGCACAGTTGTTTTGGCATTTCCATATTTTTTGTGTAGAAAATTCGGTGAGTTTTTATTACATTATTCACAAAGCCCGGATACCGGGCCGAAGAATTATAAAAGAGAGTTTTAGCATGGTTACATATGCAGTCACAAAGGACACAATTGCCGTGATACTGGACGGCAGCGAAACAATATCGCCGAGGGACATAATCGAGAGCTGTCTTATAGCCCACGGACTCGAGCCGTGGCCGGACATTGAGGCAGAACAGTTTTCATTCTGCGGTCAGAGGCTTTTAATCGCGCGGCCGCGCCCTCCCCTGCTTTCGCGTACCAACGGGAAAATGCCCCGCCTGCACAGAACGGGGCAATGAAAAATGCGGGCACAGCTCTCGTCTGTGCCCGCATATAAACGATCAGACCTTCCAGCCTGCGGCCTGCTGCCGCTCCGCCACGAAGCGGCGGTAGAGCCCGTCAACCTCAACTAGCTCCTCGTGCGTACCCTGCTGCACGATCTCTCCGCGGTCTACGACAAAGATACGGCCGGCATTGCGCACGGTTTTCAGACGGTGCGCGATCATTATGACCGTCTTGTCATGCGTCAGCTCGGAAACGGCCTCCATCAGCTCCTTTTCATTCTCCGGGTCAACATTCGCCGTCGCCTCGTTCCGATTAGCACAACCAGCGCAAACCCGCATAAAACCGGGACTTTTCAAAAATCTAAAGACAATTAAACATCTCTATAATCACACCTGAAATAAAACACTCACATACCCCGCCGACTATGCGGGAAAAACCTTGAAATATAGGGCTTTTTAAGGCCCTAAATGCGTAGGTTGGTGCTTTGTTGCGATATGCTCCACGGTTACGGTGTATTGTTCATATTCTGTTTTCGGGAATCTTTATGAAATCTTCAAAATTGCCCGGTATGCTATCCGTAAAATCAAAGAAAGGACTTGATTATATGGATATGATTTTGAAAACGACTGACCTCTGCAAAAATTTCAAGGGGCAAATGGCGGTAAACAATGTGTCACTGAACATCCGGCGCAACTCGGTTTATGGTCTGCTGGGGCCGAATGGGGCTGGCAAATCCACGATCTTAAAAATGCTCACCGGCATTTTGCGCCCCACATCGGGAAGCATCGAGTTTGACGGCCACCCGTGGAAGCGGAATGATCTGGAGCATATCGGTGCTTTGATTGAGATGCCCCCGCTTTACGAAAATCTGACTGCATACGAAAATCTCAAAGTCAGAACTACATTGCTCGGCCTGGACGATGCACGAATTAACGAGGTATTGCAAATTGTCCAGCTCACGAATACCGGCAAGAAACGGGCCGGGCAGTTTTCTCTTGGTATGAAGCAGCGGCTTGGTATTGCTATTGCATTGCTGAACAGTCCCCAGCTTTTGATTCTGGATGAACCGACTAACGGCCTTGACCCTTTAGGGATTGAGGAACTTCGAGAGTTAATTCGCTCTTTTCCCTGCAAAGGGATTACAGTTATTTTGTCCAGCCATATTCTGTCAGAAGTCCAGCAGATTGCAGATCATGTGGGTATCATTGCTGGCGGCGTCCTTGGATATGAGGGAGAGCTTCGCGCCGGTGAAGATTTGGAACAACTCTTTATGGATGTTATTCGCAGAAATGGTAAGGAGGGATATTAAATGGAGATGGCATATATTCAGGCAGAGAACCTAAAGCATAAGAGAACTTTCACAAAAACGCTGATCGTTCTGGCCCCGTTTGTAACTGCGCTTATGAACTTTTTTGCCCCTCTTTGGTTCCAGCTCAATTCTTATAATTGGTGGTATATCCTGCTTTATCCTGGATTCCTTACGCTCACCTGTGCCTTGATTGAACAGCGGGATAATGGCAAACTAAAATATCGTGCCGTTGCTTCATTGCCTGTTTCGCAGAACAAAGTCTGGAAAGCAAAAATTGGAGTGGCCGGTATTTACTCCTGTGTGGGGAATTTCATTTTCCTGGCGCTAAATCTGTTGGGCGGTTTTGCAATATTAGTTATCAACGAAATTCCCCTGACAATCGGAATTTGGCAGGCTGCGGCCGGAACAGCTTGTATTGTCATTGCAAGCCTATGGGAAGTTCCGCTGTGCTTATGGTTATCAAAAAAAGTTGGTATCTTTGTCACGGTTATTCTTAATGCCGGACTTGGAAGCGTTTTAGGGATTTTCACGGCTACAACCTCTTTGTGGATGATCTGCCCGTATAGCTGGGTGCCGCATCTTATGATTTCCGTGTTAGGTATTTTGCCTAATGGTGAGCCGGTTGCAGATCAGAGTACGGCAATGGCATTTTGGATGATTATACTTGTATTGGTCATTTCGCTGGCCTGGTTTGCGGCGCTGTCATTTTTAACTGCAAGATGGTTTGAGAAAAAGGAGGTGGGGTAACTATGGTATCTGTGGTTCGCTGCTGGAAAGCAGAATATCAGAAGTGTAAACATAGCATTTTGCTCTATATGCACAGCATGATTCCGATTATATGTGCGGCGATTTTTGCGGGTTACTATCATATATCCAGATGGGAACTGGCAACCAAAATCAGTGCCTATCTGGAAGTGCTGGCCGTTGCGTTCCCGTTTCTGATCGGCATTATTGTGGGCCTGGTTGTTCAGATCGAAAATCAGGCCGGGCATTATCAGCTTTTGTTGGGAACAATCCCATCTCGCATGGCAACGTATATTGGTAAACTTGGTTTTCTGATGATCTGTGCTTTTGGCGCAACATTTTTAGCGTTAGGAACATTCGCTGCACTATATAGGGATGCTCCGGCAAGCCTTTACCTGAAAGCAGGGATTCTATTGTTGATTACCATGCTTCCCATTTACCTGATTCATTTGTTTGTGGGAATGAGCTTCGGAAAAGGTGCATCTATGGGATTGGGAATTGCAGGGAGTTTAATAGCTGCCCTTATGATAACAGGGCTTGGTGACGCTACATGGAAATATATTCCCTGGGCCTGGGGCGTTCGTGCTATGGATTACACTGTGCTTGCATGGGATAGCCCCCAACTGTATGCACAGGTAAAAACCGATTTTTTCAGCGGTATGATTATTTCTGTATGCTGCACTGTTTGTCTGCTGATTGCCAGTTTGGTTTGGTTTCATGGTTGGGAGGGAGGTAAAAACAGTGAATAAAAAGTGCCTGTTTGCCGTGGTAATTGTGCTTGTAAGTCTTATATGCTTATCGGCCTGCGGTGCGCTCCGCGATACCGCCGATAAAAATAAGGCGTTAAATGAATCTCTGCCGTATTATGAGCTGAACGCCGCAAACTATGATGAAATTTCATATAACGGCCTGACATATACCATAACGGATGAATGTCTTGAAATGTCAGAACTGCAAGAAGAAATCGGGCAGGTATCGAAACGCTTCAAAAATGTGGCGGGGGAAGATTTCAGTTTCGGCTACGTTTACAGTATTGTGGATGTGGATATAAGCAATGCCGTAGCTGTAAATATCAACAATGAATATCGGAAAGCTGACATTAAAAATAATGATGAGTAACCTCGACAATGTGGTATAATGGGGCGGGAGGTGATTTTTTGACCCACTTACTTGTAGTTGACGATGAAGTTTCTATCTTGGAATTGATTAAGAACAGTTTGGGGAAAGATGGATATTTGATAACAGTCTGTCAAAATGCGGATGATGTAGACATCAAAAAGCTGCATTTCTATGACCTCATTCTTTTGGATGTGATGATGCCTGGCACAGACGGGTTTGAGTTTTGCAAACAGATCAGGAATATGGTAGACTGCCCGATTCTCTTTCTGACCGCAAAGACATTACAGGAAGATATATTGTTTGGATTGGGCATCGGTGCGGATGATTATATTACGAAACCTTTTCGTATTCAGGAGCTTCGCGCCCGTGTCGCGGCACATTTACGCAGAGAAAAAAGGGAGCATCACAGCACACTTTCATTTGAGCCTGATATAAGATTTGACCTTTCCGCAAAGGTACTGTATGTTTCAGAACAGCCGGTTCCCCTTACCAAAAGCGAGTATTCAATCTGTGAATACCTTGCGAAAAACCGGGGACAGGTTTTTACAAAAGAACAAATCTATGAAGCCGTTTTCGGGTTTGATGGAATAGGCGATAACTCTACGATCTCAACGCATATAAAAAATATTCGTGCGAAATTGGAGCATTTCAAAATAAGTCCGATCAGCACCGTATGGGGGATAGGATATAAATGGGAGTGAAAAAGAAACCTACATTGAAAATATTGTTTCGCCAGTTTGCTATCTCCCTCATTGTCATGCTGGTAGCGGCAATTATTGTCCCTTCTGGTTTGGAGGGACTTGCTGTAAATGCTGGATTAGCTACAAGAGCAAATCTAAGTGAATTGCAGGTAAAAGAGATCATTCCAACGCTGACGATTGCCCCGGATATTACAAAGGTTGTGATTCCACAGGGATGCGGCTACTTAATTCTGGACAAGAACTTTAATGAGCTTTACAGCAATATGGACGATGATGAAAAAGAAATTGCCCTGCTGTACGCAAAGGGAGAATATATTGAATATGCTACGGGGAGGCAGTTTGCACTTGTTGTCCGGGAAAACGAATTTTGCGTTTTAAGGTATTATATTGGTTCTCAATTTACAGTGTCATGGCTACCGGAATATTTTCCATCTCCTGACACGCTTGCGTTTATCCTGATGGCTGTAAATTCGCTGCTGGTCATTATCATACTGACCGCCAGATTTGCTAAGAACCTGCGTACACAACTGACCCCGCTTTTTGAAGCAACTGCGGAGGTTTCAAAGCAAAACCTTGATTTTGAAGTAGGACACGCCAAAATCAAAGAGTTTGAAGATGTCCTTGCATCTTTTTCAGATATGAAAGATAATCTGAAAATTTCGTTAGAACGGCAATGGAAAACCGAACAGACACAGAAAGAGCAAATCGCCGCGCTTGCCCATGATTTGAAAACGCCTCTGACGGTTATTCAAGGAAATGCTGA
>URDG01000017.1 GCA_900546515.1 uncultured Eubacteriales bacterium | reverse complement strand
TCCGTGAAATTCTGGATGGAAAACTGGATGACGTGCCGGAAAGTTATTTCCTGAATGCCGGAACAATTGATGAGGTAAAGGCGGCATATGCAGGGTAATGTGTGTGTCGGCTGGAGGAAACAGAGATGGAAAAGACATTTGATGTAGAAATCATCACGCCGGACCGCGTTTTTTATAAGGGAACTGCGGATCTGCTGGAATTTAATACGGAATCCGGCGAGATCGGTGTATACCGTGATCACATTCCACTTACAACGGTACTGGAACCGGGGCTTGTCACGATCCATCATGGGGATGAAGAACAGGTGGCAGCAGTGCATGCCGGATTTGCCGAGATTCTGGGAGATAAGGTAACACTTCTGGCAGAACTGGCAGAATGGCCGGAAGAGATTGATCTGGAGCGTGCGGAAGCCGCAAGAGAGCGGGCAGAGGAGCGGATTCACAACAGAAATGACAATCTGGATCTAAAGCGCGCGGAATTTGCATTGCATAAGGCTCTGATCCGTATTAATCTTGCAGAGTATCGATAAGTGAAAATGGAAATAAGAGGGAGGGTATTTCATGGGAATATCCTCCCTCTTTTATGGACTTTTACACCGGAGTTTGGTACAATCGTAGTAGTAAGTTTGTATACAAATGAGGAGATATTGTGTACCGGAAGAATAAAAACAATTGGGTAAAGCATCTGGATTTTATGATTCTGGATCTGATTTGCCTGCAGGTGGCATTTTTTTTAGCCTATACATTACGACATAGAACTGTCAATCTATATACCAATTACATATATGCAAATTTGTCTATCGTTCTGATCCTGATAGATGTTTGTCTTTTGATTTTCCTGAATACACTTAAAAATGTATTAAAACGTGGATATCTGGTAGAGTTTATCGCAACCATTAAGCATGTGGCGATTGTGGAACTGGTTGCTGTCCTGTATCTGTTTTCGGTAAAAGATGACCGCTACAAAAGCGAAGCATTTCTTGAGGGAGAAAAGGAGTTTTACACCACCCTTATCAACAGCTATATTTCCGATCCCGAACAGCACCTGAAAGTATTTGATAAGAACAGCGTGTACCTGCCTACCAAGAAAATCGGAAAAAACAATCCGAAAGAAGCGGAAATAAAAGCCGATAATGAAGCAAGGCAGGAATGGAACAGGACAGCGGATATGGCTCTTGTTACGGGAATTGCAGAAGCAAAGATTATGGAAATCAAGCAGACCGAGATACAGGACAAGGCAAGCGAGTCTATCCGAAAAAGCGGTTGGCTGCCTGATATGTTCCGCAGTATCGTCGGCAAGGCAAAAGATTTTCTGCAAACTCTTATCCGTGAACAGGATATGCCGCCGAAGCCTACGCTCAATATCAATATGACGGAGTTCCGCATTATGCAGCAGCTTATGATACGAGTACAGGACAGTGCAAAGGAAATCAAGCATTTGCAGAACCGAGTATTACCGAAGTTGAAACAGGAGTTAAAAGACACCACAGGACTTTTCAAGGGCAAAGAACGAAAAGCACTTGCAGAGAGGATACAGCAGACAGAGGACGAAATCTCCGAAAAGCTGGACAAACTCCCCGATATTCTGAAAGAGTACGGTTATCCCGATGTTCAGGCATTTATGGCAACCTACCGTGAAATGGAGGGCGTTGTGGAATGTTATGAGCGTGAGGTATGGGAATACAATCTGAAGCTCAAGCAGAAAGAGAAACCCACCAAGAAACCGCCCGAAAAACAGAGCGTGTTAAAACATTTGCGTGAGATACAGGAACGCACCAAACAGAAACCACCTCAAAGGCAGCGCAAAAAGTCCTTTGACAGAGATAGCCGATAGGCATAGAAAAACCGCCGTGTATGGTGTTATCCATAGCGGCGGCATACATAATTATTTACTGTCTGCAAGTGTGATTTTCATATCCTGAACATTGATGATTGTTTCTTTTTTACATTTTGGGTAGTAAAGTGGGAAGTTCTTCATCTCGGTATCTTTCCGTATCATAGTATGGGTTTTATTGCCGCAGATAGGGCAAAGTACCCATTTGTATTTTATCATTATACCACCTCATGTTTATGGAATAAATTTGTATCATGCTTTAACTCTGCACTGTGTTTTTCTGCGGGAAATGCTTTTTTCACTGATGTGAGCAACATAACTACTGCAATCAATATAGCAAGATAATCTGATACTGTCTGAGTATAACTGATTCCATTAAGTCCAAATATCTGATTCAAAATGAACAGAAGAGGAATAAAGAACAATCCTTGCCTGCACAAAGAAAGTATTGTTGCCGGAAGCGGACGGTCAAGTGCCTGCATACTGTTAATAGACAGGAACATAAGTCCCAAAACAGGACCAGCCAAAGAAGTCGCAATTAGCATGGGAATACCGTATTGAACAACTTCAGAATTATCTATAAATACCCCCATAATTTGTTTGCTGAATACAATATATGCAATCGTCAGTATGCTCCCACATATAATGGTTAAAACACCGCTGAATTTCAAAATTCCCATAAATCGTTTGCGATTTCCAGCTCCGTAGCAGTAGCCAAGTAAAGGCTGAATACCATTTGAGATTCCCATATGGGCGAAAACAATAAAGAGATAAACTTTTGTTACAATCCCCATAGCAGCTACCGCAGTATCTCCATAAGGAACCAGTGCATTATTTAGTAATACCGTTGCAATACTCATAAGTGCAGAACTGATTCCTGCTGGAACACCTACCGATAATACACGCACAGCAATTTGACCGCAACTCTTGAAATATCTAAAATTCAAAGACATAGACTGGCTTTTTCTTGTTAAAAAGTAGATGTAATATACGCAACCAAATACATTCCCTAAAACTGTAGCAATCGCAGCTCCCGCAGTTCCCATATGAAATATCAAAATGAAAATAGGGTCTAAAATAATATTGACGATTGTTCCAATCATTCCACCAATCATGGACGCTTTAGAAGCACCCTCACCTCTTACTGCATGACCAAAGGTATTTGCAAGCAGAATGAAAGGCGCACCAACTGCAATATAAAACAAATAATCTTTTGAATATTGATAGGTTTCACTTCGACTGCCCAGTACCATAAGAAGCGGCTCCATAAACAAGATAATAGCAATACCAACAATAACTCCAAAAATCAAAGAGCCATAAAAGCAGAACACAGACGCATTTTTTGCCTTTTCGCTTTCTCCTTTGCCCAAAAGAATGGATATGACAGCACTTCCACCAATTCCCAGTAATTGAGCGATTGCCATATACATGACAAACACAGCGTTCGTAAGAGATACGGCGGCAACCTGTAAAGGGTCATGGGTCTGTCCAATAAAAAAGGTATCTGCCATGTTGTAAATGACCAAAACCAGTGAAGAAATGACGGTTGGAACTGCCATTTGAAAAACCGATTTTGAAATGAGGGCATTTTGAAATAAATCTTCTCTGCAATTCATAAATGTTTAACTCCTCCTAATATCGTAGTATTGAATTTAAGTTTGCAAGCAAACTATTTGGAGAAAAAAATGCATTTCCTCACATATTAGCAAGGATACGCAAATAAATGGTTTTGAAAATCTGTTCTTCTTCTTCGGTAATGCACGCAGTAAGCTGATTTTCAATTTCTTCTCTTATGTGGCAGCACATTTTTTGAAGTTCCATACCATAGGGCTCTAACTCAATTTGTTTTAGACGGCTATCACAGGCATAATTTGTCCGTTTAATTAACTTTTTCTTTTCCATTAAAGTCAACATTTTGGACGCAGTAGCTCGATTGATAAAAAACTCCGCTTCTATATCTTTCTGAAATACAGGAGTTTTGATTAATTCCATGTGGAACAGATAGTCTACTACCCACATATTCATCAAGGAACATTCTTGAAATTCTTTCCGATTATACAAAGCATGGATTTTTCGTTGAATGTGGTTGTCTAATTTTTTGTTGAGAAAGCTGATGTCTGTATTTTGAATGTAACTGTCCTGCATAATCTACTCCTTCAAAACTTGTTTGCCTGCAAACTATTATATGTATATTTTTATCATTCGTCAAGATGCTTTTTTGATTCATCAATAGCGGCAGCTATTTTTCTCTGTTGCCAGTCTGTCTATGTGAAAATAATTTCCCTCTCCACAATTTCTCTCACACACGTCCGTATGCTATTCATTCGCCCTAGCCATCTAAAGCATTTTCCGCTTTTAGCTGCTCTGTAATACCCTGTGCCTGTTTCATCTGTTCTGTGAGCGTTTCAAAGCGTTCCTGTGCCTGCCTGTCAATGTCGGCAAGGTAGCGGTTGAGCTTACCCTCCATTAGCATTGTGGTATAAACAAGGTGCTTATGTTCCTTTAGATACTCTTTGTGGCGTTGTCCCCATAATCCAATAGGCTGTGTTTCTTCTTCGGAAAGTATCAGACAAGGGATATAATAATCGCCCTGCAATTCATACCATAAACCGTTGCTCTCGTCATAAATGTACTTGTCCATTCAATAAATCCTCCAGTATAATATATTCGCACATATGTCACAGTTTCCCGATTGCCACTTGTTGTTATAGCTTGTTATCAGATTTTTCTTCCCTTATTTTTGCCCTTATGAGGTGGCGAGGGAAGCATAAACGCAAGTGAAATCGTATAAAGGAATAAGGCGGACACATTGCGATAAATCCTTTGTTTTCAAGCGTTTTGGAGGATTTTATTAAAGCCCTATGAGGGGCAGTAACCACTTATGAAATCGTGGTTTTCAAATTCCCGTTTATCTGCTCCTCTGAAAACACTGTACTATTCAGGCTTGTCTGTCCCAGCATTTCTTTTTATCTTCTTCGGTAATGGCCCGGATGACCTTGCAGGGATTGCCGACTGCCACGGAATTGCTCGGAATATCTTTCACCACGACGCTGCCGCCGCCGATCACGACATTACTGCCGATGGTAACTCCGGGCATTACCTGAACGCCTGCACCGATCCACACATTATCGCCCACGGTAATCGGATAGGCATATTCCAATCCCTGATTTCGACGCTCAGAATCAATTGGGTGTCCTGCCGTGTGGAAACCGCAGTCGGGCGCGATAAATACATTATCGCCAAACGTCACTTTAGCTCCGTCAAGAATAACCGTGTTGTGATTAGCAAAGAAGTTCTCGCCGATCTCGATATTGTAACCGTAATCGCACCAAAACGGGGCAACAATGCAAAACGCGCCATTTGTCCTGCCTAACAGTTTTTTCATAAGCGCCTGCTGTCCTTCTTTATCGGAGGGGCGAAGCAGATTATAGTCATAGCAAAGATCCTTTGCGTTGTCCCTTTCGCTCATCAGCGCTTTGTCATAATTTGCATCGTAAAGCATTTGCCTCTGCATTTTTTCTTTTTCGGTCATAACGGTTTATGCCTTTCCCTTTGCGGCTTCTCTACACCCTTATTTCAGCTTCTCATATAGCTCTTCGGCGCTGTGAACTATGCATGAGGCTCCTGCGGCCACAAGCTCAGGCTCATCTCTGAACCCCCACGCGACGGAAATGCAGTCCATGCCCGCGTTGCGCGCCGTGGCAATATCCACCTCGGAGTCTCCTACATACACGCAGTCCCGCTTTTCAAGACCCATGACCCGCATTGCGGCCTCTACGGTATCCGGGCAGGGCTTGCGCCGCACGGACGCACTCTCGCCCACAGCCGATTCCAGCAGTCCCGGGAAAAATACGGCTGCCAGTTCACGCACGGCCGTGTCCGGCTTGTTGGAGACGACTGCCTGCCTGACGCCCGCTTCGCGCAGCTTCTCCATCAGCTCCGGTATCCCGTCATACGGCGCTGTCTTTATGCGGCAGTGCGCGTCATAGTACGGCTTATAAAAATCCAGCACTTCCTGCACCGTCTTCTCATCCGTCCCGGCAGGTACGGCCTCCTTTATCAGACGGAGCGCGCCGTTGCCGAGAAAACGTCTCACCTCCGCCGCTGTGCGTTCCGGCATGGAAAAGCGCCGGAGCGTATAATTCACGGAATCCGTCAGATCAGCCAATGTATCGAGCACTGTGCCGTCCATATCGTATAAAACTGCCCTGTATCTCATTTTTCAGCCCCCGTTTTCTCGTATATCCGCATTATACTACTCATGTCAAGCTTGATAAACGCAGTAATTTATGCTTAAATATAGTGTATACACTTCTATCATATATTGAATTTACATTTCTATCCGGAAGAGGAACTGAATGAGATTTCACATAAAGCTCAGGAGCCTGCTCGGCGTCTTGCTTGCCGCCGTTATTGCAGGCGGATTCATATTTTATATTGCCTCGCGCCCGGACGAGAGCCGCGGTACGGTCGTCATATGGTATGTTGAAGACGACCCGCTCTCCGCAGGGCTGAAAAAGCTGGCTGTGGAATATAATAACTCCCACGCCCGCTCCTCACTGCCTGTAAAGCTCCGCTGCTTCAGTGATGAGGATGCGCTGGCCGGCGCATTTGAGACCGGCGCGCCCGACATCCTTCTGTGTTCGCATTACAGAGCCTTCGACATGGACAGGCGCGGCAAGCTCACGGACATAAGCGGCGATCTCGGCAAAAGCGGTCCGGAATATCCAAAGACCGTTTCCAGCCGCGGCAGTTCCATCGGGAAAAGCTTCTTTCCCGTCGGCCTTGATATGCAGGCGCTGCTCATAAACCATTCGCTCTGCACATCTGGCGGCTTCGATACCATGGATGCACTGTGCGCGGCGGCGGGCGCTTACCGCGCGGAGACCGGCAAGGCTTTCTTTGCGGTCGATTCGTATTCTTCTCTTTTCTTCACGGAGCTGCTGCGCGAGGATGAGGAGTTCACAGCCGCAGTCCCGATAAACTCCGCGGATGAGAGCGCGGTCACGCTCTATAATCTGCTCGCGGAATGTGCTTACGACGGCTCCATAACGGTCTACGCGGACTCTGCCGCGTCTGCCGTGTACAGCGGCGCTCTGCCCTGCGCCATTGTCCCCGTCTCAGCGCTGTCTCCTGCGCGCACGGACGGCTTCGGTATATATTCCGTCCCGCCGCTCCGCACCGGAAGCGGCAGCGGCGACCTCGGGGAGGCGTTCGGACTTGCCGTGATCGCCGGCAGCAGCCGCAGCACCGGCGACATTGCCGCGTTCATCGAATGGCTCTTCTCCGGCAGCAGAGACGAGAAGCTCGCACTTCAGTGTCCGCTTGTCCCGGCGCAGCCCGGTTCGCTCATTATCGGGAACGCTCTGCGCGACGCCATTGCCGGGCTTGAATCCGGCGGTATAGTCGCGCTCCCCGAGGAGGACAGCGTGTTTTTGGCAAACCGCGACGGCTTCGAGACTTATTTTCGCAGCAGGATGGCATTTCTCAGCGAGTAACTTTATTGCAGCGCCGCAGGCGCTGTGGTATAATGCATACAATTTGCAAAATGCCGCTCATGGGCGGCAAGGCTGCATGGAGGTATTTATTATGGAAGGCTTCAGAATTCTCGAAATCAAAAAAAGCGTATTTGAAAACAACGACCGCGAGGCGGAGAACCTGCGCAAAGAGCTGAAGAAGGACAGGACGTTCCTGCTCAACCTCATGAGCTCTCCCGGCTCCGGCAAGACGACGACGCTCAAGGCCACTATCGCCGCGCTCAAGGATGAATTCCGCATCGGCGTAATGGAGGCCGACATAGACTCCGACGTGGATGCCGCCGCCATTGAAAAAACCGGCGCAAAGGTCATCCAGCTGCACACCGGCGGCATGTGCCACCTTGACGCGGGCATGACCAAGCAGGGTCTCGAGGGGCTCGGCGTTGACGACGTCGACTTTGCGATACTCGAAAATGTCGGCAATCTCGTCTGCCCCGCCGAGTTTGACACGGGCAGCTCCAAAAACGCGATGATCCTCTCCGTCCCGGAAGGCGACGACAAGCCCCTCAAGTACCCGCTGATGTTCTCTATCTGCGACGTGCTGCTTATAAATAAGATCGACGTCATGCCGTACTTCGATTTTGACCTTGAGGCATGCAAAAAATACGTCCGCAAGCTCAACCCCAACATGAAGATAATCCCGATCTCTGCCCGCACCGGCGAGGGTATCGCCGAGTGGGCAGACTGGCTGCGCACCGAGATCAAAGCCTGGAACGAGGGCTGATCCGCATCTGAACAGAAAATGGAAATCTGCCAACTGGATACGCCGTCTCTTTTGATCGACCGCGAGATCATGAACAGCAATCTCTCCGCAATGCAGAGCTATGCAAACATGCAGCATGTCGCCCTGCGTCCTCACACAAAAACACATAAAATGCCTTATATCGCCAAGCGTGCCGTAGAGTTGGGCGCCTGCGGTATCGCCGTCGCCAAGACCGGCGAGGCGGAAGTCATGGCCGACAGCGGGCTCCGGGATATTTTTATCGCAAACGAGGTCGTCGGGCCGTCAAAGCTCTCCCGTATCACGGCGCTTGCGGAAAGGATCAGCATTTCCTTCGGAGTTGACTCTGCTTACCATGTGGAGGAGGCCGAAAAAGCTTTCTCCGCCGCCGGGCTTACCGCAGAGGTGCTGATAGAAGTCGAAGTGGGCGAAGTCCGCTGCGGTATAGACAGCATGGATGAGCTTTTTCCGCTGCTGGATGTTTTAAAAAAGTGCCCCCATGTTCATCTGAAAGGCTTTTTCGGGCATGACGGCAACACCTACAGCGCGGAAAGCATGGAAAAATGCAGGGAAATTTCGCGCGCAGCGCAGGAAAAGCTCGTCGCATTTTCAGACGCAGCCAAGGCCTACGGTATGACCAACACCGTTGTCAGCTACGGTTCCACGCCTCCTCTTGTGAACCATTTCGACATTATCCCCGGCATCACGGAGATTCGTCCGGGCACATACGCGCTGATGGACGTTTCTCAGGGAAATGCCATCGGCACGCTGGAGCACTGCGCCGCAACAGTCCTCGCAAGCGTTATAAGCAGGCCTGCCCCTGACCGGGTGATCCTTGACGTCGGTGCAAAGGGACTGACGCAGCAGGAGCGCACCGCCGGTATCTGCAACTCCGGCGGCAAGGGGCGTATTCTTGGGTATACCGGCGTGACTATCGGGCGCATCTTCGACGAGCACGCGATCATTCACGACCAGGCGTTCAGAGACAAGGTTCACGTTGGCCAGAAGCTCAGGATAATCCCGGTGCATATCTGTCCTGTGTGCAATCTCTATGATACGGCGGCGCTCATCTCAGGCGATGAGGTCGTCGACACGCTCACGGTCGCCGGACGCGGAAAGCTGCAATAAGCTCTGTGCGGCGCCACATTCCGCACCTATATTCCGCACCTATATATTTTATAATACGCAGCAGTTCCCATTCTCCGGCGAGAGCGGGAACTGCTGCGCATCCGTTTAAGCATGTCACGGTATGGATACAGCGCCGCATGCCGTACATGCTCACGGCGCGTTTTTCGCCAGAAAGCTCCACATCTTGTAAACATCAACAAAAATTGATGCAATTTTTTGGGCAGAATTACACATATGTATGTTTTTTCTATTTTGACTTATAGACTTTTCTTAATTTTAGCTATATAATGTTATGGTAACTAATATGACTTGAATGAGTAAACAATGGAGGAATTATGCGGAACATATTCAGGGTATTTGCATACGATATGAAGACGCTGAGCCGCCACTTTTTTGCCATGGCGGTCGCCGTTGCCATAACCATTCTCCCCAGCCTGTATGCGTGGCTCAACATATACTCCAACTGGGACCCATACGGCAATACGGGCAATGTGTCTATTGCGCTGGCATCCATGGATAAGGGATATGTCACGAAAGACGGTAAGCTTGAAAACAAAGGTCAGGATGTGCTGGACGATCTGCGTGATGCAACGTCCATCAACTGGGTCATACTTGACAATGAGGAGGAAGCCGTCAACGGCGTGTACTCCGGCAAGTATTACGCCGCCGTCGTTATAGACGAAGATTTCTCCTACAACATGTTCAACATGCTGACCGAATGGACCGGTAAGCCGAGCATTACATACTATGAAAACGCGAAGAAGAACGCTGTTGCGACCAAGATCACCGATACCGCCGCGAGCAGCGTCAAAAGCTCCATAAACGAGAACTATCTCGAGGTCGTCGTCAGCTCCGTGATGGAGCAGGCCAACCTCATTGCCGACGATATTAAGGAGGACGATCCCTCCGGCGCGGTGCACAGCATCCTCAAGCAGGCTATCCATACGCTTGACGCCGCCAACGGCATGATGGACAAGGTCAGCGGCGATACGCTCAGCAGCGTCCAGCACAACATCCAGAATATCGACGAGCTGCTGCTTAAGATCAACGAGAAGATCCCCGACCCGACTCAGATGAGGCAGACCGTGGCTCAGATCGGCATGACGCTCGACAAGACCACGGAGGATATCGATTACGCGCTCACCAGGCTTTCTCTTGCGATAAACGATGAAAAAGCGCTTGAGCTTGCGAAAAAGCCCATTCTGACCGCCGCCGAGGATATGCACCGCAACGGCCAGATGATAGAGACCACGATAAAGCAGTGGGAGGCAGACAACGTCGGCATGACGCAGGAAACAAAGGACTATCTCCAGTCCCTTGCCGACAGCTGCTACGAGACCGAGGGCTGGCTGAGATCCATCGCCGATTCCCCGGTCATAGATAATTCGATCATCGCGCGCACGGATTCCCTGCGCGCCGTCATAGAGCTCAACGCCTCGCTCATGCCCTGCATTGAGGATGTGAACATTGAGATTGAGGCCACATTCGATAATGTTGCCAACACGCTCGAGAGCACAAAGGTGATGCTGTCCGACGCGACAATGCTCCGCGGTGCGCTTGAAAATGTCAAGGATGCGGGTCAGAACGTTATCGACACTCTCCGTCCCACGGCAAAGCGTGTCACAAGCTCCCTGACAGACGCGCTGCGCCGCCTTGACACGCTCGACGGCGAGGAATATCTCCAGACCCTTGTTGAGATACTCGGCGGCAATCCTGTGCTGTACGGCGAGTATTTTGCTCAGGTCGTGCAGACCAGCGTCACTCCCGTTTACCCGATAGAAAATTACGGCTCCGCCATGGCTCCGTTCTACACCATTCTTGCGATATGGGTCGGCGGCGTCATTCTCGGCGCCATACTCAAGGCTCACGCGCGCACGGACGGTCTTGTCGATCCCAAGCCGCACGAGCTGTACTTCGGGCGCTATATCCTGTTTTTCGTTCTCAGTCAGCTCCAGACCGCGCTCATCATTTCCGGCGACCTGTTCATACTGAAGATACAGTGCCTGCACCCCGGGCTTTTGTATCTGGTCGGCTTTGTGACGAGCTTCACGTTCAGCCTGCTGATCTACTCTCTGGCCGTCTCCTTCGGCGACGTCGGCAAGGCCATCGTCGTTGTCGTGATGGTGCTGCAGATCGCCGGTTCCTCCGGTACATTCCCGATAGAGCTGCTGCCTGAGATATTCCAGAAGATTTACCGTTTCTTCCCGTTCCCCTACGCCATCGACGCGATGCGCGAATGTATCTGCGGCCTGTACGGCAACACCATTGTTATCAAGCTCGGCCAGCTTCTTATATTTGCAGTCGTCGCGCTGGGTATAGGCCTGTTCGCCCGCAAGCCTTTCATGGGTATAAACGAGTTCATGGAAGAGCGGCTCGAAGCGACCGAAATGTTCTAAGGAGGTGCACCAGTTATGCCGGATATTGATTATCATCAGATGTACAGCCGTCTGGTAGATGAGGTCACCTCTATATACCAGGCAAATCAGAAGCGCATACACAAGGGCCTCTGGGGCATGATCATCGTGCTCGTGCTCTATCTCACCCTGCTTTTTGTAACGCAGGGCTCCAAGGTCATAATCCTGCTGCTGTGGATAATGACCATGTTCGCACTGGCCGCATACCTTATCACGATAGAATATCTGAATGACGAGCTCAAGAAAAAGCTCGAGCATATCACCCAGATCGAGCAGAACTTCGGCCCAGAGGAAGCCGATGTATTGGCCGTGGAAAATCTTGCGAAGCTGCGCAGCTTCATCGAATCTCCCCCGTCTCTCGTCGATGTCATCGCCAACAAGCTCGAAATGGAGATCAAGGCCGACTCTGACGCCGCTCCATACGCCGAGCCTGACGGCGCCGCGGCGGAAGCGCAGATCGAAGAGGAGCTTGAGGCAGAGCTTATTGAAGAAGATCTCGCGTCCGGCTATTCCGATACGCAGGAGCCTGAGCAGAGCGGATATGACACTATTGCTGCGGACGGTGCCAGGCCGGACACTGCGGCGGCCGGTGACGCAGTGCCTGCTGTCAGCGATCCGGCGGATACGCCGTCCTCCACGCCCGAAGCCGCTTCGGACGGCAGTGATGATCCGTCAGGACTCCCTGATGTCTCCGTGGACAGCGAAGAGGACAGCAGCAAGCAGGACAGCTCGGAGGTGTGCGTACTATGAAAAATATTTTTGGTATCTTCCGTGCTGATATACGCAGACTGACGGCAAGCGTCGTTTCAGTCGTTGTCATCATAGGTCTTTGCCTCGTGCCGTGTCTCTACGCATGGTTCAACATAATGTCCAACGCCGACCCCTACGGCCCCGCCTCCACCTCCAACATCAAGGTTGCAGTCGCCAACGAGGACAAGGGCAGTGAACTTCTCGGGCTGCATTTCAATATCGGCGATATGGTGATCGAAGGCATCTCCGCCAATAATCAGATGGGCTGGTGCTTTGTCGACGACCGCGATGCGGCGATGGACGGCCTGTACGCCGGTGATTATTACGCCGCGCTCATAGTTCCGAGTGATTTTACGAAGGATTTTCTGAGCATCCTCGACGGCGAGCTGAGGCATCCTCAGGTCGAATACTACGAAAACGAAAAGAAAAACGCCATCGCGCCCAAAATCACCAACAAGGCCAAGACCGCAGTGCAGGATCAGATAAACAGCACTATCGTTGAAAAGGTCGCGGACGTTATAAATACCATCAGCTCGGTGTTCAAGGCAATGGGGCTTGACGCAGACGATGTAGCCGACGGGCTCACCCGCTCCACGGACAATGCATGCCAGCAGCTTGAGGATCTGACCACCATGCTCACATCGCTGAAAACGCTGGTGGATGAGACGCAGAATCTGCTGGATGTGACGTCTCTGGTAATAGACGACGCGGGTCAGGTCATGGTCGATGCGAGCACGATCCCCCACGGGATAGGCAACACAGCCGACGCCTTCTACGACTCCACGTCGACTATGAACAACAACATTCTCGACATGCTCGACCGTATCGACAAAAATTACGCTGAGCTTGCAAACTCCATACTCGGCTGGGCCGGGGACCCGAGCTCAACGGAGAGCATCAGTCAGTATCTGAGCGCAGTGCGCACGGATCTCGATTCCATCATCTATCTTGCCGACGGCAGCGGCTTTTATTCCGACATTCAGAGCGAGCTTTCCGGGATATATACTCAGCTCAACACTCTCGAAGCTCTGACTCCGACAGTGGGAACAAGCTCCGCCGACCGCGACAGCTTCAATTCCGCCTCCGCGCAGCTTGGCAGCAGCCTCGCATCGCTCAGCGGCAGGCTCAGCAACGTCTCAGCCGGTCTGAGCTCCGCCATTGACCAGATCAGCGCCGTATATGCCGGCCTCAGCACCGGTTCTCCCGACGCTTACACCATAAACGCACAGCTCGCCAGCGCCGCGTCGTCGCTCAACGATCTCGGCATGCCGAACTGCTTTGCATACGATCTCGGCCTTATCGCGGACATGCAGAGCATGCTCCCGGATATTGACTCCGCGCAGGCGGATCTGCTCAACTATGCACAGGCGATATACGACGATCTCTCTACTGAGAGCTCCGCCTTTGCAAGCGCCGCATCCTATGCGGCCGACGCGCAGCAGAACGCAGCCTATGCCGGTGCATATGCCGCCGGCTTCAGCAGCGGCAGCGAGTATTATCAGCAGACGCTGCGGATGATCGACAGCATCACAGACTCCCTCAATGAGCTCGATAAAATCGCGCCCACGGTCATGAAGCCGCAGATAAAGCTTGCCATTTCGGCCAACAAGGCTCTGCGCGATGCGTTTGTCAAGGCCGGTCAGGCCAAGATAGATCAGTCGCTCCTCGACCAGATAAGCGACATACGGGAGACTCTCCGCGAGGCGGCGCTGACGCTGAACACCAACATCAACGACCGCCTGTACCAGTCCTCGCAGAGAATTCAGGACGCGATGGACAGCATTCAGGGGACGCTGCTTGACGGCGCAGAGAGCGTGACAAGCCTCAGCGGAACGCTTCAGAAATTCTCCTCGGCCATGGGCGATGCGCATATGACGCTCGACGACGCGATCTCGCTCTCCAACAGCGTGCACAAATATCTTCTCAGCATATCCGACGACGTGCAGAGGATGGTCAACAGCGAGGCTTTCCGCCAGCTGATGGACATTCTTGAGAATAATCCCGACGGTCTTGCCGACTACCTCGTCTCCCCCGTCGACATGCGCACGGTCATCGTCTACGAGATCGCAGACTACGGCTCTGCAATGTCGCCGTATTACATCATGCTGGCGTTGTTTGTCGGCTCTCTGCTGACCGCAGCCATGATAAAGCCGGGCATTGCGCACGAAGAGTACCGGCTTGCGCCTCCCATACAGCGCTATTTCGGCCGTCTCATCCTGTTCCTGTGCATTGGACTCTTCCAGTCGCTTGTTACCTCGCTCGGCTGTCTGTTCTATGTAAAGATACAGTGTGTTGACCATTTCCGCTTTATTCTGGCCTGCATAATAATCTCCTTCAACTTCGTGATGATGAACTACTCCCTGCTCTACGCGCTGGACAACATCGGTCTGGCCATCTCCGTTATCATCATGGTCATTCAGGTCGCAGGCTCCGGCGGCTCCTACCCGATACACGTCGTGCCGCAGATCTTTCAGGATCTCTATCCCTACATGCCCTTCCACTACGGCATGGATCTCATACGCGAGACCATCGGCGGCTTCTATCAGGGCACCTATCAGCGCTGCGCGCTGATCCTGCTCGGCATGTGCCTGCTGTTCTTTGTGGTCGGCATAGTCCTCTACTATCCCGCGCACAGGCTCAATGAGGCGATCGCCAGAAGCAAGGCCGAGTCCGGCGTCATGTAAAGAACCCTATACGATGAAAATACCGGCTTCCGAATCGGAAAGCCGGTATTTTTTATATTCTGCATATCATTCCGCGCGGCGGCCAAGCTGATAGAACGCGACTGCGCTTGCCGCGGCAACATTGAGCGAGTCCACGCCGTGCCACATCGGTATGCGAACGGTATAGTCGCAGTCAGCGATAGTGCTGTCTGCCAATCCGTCCCCCTCCGTACCCAGCACGACCGCAAGCTTCTCTATCCCCTCAAGCCGCGGGTCGGCAATGCTTATCGAATCGTCGCTGAGCGCCATCGCCGCCGTTTTGAAGCCGAACCTGCGCAGCATTCCGGTCCATAGCTCGTCCTCGGGCAGATAGGTCCACGGCACCTGAAACACCGTCCCCATGCTCACACGCACCGCCCGTCTGTAAAGCGGGTCGCTGCCCGCGCTCGTGAGCAGCACCGCATCCATCCCTAGAGCTGCCGCCGAGCGGAAGATTGCGCCGATATTCGTCGGGTTCATCACGTTTTCCAGCACCGCGACACGCGAGGCGTTCCGGCATATCTCTTCCGCCGTGCGCAGCTTCGGACGGCGCATCGCGCACAGCATCCCGCGCGTCAGGTGAAAGCCGGTCAGCTCCGTCAGCACCTCGATCGGCGCGGCATAGACCGGCACGCCGCCGCAGCGGCTGATAAGCTCACGCCCCTTGCCCTCTACGTGCTTTGTCTCCATCAAAAACGAGACCGGGACGCATCCGGCGTCCAGCGCACGTTCTATCACGACCGGGCTTTCGGCAATAAACATGGCGTTCTGCGGATCGGCGCGGTTAACGAGCTGGTTTTCGGTCAATCTGGCGTATACATCTAGCTCAGGCGCGGAGAAGTCCTTGATCTCTATCACATTCGGCATGGCTGAGGCTCCTTTTTTGTCTGCATATCGCACAGATTATAGCACGCAGCGTACAAAAAATCAAAGCCCCGCCGCACGGGGCTTTGATTTTTATCCGATCAGCTCTTCAGCGGCGCAGCGGCACCTCTCCATATTCACACGGCCGTCAGGCAGGAACTCCACGTCCTCATCCTCCAGCAGCGCGCGGCGAAACTCCGCGTGCCCGCCGTCCGCTATGGTGCCGTCGTTCTTTACGACGCGCTGCCACGGCAGCCCGCCCGGGCAGTGCCGCATTGCCCAGCCTACCTGCCGCGCCGCACCCGGACGGCCGAGCAGGCGTGCGATCTGCCCATATGACACGACCTTGCCGCGCGGTATCTGCGCTACGATCCTGTATACTTCATCGAAAAAACCGCCTGTGCTCTGTCCGCGCTCTTCCATGTCGCTCCTCCGTGCCGAAGTCATTTTTCTGTATTATACCCGACGGCGCACGGAGTTTGCAAGAGCCTGCCCGCACAGCGTCACTGACTGCCTTCTGAACCATATATGAACTCGTGCAGGCGCTCGCTCTCCGCCCGGTAATCGCAGCCGGTGACGCTCTCATCCGTGCCGTCATAGGTCCATATATTGTTCCGGTCCGGGATCGTCATCTGCTCGGCCTGCGCGCCGGCGAATTTGGGAGCCGCGAGCAGAAGCGAGGCGAGCTGGCGTCCCGTTAGATCGGTATCTATGAGCGGCAGCATCGTCTCTGCAAGCTCGCTTATCCTGCTCAGGCTGAGCTTCTTTGTCCGTGTCAGTATCGCCTGCACGGTGTTCCTCTGGCGCTGTACCCGCTGCCAGTTATCGTCTATGCGCCGCAGCCGGCAGTAGCGAAGCGCCCCGTCCCCGTCCAGATGATTCATCCCCTCCGAAAACCATATTTCAGTATATGTGTCCTCCGTCAGGGCGTCCGCCTCCGCTTTAGTCAGTTCTATATCGACCCCGCCGACCGCGTCTATAACGTCCTTGAAGCTGTCAAAATCAAAATGCACGTAGCCCGCTATATCAACGCGGAAGCAGTCTCTGACAGCGTTCATGGTAAGCTCCGCCCCGCCGTAGGAATACGCATTTGTGAGCATCACGTCGCCGTGTCCCGGCCATTGGACCGCCGTGCTGCGCTCAAAGCTGACGAGCTTTACGGTGCCGCGGCTCTTGTCAAGCGAGCAGAGCATCGTCACATCTCCGCGCCCCTGATCGTCGGAGCCGTCCAGCCGCTCATCCGTACCTATCAGCAGGATATTCATTATCCCGCTGCGCTCCTCCTCGTTCAGCCGCGGCTGACTCGGGCCGAGAAGCTTATTCACCGCCGATTCGTGTTTGTCCGCCGCGCTCTCGGTACTGCCTCCGGTCCCGGCAGCCGAACCATTCCGCCCCGTGATATGGGCGCTTACCGACGGCTCCGGCGTCTCCGCCGCCTTCACCTCCGTACCTGTGCTCACGGCTGCGCCCGCCGTACACAGCAGCGCCGTACCAAGCGCCGCGGCGGCAACGATTTTTCTTATATGAACCGTATTTATAATTTTCCCTCCCGGCAAGGCTCCATGAACAGAGCCGTCTTTTTCCCTGAAGTATATCCTTTTATCAGGGAAATAATACCCGGACGGGAAAATTTACCTTGGCGGCATGCCGCGCCCCTTGCTTTTCCGCCGCGCAGGCTGTATACTTATAAACAGCAATTATCCTTATTTCACAGGCCACATATCTGCAAAGGAGCAACACACAATGAAGAAAAGAAAACACAGCTGTTTCCATAAGCTTCGCCGCCGCTATCACCACTCCTTTTTTATGCTCGGCGCACTCGTCGGCGGGGTGATCGGCTTCAATCTCAGGAATCTCGTCGACGCCGTCATTGAAAGGGCAGAAGAGCTCAAGGAAAAAAGGGCGGCAAAGAAAGCAGAAAAATAAATCCGGCGGATCTGATAGATCCGCCGGGACAGAAAAATGCGGAACGCTTGACAGCGTCCCGCATTTTTTATAAATGTTCTATTATTTTCTGTTTTTCTGATACAGCACCCACAGCCCCTTGAGCAGCAGATCGTTGTCACAGATGATCTCGTGACTGCAATAGGGTGTGACGAACTGCGCGATACCGCCGGTCGCAATGAGCCTGCACTTTGTGCCGAGCTCGGCCTCCATGCGGTCGATCATCCCGTCAAGCATCGCCGCTGTGCCGAAAACCGCGCCGGAACGCATGGAATCGACCGTGTTTGTGGCGATGCACTTTTTCGGCGCTGTGATAGATATATCCGGCAGCAGGCTTGCGCCGGATGAAAGCGCCGCATACGAGAGCTTCACGCCCGGAATTATGGCGCCGCCGAGATAACTGCCCTTGCCGTCGATAACTACCATTGTTGTCGCTGTGCCCATGTCCATAACGATGCACGGCGTGCCGTAGCAGCACATCGCCGCCACGCTGCCGACCACGATGTCGCCCGCAAGCGTTCCCGGATCATCAATGCGGACATTCAGCCCGGTTTTCATGCCGGGGCCGACCATCATGCAGCTGCAGCCCGTTACAAACTTTATCGCGCGCTGAAGCCGTCCGTTTACGGGCGGCACGACGGAGGACATGATCGCGCCCTCAAAGCCATTGCTGTCGATCTTATATATCTCCAGAATGTCCTTGAGCTTAATCGCATATTCCTCAGCCGTCTGGTTGATATTCGTGCTTATACGCACGATATTAAGGATCTCGCCGTCCTCAATGCAGCCGAGCACAATGTTCGTATTGCCGACGTCAACAGCAAGTATCATTTTTCTTTCCTGCCTTTAGCATATTTTATTATTGCAGTGATACCGGAGGACAGAACAAGGTTGACCGCCAGCTCCACCAGAAAGTTCACGCCGGTGAGTCCGAAGATCACGTAGTAGAAAAGGCCCTGCCCGCTTGCCCAGCTCTCCAGTGCGGATGTGAAGAAGATAAGCATACCGATAATGAAAAGGCCGGTGTTGACCACCGGGCACACAATACCGGCAGCTATCACACCTATGCGGCTGTTCTTCTTAGCGATAAGGTCATAGACGAGCCCGGCAAGGAATCCGGCGCCCGCACCCTTGAGTACGCATATCAGGATACATGCGACGGGGTTGACTCCCATAAGGTATATCACCGTTCCGCCGTCCCAGCCTGCTATGCCGCTGAGGAGTGTGACAAGTCCGAAGACTCCGCCGAGTATCGCGCCTGCCGACGGGCCGTACATCGCCGCGCCGATAATAATCGGTGCAAGCGCCAGCGTTATCGGAAACGGGCCGAAACGGACGAAGTTGCCAAGGATAGTAAGCACGGCGATGATTGCCGCGAGCAGGCTCAGCCCGGTCATGCGCCGGACGGACCCGCGTGATGCTGCTTTGCTCATATTAAATTACCTCCTGCTGTCGCTTTCATCATGTGAAATGCGGCGCAAGGCTATATTAATATGGCTCTGCGTATATGTCAATACATTTTTTATAAAACGGTCCCTCTTCCTGTATCGGAAGAGGGACAAAAAATTAGATTGCGCTATCAGTTTGCTATATTGTGATGCATGCCGGGGCTTGAGAGATCAAGCGCCTTGAAGCTGTATCCGTTTTCCATGCCCCATTGCAGCACCTGCTCCACCGCGGCGACGCTGAAGCCCTTTATATCGTGCTGGAGCACTACGGCGCAGGTCTTTCCGCCGCAGCCGTTTATAATGTTGTCTGCGACCTTCTGCGTGCTGGTCGTCTCTCCGGCGTCTCCGCTGTAGACGTTCCAGTCAAAGTATCTGTAGCTCATATCCGTCAGCTCCTGCGAAAGGCGCGTCATTATACCGCGGTTTATGCGGCTGACGGTGTTGGAGCTGCCGCCGGGAAAACGGCAGAGCTGTGTATAGCTGCCCGTGAGCCGGTATATCATGTCCTCCGTCGCATTGAAATCGTCAAAAAATGCGTCGTCGCTGGCATAGATCAGGCCGTACTCATGGGTATAGCTGTGCACGCCGATGCTGTGCCCCTCGTTATATGCGCGGGTTATCTGATCGCGGTACTTTTCGCGGTTGCCGGTCACGAAGAACGTCGCCTTTGCGCCGTATCTCGCCAGTACGTCCAGCAATTCGCCGGTATACGGCCCCGGCCCGTCGTCAAAGGTGAGATATATCGTCTTATCCGCCGGCATGACGGCCTCCGGGCAATCCTGCCCGCTTACGGTGACAGTGCGCTCGGCGCTTACAGACTCGCCCAGCGCATTCGTTATGCTGTAGCTGAGCGTATATACGCCGGGCTTATCCGGCCTCAGCGTATCGCTCACGGTCACATAGCCGGTGAGATCGTTGCCTCTGTCGTCGTGCGCGGCATAGCCGGGATCGCTGAAGCGCGGACGCGCGCTGATGGTAACACTGCTGTCCCCGAAGAGCTCTATCTGCGGCTCGGCCACAATGTAATTTATGTCGCGCTCGGCCTGCGCGGTATTGCCCGCCGCATCCGTAACGGAATAGATCATCCTGCTGCCGCTGCGCGAGACCTCTACAGCGCCGGTCAGATCGCCGTCGTGCGCGTCTGTCGCGGTGTAGCCCTCTTCCACGTAACCGTCAAACCAGTTCGGCTGATAGTCCGGGTCTGATATGAGCGTTATCTCCGGCGGCGTTGTGTCCACGACGTTCACTACCCGCTCCGCCGTATAGTCTCTGGATTTGTAATGCGCCTTATATACAAGCCTGTAGCTGCCTATACGGCTTGTGTCCACATCTCCCTGACACGCGACCTTGAGCGGCATCTTGCTGCTGAAAGCGCCTACTGCCGCCGCACTCGCCCCAGGGTCCGTAAACTTCTGGCCGTACTCTACGTCCATCTCCGCGCCCCCGGTCACATAAAAGCGGACATGGCGGTTATCCATCATAAAAAACAGCCCCGCGGCAAGAATGAAAACAAACACCGCAACCGCGATGACCGCGGCGTCTGCCGTCGGGTTGTTTTTGAGTCTTTTTAGAAGCGTTCTCATCTATCTCTGCGCCTCCTGCGTTATAATTGTATAGACGCTGTTAGTATCGGTTTTGTTTCCGCAAATATGCGCAAAAAAATTCACACCGCATGTTGACTTTGTCCCGATTTGCATGTATACTGTAATTGGTATATATACCACTCAGCCGGTAAACAAACGTGACATCTACCGGCCGAAGTCAGGTAAAACAGAAAATTTTGAACCAGGAGGAATGACATGAACAAAACATTCAGACTGATCCTTACACTCGCCGTCATGCTGGCTGTAGTGCTGCCGCTTGGCGTGTACGCCAGTGCGGACGATCTGCCGCATGAGAAGGTGGGCTACGGCTTCGGTATGCCGGATGCAGCCGCTGTGCCCGCGCACGATCTGACCGACGACGGCCTCACGATCGGCGGCGTGACTTTTAAGACGCGCATTGAGAACGGAAAGGTGTATATCCGCGTCGTAGACCTTCTGGCCGTGAAGCTCTTGCAGGAAAACACCGATGTGGCAGAAGAGCTTGGGCTGGATTATGACGGACTGTACATTGAGCGCGGCCTCATCTTTGTCAAAGAGGACGGCAAAACAGAGGATGAGATCTCCGGTATTCAGGAAAAGCTCGCGGAGCTGAAGGCGCAGAGCGCAGCCATCAGTGTGAGCGTCGGGGATGAATTCACTCTTGCGAGCGGCGGGGCAGACCGACTGGTCGTTGAGGTTGCCGGCTTTGTCTACGCTCCGAAACCGACGCAAGAGCTTCCTCCCCCCGAACCGACGGAACCTCCCCTTCCCGAACCGACGCAAGTTCCTTTCCCTCCCGAGGAGTCGGAGCCCCCGATTTGTTATGCGGTTCCGGATGCTGCATCCGCGAAGTAGCGCGTATCCTCGCCGAAAGCCGGGACAGAGCAAATTCAATACCGCATACCGCAAAAAGAGTGCCCGCCGCGGCACTCTTTTTTTGAATTTTTCATATCGTATTACAGCTTTGCGGTAAGCCTGTCCACCAGCGGCTTTATCTTCGCGCTTATCCAGTGGAGTATAACTGCGGCAACAAATATCTCGCAGATCGTGACGGCCGCCTCGAGCGCGGCGCTACCGGTCTTCCCGATGATGGACAGGCAGCCCTCGACGAATATCATGTGCACAAGATACACATCGTATGACAGGACATCCGTTTTGTCGAAAAGCTTCCGCATCCACTGCGGCCACCTTACGGATCTTGTGAGGATAATAAAGCTGAGGAACACCGCAAGTCCCAGCAGGACCACGCCGTACTCAAAAAGAAACACGAAAAGATAATATACAAAAGTAGATACGGCGCCGCCGATGCTGTCATAATAATAGAACTTATACCAGTATGTAAGCGCGGTCAGCCCAGCGCCAAGCACGCAGGAGATGATCCAGAGCCTTTTGAGCTTTGCCTCGTCCCCGATGTCCGCAACAAAGTAGCCTATGACATAGAGACTGAGCCAATACGGCATGAAGTACGACTCATAGGATTTCAGCAGAATCTCCATCGCCGCAATGAGCAGTATAACGCCGGGCAGGGTGAAATTCTTCTCCTTGAAATACTTCTTCAGGTCGTAGAGCGCCGGGGTCATCATATAGCACAGCAGGCAATGGCAGATATACCACAGGTGATGCACGCCCTGCCATCCGCTGCGGCCTATGAGCATCCTGTATATGTTGCTGCCGCTGAGATTCCACGGCGCGACGAAGTAGTACACCGGGATAATGAGCAGGAAAACACACAGATAGTAGTCCAGAAGTATCTTCACAAAGTTTTTCAGCACAAAGCTCACGCGCGAGCCCGGCTCCGTGAATTCCTTATGCGCATAGAGATAGCCGCTCATCAGGAGGAAGAGCTGCACGCTGGTGGAGAGCAGGTTCGCTGTGATCTCGTGCCCCGCCTGCTGGAACATGTGGCAGGTCGTGAGCGAGAGCATTGCAAGAAACCGCATCAGACTGAGTGAATAGTTCTTCTCCCTCTTCGGCGTGATTATTCCTATGACTGCTGACTGCTGTGCCATTCTGTTTTCCCATCCGTTTCCCGATAAATTTCGATATTTCCTGATATTATAACAGTATGCGGCGAAAAAAGCTATAGTCAATCGACAAAAGCCGTATCTGCGGCGGGTATTGTGCCTGTTAAATCGGCAACAATCATTGATATATAAGGTTAAGCCTGTTATACTGATGTGTTGTTGGAAAACAACGAAATTTATCTCTGCGGCAGCCAGCCGCGGGAAAGGATGTATTATGAAAAACACAGAAAAAACAATGGACAAGATCGTGGCGCTGTGCAAGAACCGCGGCTTCATCTTCGCCGGCAGCGAGATCTACGGCGGCCTTGCAAACACCTGGGACTACGGCCCGCTCGGCGTTGAGCTGAAAAACAACGTCAAGCGCGCATGGTGGAAGAAATTCGTGCAGGAAAACCGCTACAATGTCGGCCTTGACGCTGCGATCCTCATGAATCCGCAGACCTGGGTCGCTTCCGGACATCTGAGCGGCTTCTCAGATCCCCTCATGGACTGCCGCGAGTGCCACGAGCGCTTCCGCGCAGACAAGCTTATTGAGGATTGGGCAAACACGGAGAGCTTTGAGCTTCCCAAGCCCATCGACGCCTTCTCCCAGAGCGAGATGAAGGACTTTGTTGAGGAACACAACATCCCCTGCCCCACCTGCGGCAAGCATAATTTCACCGATATACGCCAGTTCAACCTCATGTTCAAAACCTTCCAGGGCGTGACCGAGGACGCGAAAAGCACCGTTTATCTCCGTCCCGAGACTGCGCAGGGCATTTTCACAAACTTTGTCAACGTCCAGCGCACCACGCGCCGCAAGCTGCCTTTCGGCATCGGTCAGATCGGCAAGTCCTTCCGCAACGAGATCACGCCGGGCAACTTCATCTTCCGCGTGCGTGAGTTCGAGCAGATGGAGCTTGAGTTCTTCTGCGAGCCCGGCACTGACCTTGAATGGTTCGACTACTGGCGCACGTTCTGCCACAACTTCCTGCTGTCCATCGGCCTGAAGGATGAGAACCTCCGCCTGCGCGACCATGACCCCGAGGAGCTTTGCTTCTACTCCAAGGCCACGACCGACTTTGAATTTCTGTTTCCGTTCGGCTGGGGCGAGCTGTGGGGCGTTGCCGACCGCACGGACTATGACCTCACCCAGCACCAGACTGTCTCCGGTCAGGATCTGACCTACTACGATCAGGACAAGAACGAGCACTACATCCCCTATGTCATCGAGCCGTCCCTCGGCGTCGAGCGCACCGTACTGAGCGTGCTGTGCGACGCTTACGACGAAGAGATCGTCGGACAGGACAAGAAGGGCAACAACGACGTGCGCACCGTGCTGCATCTGCATCCGGCTCTTGCGCCCTACAAGTGCGCGATCCTGCCGTTGAGCAAGAAAGAGATACTCACCGGTCCCGCGCTTGAGCTCTATCAGGAGCTGAGCAAGGACTTCATGTGCGACTACGACGAGACCGGCTCGATCGGCAAGCGCTACCGCCGCGAGGATGAGATCGGCACCCCGTTCTGCATCACCTTTGACTTCAATACAGTCGGCACCGAGACCGATGAGGCCGACCACTGCGTCACTGTCCGCGAGCGCGACAGCATGACTCAGGTCCGCATCCCCATCTCCGAGGTCAAAGACTATATCTCCGAGCGCATCAAGTTTTGATTATAGAATAGAAACAGAGGCTGATATATAAAATGAAAGACGGATTCATAAAAGCTGCGGCGGCCTCGCCCGTTATCAAGGTAGCCGACGCGGAGTATAATGCGCAGAAGGTCATAGAGTGCATGAAGGCAGCACAGGAGAAGGGCGTCAAGATCCTTGTGTTCCCCGAGCTCACGCTCACCGGCGCTTCCTGCTATGATCTCATTGGTCACAAGGTAATGCTCGAGGGCGCAGCAAGGGCGCTTGAAAAAGTCGTATCCGCATCTGAGGGCGTTGACATGCTGATGTTCGTCGGCCTGCCTTATGCCTACGGCAGCAGACTTCTCAGCTGTGCCGCTGTGATATATTCCGGTGAGCTTCTCGGCCTTGTTCCCAGAGAGAGCGTCAGCGGCAGCCGCTTCACCGGCTACACCGGCGAAGGCGAGACCGTGCGCGTAGGCAGCCTTGAGACAGATCTCTGCCCCAACACGCTGTTCACACATGAGAGTCTGCCCGGCCTGTCTGTGGCCGTTGAGCTGGGCGACGATATAAATTCCATCGGCTCCCCCGCCGAGTACTATGCCATAGAGGGCGCGACCATAGTCGCGCAGATGGCCTCATTCCCGGCGACCGTCTCCTCCACGGCGGACGCGCTTCTCGGCATACGCTATCAGTCAAAGCATCTCGCCTGCGGCCTTGTACTTGCCGCCCCCGGCAAGGGTGAGAGCAGCACCGACAATGTATACTCCGGGCTGTGCCTTGTCGCGGAGAACGGCGAAGTTCTAGCGCAGGACGAAAAGTCCGGCAGTATGGCAGTCTCCGAGATTGACGTCGACTATCTTATGAATCTGCGACGCAAGGCCGGCGGCTTCGACGAGCCGGACGATGATATGTGCGAGGCATTCTGGGGCGGCAAGCTCGAGAAAACCGAGCTCACGCGCGCATACTCGATGCATCCTCATCTGCCATGCCGTCCGGAGGACGTGCCGGAATACTGCGAGCGCGTACTGGACATTCAGGTGTCCGGCCTTGTAAAGCGCATGGAATACGCGCATCTTGACCACTGCGTCGTCGGCATCTCCGGCGGCGTTGACTCCACGCTTGCCGTCATGGTCAGCGCGATGGCCGTCAAGCGCATGGGGCTGCCCTCCACTAACGTTGTGGCATGCACGATGCCCTGCTTCGGCACCTCCTCGCGCACAAAGTCCAACGCCGTCATCGTGGCCGAGCAGGTCGGCGCAGAGGTCCGCGTGATCGACATCGGCAAGTCCGTGTACCAGCACTTTGACGATATAGGGCACGCGCACGACGACTATTCCATAGCGTTCGAGAACGCACAGGCGCGTGAGCGCACTCAGGTCCTGCTTGACATTGCAAACAAGGTCAACGGCCTTGACGTCGGCACCGAGGATCTCAGCGAGTTCGTGGACGGCTGGTGCACCTTCAACGGAGACCATACAAGCAACTATGACGTGAACCTCGGCCTGACAAAGACTCAGGTGCGCGCAAACGTCCGCTATATCGCGCAGACCAACAGCAACAAGGTGCTCACGGATGCGCTGTGGGATGTGCTCGACTGCCCGGTAACACCGGAGCTGCTGCCCATCCATGACGACCAAATCGAGCAGAAGAGCGAGGACTCCGTCGGCTCCTACTCTCTGCAGGACTTCTTCACCCACAAGATCATGATCTGCGGCTTCACCCCGTCCAAGACCTTCCGCCTTGCAAAGCAGGCCTACGGCGAACAGTTCACCGACGCCGAGCTCATCCGTTGGCTCAAGAGCTATTGCCGCCGTTATTTCAGCCAGCAGTTCAAGCGCTCATGCCTGATGGACGGCCCCGCGGTCGAAGCCTTTACGGTCTCTCCGCGCGTCGGCTTCCTCATCCCGTCAGACGCCGAGGCCGCTCTCTTCCTTGCGGACGTTGAGCGTCTCGAAAAGGAGATCATGGGCTGATAAAGCGTTATATCCTGTACCTGAAGCGCGGAGCAGCATCTGCTGCTCCGCGCTTTGCTTGCTTTTTGAGCCGTTTCGTTATATAGTATGTTGTATAAAACCCGCAGAAACTGACCGCGAAGGAGCGTGGAAAATGAAATATCTTATGTCGGGCAATGAGGCCATTGCCCGGGGCGCATATGAAGCGGGCGTGAACATCTGTTCCGCTTACCCGGGCACGCCGAGCACGGAGATCTTTGAAAACCTGCCTAAATACAGGGATTCCGTCTACTGCGAGTGGGCACCCAACGAAAAGGTTGCGGTCGAAGTCGCTTACGGCGCCAGTATCGCCGGTGCGAGGACTCTGTGCGCGATGAAGCATGTAGGGCTCAACGTTGCGGCAGACCCTATGTTCACTGCGGCCTATCTCGGTGTGAACGGCGGCTTTGTCATCGTCACGGCGGACGACCCCAGCATGCACTCATCCCAGAACGAGCAGGACAACCGCTGGTATGCAAAGCATGCAAAGCTGCCCCTCATAGAGCCGTCCGACTCTCAGGAGTGCAAGGACTTCATGGCCATTGCCTATGACATATCCGAGGAATTCGACATGCCCGTGCTTTTCCGCACTACCACACGCGTGTCGCATTCCAAAAGCCTTGTTGAAACAGGCGAGCGCCGCGGGCACGAGATCGCGCCGTATAAGCGCAACGCGCAGAAATTTGTTTGCACGCCTGCCGGCGCATACCGCAACCGCGCAAAGCTCGAAGCAAATATGAAGCGGCTTGAGGACTATTCCAACCGCTGTCCGATAAATACAATGGAGCTGCGCGGCGGCAGGATCGGCGTCATAAGCGCTTCCATTGCCTATCTCCACGCGAAGGAGGTCTTCCCTGAGGATACCTCATTTCTCAAGCTCGGCCTTACATATCCGCTGCCGCTCGAACTCATCCGCAGCTTTGCGGCAAACGTTGAAACGCTCTATGTGATTGAAGAGCTTGACGGCTTCATGGAAGAGCAGATCAAAGCTGCCGGGATCGACTGCATCGGCAAGGCCGTCGTAAGCCCGATGTATGAGCTTGATCCCGAAATACTGCGCGAGGAGATATTCGGCTCAAAGCCTGAAACAAAGTCCCCCGGCGTCACTCCGGTGTCCCGTCCTCCCGCTCTCTGTCCCGGCTGTCCGCACAGAGGCTTCTTCTACTGCGTCTCGAAGATAAAGGACGCCGTCATAACCGGCGACATCGGCTGCTATACCCTCGGCGCCGCGCCGCCCCTCAACGCCTCCGACACCTGCGTCTGCATGGGCGGCGGCTTCACTGTGGGTGCGGGCATGGCGCGCGCCTTCGCCATGAGCGGCCAGAAAAAGACCGTGTTCGGCGTCGTCGGCGACTCCACCTTCTTCCACAGCGGCATCACCGGCGCGATCGAGATGATATACAACAACGTCGATATGATACCCGTCGTGCTTGATAATCACACCACCGGCATGACCGGTCATCAGGATAACCCCGGCACGGGCTTCAGCCTAATGGGCGACGTCGCCGCGGCGATAAAGATTGAAGATGTGCTGCGCGGCGTCGGCTTTGAGCGCATCTTCATCGTCGACCCGAACGATCTGGCCGCCATGTCAAAGGCTCTCGGCGACGCCGCGGCGAGCGAAAAGCGCGCCGCAGTCATCGCCCGCCGCCCGTGCCTGCTCATCAAGCGCGAGAAGCACGATAAAGGGCTTTGCATCGTTGACAGCGGCAAGTGCATCGGCTGCCGGAAATGCCTCGGTGCCGGCTGCCCTGCGCTGATGATAAAGGCCGGAAAGTCTTTCATCGACCCGGAGCTCTGCGTGGGCTGCACAGTCTGTGCGCAGATATGTCCTGTAAAGGCTATAAGCCGGAAGGAGGATTGAGCCATGGAAACGAAGAGCGTTCTTTTTGCGGGCGTCGGCGGTCAGGGTGCGATCCTTACCGCGAAGGTGCTTGTAAACGGCCTTATGCGCGCCGGATACGACGTAAAGATGTCAGAGGTGCACGGCATGAGCCAGCGCGGCGGAAGCGTGTCAAGTCAGGTCCGCTTCGGCGAGAAGGTCTATTCTCCGTTCATCGGCCGCGGGGCGGCAGACATTCTCGTCGCCTTTGAAAAGATGGAGGCCGTGCGTTATGCGGAATTTCTCAAGCCAGGCGGCATTGCCGTCATAAACGATTTTGAAATGGCCTCCGCCACAACTGCGGCCGGACTTGCAGAGTACCCCACCGGCTGCCTTGAGGCGATGGAGAAGAACTTCAAATGTCTGACGCTCAAAGCCGCGGACATTGCCGAGAGCCTCGGCACTTCAAAGTGCATGAACATCGTGATCTTCGGTACAATGACCAGAGCGCTGAAGCTTGACGGCATCGACTGGGAGGAGATCATATGCGGCACTGTCCCGGAGAAGTTCACGGAGCTCAATCTCGCCGCATACCGCGCCGGACGCGAGGCCGTCTGAACAGGAAAGCTGTTTATAACCCATCATCACATTAAAAGTCCCGGTGACTTTGCACATGCAAAATCACCGGGACTTTTCCCGCGGCAGCTCATATGCCGCCAAACCGGAAAAAATGTTCAGATATGAAGTGAACCGGCCTCGCCCGCTCCCCATATCCGCCTCATTCATATACCTGTAAAATCTCTCCTCATATTCCCTGACGACATCGCCGGCAGACAATGCAGTGCTGCGGGACACATACTTTTTGAGTTTCTTTTTATATTCGGATATGAGCACCCGGCACGCTTTTTTCTCTTTTTCAGTCAGCATAGCTTCGCCTCCGGCTTACGTTTTAACGGCGCATACAGTTGATCTCGACCGCGGCCGTTTTCAGTGACGGCTTTTTTACAGCGGCATGATTATATCATACCGGCCACATTCATTTCAACCGTCCGGCCCCGCATGCCCTCGGAAATATCTTCAAAAAAAATTTTGCCGCAGCATGCAACTTTTCCGCTTTTTTCGCGTCTATACCAACAGCAGGGGCAAACGGCCGCGCATCGTCCCAATATAAGATGCACAGCGGTTATGTCAAACGCCGCGGCGTCTTATCCGCCGTTCAGCCCGGCACATATCCCGCAAAAACGTTGAATTCCGGCGATTTTACCGGAAAAGAATTATTTGCTGTTGCAAACGGTCCCCGCATACTGTATAATGTTATGTAACCCTTTAGGAGGATTTGAAAATGAAAAAGAAATACTTAAGGCTTCTTCTCACTGTGGCGATCGCCGCAGCGCTGGTGTTCGCCATGGCGGCTCCGGCTTATGCAGACGACGGCGGCATTGTTTTCACTACCCCGCTGCCCGGTACAATGACCTACACGAAGGGCAGCCAGTTTGAGCTGTCCGTGGCGGCTGCATATACCATAGCCAGTGCCGACGCTCCGGCCATCACCTACACCTGGCAGAGCAGCAGCGGCACCGCGACCGGCGCCACCATCCGCGCAACGGCAATGAGCGACGACGTCATCACCTGCACCGCGGCCGGCGTTGTCAACGGCACCTACGTCACCACGACCACAAGCTGCATCATCAAGGTCGTCGACGCTACGCCCGCGCCCACCGCTACCCCCGCTCCGACAGCGGCTCCCTCCGGCGTGAGCACGCCCACCATCCTGACGCAGCCCAGCTCTGCAAGCCTTGTCTCCGGTCAGACCGCGACTCTCTCCGTGACCGCGACCTGCCCCAACCTCGGCAACGGCGTATCCCTTGTTTACCAGTGGTTCTACTCCAAGAACAGCAACGGCTCCAACGCAGTCGCTATCAATAATTCCAACTCCAGCACCTTCACCACTCCCCTTGTCAACACCACGTATTATTATTTTGTCGGCATCATCGCCACAAACGGGACCCAGAACAGCAGCCCTGTTTACTCCAACATCGTTTCCGTCACCTATAACGGCGGTCAGCTCAAGGTGACAAAGAACCCGACCGGCGAGACGGTCGACGCTGGCGGCTCCGCCACATTCATTGCGCGCGCTGACAATGCGGCAAAGCATGTGTGGCGTATCGTCAGCAAGGACACCACCCAGACCATCAACGCGAAGGACGCCCCCAGCTACTTCAGAGGTCTCAGCGTCTCCGGCGTGGACGGCGACACTCTGGTGCTCAGCAATATTCCGGCTTCAATGAACGAGTGGTCCGTTGAATGCAAATTCATCGCAGCGGACGGCAAGACCTTTGTCTGCTCCAACGGCGCAGTGATCCGCGTTCGCGGCGCATCCTCGAATACCGGCAGCTCCACCAGCACCCCCTCGACCACCGCAAAGCCCTCCACGACCTATGTTCCCGGCGCTTCCGCATCTCCCTCCGCCACGACGCGCCCCAACACCGGTGACTCCAGCTCCTCCGTTTCGGCTCCGACAATATCCTCTCAGCCTGTCGGCGCTGTGCTTAATGAGGGCGAGACCACCACGCTGTCCGTCGTCGCTTCCGCCGTATCTCAGGGCGAAAACGTGGAGCTGAGATACCAGTGGTACCGCAATGATACCAACAGCAATGCCAACGGCACGGCCATAGGCGGCGCACAGTCCGCAAGCTACAAGCCCGACACAATATCAGGCACCAAGTACTACTACGTCGGCGTATGGTCCACCGACGGCACCCATACCAGCAAGGTCATCTACTCCTCACCTGTCGCCGTTACATACGCCGCACCTACGGCTACCCCGTCTCCCGAGCCCACTGACAATGCAGGCGGCGTAGGCTCTGCAATAATCGGCCCTGTTATCGCCATGGTTCTGGCCGCGGCCGCTATCGGCGTAGGCGTATTCTTCCTGCTGAAGAATCTCAGCAGCAAGGGCAAGTCCGGAAACGGCAAAAACTACGACGAGTATAACGATGGTTACGACAGAAGAGAATATGACGACGGCTACGACAAAAATTACGGCAGAGGCGACAGGAACTCTTCCGATAACCGCGGCAAAGACGATTACGACAGATAAAAATTTCCCCTCAGCATAACCGAATTCAAAAAAAGCGGCCTCCGGCCGCTTTTTTGATATAATCTTACCATCAATTGACAAGAGCACACACGCCTGACAGCGTGTCTTTCCGGTGCTTTTTGTCCTTTTCACCGCGTCAGAAGAAGCTTGCCTCGTTCCGCTTCCGCCTCGCGGCAAAAGCTGCACTGTGCAATCTCCTTCTTCCTTTTCAAATCAAACCCACTTCGTTGGGCTTTGATTTGATATATCAGAGTTACAGCCCGTCTGCGTCTCAAAAACCAAAAATCACACGAAAATTCATCACAGTCAGGTGCAAGCAGTTTTGCCGGAGCAGAAATGTGTTCAGGCAATGAAAAGTCCGCAGGCAATACTTTGTGTATTGGCAAGGGCTTTGAAGCAGCATGAGCGTTTTTCTGCCCGTCAAAACCGTGTGTGTCCTTGTCAACTGATGGTAAAGTTACGGGAAGGAAGATACGGTGAAAGAAACCCAGGAGGGGTGTCTTTCACGTACAATAAGAAAAAATCTGAACTTTCAAAAAAGTTCAGATTTTTAAGCAGACTGGCAAAAATGATTTTTTGACAGTCTGTGCCGGGCAATGTTTCACGTGAAACATTGCCCGGATCAAAAAATATAAAATTAAAATTGTTTCACGTGAAACATTGAAATATATAAAAGATACTGCTATAATACCCCTCGGTTGACAAAAACGTAAGGATAGCATCAGATAAAAACATAGGAGAAAACTATGGCAAAAATTATAGCGGTGGCTAATCAGAAAGGCGGCGTTGGGAAAACGACAACGAGCGTCAATCTGTGTGCGGCGCTCAGACAGCTCGGAAAACGTGTGCTGCTTGTTGACAGCGACCCGCAGGGAAACGCAAGCACCGGCATGGGCGTTGCAAAAAGCACACGTCCGAATACATACGACATGATGATAAACTCCGTTCCGGCGGAAAAATGTGTCGTCCATACGGAATATGGAGACGTCATACCTGCAAGCAAGGAGCTAGCCGCCGCGTCGGTCGAGCTTATAGATGCGTCTGAAAGAGAGTACGTGATGAAAAACGCTCTCTTTGCCCTATACAGTGAATATGACTATATGCTCATCGACTGCCCTCCGTCGCTGGAGCTGCTGACCGTGAACGCTCTTGTCGCTGCGGACAGCGTTCTTATCCCGATGCAGTGCGAGTATTACGCGCTGGAGGGAATAGCGGATCTCATCACCAGCATAAAGATGTGCAAAAAGCGGCTCAACAAGCGTCTTGACGTAGAGGGAATCGTGCTCACGATGTACGACGCGCGCGCAAATCTAACGGCGCAGGTCGCGGCGGAGCTGAGAAAATATCTTGAAGGCAAGGTATATGACACCGTAATACCGCGCTCAGTGCGTCTCTCCGAGGCGCCGAGTCATGGGCTGCCGGGAATCGTATACGACAAATTCAATAAGGGAAGCCGTGCATATATAGAGCTGGCAAAAGAATTCATTGCCAGAAACGACGGCTGAGACAGGAGGAAAAATGGCAAAGGAAAAGAAGGGTCTCGGCACCGGTCTCGGTGTACTGTTCGGCGAGGACGATTTCAGTGAAGCCGAATCAGAGCTTATGACGCTTCCCATATCAAAGGTGGAGCCGCGGAAGGAACAGCCGCGCGAATACTTTGACGAGGCGGCGCTTCAGGATCTGGCCGATTCAATAGAACAGTTCGGACTGATACAGCCCATTGTGGCGCGCAAGCTGGATTCGGGATACTATCAGATAATTGCAGGCGAACGCCGCTGGCGCGCAAGCCGCATGGCAGGTCTGAAGGAAGTACCCGTGCGCGTGATAGAGGCAGACGACAGACGCACGGCGGAGCTGGCTCTGGTAGAAAATTTGCAGAGGGAAGATCTGAATCCAATAGAGGAGGCCAAGGGCTATAAAACTCTTATTGAGGTCTACGGACTGACGCAGGAGGAAGCGGCAAAAAGCGTCGGGCGTTCAAGACCGGCAATAACAAATTCAATGCGTCTGCTCTCTCTATCTGGCGGAGTGCTGGATCTGGTGGAAAAGGGAAAACTCTCCGCCGGTCACGCGAGGGCGCTGCTGACGATAAACGACAGCAAAAAACAGCTTGACGCGGCAAACGAGGTTATAAGCAAAGCTCTCTCCGTCAGAAAAACCGAGGAGCTGGCAAACCGTATGCAGCGCGAGCCGAAGCCCGCAAAGCAAAAAAACAGCGGAATAAACGTCGATTATGCCGCGGAGGTATCCGGCGAGCTGACGGCAATTCTCGGGCGGCGCGTTACGCTGACCGACGGCAAAAAAACGGGCAGGATCGAAATAGAATTCTACGGCAGCGACGACAGGGAAGCGCTGATAGAAAAACTGAAAAAACTATAACTTATTGGGGGATATAAAGACATGCTGGACATTAAATTTGTACGCGAAAACCCGGACATAGTAAAGGAAAACATAAAGAAAAAATTTCAGGATGCAAAGCTGCCGCTCGTTGACGAGGTGCTGGAGCTTGACGCAAAGAACAGAGCCGCAATAACCGAGGCCAGCGACCTGCGCGCAAGCCGCAATACGCTTTCAAAGCAGATAGGCATGCTGATGGGTCAGGCAAAAAAGGACCCCAGCAAGCTTGAAGAGGCCGAAAAGATCAAGGAGCAGGTCAAAAAGAACGCGGACCGCCTTGCAGAGCTTGAGAAGCTTGAAGAGCAGTACGCAGAGCGCATCCGTCACATCATGCTCAATATTCCGAATATCATCGACCCCAGCGTTCCCATCGGCCCGGACGACAGCTATAACGTTGAAGTCCAGCGCTTCGGCGAGCCCGTCGTGCCTGATTTTGAGATACCTTATCACACTCAGATCATGGAAAGCCTGAACGGCGTGGATATGGACGCGGCAGGGCGCGTCTCCGGCAACGGCTTTTACTATCTCATGGGCGACGTTGCCCGCCTGCATTCCGCAGTTCTGGCGTATGCGCGCGATTTCATGATAAATAAAGGCTTCATCTACTGCATACCGCCGTTCATGATCCACGGCAACGTCGTCGAGGGCGTCATGAGTCAGACGGATATGGACGCAATGATGTACAAGATAGAGGGCGAGGATCTCTATCTCATAGGCACGTCCGAGCACTCCATGATCGGTAAATTCATCGACCAGATCATCCCCGAGGAAACTCTGCCGCAGACGCTCACCAGCTATTCTCCGTGCTTCCGCAAGGAGAAGGGCGCGCACGGCATAGAGGAGCGCGGCGTGTACCGCATCCATCAGTTTGAAAAGCAGGAAATGATCGTCGTATGCAAGCCCGAGGATTCGATGGCCTGGTACGAAAAGATGTGGCGCTTCTCCGTGGAGCTGTTCCGCAGCATGGAAATACCAGTGCGCCAGCTCGAATGCTGCTCCGGAGACCTCGCAGACCTGAAGGTCAAGTCCTGCGATATAGAGGCATGGTCGCCCAGACAGAAAAAATATTTTGAGGTCTGCTCCTGCTCCAACCTCGGCGATGCTCAGGCTCGCCGTCTCAGAATGCGCGTAAAGGGTGCCGACGGAAAGACATATCTGCCCCATACGCTCAATAACACCGTTGTTGCGCCTCCGCGCATGCTCATCGCTTTCCTTGAAAATCACCTTCAGGCGGACGGCAGCGTCACTATCCCCGAAGTGCTCCAGCCGTATATGGGCGGCACAAAGCTCCTCGTCCCCAAGAAATAACAGATCCTGTTTTCCGAAAAGCACCTGCACAGAAATGCAGGTGCTTTTTCATATACATTTGTATACTATATTATATTATAAATCTTGCCGTGAATCTTGCATTATCCGATAAACTCTGATATAATAACTTGATTAAATATGTAGTTTTTTGAGGTGCCTTATGAATTCTCTGAACGATATATGGCAGGAGATAATAAAAATACTTTCAAAGCAGCTCACACCCACCGCTATAGAGACATGGTTTGCAGACTGTGAGCCCGTTGAAATAGACGACTGCCGCCTTGTCATACACACGACGACGGATTTTAAACGCAGCATCATCGTCAACCGTTTCAGCGAAACCATAAAAGCGGCACTCTCCGATCTGTTCTCATGCGACTTTGATCTGACCGTTCTCGCAGGGGACGAGATAAACGACTATGAGAGCAGCAAAAAGGACGATGACGACAACGCGCTGCCTGAAATGGCGGGCTACACGTTTGACCGCTTCATTGTCGGCAACTCCAATAAATTTGCCCATGCGGCGGCCATAGCCGTGGCGGAAAAGCCCGGTGTGACTTATAATCCGCTTTTCATATACGGAAACTCCGGCCTCGGCAAAACGCATCTTCTGCTTGCGATAGGTCAGGCCATACATGAGCGTGAGCCGTCAAAAAAGCTTGCCTATATAAAGGGCGACGATTTTACAAATCAGATGGTCAAGTCCATAAAGGACGGCACTGTCGAGGACTTCCGCATGAAGTACAGAAACGTCGACCTCTTCCTTGTCGACGATATTCAGTTCATCGCCGGAAAGCGCTCCACTCAGGAAGAATTTTTCCATACCTTCAACAATATCTACGAGGCCGGTCATCAGATAGTGATAACCTCCGACCGTCCTCCGCTTGAAATGTCCCTGCTGGACGACAGGCTCCGCACCCGCTTTGAGGGCGGCCTGATGGCGGACATACAGCCGCCCGATCTTGAGACAAGGATGGCCATAACGCGCAACAAGGCGGCTCAGCTCGGCCTTATCCTGTCCGATGAAGCCGTGTCGTATATCGCTGAGAACATCACCGCGAACATCCGTCAGATCGAAGGCGTGATAAAACGCCTCACCGCATATAAGGAGATACTTGACGACACTATCACGATAGACTCCGTAAAACGCGCCATAAAGGACGTTATAAGGACAGGTGAGTATATCCCCACGCCCGAGCGCATCATCAAGGAAACCGCGCGCTTCTATTCGCTGAGAGAAGAGGATCTGAGAGGTCAGAACCGCTCAAAAAACACGGCCATGGCGCGTCAGGTGTCAATGTATCTCATGCGCTCGCTCACGAATCTCTCTTTGAAGGATATCGGCGCCGAATATGAGGCGAGAAACCATGCAACGGTTCTCAGCTCCATAAGAAAGGTAGAGGATCTGCTGAAAACGGATCCGAACATGGCCGGTACCGTGAGGGACATCACGTCCAATATAAACTCCGTCTGATATCAACATATGCATGTTGAAAACTCTAAAAGCAATGTTGAAAACTTTTGTGAGCATACGGTGTGTGGAAAACAGAAAATTTCTTCACAAAAGTTTGAACACCGAAAATTAAGAAATATCAACATCTCCACGGAGTTTTCCACAATATTTTTTTCTACTAATAATGTTACTAAAATATTATCCTTTATTTACTGACAGAAAAGCGAGGAGAGAATAAAATGAAATTCAGCTGTGAAAAATTTGTGCTCCAGAATGCAATAGTCATAGCCTCAAGAGCCGCGGCATCGAAAAGTCCTATCCCGGCGCTCGAGGGTCTGCTCATAAGCGCGGGCAAGGACGTGCGCATAACCGGCTACGACCTCAAGGAGGGTATATATACGACGATAGAGGGCGAAGTCGAGCGCCCGGGCGAGATCGTCGTGGGCGCAAGGCTCTTCGGCGAAATGATCCGCCGCATGCCGGACGGCAAGATCACCGTGGACACGGACGAAAAAAACAACGTCAGCGTGAAGTGCGGCAAGAGCGAGTTCAACTTTATCGGCATCAGCGCGGAGGATTATCCCGAGATCCCGACGGTCGAGGGCATAAACAACATAACTCTTCCGCAGAAGATACTCAAGAATATGATAAATCAGACGATATTCGCCGTCTCTACGAGCGATGTGCGCCCGATATATACCGGCGTCCTTTTTGAAGCGGCCGGGGATCAGCTCACGCTTGTCGCTGTAGACGGATACAGGCTGGCAAAGCGCTGCGAGAAAATAGAGAACGCGCAGCTTGAGGAGTGCAGCTTTGTCGTGCCCGGCCCGTCTCTTTCGGATATAGAGAGAATATGCGCGGACGAGGACGGCAACGTTGAGATCGCAGTCGGCGCAAAGCATATATCCTTTGTCATAGGCGGCACTGTCGTCATAAGCCGCCGTCTCGAGGGCGAATTCCTCAACTACAGAAAATCCATTCCGTCGGAGTTCCGCTTCAAGCTCGGAGTGAGCCGTGCGGAGCTTATGAGCGCGATAGACCGCGTGTCGATCATCGTAAGCGAGAAAAATTCAAGTCCCGTGCGCATGACCTGCGGCGACGGCAGCATAAGCATGCTCTGCATCACTCCGATAGGCAAGGCGGAGGATGTCTGCATGTGCGAGGGCAGCGGCGAAAATCTTGAGATAGGCTTTAACGACAGGTATCTCACGGACGCGCTGAAGGCCGCGGGAGAAGAGAAGCTTTTCCTCTGCCTCAATACGTCGTCGTCTCCCTGCATCATCACTGCCGCAGACGGCAGCGAGAACTTTACGTACATGATACTTCCTGTCCGTCTCAGAGCGGGCGACTGATTGGAAAACGGCAATTATGGAAAAAATATCTATAACAACAGAATATATAAAGCTTGATTCATTTCTCAAGCTTGCGGCGCTCACCGGCACAGGCGGCGAGGCAAAATACGTGATAGCCGAGGGGCTGGTCAGCGTAAACGGCGAGGTGTGCACGATGCGGGGAAAGAAGCTGCATCCGGGCGATAAGGTCAGCTTTGCCGGAAACGAGCTTGAAGTCACGGCTGAATGAGAATAGCAAAGATAGCTCTCAGCGGATTCAGAAACTACGAATGGGATACGGCCGAGTTTGCGCCCGGGACTAACGTCATAAGCGGCGCGAACGCGCAGGGGAAGACAAATCTTCTTGAAGCCGTATATATGCTCTCCACTGGGAAGAGCTTCCGCACGCGCTTTGACCGCGAGCTTGTAGGCTTTGACTTTTCTTCGGCGGAGATACTTGCCGATGTGATGAGCCATGACCGGGAGCAGACGATAAACATAGCGCTGCGTCCGGGAACGGCAAAAAAGATACTCGTGAACGGCGTGAAAAAGACGGCGTCAGAGCTGTCGGAGACCGTGAACACTGTGCTTTTCTGCCCGGACGATTTGAATCTCATAAAAGAGGGCGCTGCTGTCCGGCGCAGGCTGCTGGATAATGCGATAAGCCAGATCAGGCCGAGATATGCCGAATATCTTTCGGAATTCAACAAGCTCTACGAGCACAAGACGAGAATTCTGAAGGACTGGCGCGACAAGCCCTCTCTTTTGGATACGCTTGACGAATTTTCGGACGGAATGTGCCGCGCGTCGGCGCAGATCATCCGCTACCGCGCGGCGTTTTCCGCACGGCTGGAGCAGGCTGCAAAGCCGATACACCGGGATTTCTCCGGCGAAGGCGAGGAGCTGAGTATAAAATACAGGACGGTAAGCACCGTGAGGGATACATCCGCCAGCGTCCGTGAGATATATTACGACATATGCGAGCATCAGGAGCGGCACCGTCAGGCGGAGCTTGACGCACAGCAGTGCCTGACCGGCGCGCATAAGGACGATCTTGAGATATTTATAAACGGGACGCTTGCACGGTCGTTTGCCTCTCAGGGGCAGACGAGGACGGCGGCTCTCTCTCTGAAGCTTGCCGAGAGGGAAATATTTCTCGCTGAGACTGGGGAATACCCGATACTGCTGCTGGACGACGTGCTTTCTGAGCTTGACGGCAAACGGCAGGAGTTCGTGCTAAACAGCATAGGCGGCGGGCAGACGCTCATCACCTGCTGCGAGGACGAGGGCATTTCCAGCCGCACTGGCGGCCGGGTCCTGTTTGTTGAAAAGGGAAGGATAAGACAGAGCTGATGTATCTGCATTTGGGTAAAGGCAGCGTAATAAATACCGGAGAGATCGTCGGCATATTCGATCTTGATATAAGCTCACAGTCGTATCTGACGCGCGCGTTCCTGTCCGCGGCCGAAAAGGCCGGGCAGGTGATAAATGCGGCGGAGGATATTCCGAAGTCATTTGTCGTTGCGGAGAAGGGCGGCATAAGGCGCGTGTATTTGAGCCAGATGGCGTCGGCAACGCTGCTGAAAAGAGCGGAGTCCGGCCTGATGTGATAAAAAGGCGGTACCGCCGTGCGTGAGGATCAAAGAAAACAATAAATGCGGCAGTACCGCATGGAGGAATAGTATGGCAGACGAAAATAAAAAAGTGATGCACGAATACGACGCTTCGCAGATACAGGTCCTTGAGGGGCTTGAGGCTGTGCGCAAGCGTCCGGGTATGTATATAGGTTCGACCTCATCTTCAGGTCTTCACCACCTTGTTTATGAAATTGTTGATAACTCGATAGACGAGGCGCTCGCAGGCTACTGCACGCATATAAACGTGACTATAGAAGAGGGCAACATTATCCGCGTGGAGGATAACGGCCGCGGCATACCTGTGGATATTCAGGAGCAGACGGGCAAGTCTGCGCTGGAGGTCGTGTTCACTGTGCTGCACGCCGGCGGTAAATTCGGCGGCGGAGGCTATAAGGTTTCAGGCGGTCTGCACGGCGTGGGCGCGTCCGTCGTCAACGCGCTGTCGGAATGGCTTGAGGTAGAGGTATGCAAGGACGGAAAGCGCTACGGCATGAAGTTCTCCCGCGGCGATATAACGGAGCATATAAAGGAGCTCGGCCCCACCGGCAAGCGCGGCACGACAGTGCGCTTCAAGCCCGACCCGGAGATGTTCGACGAGACGGTGTACGATTATGAGATACTGCACACGCGCATGCGCGAGCAGGCCTTTCTCAACGCCGGGCTGACCATCATTCTCAGGGATGAGCGCGAGGGGATGGAGCAGGGCGAGGAGCTTTGCTACGAAGGCGGTATACGCGAATTCGTCTCATATCTCAACAAGCACAAAAACCCGATACATGAGGACGTCATATATCTCAGCGGCGCAAAGGGGGACGCCGTGGCCGAGGTCGCGCTGCAATACAACGACGGCTACAGCGAAACTCTGGTATCCTTTGCAAATGACATACACACGCCGGAGGGCGGTATGCACGAGACCGGATTCAAAACTGCGCTCACAAGGGTCATCAACGCATACGGTACAAAGGCAAACATAATAAAGGGCGACGATAAGGTATCAGGCGAGGACGTGCGCGAGGGCATATCCGCGGTAATATCCGTCAAGCTCCCCGAAGCGCAGTTTGAGGGTCAGACCAAGCAGAAGCTCGGCAACGCATATATAAGGACGCTGGTCGACGGCATAGTGAACGACCAGCTTGCAGAATATTTTGAGGAACATCCCGCGACGGCAAAGGCCATTCTCGAAAAGGCCATGATGGCCAACCGCGCGCGTGAAGCGGCGAGAAAGGCCAAGGAGTCCGTCCGCCGCAAGACGGGGCTTGAGAGCGGCCAGATGCCAGACAAGCTGCAGGACTGCAATGAGCGCGACCCGTCGCTGTGCGAGATATATATCGTCGAGGGCGACAGCGCCGCAGGCTCTGCCATACAGGGCCGCGACAGCCGTTTTCAGGCGATACTTGCAATGTGGGGCAAGATGCTCAACGTCGAGAAGGCGCGCGCCGACAAGATATACGGCAACGATAAGCTCTACCCGCTCATTCTTGCGCTCGGCGCGGGAATAGGCGATGAGTTCAACATAGAGAAGCTGCGCTATCACAAGATAATAATCATGGCCGATGCCGATGTTGACGGCTCGCATATAAGGACGCTGCTGCTGACCTTCTTCTTCCGCTACATGCGCCCGCTCATAGAAAACGGATATGTCTATTCCGCCGTGCCGCCGCTCTACAAGCTCTCGCGCGGCAAAACGCAGCGCGTCGCGTATTCCGACGAGCAGCGCGATAAGATCAGCGCGGAGATGCGCGCCGATAACCCCAACGTCAAGCTCGACATATCCCGCTTCAAGGGTCTCGGCGAAATGGATCCGCACGAGCTGTGGGAGACTACCATGAATCCCGAGACGCGCTCTCTCAGGCGCATTACGCTCAACGACGCGATACAGGCAGACCAGGTGTTCACCGTCCTCATGGGTGAGGATGTCGAGCCGCGCCGCGAGTGGATAGAGCAGAACGCCAGATACGTCGTAAATCTCGACGTGTAAGGGTAAGGAGATAAAATGGCACATAAAAGAGATTATAAACCGGAAGATATAGCGTTCCCGAATCAGGTCATAACGGAGTCGGAGCTCGTAAGCGAAATGCAGAAGAGCTACATCGACTATGCGATGAGCGTCATTGTCGGCCGTGCGCTGCCCGATGTGCGCGACGGTCTAAAGCCCGTGCACAGGCGCATACTTTATGCGCTCTATGAGGACAATCTGACCTCGGACAAGCCTTTCAAAAAGTCCGCAACCTGCGTTGGCGACGTGCTGGGCCGCTATCATCCGCACGGCGACGCGTCCGTTTACGACGCGATGGTCAGACTTGCGCAGAACTTCTCAATGCGCTACATGCTCGTAGAGGGCCACGGCAACTTCGGTTCGGTCGACGGCGATCCCCCTGCTGCGTACCGTTATACCGAGGCCAGACTTTCCAAAATCTCAAACGAGATGCTGCGCGACATAGAGAAGGATACGGTCGACTGGGACCCCAACTTTGACGAGACGCGCAGGGAGCCGCGCGTGCTGCCATCACGCTTTCCGAATCTGCTCGTCAACGGCTCATCCGGTATCGCGGTCGGCATGGCGACAAATATCCCGCCTCACAATCTCACCGAGGTCATAAATGCCTGTGTGTGCGTGCTGGATAATCCGGAGGCGACGCTGAACGATCTGATGCAGTACGTCAAGGGGCCGGACTTTCCGACGCGCGGCATCATCATGGGCAGAAGCGGCATACGTCAGGCCTATGCCACTGGCCGCGGCAGAGTGGTCGTGCGCGCGCGCACGGAATTTGAGGAGTTCGGAAAAGACAAGCGCACAAGAATAATCGTCACGGAGCTGCCGTATCAGGTCAATAAGCGCCAGCTGATAAAGAATATAGCCGATCAGGTGCACGACAAACGCCTTGAGGGCATATCGGACCTGCGCGACGAGACGGACCGAAACGGCATGCGCATCGTTATAGAGCTCAAGCGCGATGCAAACCCGCAGGTGGTGCTCAACCGCCTCTTTGCGCAGACGGCGCTCCAGTCCAGCTTTTCGATAAATATGCTGGCGCTCGTGAATAACCAGAGCCAGCCCAAGATACTTTCACTCAGGCATATTCTCGACGAGTACCTGAAATTCCAGGAGGATCTCATCGTCCGCCGCACGAAATTCGACCTTAAGAAGGCCGAGGAGCGCGCTCATCTGCTGGAGGGCCTGCTCATTGCGCAGGACAATATAGACGAGGTCATCCACATCATACGCACGAGCTATGACAATGCAAAGCAGCGCCTGATGGAGCGCTTCGGCCTGTCGGATGTACAGGCGCAGGCAATCTGCGACATGCGCCTTATCTCTTTGCAGGGTCTCAACCGCGAGAAGCTTGAGAACGAGTACAAGGAGCTCGAGGGTAAGATCGCGTATTATAAGGAGCTGCTTGCAGATCCCGAAAAAATAAAGCAGGTGCTCAAGGACGAGCTCATCGCCCTGCGCGATAAATACGGCGACGAGCGCATCACCGAGATACAGGACGTCGCCGACGAGATAGACATAGAGGATCTCATAGACGAGGAGCAGTGCGTCATCACGCTCACGAACGGCGGCTATATAAAGCGCCTGCCCGTCAGTGAGTACCGCAGTCAGGGCCGCGGCGGCAAGGGCATACGCGCCATGACGACGAAGGACGAGGACTTTGTGGAAACCGTGTTTACGGCCTCCACGCACGACAATATCCTCTTCTTCACGAGCAAGGGCCGCGTGTTCATCAAGAAGGGCTACAATATCCCGGAGGCCGGGCGCACGGCCAAGGGCACCAATATAGTGAACATCATCCAGATAGAGAGCGCGCAGGATGAAAAGGTCAGCGCAATGATACGCGGCCGCGAGCTGGACGAGGATAAGTATCTCTTCTTCGTCACAAGAAACGGCACGGTCAAGAGAATGTCTCAGGCCGCGCTCAGAAATATCCGCGCAAACGGCCTCCGCGCATTGAATCTGGACGAGGGCGACGAGCTTATCTCCGTGCTCGACACGACAGGCGACGAGGATATTCTCATTGCGACAAATAAGGGCATGGCGGTCTGCTTCAACGAAAATGACGTGCGTCCGATGGGCCGCACGGCCGTCGGTGTGCGCGGCATAAGACTGAGAGAGGGCGACTATGTCGTCGGCGCCGGAAGCACGAGCGCCGGCAATGCGCTGCTGACGATCACCGAAAAAGGCTACGGCAAGCGCACGCTCTGCTCTGAATACGCTGTAAAGGGCCGCGGCGGCATAGGACTGAAAAACTACAACGTTACCGAAAAGACCGGCAATATAGCCGCCGTGAAGATAGTCACAGGCGACGAGGACGTGCTTGTGATAACGGACGACGCGACGATCATCCGCATCGGCGTGGACAGGATAAGCCTTCTGGGCCGCGCCACTCAGGGCGTGAGGATCATGCGCCTTGCCGAGGGCAGCCGCGTGATCTCCATCGAGACCACGGAGAAAAACTCCGAGGAGGAGAGCGAGCTTCCGGAGGGAGAGCAGGCGGAGGACGCTTCCGCACCCGAAGAAGTATCCATAGAGACGCCCGAGGAGTGAGAAAATCGATTTGAAGCAGGTCGAAATTTATACTGACGGCGCATGCAGCGGCAACCCCGGCCCCGGCGGCTGGGGCGCCGTTCTGCGTTATAACGGAAAAGAGAAGGAAATATCGGGCGGCGAGGCCATGACGACGAACAATCGCATGGAGCTCACGGCCGTTATCTCCGCTTTGCGCGCTTTGAAGGAGCCGTGCGCGGTCGAGCTTTATTCTGATTCCAGGTATGTCATAGATGCGCTGAGCAAGGGCTGGGCATACGGCTGGAGGAAAAAGGGCTGGATAAAGTCGGACAAAAAGCCCGCGCTTAATCCTGATCTCTGGGGGGAGCTGCTTGACCTGTGCGCCGTGCATGAGATGAGCTATCACTGGGTCAAGGGCCATGCCGAAAACGAGTACAATAACCGCTGCGACGCGCTTGCCGTAGCGGAGAGAGAAAAATTTGCCTGATGATCTGATAAAATGAAAATGAATTATAACGACAAACCGCTGAAAATATTTTTCGGATATATCGGCGGACAGAAGAAGCTTTTCATAATTGACATGATATGCGCCGTGCTCGTCGCGGCGATAGACCTCATATTCCCGTATGTATCGCGCGCGGCGATGAAAACCATGCTGCCGCAGCAGATGTTCTCCGCGTTCTTTGCCGTGATGGCGGTGCTGGTGCTGGCCTTTGTGATAAAGTCGCTGCTGTATTATGTGATAACCGTCGTCGGGCATAAGATGGGCGTTCTGGTGGAGTCGGACATGCGGCGCGACGTTTTCACGCACATGCAGGATCTCTCATGCAGCTTCTACGACAAAAACCGTACCGGCATACTTATGAGCCATATCACGAGCGACCTCTTCGAGGTGACGGAGCTTGCCCACCACGGGCCGGAGAATATCCTCATCTGCTCGCTCACGATATTCGGCGCGCTGGCAATAATGTTTACGCTGGACTGGCGGCTCGCGCTGGTGCTGACTGTCATTCTGCCGGTGTGCCTGTGGTTCACGATGGCGCAGCGCGTGAAGATGAAGAAGGCCAACATTGAGGTCAAGCGCAAGACCGCACAGATATACGCCGCCATAGAGAGCAGCATCTCCGGCATACGCACGGCCAAGGCCTTTGCAAATGAGGATCAGGAGAGCGAGAAGTTTGAACAGGCGAACGCGATGTTCCGCGGCTCCAAGGTGGAGTATTACAAAGCCATGGGGCTTTTTATGAGTGGGATGGAGTTTACCACCTCCATCGCGCAGGCCGCGGTGATCGCGGTGGGCGGCGTGTTCATAATGCGCGGCACGATGAGCTATATAGATCTGCTCACCTTTACGCTTTATGTCTCGACCTTTGTCACGCCGGTCAAGAAGCTGGCGCAGTTTGCCGAGGTCTACATGCAGGGGACGGCGGGCTTCAGCCGATTCCTTGAGATAATGCGCACGGAGCCAACAATAAAGGATGCGCCGGACGCAAAGGAGCTCGGGAGCGTGCGCGGCGATATAGAATATAAGAACGTGTCATTTGACTACGGCAGCGGCGTGCCGGTGCTGGACAATATAAATCTGCATATCAGACCCGGAGAGAGCTTCGCTGTGGTAGGCCCGTCCGGCGGCGGGAAGACCACGCTCTGCCAGCTTCTGCCGCGGTTTTACGATGTCTGCTCAGGCAGCATCACGATAGACGGCACGGATATACGCTCCGTCACGCAGGCGAGCCTGCGGCGCAATATCGGCCTTATCCAGCAGGATGTGTTCATGTTCGCGGGGACGATACGCGAGAATATCCGCTACGGCCGTCCGGACGCAACGGATGAGGAGATAGTGCAGGCTGCGATCCGCGCGGAGATACACTCTGAGATCATGGATATGCCTGACGGCTATGATACATATATCGGCGAGCGCGGCGTCATGCTCTCCGGCGGGCAGAAGCAGCGCATATCCATTGCGCGCGTGTTCCTCAAAAACCCGCAGATACTTATTCTCGACGAGGCTACATCCGCGCTCGACACCGTGACGGAGCGGCGCATACAGGATTCTCTCGATAAGCTCGCGCAGGGGCGCACTACGATAATAATTGCCCACAGGCTCTCTACCGTCAGCAATGCGGACGTTATAGCCGTCGTCGAGGGCGAGCACATAATCGAGATGGGGCCGCCGAAAGAGCTCATGGAGAAAAACGGCGAATATGCCCGGCTATGCAGGGCACAGGAAATAGATAAAAACGCACAAAGCTGAAAGGGGATCGACCATGATAGCACTAAGAAAAGGCGGACACCGCGACCTTGAGAGATACTATGCCGCAATGCAGATGGACTTTGACAGCGAGGAGCTGCTGCCGAAGCTTGCCATTCACAAGGCGATGATGAGCGGCGATCAGGAGCTGCTCGTTGTATACGACGATGAGTCGCAGCTTGAGCTCGGCTATGCGCTGGTGTGCATAAGGAATCTTTACGGTTACGTGCTGCTCAAGTATTTTGCAATACTGCCGTGGTACAGGGAAAAGGGCGTCGGCATTGAGGCAATGCGCCTTATGAACAAGCGCTATGCCGGCCGTCAGGGCATGATCGCGGAGATCACCGAGTTTGACGACCCCGAGGAGAACCATGTGAAGAAGCTGTTCAAGTTCTTCGCGCGCTTCGGCTATGTCGAGGCCGAGTGCGACTATACCATCAGCGGTACGCGCGCGCACGTCATGGTCAAGCCCATCAAGGGCACGGCGGACATCGCGCCTGTCGTGCACCGCATAATTTCCGACTTCTACTCCCGCTGCATGCTGCCCGCAGCCATGTACAGGATGATAAACATCCGGCCGGTGAAAAAAAGCGGGGACTGATATTCCCGCACGGCCCGTGCCGGTGACGCAATATGACATACACCGCAGAGAGAATGCGGTAAAATCCATAAAATGAACATACTTGTAAAACAAATCTTTGAAAACAAGGAAGCAGCCGCCCTCCCCGGTCTTATCGAGAGCGGCGGGCTTCCTGCGCTCGTTTCCGGGTTGTCGGCGGTGCACAGGGCAAACCTCGCCGCCGCACTGAGGCTTGAGACGGGCAGGCCGGTATTCGTTATCTGCCCGGACGATACCGCGGCGGAGAACTTCGCACGCGATCTGAGCTCAATGCTCGGAGAGGATGCGGAGAGCCTGATAATGCGCGACTATACCTTCTACGCTGTCGAGGCCGCGTCGCGGCAGACAGAGCAGAGGCGCATTGCCGTCCTCTGCCGTCTGGCAGAGGGAAAGGCGCCGGTTGTCGCGGCCTCTGTCTCCGGCCTTATCCAGCGCACCATACCGCGCGATACGCTCGAACGCGCCGCGTTCACCATAACCGACGGCGGCAGCTGCGCCATAGAGGACGTGGAGGACGCGCTCGTCCGCTGCGGCTACAGCCGCTGCGATCAGGTGGAGGGGCAGGGTCAGTTCGCCCGCCGCGGCGGAATACTGGATTTCTTCTCGCCGGGCGCAGAGGAGCCGGTGAGAATAGAGTTCTGGGGCGATGAGATAGACTCGATGGGCCGCTTCGACATTGCGACCCAGCGCCGGACGGAGCAGATAAAAAGCTGCACGATACTTCCTGCGGCCGAGACGCTGCCGCAGCTCACGGCAGGCGGGACGGAGGCTCTGTGCCGCGAGATAGACGAGTTTGCGGATAAATACGCGCGCCGGCGCAGCAGCGAAAATGCGGCGGCTCTCGCCGCCACGATGCGTGCAGATGCCGGCAGGCTCCGCGGCGGCGTGATGATGAGCGACGCCGACCGCTATCTGCCCGTGATCTATCCCGAGGCGAGCGGGGCCGATTATATTCCGGAGGATGCCATCGTCATCCTCGACCAGCCCAGCCGCTGCGCCGAGCGCGCAAGGGAGTATATAAAGCAGCTGGGCGAGGATATAAAGGAGCTGCAGCGCCGCGGTCAGACCGCAATGAGCGCGGACGGCTACTATATCACGTTCGACGCGCTGGTAAAGCGGCTCGGGGAATACCCGCTGTACATGGCGGACGCCTTCACGCTCAGCAGGAGCCCGATACCGCCGAGGACCATCACAAGCATCCCCGCAAAGCAGCTCCCATCGTACTCCGGCAGCGCCGAGGCCGCGGCGGAGGATGTGAAGATGTATCTCAAGGAGAGCTTCAGCGTCGTCGTGCTCGCAGGTGATGAGCGCCGCGCAAAGGTCCTGCAGGATTTCTTCGTTAACCATGAGATACCCGCGCTGATATACCCGGAGCTCAAGAAGCTGCCGGAGCCGGGCCGCTGCGCTATCACGATAGGCTCCATTTCCTCCGGCATCGAATACCCCGGCCTGAAGCTTGCGATCCTCACGGACGCGCAGATGATCCGGGCAAAGAACAAAAAGGCAAAAACCGCGAAAAAAAAGCTCCCGCCGGGACGGCAGAGAATAGAATCCTGCGCTGATCTCTCGGTGGGCGATTACGTCGTGCATGAAAACCACGGCATAGGCCGGTTTGCAGGCATCGTCAAAATGCAGGTAGACGGCTTTGAGAAGGACTATATAAAGCTCGACTATGCCGGTACGGATACGCTCTATGTCCCGGCCACGCAGCTCGACCTTGTGAGCAAGTATACGGGCGGCGGGGAAGAGCATGTGGTGAAGCTGTCGAAAATGGGCGGCACCGAGTGGGCAAAGACCCGCTCAAAGGCCAAGAGCGCGGCAAAGGATATGGCGAAGAAGCTCATCCAGCTCTACGCTCAGCGCCAGCGCCTGCCGGGCCATGCTTTTCCGCCGGACAGCGAGTGGCAGCGCGAGTTTGAGGATAATTTCGGCTACACGGAGACTGACGACCAGCTCCGGTGCATAAACGAGATAAAGCAGGATATGGAATCCGCCGTTCCGATGGACCGGCTTCTGTGCGGCGACGTCGGCTTCGGCAAGACGGAGGTCGCGCTGCGCGCCGTGATGAAATGCGTGCTTGACGGCAGACAGGCCGCGATACTTGTGCCTACGACCGTCCTCGCGCAGCAGCACTACCAAACTGCGCTCCAGCGCTTTTTCGGCTTTCCCGTCAACATTGCGGTGTTGAGCCGTTTCAGGACCGGCGGCCAGACCTCAAAGACACTCGCGGATATATCCAGCGGCAAATGCGATCTTGTTATCGGCACGCACAGGCTTCTGAGCAAGGACGTAAAGTTCAAGAATCTCGGCCTTCTCGTCGTGGACGAGGAGCAGCGCTTCGGCGTGACGCATAAGGAGCACATAAAGGAGCTCAGTCAGGGCGTGGACGTGCTGACGCTCTCGGCAACGCCTATCCCGCGCACGCTCAACATGGCAATGTCCGGCATACGCGACATGTCCACGATAGATGAGCCGCCGGAGAACCGTCTCCCGGTGCAGACCTTCGTCATGGAGCACGACTGGAACATCATCGCCGATGCGATACGCCGCGAGATACAGCGCGGCGGGCAGGTCTATTACCTTCATAACCGCATCGACGATATAGACCGCACAGCCGTGCGCATACGCGAGCTTCTGGACAACGAGGTCACGGTCGGCGTGGCGCACGGGCAAATGGACAGAAACATGCTCTCATCCGTGATGGAGAGCACGGCGAACGGCGAAATACAGGTGCTCGTCTGCACGACGATCATCGAGACCGGTATAGACATACCGAACGTGAATACGCTCATAATAGAGGACGCGGATCATCTCGGACTTGCACAGCTGCACCAGATCCGCGGCCGCGTCGGCCGCTCGACACGGCGAGCCTCGGCATATCTCACGTTCCGGCGCGACAAGGTGCTCACCGAGATCGCAGAGAAGCGCCTGAACGCGATACGCGACTTCGCGGCCTTTGGTTCGGGCTACAAGATCGCAATGCGCGACCTTGAGATACGCGGCGCGGGCAATCTTCTCGGCGCGGAGCAGTCCGGCCACATGATAGACGTGGGCTACGACATGTACATGAAGCTTCTCAGCGAGGCGGTGCTTGAGGCGCGCGGCATAGAGGTGCCGCAGCGCGCCGAGTGCTCGGCTGACCTCGCCGTCGCCGCGAACATCCCCGACAGATACATCCCGTCCGCAGAGCAGCGCATGGACATCTACCGCCGCATTGCGCTGATACGCACGGAGGACGAGGCCGACGATCTCACCGACGAGCTGATAGACCGATTCGGAGATACGCCGCCGGGCGTCAATTCGCTCATCCACGTCGCGCTGCTGAGAGGCGAGGCGGGACGTGCGGGCATAACCGACATCGCGCAGAAGCAGGGCAGCCTGCGGTTCACGGTCAGGGATTTCGACATGGAGAAGGTCTCCGCGCTGTACGCAAAGCCGGAATACAAGGGGCGCCTCCGCGTCGAGGCCGGGACGAAGCCGTGTCTGAGCCTGAAAATAAAGGAGAAGCGCCGCGTGATAGACGAGGCGCGCAGATTTACCGCTGATTGGGCCGCGCTGGGTGCGCCGGAGCAGCCTGCAAAATGAATAATCGGTTAAAATGTGCAGCTGCGGCTTGTTAAAAGCTGTAATAGGTGGTATATTCAATTTAATTACGGCAGCGCCGGAGACGCATTGCGGCGCTGTCTCAATACGCGACACGCGAAAGGAAACTGACAGATGAAGAAATTTATAGCCCTGCTTATTGCGATATGCCTGGCGTTTGCCATATTCACCGGCTGCAACGGCACATCCTCTTCCGACGGCACGTCCGTGGAGGATACGGCGCCTGCGGAATCCTCCGCACCGAGCGAAGAACCGGCATCCGAAGCTGACGAACAGCCCGCAGCGGAGATCCACTCGGTGGATCTTGAAGCGCTCTACGCCAGCCATGAGCCGGATGAGGTCGTCGCCTCCGTGGACGGCAGCGATATTACGTGGGAGGAATACTATTATTTTCTCTCCGTGCAGGTACAGCAGATAGACAACTACTTTGCACAGATGGCCTCCTATTACGGCGAGACGGTGAACTGGGACGATGAGATAGACACCGACGCGACCTATGAGGATATTGCCGTTACAAACGCCGAGAGCATGCTGAGCCAGCTCATCGTCATTGAGAAATATGCCGCGGACAACGGAGTAAAGCTCGGCAGCGATGACGACGAGCAGCTCGCCAGTCAGCTCCAGAGCGATATTGCCACCGTCTGCGGGGACGACGCCACGGAGGAGCAGTTTGACGAGGCTATCAGCGGCATGCACCTGACCCGTGAGCTCTACGACCGCATGAACAGAGTAAATCTTCTCTACTCCAAGGGCTTCAAGGAGAAATACGGCGAGGACGGCGAGCTTGTGAGCGACAAGGATGCGATAAAGTACCTTGAGGATAACGGTTACCTCTCCGCAGGCCATATTCTGCTCATGACAATCGACCCGGCGACGGGCGATGCGCTCAGCGACGATGAGATCGCGGAAAAGAAGGCGACGGCAGATAAGCTCGCGGAGGAACTCAAGGCGATAAAGGATCCCGAGGAGCTGAATAAGCGCTTTGCAGAGCTCAAGGAGCAGTACTGCGAGGATACCGGCAAGGAGACCTATCCCGACGGCTATGTGTTCACAGAGGGCACGATGGTAACGGAGTTTGAGGACACCGTGAAGGCTCTCGAGGATAACGAGGTATCCGAGCCTGTCCTGTCCAGATACGGCTACCATATCATAATACGTCTTCCGCTTGACGCGGACCGCACCGTCAGCTACACCAGCGACGGCTCTCCCGTGAGCGCGCGGTACCTCTACGCAAGCGATAAGTATACGAAGGACGTTCAGGCCGTTATTGACTCCATGGAGGTAAAGCATGCCGACGGCTTCGACAGAGTCGATATCGCCGGATATGTGAAGTAAATATTCAGCCAACCGAAAAACGCTGTGACCCGTACCGGGCTCACAGCGTTTTTCTTATCTTCCCGATAATAAATATCAGCGGCAGAACAATAAACGCGACGGCGAGGTTTGCGCACGGCACGATCATCTTTGACCAGGTGTCGAGACTCAGCGGGTCCGACGGTATCTCCAGCGCGGTCACGACCGCCGCGGCCGCGCACAGCCATATCACCCAGCGCCCGCTGCGCATATCCATGGCCTTTTCCCCGGCGTAATCCGCGCTCTTGCCCATCGCCAGACGCAGACAGTACTGCGCGACAAAAATGCACAGGGATATGACTATGAAGTCGGAGAACACCCACAGAGATACGAGCAGCGCCTCCACGCGCTCAAGGTTGCGGAAGAACACCAGATTCTTCACGAGCGTGAAGAAGGGGTGCGTCAGTCTCGCAGCGAGCTCTGCGCCGAAGCAGCCGACTATGTCCGTTATAAGCCAGAACAGCAGAAGCACCACGCCCAGCACCCACATCAGCGGATCGCGCAGGCGGGTGCTGGTGTCCGGCTTCATATTGCTGAGGAAACAGGCCGTATAGACGGGCATGACGACAACGTCGACGGTGGCGGCAGAGCCCTTGAGTATGCCGGCCGCATCGGCGGCCGTGACCGGAAGAAGGTTTTCGGGCCGGACGGAGAAAAGAGCGAATATCAGAACAAGCAGAAGTACGCCCAGGACCGTCGGAAGCAGCAGATTGGCCGTCCTTATTATGGAGCGCGCTGAGCTGAGCGCGGCGATGAGGCACAGCACTCCCATCGTGAGCACGAATACCTTCGGGCCGCTGCTGGGGTACATCGTGGTCATTATCCGCTCCGCGCCCGACAGCAGCGTCAGCCCGCCGTACAGCAGAAACCACAGCGAGAGAAGCACGAGCGCCGTCTTGCCGGCGCGCATGCCGAGCGCGCGCAGTATCAGCTCGGCAAAGCCCTCGTTGTTCTGCCGCCGCATCAGAAACGTGTGCAGAAACCAGATATATAAAAACAGCACCGGCAGCGCGGCGGGCACCGAGACCCATGCGGCGCGCCCGGCAGCGGACGCGGAGACAGTCGGCACGAGCCGCAGAGCGGGAGCGAGAAAGAACACCGTGCATGCAGCCAGAAGCTGCCGCCGGTTGAAGCTGTAGTCCGTTTTCAAATTATCACCAGCCTATGCGGTTTGTCGTGTATCGTTGCTGTGACTGAGCTGTCCCTTTACCGTCACGCGCAGCTCGAGCGTGGGAAATATCTCCGTGAACGGCTTGTCCATTGCCGCGTACTCCGACGGAGAGCTGCGCTCCACGGTACCGGCGAGACCGAGAAAATCGGCGTTGAGTTGCCGCGAGATGCGCAGCACATAGCTTATCCTGTCGGAGACGTAGGATTCGAGCTGACCGGTGAGGTAGTCGGCATATTCGGCGTCGTCAAGGTCGCTTTTGCCGTTTATCTCCTTCACGGACGCGCGGACGGACGCAGATACGTCCACCCGGCTCAGCGCACCGCTGCTGTCCCAGACCGGAGTGATGCCGCAGCTGCCGCGGTTTATCTCCATCGTGACGCTTGAGCCGCGGCTGTCGGTCACGACAATGTCGTTTCTTCCGACGGAGTTGAGAAGAAAGCAGACGCCTAGCCCCTGCTCCATGCTGAGATAGGCGCAGAGCCTGGAATCCTTCAGCACGGCGTAGCCCGCCGCAGCGACGGTGCTGCTGCCCGCGCCGGAGCTTTTTTGAGACGCTCCGCTGCCGCCCTGAGCTTCGCCGCTTCCCGCCGCGCTGGATGAATCCTGTATGGAGGGGGAGAGCTCCAGCGCGCAGGCAAGCGCGCTGCCGTAACGGAGGGAGGAGCGCTCTATATCGGCGGCGGTGAACAGCGTCCCTGCGCTGCGGTTTTCAAGATATTCGCGCACGCCCATGAGTATCTCGGAGATACCCTTGCCCTCGTCTCCCGTGCCCATTATTGACTCCGCGGCGGTGCCGCCCCTGATTATATATACGGGCATGTCCATGCGCAGCCGCGGAGCCTGACAGATGTAGTTCATAGCGTCGTCTATTCCGAGCCTTGCGGCGTCCTCACCGATGAGCAGGCTTCCGATGTGTGAGAAAAACAGAGATTCCTCGAACGAGTAGTTCTGCGTCCGGTCAAAGGCGGAGGATATATTTACGCCCTCGACCTCGAGGCGTATCGGGCTGCTGCCTTTCTCGGTGTTCGCTGCGGAGGCGAGCGAGAGCTTCACGCCGCCGTCCGCCGTGTCCAGACCCATCGTCTGCAAGACGAGAAGCTGCTCCATTTCGCGGTAGTTTGAGTATATGGAGCCGCAGGCGCAGAGGGACGGGAGCATGGCGAGAACAAGAAGAATGCAGAGCGCTCTTTTCATTTCTGCCGCCTCCTGTCCGGCGTCCGCAGCAGCGGATCGCGGTATTTGTCCTGCGTCTTTGGGATGCGGAAGAGTATCCTTGTCAGGCTGAACGGAACGCCCTCGCTCAGCGGAGCCGTGTAGCTTGTGCCGAAGCTGTCGATCTTTGCAAGGGAAAATACGAGCCAGCAGCTTACGACGGCTACGCCGAACAGCCCCGCGGCGATCGCGGCGAGCAGCAGCGCAAAGCGCGACAGCCGTATCGCGCCGCCCATATCCTGGCTGGGCAGTGTATAGCATGCGATGCCGGAAAGCGCCACGACAATTATTGCGATAGGCGATATGACGCGCGCCTCGACGGCGGACTGCCCCACGATGAGCGCGCCGATGATCGACACCGTGTCGCCGATAGGATCGGGCAGGCGGAGACCGGCCTCCTGAAGCAGCGTGAACGCTATCAGCATGCCCAGCACCTCGAGTGCGGTAGAAAAGGGGACGTTCTGCTTTGCGTCTATTGTGGACAGCAGCAGGCGCGTCGGTATCATCTCCTGATGATACATGGCGACGGCGACGTACAGCGCCGGAAGAAGCGCGCTCAGAGCGAGCGAAAGATAGCGCACGAGCGAGATAGAGCTTGTAATGAGATAGTGGATGTTTGCGTCGCCTGTCACCTTCATGAATTCGGCAAAGGTCACGGGAAGAACGAGCCCGACGGGGATGCCGTCCACAAGCAGGCCGACGCGCCCGTCCATAAGATACATTGCGAAGCGGTCCGGCCGCTCGGTGTGCAGCAGCTGAGGAAACGGCGAGCCCGGATTATCCACGAGACTCTCTTCAAGTATACCGACGGTGAGCAGTGAGTCGACATCGAGCGCGTCAAGCCTGCGCGCAAGCTCAGCTACCGTGTCAGGTGCCGCGACGCCGTCTATGAACATAACGGCGACGCGCGTGGAGGATTTGCGGCCGACAGTGCTCTCAATGAGCTTGAGCTTCGGCGAACATATGCGGCGGCGGACGAGCGCGGTGTTCACGCGCAGAGTTTCAACGAACGAATCCTTTGCACCCTTCAGCGCCTTTTCAAGCGTGGGTTCGGAGACGGAGCGGGCCTTGTCCGAACGCACCTCAAAGCAGAGCGCGCTGCCGAGACCGTCAAATATGACGGCGCAGTGGCCGTGCGTGAGTGCGGAGATGGTCTCATCAGTCGACAGACATTCCTTTACGGAGTAGGAGTATACGCCGCCTGCGAGTATCGCCGCGTGTGCCTGCTGCTCGTCCTTTGCGCCGCTGGAGCGGGCAAACTGCGTCAGAGGACGCAGCACAAGAGAGGAGACGTCACTCCCGGATACGATGCCGTCAAGCCAGCAGACACTGAGCCTGACATTCTTCTCAAGGCCGAAAGAAATTTCACGCATTTCAAAATCGGAGCAGCTTGCAAATATGTCGGAGAGATTCTTTTTATTAAGAGGACAGCTGTATTCAGGCTGCCTGAGCGGATGGTAAGATCCGGCTTGAAAGAAAGAATTATACATGTTGTGTATTATCCCCAGAAAGACCGCAATAATTAGTATGTAAAAAAATAATTTCAAATTTGTAAAAAAAGTTGTTGACAAAGGGGGAAATAGGTGGTATATTAGCCAAGCGCTCGAGAGAGCGGCTCGGAAGAACGGGCTTGAGGACAAAAAGATTTCAAAAGAAATTAAAAAACCTCTTGACAAATGAAAACTTCTGAGTTATAATAACAAAGCTGTCGCCGAGAGGGCACAGCGAGAGAATGTACCTTGAAAATTGAACAATGTAAGAAAAGCTTATGCTAAATAAGCACCAGAAAAGGGTTCAAGTCAGAAATGACTTTTATCATTTAATTTCTTTTGAGAGCTAATTAAGCATTCAAAAAATTAGATTTTAACTGTTTAATCAGTTGAGATACAATTTATTGAGAGTTTGATCCTGGCTCAGGATGAACGCTGGCGGCGTGCCTAACACATGCAAG
>URDG01000016.1 GCA_900546515.1 uncultured Eubacteriales bacterium | reverse complement strand
GGGTGGTGTTGGTAATTTTGAGCTGTTCCCATTCATCGAACAGCACCCCCTCAGTCAGCCCGTTCGGGCTGCCAGCTCCCCCATTGGGGAGCCAAGAAGGGCATATACATACACGTTGGGAGCCTTGTCTCCCGGAGAAAGGATTATGACAAAAGATTTAACATCCGGCTCGCCGTTGAAGCTGATCATTCAGTTTACCTTCCCGGCATTTCTTGGATTGCTGTTCCAGCAGTTTTATAATGTAGTGGATACCATCATCGTGGGCAAGCTCCTGGGCATCGGCCCGCTGGCTGGCGTTGGTGCCACCGGCTCCCTGAATTTCATGGTGCTGGGCTTCTGCATCGGCGTCTGCAACGGCTTCGCCATTCCCATCGCCCAGAAGTTCGGCGCGAACGACCAGGTGGCGCTGCGCAAATACGTGGCCAACAGCCTGTGGCTGACCGCCCTCTTCTCCCTGGTGCTCACGCTGCCGGTGGCCGTGTTCTGCCGCCCCATTCTGCGGCTGATGAACACGCCGGAGGATGTGTTTGAATTTGCCTACGGGTATATTTTCATCATCTTTCTGGGCATCCCCGCCGCGTTCCTCTATAATATCCTGGCCGCCATTCTCCGCGCGCTGGGCGACAGCCGGACGCCCGTGCTGTTTCTGGCGCTGTCGTCAGCGCTGAACGTGGGGCTGGACATCGCCACCATTAAGCTGCTGCACATGGGCGTGGAGGGTACCGCGCTGGCCACGGTGATCTCCCAGGGTGTGTCCGGCGTGATCTGCTTTTTCTATATGCGCAGCCGCTTCTCCGTGCTGCATATGAGCGCCGAGGAGCGCAGGCCGGACAGGGCCCTGTTCAAGCGCCTGTGCTACATGGGCATCCCCATGGGGCTGCAATACTCCGTCACCGCCATTGGCAGCCTGATCATTCAGGCCACCATGAACGGCTTCGGCTCCATCGCCGTGGCGGGCGCTACCGCCGCCAACCGCATCAACAACTTCCTGACCTGCCCCATCGAGGCCCTGGGCGCGTCCATGGCCCCCTATGTGGGCCAGAACCTGGGCGCGGGGAAGCTGGATCGGATCACCAAGGGCGTGGTGGACGCCTCCGTGTGCGGCTTTGTGTGTTCCGCGGTGATGTATGTGGTGATCTGGCTCTTCGGGGAGCCGCTCACCGGCATCTTCCTGGACGTGCCCGACCCCCAGGTGATCGACTACGCCGTGCGCTTCCTGCGTCTCACCGGCGCGGGCTACTGCCTGCTGACCCTGGTGAACACGGTGCGCTTCTCCATTCAGGGCATGGGCTTTTCGGTGCTGGCCATTCTCTCCGGCGTGATGGAAATGATCGCCCGGACGGTGGCGGGCCTGGTCATCGCCCCCCACATCGGCTTCGCCGCCGTGGCCCTGGGCCATCCCCTGGCCTGGCTGGCCGCCGACTGCTTCCTGATCCCCGCCTTCCTCCTGTGCCGCCGCAAAGTCGCCCGGGTGCAGCATTTTGAGAGCTGAGCATCCGCCGGTATGTAAGAATCGGGTAAATTTTGCAAAAAGATGGAAATGTCTGTTGAAAAGACGGCGGGTTGGGTGTATAATAAATCCCGGTAGTAATAAACCATACCACAACTACAAAAAAGGAGAACAATTATGAAGAAACTGTCCCGCATTCTTTGCCTGGCGCTGGCCATCATGATGGCAATGTCCCTGCTGGCCATCCCCGCAGCTGCCGAGAATCAGCATTTCGACAAGTTGACGCTGGAGTTCGTTCCCTCCAAGGATGCCGATGTAATCATCGCCGGTACCGCGAACCTGCCCGAGCTGGTGCAGGCTGAAATGGCAAAGCTGGGCTATGACATCGATGAGGTTGACATCACCGTGGGCACCAACTATGATGCCACCGGCGAAGCAATGTCTGCCGGCACCATCGACCTGGGCTGGCTGCCCGGCGGCACCTACGCCCTGTACTCCGATGATGTGGACGTGATCCTGACCGCTACCCGTAACGGCCTGAGCAACGACTCCACCAACCCCGCCGACTGGAACGGCGTTGAGAACGCCACCAAGAAGGATGGCCCCCAGGTCACCTATTACCGCAGCCTGATCTACGCCACTCCCTCTGAGTACGGCAAGGTCCTGGCCGACAAGGTCAACAACGGCGAAGAGCTGACCTGGGACGACCTGAACAAGGCCAACTGGGCTGTTCTGAAGACCTCCTCCTCCGCCGGTTACATCTATCCCACCATGTGGCTGATGGAGAACTACGACGGCAAGAAGATCTCCGACCTCTCCAACGTCATTCCCATTGACTCCGGCTACGGCACCGCTTTCTCCTACGCTGCCGCTGAATCTGTGGACATCATCGTGTGCTACGCCGACGGCCGTAACGACTACGAGGCAAGCTGGACTTTGCCTACCGACAAGCAGGATGAGACCGGTAAGCAGGGCATGGGCCGCACCGAGTCCATCTGGAACGAGCTGAATGTTATCGGCGTGACCGAAGGTATCTACAACGACACCGTAGCTATATCCAAGGCCAGCCAGTATTACACTCCCGAGATCGTAGCTGCACTTCAGGATTGCTTTATCAACATCATCAACACTGATGAAGGCAAGGCTATCTTTGATGTATACAGCCACACCGGCTACGCCAAGGCGACCGACGCTGACTACGACGGCGCACGCGCTGCTCTTAAGGCTGTTTCCGACTAATTATATCCAAAGCCAAGCGCCCTGCGTAAACAGGGCGCTTTTCCCTTAATTATTTTATACAAGGCATTATTTAGCATTACTTTATTATTTTAAATATAGAAAGAGTCGCAGCATGATAGAATTCAAGAATGTGTATAAGACTTATCCAAACGGCTTCACAGCCCTGAAAAACATAAACCTGCAGATTGAGCAGGGTGAGTTTGTCGCAATCATCGGCCTTTCCGGCGCCGGCAAGTCGACGATCCTCCGCTGCATCAACCGTATGCACGACATCACCAATGGTGAGCTGACTGTCGACGGCGTCGACGTCGATTCTCTCCGCGGTAAGGAGCTGCGCAGGTACCGGCGCAAGGTCGGCATGATATTCCAGAGCTTCAACCTCGTCACCCGCAGCACGGCCATAAAGAACGTGCTCACAGCGGACGTACCCGATATGTCCTTCTTCAGAGTGCTTTTCGGCGTCTTCACGAAAGAGCAGAAGATGCGCGCACTCGAAAGCCTCGACAAGGTTGGCATTTTGGATAAGGCCTATACCCGCTGCGACCAACTCTCCGGCGGCCAGCAGCAGCGCGTCGCCCTAGCACGCACGCTCAACCAGAATCCAAAGATAATCCTGGCTGATGAGCCTGTTGCGTCTCTCGACCCGATAACTGCAAAGCAGGTCATGCAGGACTTCGTGCGCATCAACAAGGAATACAAGATAAGCATACTGCTCAACATACACCATGTTGACCTCGCGCTCAAATACTGCGACCGTGTTATAGGCATACGCGCCGGTGAAATAGTGTTTGACGGCCCCGCCAGCACCATCACTCAGGAACAGATCGACGCCGTATACAACGGCACCAAGGTGCCCACCATGGGCGAAGGCGAAAGCGACGCTCCTGTCGTCAAGCATTAAGAGGGGCGGATCATGGAAGAAAACAATTCCGTTCTCTATAAAGAGACGTTGTATGACAAGATATTCAAGCCCAAGACCATAACGCTCGCCAACGGTCACTCCGTGCAGCGCCGCAGAAGCCGCACTCCGCTGATAGTGCTCGTTCTGGCGCTTGCCATATGGTGGTCGCTGAAAATGACGGGGTTCAGTCTGGCCGTCGTCATAAACAAGTTCAGCAAGATGATCGACCTCATGGAGAAAATATTCCAGCCTAACTGGGAATTCTTCCCGAAGGTCGTCTCTCCCCTGCTCGACACGATCAAGATGTCCATACTCGGCACTGTAATAGGCTGCGCGCTCGCACTGCCCGTCGCCATTCTCTCATCCAGCAACATAAATCACAGCGTTGTGCTGGTAAGTATATTCCGCTTTATCCTCGGCCTTATCCGCACGCTGCCGACTCTTATAATAGCGCTCGTATGCGCGCTGATTTTCTCCCTCGGCACCTTCTCCGGTACTGTCGCTATCGCAATATTCACATTCGGCATCGTGGCGAAAATGCTCTTTGAGAGTATCGAGACCATTGATATGGGGCCGTTTGAGGCAATGGAAGCGCTTGGCGCAAACAAGTTTCAGGCTTTCTGGTCGGCATGCGTGCCGCAGATCCTGCCCGTCTACCTCAGCCACAGCCTTTACTGTTTTGAGATGAATGTACGTGCATCCGCCATTCTCGGCTACGTCGGCGCAGGCGGACTCGGCATAACGATAAACGAACGTATCGGCTGGCGCGATTACAACAGTCTCGGCATGGTACTCCTTTCGCTGTTCGTCGTCGTTGTGGCGATCGACTTTTTCAGCGAATACCTGCGCAAGAAACTGAGCTGAAAGGAGAGGCATGATGGCTAAAAAGAAAAAATCTATCGAAGCACTTGAGGAAGCTCTTGACCGCAAGCTCACGGTTGCCGAAATGTACGCAAACCGTCCGCGCAAGTGGCTGATGTATACCCTGATTGTGCTCATCATCGTGCTGCTCGTCGGCTGGTCGGCAGGCGATATAAATTACACCGGCCTCACGGCTACCGGCACTGAAGTCGCCAAGGGCGTTGTCCACGGCGTATTTGATCCCGATCTCCAGCTGATGTTCGGCACAAGTGATTCCGACGTTCCGTATCTGCTTTTGCAGACCATTGCGATAGCAGTTCTCGGTACGCTCTTCGGAGCGATTCTCGCTATCCCCTTCGCGTTTCTTGCCTCTTTCAATATCATGCCAAAGCCCGTCGCATATGTCGTGCGTATACTGATACTCATGATACGCACCATACCCAGCATTGTCTGGGCGCTGATGTGGATCCGCGTGACCGGCCCCGGCGCCGCCTGCGGCGTTATAACGCAGTCGGTATGCTCTATCGGCATGATCTCCAAAATGTACATCACCGCTATCGAGGATCTGGACACCCACATTCTCGAAAGCCTCGATGCCATGGGCTGTACGCCGTTCCAGAAGATCCGCTACGGCGTCATTCCTCAGCTCACCGCAAGCTTTATCTCCACGACTATCTACCGCTTCGATATAAACCTCAAGGACGCAACCACCCTTGGTATCGTAGGCGCAGGCGGTATCGGCGCTTCCCTCGTGCAGTGCCTCAACAGCCGCCGCTGGGCTATGGTAGGCTCATTTGTCTGGGGGCTGATGGTTCTGGTGCTTATTATCGAGCTCGTTTCAACCAAGATCCGCAGGAAGCTTGCCCACGGCGCATAAATAAACTAACTACGATCACTTCCCCTGCGGTCAAACGCAGGGGAATATCATCCGAGAGGAAAAACTATGCAGCGCAGTCTTACAATATACTATACAAGCGATTCACACGGTTATTTTTCCCCCATTGATTATGCGACCGGTAACACGGCAGCAAGCGGGCTTTCAAACTGCATGAGCAATTTTGTCCGCGACGGAAACACGCTGATCATAGACGGCGGCGACACGATACAAGGCAGTCCGTTCACCTACTGGCTGTACTCAAAGCACAGCGGCGGTGAATGTGTCCCTGCGCATGTGATGAACCTCGGCGGCTATAATTTTGTAACGCTCGGCAACCACGACTTCAACTACGGCAGGGCCGAGATCGAGCGCTACATCAATGAGCTTGACGCCGCATGTCTGTGCGCAAACGTCAGCGGCATCGCCGGTGTTGAAAAAACGGCTCTCGTCACATTGGAAAACGGCCTGCGCGTAGGTTTGACCGGCGTTACTACACATTATGTAAACCTATGGGAGAAGCCTGAGAATCTTGCCGGAATCACTGTGACCGATGCGTTCACCGCCGCACAGGACGCGCTCACCGAACTGAAGGCTGCCGGGGCCGACATCACCGTGTGTATATATCACGGCGGTTTCGAGAACGACACCGAGACCGGTACGCCGCTTTCGGCAACGGATGAAAATCAGGGCTGCCGGATATGCAGCGAGCTGGACTTTGATATTCTCCTGTGCGCGCATCAGCACATGGCGGCGGCGAATCTCTGCATCGGCGGAACATACACCTGTCAGCCGCCCGACAAGGCGCGGCAATATATAAAGCTGGTCGCGGAGGTTGGCGGCGACGGCCGTGTCACTGTACGCTCAGAGCTCTGCGACGCAGGCAATACGGCGCTTCAGGCCGCTTGGGATTATCTCGCTCCGCTGGAAAAGGCGACCTCCGAATGGTTGGACGTTCCGGTCGGCCATCTCGACATTCCCCTGCCGCCGTCGGATCATCTGGATATGGCTGAAAACGGCTCATATATAGCGAACTTTTTCAATCAGGTGCAGCTTGAGGCCTCCGGCGCAGAGCTGTCAAGCACCAGTCTCGGCAACACCGTAAAGGGCTTTGAGCAGGATGTGACCATACGCGACATAGTGTCGACCTACATTTTCCCAAACACGCTCAAGACGATGCTGATTGACCGGGCAGGGCTGAAAGCGGCGCTGGAACGCAGCGCGGAGTATTTTGCTCTCAGCGAGGACGGCAGGCTGTGCATAAGCAACAGTTTTCTCCGTCCCATCGAGCAGCATTTCAATTTCGACTATATCTCGGGCATTGAAGTCACGGCGGATATAAGCCGTCAGCCGGGAGACCGCGTGATCTCGATAAAATACCGGGGCGAGGAGCTGCCGGAGGATAAAAAACTCACTCTCTGCCTCAACAGCTACCGCGCTACGGGCGCAGGAGGCTACGGCGTTTATGCACAGTGCGAGACCGTGCGCGAGCAGCCCACCGAGATCGCCGAAATGATAATCGACTATGTTGAGCGCCACGGCAGCATTACCGTGGACAAGACAAAATGGCTCAAAGTAATATATTAAGGAGACAGTATGAAAAACAAGGTATTTAAGGTAGTTCTGTTGCAGGCTCTGCCCGCATCGGGCAAGTCAGAGGTCAGAAATTTCATGGCAAATGTTGAGCCGCAGCGGCTTCAGAATGAATTCCACATCGGTGAAAATCTCCAGCTTGACGATTTTCCCTATGTGCACATGATGCGCCGCATAGACAACGAGCTTGAAGCCATGGGTGAGGCGCGCATATACTATCCCGGCGAAGCCCCGTTCAACGACGGGCGCGACTGGGGTACGCTGTGCAATCTCCTCAACGAGGATTACCACGATCTTATTAACCGCAATATTGCAAAACCCGACTCCGCAGCACAGCTGCTCTTTGACCGCTTTGACAGAGCCGCACAGCAGGCCGGTCTGTCGCCGAGAATGGGACTTCTCCGTGAGGACGTGCGCATCATGCTCGCCGAAAAGCTCGAGGCGGAGGCCCGTGAAATGCTCGACGCAAAGCACGCAGGCTATCCCGAGGATTTTGAGAACAAGACCATAATCATTGAATGCGCCCGCGGCGGACCCGACGGCGCTTCAATGCCGCTGACCGGCACTTTCGGCTATCAGTATTCTCTGCCGATGTTCTGCCCGGAGATACTGGAGAACGCCGTCATTCTTTACATTTGGGTCACGCCGGAGGAATCCCGCCGCAAGAATGCCGACCGCGCTGATCCGAACGATCCCGGTTCAAATCTTCACCATGGCGTGCCGATGGCGGTCATGCTCGGCGACTACGGCTGTGACGATATGGAATACCTCGTCAACAGCACCGAGGTAAAAGACACCGTGACCGTAAAGGCTCACGGCAAGACATATCACCTGCCCATCGGCATCTTTGATAACCGCGTGGACAAGACCTCATTCCTGCGTGCTGAGCCTGCGGAGTGGGATCCTGCGAAGGTAGCGGATGTCACTACCGCTATCCGTACCGCGACTGACACGATGTACAAAAATTACTGCGGCGAATAAAAGCAAAAACGGATGTGAAAAGGGATGCAGAAAATATCTGCATCCCTTTTGCCGTATACTGCCGTGTTTTATGAAAACAGGCTTACGAATCTGGCCCAGAAAGCTTCCAGTGCGCTCTGCTGTACGCCGCCGTCCGCATCCGTCTCCGGCTCCGGCGAAAGTTCAATCTCCTCGGTCGTCAGAACGAACTGGACGGCCTGCGTGGCCGTATTTCTGTCGGAGAGAAAGCTGTGGGCCGTGAAGCTGCCGCCGGTATATGCGGAGAGCATTTCGTCCACCGTGTCCGGTATATTCTTTGTCCCGTCGTTGAGCTGACTCGTGCCGTCTGAAAGCTGGACCGTTCCGCCGGTGAGCTGAACAATACCGTCATACAGAGTCCCCCAGTTAGCGGCCAGCGCATCCACTCCGCCGGTATATGCCACAAGTCCCTCGTGGAACTTCGCGTAGCCGTTTGCAAGCTCGGTCACGCTCTTTATAAGCTCGTCGAGCCTGTCGCCTGTCGAAGTTCCTGACATTGCCGCCAGCATATCGCGCAGATTGCTTATCGAGGCGCTTACAGCCGACATGAGTCCGGAAAGACCGTACATCGCCGAGACCGCATTGTCATAGTCCGCAGAGACCTGCTGCCACTGCTGTTTTGCCGTCACAGCGGCGTTTGCCGCGGCTATCACATTTCCAAGCGAGGCCATACCCTGCGCATAGCCATCCTCGCCGTAAGCATCCGTCAGCGCCCCGACAACGCTCTCAGGCATTGACGCCGCGGCGCCGGAGATATAGGCCGCATCGGATGATACCGTGTCGGAGACCCCGGCAAGAGCCGTATCTATATTCGTGCGCGCAAGCTCCAACTCCGAAGCGCTGCGCTCAAACTCGGCGGACGAGCTGTCAAGCTGTCTGCACAGTTCATCCATCGCCTCTATAAGCGAGGTCAGATCCGTGACATCGCCGGTGTCCGGCAGGTTTCCGGCCGCGGTCAGCGCCTCCTTGAACATGTTGAACATATTCAGGAACATCTCCGATGCGGACACAAGCTGTGAGGAATTGGCGGAGAGCTGATACAGCCCCTGTCCGAACAGCCACGCGCCGTATTGCAGCTGACCCGCTCCGTCGGAGAGCTTGAGCGCGCCGGACGACAGCTGGGATATTGCATCCGTAAGCTGCTTGAGCCCGTCAGTGAGCTCTGACATGTCCCCTATCGCGCCGCCCATGGAAAACGGCACCGCTGCAAAGGTGATGCCCGGCATGGAAAAATTGACAACATCCGCCGTCAGGCTGAGTTCGCTCTCCGTCCCCGGCATGACCGAGAAATTCACGAGCTTATTCGCGCCGGAATTTGCAACGGACGCCCCCTCTGCGGTTATATTCCGGCAGAGCTGACTATCGAGCGTGACCGTGATCTGCATGAGGTAGCCGTCGTAAAAAGAGCTGTCCTCCATGCCGCCGTCCTTCACGGATATATTGATCCCAAGCTCGCCGCTTCTGCCGCCAAGCTCACCGGCCTCCAGCTCTTCACCGTCCATGCTGTAGCTTATGTCTATATCCCAAGGCAGCTCCCTGTTTTTCAGTGTGCTCTGAAAATAGAACCTGCCCTCCGGCGCTTCAAGCGAAACGCGGTCTCCGTCAAGCTTCAGGGGCCGGGTATCACTGAGGTTCTTCACATCGGCAAAGGGGCCGAAGTATTCCGCCTCGCATTCCCTGCCGCTGTTGAGGATGACAACGGCGTATACGCTGTCCGTCTTTCCGCTGCCGTCCAGCACGCCGTAGAGCACCTCCTCCGCAGTGTACGGCTCTGTCTTTTTCGTCTCTGCGGAAGCTCCCCGTTCCGGCTCGCTCATACCGCTGCCCTGCGCATACGCGGGCGCGCCTAGCAACAGGATAAGCGCCGCTGTCAAAAGCAGCGAGAGAAATTTTTTCATGTCTTCACACCCCGGTTTCATCAGAGTAAAACTTTTTCTTTGTCAGCCTCGCTGTCAGCGGGTCAAAAAGTATCAGCAGCGCAGGCAGCGCGATCAGCACCATCGCCATTGAAAGCAGCGTACCGCGGCAGAGCAGAAGTCCCAGCTCCTTCACGATCTCCATCGAAGAGGCAAACTGGAGGCACATGCCTGCAAGCGAGAGCGTCAGCCCGCTGGTGACAAGCGAAATTATATTTTCGTTCAGAGAATCCGTTACGGCGCGGATGCTGCCGCAGCGGCTGCGGTTATCCACATAGCCGTCCGTTATGAGTATGGCATAATCTATAGTCGCGCCGAGCTGCACCGTGTTTATGACGAGATAACCCATATACACAAGCGGCAGACCGGTAAAATAGGGCGTCGAGAGATTTATCCAGATCGCAGATTCAATGACAAAAATGAGGATAAGCGGCAGTGTCAGCGACTTGAATGACAACAGCAGAGTCAGGAATATAAAGCCTATCGCCATGCCGTTTACAAGCGGGGTATCCCCCGTGATAACATTCTTTATATCATAAAGGTTCGCACTCTGCCCGCAGACGTAGTATTCATCGTAAAACCGCGCCACGGCGGCACGCACACGCTCTACTGCCGAAAACGCTTCCTCGCCCTCTTCGCCGGTATCGGTATAGAGAATGATGCGGGAATAGTTTTTCGAATAGAAGTTTGAAACTATATCCGCGCTCAGAAACTCGCTCGGTATACTGCTGCCAACGCTCGTGACATACGAAACGACTGCATTTACATGGTCAATATCCCGCAGTTCGCCGCAAAGCTCCGTCTCCCGGCCCGCATCTCCGCGCGGGACGAGAACTACCAGCGGCATACTCTCGCCAAAGCGCTCGTTTATTTTTACTGTGTCCGCGCCATAGCGGCTGTCCGGCGCCGGATCTCCGTTGCCGTAGAGAAAGTCCGCCCTGCTCTGTGCGATATAGCACGGCACGACGAGCAGCAGCACGAGACACAATGCGGGTATGCGCACCCTGACAAGCGCTTTTCCAAGGCCGGCGGGCGCACGGATGATGCGCTTATGCGCAGTTTTATCAATAAGCCTGACGCACTTGAGCGCAAGCGCCGGCAGGAAAACAACGACCGATATGTAGCTGAGTATGACACCCTTGACAAGGTTCGACCCAAGGTCGCTGCCGATGCGGAAGCGCATGAACATAAGCGCAAGGAAGCCGAACACCGTCGTCATGCACGAGGCTGCAATGGAAACGAACGACTGCCGTATCGCCTTGACCATAGCCTCCTCCGCGTTCGGCTCCGTCTGGCGCAGACGCTCAAAAGCGCTGAGCAGAAAGATGGCATAGTCGAGCGACACGGCGAGCTGCAATATCGGGCTTACGGACTGCGTGATATAGGAAATATCCTTGTAGAAGATATTCGTTCCCATGTTTATGAGCACCGCGACGCCTATCGTTATCAGGAAAAGAAGCGGCGCTATCCACGACGTTGTCGTGAGCAGCAGGATAATCACAATGACCGGGACAAGCACGCTTGATGCCCCCAGCACCTCGCTGAGCACCTGCCTCCTTGAATAGGCAATGCTCGCCGCATTGCCGCTTATGCCGCCGTCCTCTCCGATGAGCTCATATATCTCATCCGTCGCGGTCAGCTCCATATCCGCCGCAATGGTGACGTCATACAGCGCAGCGCCGTCACGGTAATACTGGCGCACAGTTGCCTGATCCAGCGTCTCCAGCGGGGTTTTCACGTCTACGACATCATCCAGCCACATCACGCCGTCCACTCCGTCGACCGCGGCAAGCTTTTCTTTCATCTCAAGCGCAGTTGCCAGCGAGACATCGGGCACCATCACCCTCGCATTGGGGATCGATGCAGAGAACTCCGTCTCCATTATATTCAGTGCGACGGTAGACTCCGCCCCATCAGGCAGATAGCTAGTTATATCGTAATTGACTTTTACCCCGAAAAACAGCGCCGCGCTAATTATTGCAGCCGCTGCAAAAACGGCGACCACAAGCGCAGCATGTCTTGTTATCCACCGCGCAGCCTTCTCCATGCTCTACCTCGTCTATACATTTTAATACTGAAAGTATATACTCTCTCCGGAAAGCATGCATGATTTTTTTGTGAACAAACATAAAAATTTCGTAAAAATACTGCCTCAGGATCAAATGACCCTGAGGCAGTGACATCATTAAGCTGTACTTTCATTTGCCGAACAGATAATGCAGCTTCGTCCTGTTGAACAGCACGACTATCGGCACGACGGCAAGCGTGCCGATCACAAGATACGCTACATCATGCAGCGTCCCCGCGCCTACCGGCAGGCGGTTGGCGGCAAACAGGCCAATATACAGTCCTATGTGGCTGAAGCACATGAAAGTCATTGAATTTTCGCCGATATATTTGAGCGCGCGGCGTATCGGCGAGCCAAACCGGACATGCTCAAACCAGCGGAAGAAGTACACCCACAGCAGCATCGTCACGCAGGTGTTGAGATGCGTCATGGGTATGAGGCTCCACACACCGTTTCTGAGGTTCGGGATAAAGTTGCTGATGATGCAGATATAATTGAGCACCGCTGCGGTGAAAAACACCGCTATGCGCAGCAGGCGCGGCCTGAGCTTTTCGATCTGTCTGTCAAAAAACGCAATTATCGTGCGGCCGTGAAAGCCGAGATACGGATATATCAGCACCGCAAGGCCGCAGTCAAGGCTCATTGGCAGCCTGTACCGGCATATCCGCGTCCACACGTCGCCGAGATATGTAAGGCCCAGCACGATAAGAAGCTTCAGCCATTCCGGCTTCACGTACTTCTGTATCAGTGCAAAGATCATCGTGGCGCAGAACATCATCGGCAGGAAATATATCGACGGCTCAATGGGAAAGTCTCCCGTCGGCATATACAGCACCGACCTGAGCGGCGTAATGATGTCCCTTCCCGTGCCGTAGAACGCAGCCAGCCACAGCACATAGTACCCAAGCCCGAACACGTAGTACGGCAGTATCATTGTGCGCAGCTTTTTATGCAGAGTATCGCCAAGCTCCTTATGTGGATTGTAGAAATATCCCGCCATGAAAAGGAACGGATGAACGCAGATGTTAGACACATATTGCAGGAACATAAGGCTTATGTTCGAGTGAAAGTAATTCACAAACAATATGCACATGCCGCGCATCGTGTCCACATGGTCTATTCTCTTTTTTACAGGCGCCGCAGCGGGCGCAATATTATCAGGCATTGATCTTTCTCCGCTGAAATAAATATTCTCAGTCCTTCACTCCAGCGACCTGATACATCCGGTCGTCAGATATTTTCACTGTGACTCTGAGGTTTTTTGCAAAAATGCCGGCAAGCTCATCCTCGCTCATCAGCCCGACGGAAACCTTGCTTGCCGGGCCGGAATGGCGGCCGTCAATAGCCCGGCGGCTCATGCCGTGCGCGACGGTAAGCGTACCGCCGGGTGCAAGCAGGCCGGAGAGGCGCTCTATCAGGCGCTGCGGGTCAGGAAAATGCGGGAACGCATTGTAGACCACAACGCAGTCAAACGGTGCAGGCAGCTCCGCCTCTTCCGCATCGCCGCAGATAAAATGCACCCTGTCCGAATCGAACTTGCTTCTGGCGATCTTTATCATTTCGCCGGATATGTCGATACCGGTCACGGACGCCGCCCCGCGGCTGAGATAATCCGGCACCAGAACGCCGGTGCCGCAGGCCACATCAAGTACGCGGACGCCTTCATGCACCCCGGTATTATCAAGTATTACGTCAATAACGCTGTCATTGCGTATCAGCTCCGCGTCCCAGTCCGGGGCGCAGCGGTCAAAAAATTCAATAACGTCTTTTTTATCCATGATCGCTCCTAATATCAGAAAATCGTAAGCTGCGCGGCGCACAGCGCGACGCAGACCAGTATTGCCAGATAATCGCACAGCGCGGGCTTTTCCCCACGCCTGCCCTTATGCACGGCATCCGTGCGGTAGCCGCGGGATTCCATCGCAAGCGACAGCTCATCCGCGCGCTTGAACGCCGCAAGGAAGATCGGAATGACAAGCGGCATGACCGCCTTGGCTTTTTCAAAATAGCTGCGGCTGTCAAAGCGCGCGCCGCGGGCCATCTGCGCCTTACGTATCATATCCGTCTCTTCAAATATCGTCGGGATGAACTGGATAGACACCGAGATTATCATGGCGATCTGCTCAGTCGGTATGCGCACAAAGCGCAGCGGCGAGAGCAGCCGCTCCAGCCCCTCGGTAAGCTTCATGGGCGACGTCGTCGACGTAAGGACGTCGCTCAGCACAAGGATAAGCATGACGCGCAGAACGACATTCGCCCCCTGTATCATTCCCTGCATCGAAGGGCAGAAAATCCACCAGCGGACCCAGGGATCATCCGGCCCGTAAAAGCAGGTATTCATAGCGAATATGAGCACAAAAAACCACACGAGCCGCCTGACCGGAGCCAGAGCGTCCGGCACGCTTACCTGCGCCAGATAGACAATGGCAGCAGCTGCCGCTATCGACACTGCGTAGCCCAGCACGCTGTCCGTCGCCACGACGGCGGCAAGCAGCACGAAAAGGCAGACTATCTTTACGGCGGCGTTCAGGCCGTGTATCACAGAATAACCGGGCTGATACATACCCGTCGGGAGGCGCGTCATCTGTTTTTCCTCCACATAATTATCTTCAGCCGGTCTATAAACTGATCGTAGAGTATTATATTTCCCGGCATATTAACGCCCCGCTCACGCAGCAGCTGCACCGCCTGCCTGACCTGCGGCACGCCTATACCGCCGCGGATGAGATCGTAGTAATCCGAAAAAATGTGCTTTGCGCTCCCGTCACGTATGAGCGTGCCGTCACGCAGCACGATTATGCGTCCGGCATGCTCGGAGAGCGCATCGGCGTTGTGAGAGATCATTATGACGGTCACGCCCTGCGCGTTCAAGCCATCTACCATAGTGAGAAAGTCCTGCCTTGAAAGCGGGTCAAGTCCGGCTATAGGCTCGTCAAGGATCAGCACACGGGGGTTCGGCGCCAGAACGCCGGCTATGGCAATGCGCCGCTTCTCCCCGCCGGAAAAGCTCAGCGGCGACTTGTCCCGCACCTCGTCATAATCGAAGCCGACAGTCTCAAGCGCCGTCCTGACGGCCGACGCCGTCTCCTCCTTTGTCAGCCCCTGATGCCGCAGGCCGAAAGCCACGTCCCGCTCAACCGTAGTCTCAAAAAGCTGGTATTCCGGATACTGAAACACAAGACCTATACGGCGGTGCAGGACATCCCTGTCATACTTTTTTGCGTTTATGTCTTCCCCGTCAAGCAGTATTTTTCCCTCTGTCGGCGCGATAAGCCCTGCGATGAGCTGTATCAGCGTGGACTTCCCGCTGCCGGTAGTCCCCATCACGCCGACAAACTCGCCGTCCTCAATATCAAGGTTCACATTACGCAGAGCCCTGATCTCATGCGGGGTGCCGGGCGCATAGGTATATGAAACATTGTCAAGCTTTATCGGCATACTTCATCCACCAGTTCGTCAATGGTCAGCGGGCACCTGTCGAGCTTCACGCCCGCATCCAGCAGATCGTAATAGGCCCGCACAGAGAACGGCGGGGTAAGCCCCGTCCTCTTCATAAGCTCAAGATCCGTCAGCATTTCGCGCGGCGTCCCTTCGCCCAGCTTCCGCCCGTCATGGACAAACACCACGCGGTCGGCAAACACCGCCTCTTCGATATAATGCGAGATCATCACTATGGTTTTCCCGCTCTCATGCAGCTTTTTTATCGTGTCGAGCACTTCCTGCCGCCCCTGCGGGTCGAGCATGGATGTGACCTCATCAAAAACCATAATATCCGGGTCGGCGGCGAGCACACCGGCGATCGCCACTCGCTGCTTCTGCCCGCCGGAGAGCAGCTGCGGCGAACGCCGCTCAAGCCCGCTCATCCCGACGGCTTCGAGCGCCGCCTTTACCTTTTCGGGTATGTCCTCTTCGTCCGCGCCGAAGTTGCGCGGGCCAAAGGCTATATCTTCTTCAACATATGATGAGACGAACTGATTGTCCGGATTCTGAAAGACCATGCCGCAGCTCTTTCTTATCTGCCACACGCGGTTTTCATCTCTTGCGTTGCAGCCGGCGACCGTAAGCTCCCCGCCCTGCATCGGCAAAAGCGCATTGAGGTGTCTGGCAAGCGTGGTTTTACCGCAGCCGTTATGCCCAAGCACCGCGACAAGCTCGCCCTTATTCACAGTGAGCGATATTCCGTCCAGAGAGCGGCGCTCGCTTCCCTCAAGATCATAGGAATAAACAAGCTCTCTTGCATCTATCATTTCCATGCTCCGCCCTCCTCCCGCACAGTCTGCGCTTTTATGACAAAACATAAAAAGTATATACTATTTTCACCTTTCAAACAAGCCCCTTCAGGGGATTTTTTCGGTGCATTTATTTTCCCGGCGTTCATTCACGGCAAAAAAATCCGCCTGAAAAATCAGGCGGTTACTGCGTGTTACTGTTTCTTTTCAAATACTCCCCACAAAGCAAAGAGCAATCCAATAACGGCAATAATAGAAAAAACAATAATTGCAGGCATCAGCCCATACTGAGTGATATTCCAGATCGCTGACAGCCGTCCATTGACATTCAACTCATTAGCCATAGCTCCTGCCAGAATAATCGCAGCTGCAAGCGTCCCGCTCAGGAACATCATTGAGCCTAAAATTACTTTCTTCATTATTTTGCCCTCCCACAAACACTGATTTTTCACGTATCTGATCATGCCATAAAGTCTGTGGATCCTGACGCAGCTTTTGCATGCTATAAGAAAAGCTACGGTGCGGCCAAAGCCGTGGCCGCCCTGCCAAGCCTCAGTTTTTGAGGCTGTGCAGGGGCGCGGGTATACGTCCGCCGCGGGCCACAAATTCCGCCGCCGAGCCCTCATGCAGCGGCATTACCGGCGCGCTGCCCAGAAGGCCGCCGAAGTCTACCGTGTCTCCGACCTTCTTGCCTTTGGCAGGAATGATACGGACGGCAGTGGTCTTGTTGTTTATCATGCCTATCGCCGCTTCGTCGGCAATTATGGCGGATATGGTGTCAGCGCTCGTGTCGCCCGGGACGGCTATCATATCCAGTCCGACAGAGCAGACGCAGGTCATCGCTTCGAGCTTATCTATGCACAGCGCTCCCTCTTCTACCGCAGAGATCATGCCCGCATCCTCTGACACGGGGATAAACGCGCCGGAAAGCCCTCCGACATGGCTGGAGGCCATAACGCCGCCCTTCTTCACGGCATCGTTCAGCAGTGCGAGCGCCGCTGTAGTGCCGTGCGTACCGCACTTTTCGAGTCCCATGATCTCGAGTATTTCCGCAACGCTGTCTCCTACTGCCGGCGTGGGCGCAAGCGAGAGATCGACCACGCCGAACGGCACGCCGAGGCGGCGCGACGCCTCCTGCGCGACAAGCTCGCCCATACGCGTTATCTTGAACGCCGTCTTTTTTATAGTTTCCGCAACAACGTCGAACGGCTGCCCCTTGCAGGCCTTGAGCGCATGCGCCACAACGCCCGGCCCGGACACGCCGACATTTATAACGCACTCAGGCTCGCCCACGCCGTGGAACGCTCCGGCCATGAACGGGTTGTCCTCCACGGCGTTGGCAAATACCACGAGCTTTGCGCAGCCCATCGGGTCTATATCCGCCGTTTCACGCACGATACGTCCCATGAGTGCGACCGCGTCCATATTTATGCCCGCTCTTGTCGACGCCACATTTACGCTGGAGCATACGAGTCCGGTTTGTGTGAGCGCCTGTGGGATCGAACTGATAAGCCGCCGGTCGCTCTCCGTGAAGCCCTTATGCGCAAGCGCCGTAAAACCGCCGATGAAGTTGACTCCGAGGGCGTTCGCCGCCTTGTCGAGCGTCAGCGCCAGCGGAACATAGTCCTCCTCCTTGCAGCTCGCCGCGACAAGTGAGACCGGCGTGACCGAGATCCGCTTGTTGACGATGGGTATACCGAACTCCCGTTCAATAGCACAGCCGGTCTCTACGAGTTTGTCGGCCTTGCGGCATATCTTTTCATACACCTTATCGCAGCACGCGCGCATATCGCTTCCGGCGCAGTCCAGCAGGTTTATGCCCATTGTGACCGTGCGCACGTCCAGGTGCTGCTGGTTTATCATATCTATTGTTTGCAGTATCTCACTGCTGTTTATAAGATAGCTCATACTTTCGCCCCAGTCCCCTGTCAGATGCGGTGCATCGCGTCAAATATATCCTGCCGCTGGATATGTATGTCGAGGCCGCGCTCCTCGCCCTTATCCTTCAGGAAGTGCGACAGCTCGTCAAACGGCGTGGCGCAGTCGGTCAGGTCGACCAGCATTATCATTGTGAAAAACTCCTGCATAAGCGTCTGGCTTATGTCGAGTATGTTTATCTCTTTCCCGGCAAGAAGCGAGGCCACATATGCGGTTATCCCCTTCGAGTCCTTGGCAAATACGCTGACTATAGCTCTCATGGCTTTATCTCCTTATAATTAATAACGTAATTATACGCGATTACGGCAAAATATCAATAAGCAATTATGGCATTGAATTTCCGCAAAGCATATTCCGCTTGCCTTATACTCGGATTTGTCATATACTGTGGACGGCAAAACACCCATACTTGAGGAGACTTTACACACATGAATCAAAAGGAACTAAACGAGATCCGCCGCCGCTGGAAGCTCGACAGGAACGCCATATCCAGCGTATACGGATGTTATGTAAACTCAGCAAATGAAATAATATCCCAATTCGATACTTCCCTCGGTCTGCTGACCCACGACGAGGCGGAGATGTACCTGAACATACTGAAAAAAGCTCTCTCCGGAACGCTCGGAAAGAACCTCATAGACATTGAATTTGCTACGGCGCAGGTAGCTGACAGCGATGAGCACCGGATGCTCATGACGCTGAAAAAAAATCTGCTGCGCGACGACGATGCGCGAAACGAGCTTTTCCGCCGCATCATCGGCTCCCTCACGCTTGAGGATGAGAGCGGCTATCTGATACTGCTCGCAGCGGACGCCTACGACGTGCCGTATCACGGTAGGGACGGCGCTTTGCAGGAGGACGGCGGCGAGGTATTCAAATATTTCGTATGCTGCATATGCCCGGTAAAGTCCGCCTCTGCCGAGCTTGGCTACGTTCCCGGCAGCGGTGAGTTCCACAGCACCACCGCCGGTCAGACCGTCTCCGCGCCGCTTCTCGGCTTCATGTTTCCGTGCTTCGACGGACGCGCGACTAATATCTACAACGCGCTTTACTACACGCACAAGCCTGCCGAGCTGCATCAGGAGCTGATAGACGCAGTGTTCCGCACACCCGCACTCATGTCCGCCCCTGCGCAGAAGGATGCTTTCGGCGCCGCTATGACGGACTCGCTGGACAAGGATTGCAGCTTCGACGTGGTGCAGTCCGTCCATGAACATATACGGACACGTATTGCCGAGCACAAGGAAGCCAGAGATCCCGACAAGCTGGAGCTGTCCATAAAAGAGGTGGGCGCAATGCTCAAAGACAGCGGGCTGGACGAGTCACGGGTCGAAAGCTTTCAGGAGCAGTGCGAAAAGGAGTTCGGCAGCAACGCCGCATTGAATCCAAACAACATCATCGACGCGAAAAAATTTCAGATCGAGACCCCGGAGATAAAGATCTCCGTTGCGCCCGAGAACAGCTATCTCATTGAAACGCGCGTCATCGGCGGACGAAAGTACCTCCTCATTCCTGCCGACACCGGCGTTGAGGTCAACGGCATAAGCGTGAATATAACGGAATGATATATAGATAATGTACCGCGCTGCAAGGCTGAGAAGTTTGCAGCGTGGTACATTATTTTCGTTTTTAGTTTACATAACTAAATTTACATAAATCAGTTTGCGTAATTATACGTTCTGAAACTGACTGTTATAAAGCCGACTGTAGAAACCGCCCTTTGCAAGAAGCTCTTCATGGCTGCCCTGCTCGATGATCTTACCGTCGCGCATGACAAGGATGAGCGACGCACTGCGTATGGTCGAGAGCCTGTGTGCAACGATGAAGCTCGTCCTGCCCTGCATGAGCTTGTCAAAGGCCTCCTGTATGAGCAGCTCCGTGCGGGTATCTATGCTCGACGTCGCCTCGTCAAGGATGAGCATTGGCGGCAGCGTGAGCATAACGCGCGTGATGCACAGAAGCTGCTTCTGTCCCTGACTGATGCTGTCCTCATGCAGCACGGTGTCAAGTCCCTGCGGCAGTCTCTCAATAAACTCCCAGCTGTGAGCCTCCTTCGCGGCACGGATTATCTCCTCATCCGTCGCACCGGGCTTGCCAAAGGCGATATTCTCGCGCACGGTCCCCTGCTTTATCCATGTGTCCTGAAGCACCATGCCGTACCCTGAGCGCAGAGCGTGGCGCGAAAGCGTGCGTATCTCCTGCCCGTCAACACTTATGGTTCCGGCATCAACGTCATAAAAGCGCATCAGCAGGTTTATGAACGTGGTCTTGCCGCAGCCTGTCGGGCCGACGATGGCTATGCGCATGCCCGGCTCCACGTGCAGGTTGAAATTCTCGATGAGGCTGCGGCTCTTGTCATAGCTGAAGCCGACGCCGTTGATGTCCACGCGGCCCTCTACCTTATCGAGCGTACCTCCGGCATCCTCGCTCTCCTCCGGCTCATCGAGCAGCGCAAACAGGCGCGAGGCGCAGGCAAGCGCATTCTGCATCTCGGTAATTACGGAGCTGATGTCATTAAAGGGCTTCATATACTGGTTTGCATAGGACAGCAGCACCGAAAGCCCGCCGACCGTAAGCGCTCCGCCGGGTATGAGCAGCGCGCCGACCAGCGCAACGCCGGCATAGATGATATTGTTGACAAAGCGCGTGCTTGGATTTGTTATGCTGCTGTAAAACACGGCCTGCTGACTGTATTTCTGGAGCTCTGCGTTTATCTCGGCAAAGTGTGCAGACGCCCTTTTTTCATAGCCGAATGCCCTGACGACCTTCTGGTCTCCTATCAGCTCATCTATGAGCGCCGTCTGGCGGCCGCGCGTCTCGCTCTGCTTGCGGAACATCGTGTAGGAATGCGTCGAAATAAACTTCGCCACAAGGAAGCTCACCGGTGTGAGAACGATCACGAGCAGAGTTATCCAGACATTCTTGGAGAACATGAATATCAGCGTGACAACTATGGTAACAACGCCGGAAAAAAGCTGAGTGAAGCCGAGAAGCAGACCATCTGAGAGGATGTCCGCGTCGGCAATGATGCGCGACACGATATCGCCGGAGCTGTGCATGTCGAGGTAACTCAGCGGCAGCCGCTGGATATGGCGGATAGACTGAGAGCGGATATCCTGCACGACGCGGTAAGTCATGCGATTGTTGATAAGGCTCATGCCCCATCCCGTAATCGCCGATATCGCCGCGAAGAAGAGTATCTTACGGAGATAGACCCACATCGCCTCAAAGCGCACATGGTGCGCGCTTACGACCTCGTCGATCGCGTCGCCGAAGAGGATGGGTACATAGAGCTGCAATATGACCGTTGCGGCGGCAAGAACTATGCTCAACACAAGCAGCAGCCTGTAGCGCGCGATGCGCGACAGCAGCTTTTTCAAGACCTCGGCACTGTTGACATTTCCGTCTTTTTTCACAGTGTTTTTCACTTGCGCTCGCCCCCTTTCTCACATGCGGAGCGTTCTTCGGGAAACTGTGAGAAGTATATTTCCCGATACAGCGCGCAGTCGTTCATAAGCTCGTCGTGCGTACCCCGGCCCGCAAGGCGGCCGTTGTCGAGCACGAGTATCTCATCGGCCTGACGGATACAGGCGATACGCTGCGACACGATGAAGGTGGTCATGCTGCCTGAGAGGGCATGGATAGCCTTACGCAGCGCGGCGTCGGTGGCAAAATCCAGAGCGCTGGAGCTGTCATCAAGTATGAGTATCTCCGGCTTTTTTACAAGCGCACGGGCTATCGAGAGGCGCTGCTTCTGTCCGCCGGAGAGGTTGCGGCCGTTCTGCTCAAGCTCAAAATCGAGTTGGCCGGGCTTGGCCTCGACAACCTCCTTTGCCTGCGCCGCAGTGAGCGCCTCCCAGAGCGCTTCATCCCCGGCGGTCTCATCGCCCCATTTCAGATTGTCGCGTATCGTTCCCTTGAAGAGCACAGCCTTCTGCTGCACCACGCCGACCTTATCACATATCCCCGCGCGCGTATATTCTCTGACATTCACGCCATCTACAGAGACGCTGCCGCTCGTTGCATCATAAAAGCGCGGAATAAGGCTGACGAGCGTTGATTTGCCGCTGCCGGTGCCGCCGATAACGCCGACGGTCTGCCCGCGCTGCGCAGCGAAGCTTATATCGTAAAGGCTCGGTGCGCCGGCGTCCTTATATGTGAAAGTAACATGGTCAAAGCGCACGGCGGGCGCATTCGTATCTGCCGGCAGCGCCGTCCCGGTTTCGGGATAGCTCATGCTCGGCTCGACGGCTAGGACGCCGGAAACACGCCCTGCACAGGCAACAGCCTTGTTGAGCGTAATGATGAGCGACGCGAGCTTGATAAGCTCAACAATGATCTGGAGCATATAGTTATAGAGCGCAACGACGTCTCCCTGCGCAATGCCGCCCAGATTGACCTGCACCGCGGCCTTGTCGATGAGGAACACCGCAGCCACATTTATGAGCACGTATGTCAGCGGATTCAGGAGCGCGGAAATGCGCCCTACAAACTCATTGAGGCGCGTGAGCTCTCTGTTGGCACTCTCAAACTCCTCGACCGAGTGTTCTTCACGGCAGAATGCGCGGATAACGCGCACGCCGGTCAAATTCTCACGCGTCATCCCGGTCACGCGGTCAAGCCCCGCCTGAACCTTTTTGAAAAGCGGGATGCTAACGAGCATAATGGCAAAGACGACCGCAAGCAGCACAGGTATCGCAACGACGAATATCCACGCGCACTTCACGTCGATCGTAAAGGCCATGGCCATCGCGCCGAACACGACAAACGGACTTCTCAGCAGCAGCCGCAGCCCCATGTTCACGCCGTTCTGCACCTGATTTATATCGTCGGTAAGGCGTGTTATCATGGTATCCGAGCCGAGCTTGTCGAGCTCTGTGAACGACAGGCTCTGTATATGGTCAAACACGGCCTGCCGCAGCTTTGTTGCAAAGCCGACGCTTGCCCTCGCCGCGAAATATTGCGCGGTTATGCTGCACAATAGGCCGATTGCAGCCATGAGCAGCAGTATGAAAAAGCACTTTGTAATATACGCGCGGTCATTACCGGCAACGCCGAAATTTATCATCCGTGCGACTACCACCGGGACAAGCAGATCGAACACGACCTCGAGCAGCTTGAACAGCGGCGCGAGTATGCTCTCCTTAGTATAGTCTCTGAGATAGACCGAGAGGTTTCTCACTCTTCCTCACTCCAATTCTTTTATGCTATATCTTGACTTTGACAGTATAATACTTTATCATCAATATGAATAATATTGTTTTTATTCATATGTAATACGCTTTTTATATTACATTTTGATAACACAGTGATGCAAAATAAAATCGCAGGAGGGCTATTATGGAGCTGAGACAGCTGGAATATTTCCGCGAGATCGCTGACACAGGCAGCATAAACGAAGCCGCGCGCAAGCTCAACATGTCGCAGCCGCCGTTGAGTTACCAGCTGCGGCAGTTAGAGGAGGAGCTGAATGTACGGCTTTTTGAACGCAGCCGTCAGGGCGTCGCGCTTACCGAAGCCGGAAAGCTTCTCTACAGCCGCGCCGGCGAGCTTTTGAGCTACGCCGGCTCAACAAAGCAGGAGGTTTCCTCCGTCGGCAAAAAGCGTGTTCTCCGCCTCGGGATAACATCCACGACCGTTGCACCGATAATGCCGTATATAGCAGAGTTTTCACGGAAAAACCCCGAAGTAAACTTTGAGGTGCACGATGGGCCGACATTTTCGCTCTTCAACTGCCTGATCGACGGCATCATAGACGTCTCCGTAGTGCGCACGCCGCTGCGGTTGGATGAGGTCGAGCACACCGTACTGTGCACAGAGCCGATGATCGCCGTATCCGCGCCTGATATGCCCAGCCGCGCTGCCGCGGACGAGACGCTTGCCTCCCTTCTCGGCAGGCCGCTGATAATTTACCGGCGTTATGAAAAGCTCATCATGGACACTTTTCACGCCCGCGGCATGGAGCCGGATATTTTCTGCATATGCGACGACGCGCGCGACGCCATGCTCTGGGCAAAGGAAGGCCTTGCAACGGCCATATTTCCAGACTCCATGCGCAGCCTTTGCGCAGGACTGCACATAGAGAGAATAGCCGAAAGCTCGCTTGAGACAAAGATCCTGCTGATATGGCGCAGGGGGCGCCGCCCGCTCCCCGTAGTGCAGGACTTTCTGGATATATGCCTTGCGTAATTTTATGTAAACTATATTATTTATACTGTTTTATGTATTTTATATTATGTAAATTATAATATGTTAAGTTTAGCCCCGGCGCCGTTCGCAGGCGCCGGGGGCAGTATTATTATTTATTCGATTTGCTTTTTTTCTTTCTCCATGCCAGTATCTGATGTCCGTTCGGGACTTTTATAAATGAAAATCCGGCGCCGGTATCATCGCAAAGCTCCCTTTCGGAGACAAGCTTGCTCTTGTTTATCTTACCGGACTGATCCCGCGGCATCTTATCTATCAGCTCGATGGTCTTGGGCAGTTTATAATTGCTCAAGCGTCTGAAACAGAAATCGGCAAAGGAATAGAGCTTGAATTCCGATGCAGGGCATGCAGGCTCAATAATAGCATGCACTCGCTTTCCCCACACTTCGTCCGGCAAGCCTATCACCAGCGCATCCGCAACCTGCGGATATTCCTTGATGAGATTCTCTACCTCTGTAGAATAAACATTCTTGCCGCCGGTGATTATCATATCGCTCCGGCGATCCACGAGGTAAACATAGCCGTCGCTGTCTTTATATCCAAGGTCGCCCACGCTGACCGAGCCGTCCGGAGCGCTTTTCAGCATCTGAGTCCCCAGCAGATAATGCGAGGACTTGCTCTGCAAATTTTTAAAGAAAACATTTCCTATCACGCCGCTGCCGACAGGCTGATAATTATCGTCAAGTATCTGTATCTCACAGCCGAACGGCCTGCCAACGCTGTTGGGATGCGTAAGCCACTCGTCGCCGCGGATCGCCGCAATGCCGACCTTCTCAGACATGGAATAGAACTCGTACACCTTTTCTCCTCCGAGACGTTCTATCCATTTCTGCTTCAGCCAGCCGGGGCAGGCTGCGCCCGCATGGTGCATACACTCGACGCTGCTGAGATCCGTTCCCGCAAATTCGCTGTTGCGATAGATCTTTCCCATCATCGTCGGAACAAGCACAAAGCAGTTCACACCGTATTTTGCTATGCTCTTCAGGAAAAGGGCATCATCAAAGCGCTTGAGCAATATTATCGTGTCGCCCATTGCAAGCTCCATGAAAAATGCGTTGCCGAAGAGGCTGTGGTGCAGCGAGCCGCAGATAAGGGCTGTCTGACCCGGATGCTGCCCTGTGAGCATCTGCCAGGCGTAAAAGTCCGGCGAGCCAAACTCCATGGGGATGTCTTCAATTATAATTTTCGGTATACCCGTGCTGCCGCCGGTCGCCGAAGCTCTTGCCGGAACCGCGCACACGTCCTCTATCTGCTCTTCCGGCTCGTGAAGGCCGCTCAAAAAACGGCTTGTTATGTTGGCAGACCTGTAGCTGTCAAGCCCGAGCTTTCCGGCAACAAAATCCGGTTTGATCTGCTCAAGCAGAAGTGCAAGCTCATTTTCAGGCAATTCTGCCGACAATGTAAACACGCAGGCTCCAATATGCCACGCCGCCAACGGCGTCACTACAGCCGCCAGTGAATTAGGAAGGACTGTAACGATCCTCGAATTCAGTCCGAGTCCCTGCTCCTTGAAGTATGCAGCAAGCTTATCCGTCTGCCGCAGCAGTTCGCCCCAGCTGTATACTGACTCCGTGCCGTCTTTTTCCGTGATTATCACGGCCGCTTTCTCCGGCGCCGCGTCTGCGTACTCTTTTACCAGCACGTATATCGGTTTTTTCTCTGTTTCCTGCATTTTTTCCTCCTGTATATTTATCTGCGCTCGTCGCGGCAGTTTGTTGCTTGTTTCACAAACAATCATATCAGTTATACACAGGATAGCTCTTCAAAATCTGCAATTTTTCTTACAGCCGCATTTCTAAATTATCACAAACAGATTCCGCATTTCACTATAACACGGCTTTTTTATTGCTCTCATGCAGAAGTATCCCATAGAGCTCCATAACATACATATACTTTATTTTATTGATGAAGTAATCTTCTTCGCTCTTCCGTTCAGCAAGAAATGCAAATATATTCTCGACCCGCTTGCAGTCCGCTTCAGATATCTGCGCAATTATCGGCCCCTGCGGTACAACGAAAGAATTCACCTTGACATATGGATTGCTCATCATGTACATATATATCCCGCAATCCATGCGGCAGTATGCAAGAGTGATAACGCTTCCCTCGTCCGGCACTATAGAGCAGCTGTGAAAAGGCCCTACGCACACGAACGATCCCCTTTTTATCTCGTTCGCTTCATTATTAACTATGATCCTGCCGCAGCCCGAGGTAACTATCGCCAGCGTATTTCCCTCAGAGCTCATATAGGGCGTCGGAGCCGAGACCGTTTTCACAACGCCGGATATGTTCAGAAGCGATCCGCAGCGGCTGAAATAGTCGCTCATTCCAAAGCGGACAGAATAGTCGATAGTATCATATACTTTTGCTTTGTTCTCTGCCATACGGTCAACCATTCCTTTTCCGGCATTCTTTTCTGTAGTCGCTCGGCAGCTGCCCGTTTATTTCCTTGAAAACACGGCTGAACGAGCTTACGGAATTGAAGCCTACAACAATCGCAATATCCAACAGATTCATTTCAGACGAGGCCAGCAGCATTTCCGAATACCTTGTCCGCAGCACCTGCAGCAGGCGCTTGAATCCGATACCATAAGCCTTCTGGAGCAGATTGCGGATAATATTGGGTGAGAGGAATGTGTCCCTTGCAATTTTCTCCAGACTGACCTCCTCACCAATGTTTTTGTACAGGTAGTCCACCACCGACAAAAGCCTGTCGTCGGTTATAAGGCCGCGGTAGACGCGGTCTTTTCCGCCCGGACAGAGATTCATATCCCGGTATTCGCTGGGAGTTACGCCGATCACCTTCTTGAAGCACCTGTAGAAGGTCACATCAGATTCAAACCCGGATACTGATGCAATGTAATCCAGCGGCAGGTTCTCGCACAGCAAATATGACATCGCCGTCAGGCACCGGTTTCTGCGCACGGTCTGATCGTAATTGAGCGAGGTTGCAATCCTCAGCTGTGAATTGAGCGTCACCGGGTCGGTATTCAACTCGCTTGCCGCTTCTTTTATTGAACATCCGTCGCGGCTGTGCATGGCAATATATATGCTGGCCTGCCAGCCCAGAGGGAACTGCTCAACCGCAGGTATTTCTCTGCTGCCTATGCTCATGCCGAAAAGCAGGGACAGCCGCCCGAGAAGAGAGGTCTTTACCATCGCCGTGCCATTATCGTAGCGCGTATTGATGTTGTTAAAATCCTCAAATATCTGCCTGAACTCCTGAGTGCTGCCATCTTCCGGGTATAATATGGGCGACTGTGTGACTATGGACATTCTCGTAGCCAGCGGGCTGGACATAAACATATGATAATTGATCAGAACATAATCGTAAGTTATGCTCCACAATTCGAGTCCGGTCTTCGTATCCGGTCTGACAGACAGTACCTGTGTTCCCTGTATCCAGCAGACGCAGTCCTTATAAATCTCGAATGCAACTCCGTTTATGATAAGCTGGCCTTTTCCTGCTCTGACAAAAATGAAGTAACTGTCATCTTCCATCACGGGCAGCATGTTCTGGCTTACCGAATGCTTGCAAAGATGCAGGAACTTATTCGGCGCGCAGAAAACACCCTTTATCGGTTTCTCGTAAAGAGGAATAGCTCTTAAACTGTTCAAAGCACTGCCTCTCTTTCTTATATTATATTTTTTATACTATATTTTTAACAAATCTGCCGCAGAATTTCAAGTGTTCATGCGGAAATTGACCATTGGCGGCGAATAAGTGATATTAAAAAACCGTTTTTTGCAGAATCAGTAATCATTGAATTTATATTTTTTACATATAAACAGACGATCAACTTCAAATATACAGAAGCAGCGAAAGCTTCCAACATTTTAAATACAGCAGTGTGCCCTGATAGTAACTATTCATTTTATACGCAATATTTTGTAATAAAAAAATCAACTTGTTTCTGCGGCTGTGTCGATTACTATGTTAAAATTAACTCAATTCGTTAAACGAAAAACAATAGTATCGTTCACGCAAAATTAAAACAGGAGGAAATAAAATGCATAATTTACTTGAAGGTGTCCGCGTAGTTGAAACCGCCAGCTACATGATGGGCCCAATCGCCGGCCGTATCCTTGCCGACTGGGGCGCAGAAGTGATAAAGATCGAGCCCGACGTTGCTCACCCGCCCTTTGACGGCGACCGTATACGCGGAACCGGTCTTGCACGCGGCATCATGAACGGCGACCTTGGCATATACTATTTTGTCAATGGCAACAAGAAATCCGTTGCAATCGACACCACCTGCAAGCAGGGCCAGATCATTCAGCAGAAGCTCTGCGCGAGCGCGGATATAGTTATCCATCACCTCAACCACGCTGACCAGAAGAAGCTTGGCATTGACTATGCAACTCTCTCCAAGATGAACCCCGGAATCATTGTCGCATCCACAAGCGGCTATGGCATTAAGGGACCTGACAAGGATCGTCCCGGCTTTGACGCTGTCGCGTATGCCGCTCGCTCCGGTATGCTCACAAGCTGCGCACCTGACGGAGCGCCTTTTATTCCTTTCATGGGATACGGCGATGTTCCCTCCGGCTCTTACTTCGCCAGCGCAATTATGGCAGCTTATATACATAAGCTGAAAACCGGCGAAGGCAACGATGTTTCGGTATCTCTGTACGGCTCCGCTATCTGGACTGCTGGTCTTCCCATCATTTCCGCTCCTTACGGCGATCCGTATCCCACTCCGCTGGATGCCGGTCTTCCCTCCGCCAGAATGTTCCGCTGCGGCGACGGCAAGTGGCTTTACATGATGTGCAACGACTGGGATCGTTCCATCGTCAAGTTCAAGATGGTCATGCCTTCGTTCCCCGAGGACGCAGAAAAGCGCTGGCCCAACTACTTTGCCGCAAAGGCAGACTCGAAGGGTATCGCCGAAATATTCGCCGCCGAGTTCGCTTCTCACGACCGTGATTATTGGGTCGAAAAGCTTACCGCCGCAAAGATTCCTTTCGACATCATTGCCGATTTTGCAGACATTCAGAAAGATGCGCAGGCTTGGGAAGGCGGCCATCTCATTCACCCGAAAGAAGCCGGAACAGAGGCATATCCGTACGAGACCGGTATTCCCGTCGCTCCCGGACAGTTTAAGAACGGCGGCACTCCGGAAGTCAGCGTAAGCAATGTTGGCGAGCACACCAGAGAGCAGCTCAAGCTTATAGGCTACACGGATGAGCAGGTGGACAAGTTCCGCGCCAAGAAGATCCTGACAGAGGGCGACCAGTATGAGCCTGACCGCTTCAATGTCATGAAGCCCGGAACCTACTACAACAAGCTTTTCTCTGCCATGAGATAACGTCTTGTAGCACAGTGTACCCACGGTTGACAGGCGTGTGTCCCTGTCAACCGTGGGTATTATTTATTACGACATAATTTGACCTGCGCGAAACGCTCTCGCTCAGGTCAGACAGGAGCGCACCATTCATGCAGTCATCGTCAGTCCGAAAGATAATTGACGGTATTTACAGCATTCGTGTACCCATGCCCGATTACCGTCCCTCTTCGGTAAATGCGTATCTAATAAAAGGCGAGCCCAGATCATTGCTTGTAGATCCCGGACTCTATCTTGACATCTGCGAAAATATACTGCGAGCCGGACTTGCCGAATTGGGCGTGTCCATTGAATCCGTGGATCTTCTTATTACGCACAGCCACGGGGACCATGCGGGCATGCTTTATCGTCTTGCCGAACCCGATACAAACGTATATCTTAATTCATTCCTGTTTGAGCACGGCGGCAGCTACCGGAAGTACATAGAACAATTATCTCATTCTGTTGAGCTCTACGCCCAAACCACCTACGATGAGGATATTTCTCCTAAGAGAGTGTATCCATTTCTCATAAGCCGTATTTCTGCGCTGCCCGTTGGCGGTATACACAAATACTGTCACGACGGAGACACCTTGTCTTACGGCGGGCGGGAGTATATATACCTCACAACGCCCGGTCATTGTGAGGATCACTGCTGTTTATTCTCTCCTCAGGACGGCATACTCATTTCCGGAGATATTATACTGGCAAATACATATCCGGCAGTCTCAGACTTCAAAATCAAGGACAGGCATCTCATTGAGTACTTCGAGAGCCTGAAAAAAATAGAAGCCCTCGATGTCAACGTGATTTGTCCCGGTCACGGGCCCGGCTTTGACCTCAAGCCCCGTTGCCTTATGACCCGTGAGTATCATTTTCAGCGCTTGTGCAGCACCATGGAGCTTATCCGGCCCGAGACGCTCACTGCGTCGGAAATTGCACGGCGGCTGAACAGAAAATACCATGGGCGGAGTTGGAGCAGTCTGCTGCCCTATCAGAGGTTTACTGCCGTCGCCGAGAATCTGGCGTACATCAATTTTCTCTGCGAATGCGGCATGGCTTCTTCATGCGCTGGTCCGGATAATATGCTGCACTACACCTGCTCAGACTATGATAAGGACCGGCTGCGGTATCTGTGCTTCGGCTCTTGACAGGCGGCAACGCACTGATGCTTTTAGATATTGCTCATTTTATGTAAACTATATTATTTATACTGAATTATGTATTGTGTTTTACGTAAATTATAATATGTAAAGTAATGCGCATATGCGAAAGCCCCGGCGTGAAGCTTCACGCCGGGGCTTTCGCATATTATATGAACTTGTCTATCGCATCGTTGAGTTCCTGCAGCTCCGCGGAATCTGCCGCAGCGCCGGATATGCAATGCTCAATATGATCTTTCAATATTATCTTTGCCGTGTTGTTCAGCGCCGATCTGACTGCCGCTAGCTGTACAAGTACCTCCGAGCAATCGCGTCCATCTTCGACCATACGTTTGACCGACTCAAGGTGTCCTATCGCCCTTGCCAGCCTGTTCACGACTGCTTTTGTCTGAGTATGAGTGTGCGCATGTCCGTGCTCATGGCTATGGACTGTACCGTCACTGTGCACATGGCAATGTATCTCTTCTTCAGGAATATGCATATAATAGCCTCCAATTCGCTTCCAGTCTACCCTGTTTATATTCTAAACCGGCAGCCCGTCCGCGTCAATAGACAAGCTCAGGCCGAATATCTGGATGGGATAAGCCTTGCTTTCATCAAAGCATAAACTATGCTCGGGATAAACGCAAGCTGTACAATGATTCCCGGGAGGCTGGTGATAAAACTGCCCGTGACCCATGCCGTCATCGAATAGCTTCCGGCAGAAAATATGAGTGCCTTCGCTATTCCGGAAATGATCCTTCCGCCAAGCATGGCTGCCAGCAGACTGATATAGAGATCCGGATACACCTTCTTAGTGTGCACTTTCTGCATCAGAAGGCCGGAAATAACGCCATAGGCTGCGCACTCAACTATCATCGACGGCAGGATGGCAGCCGGCGGCATACCGGTTATCAGAGACGAAAGCAGAGGCCCTGCAATGCCGCACAGCAGGCCATAAGACCAGCCGCATACAAGCCCGCACAGCAGTACAGGAATGTGCATAGGGCAGTAAATCGTACCGGCATTGGGAATAGCATGGAAAGCCTGCGGCAAAACAACGCACAGCGCTATGCATACCGCAGTAATTATGGATTTTTTCACGGAAGTCATTTTTTTCATCGGTTTTTCTCCTTTTTCATGTATTTAGATTTTATCATGAGATATTTTAGCATGTAAGCCCCCCTGGGGGATAATTTCTCGCAGCCCGTGAAAAATTGGGGAAGGTGCTATCCCCCGCTCCCTTTTTGAGACGTATCAGGCTTCTTGACGACTCCGCTTTCTGAATCCTCCCGGTTATAAAATTTCAACGGTTTTTCAGAAGAAAAAAGAAAATTTTTTAAATTAGGTATTGCATTTTCCCGGATATTGTGCTAATATAATCGAGCGCTGAGATAGAGCAAATCCGGGTGTAGCGCAGATGGTAGCGCGCTTGAATGGGGTTCAAGAGGCCGCTGGTTCAAATCCAGTCACTCGGACCAAAAATGACGGAAATTTGGATTTTTTCTGAATTTCTGTCTTTTTTTATTCGTTTCTATTTTGCTTGGTTTCTCTCTACTATTAACGTACTATCAACACAAGGCCCTCGGGGAAACCCGAGGGCCTTTCTTATTAATTCGTTCAGTCCGGCTTAGCATGAGCTGGCAGTCCATATCGCGCTCAAATAGCCGGAAACGGAGGAATTGCCAAATCCTTTTTCAGATACGTGTCGCTGGCTGATTGAAACTATTCAGTAAAAAATCAATTCTCGAATATGGATGTCGGCGCGCTGTAATCTACGCTTGGACTTGCTGCTCTCACACTGTGTTGGACAAAAAGCATGCACATCAATAACCACGAGATCAGCCAGCACCACGCTCCGTCGAAGCCCAGTTTATTTATGCCCAGTTCGAGGACGAGTCCCGCTACCAGAGATTTACAGGCCGCTATGACAAGTACGCTGTTTGCGCTATCGCTGTCGCCATAACATAAAGCCGACAGCACGCCGATAAGCACACCAATGAGTGTAATTGTAAAAACTCTTATGATCGCATAGACAAAACCCATACGAACACCGTGCCTAAACGAGAAAAGGTCTCTTGCCGCAGCGCTTAACGCAGCTGTCGATATAGCAGAATTGAGCTTGGCACCGTCGTCCGCTTTCACCACCACACCGCCTGTAGCTTCTGCAACATAGTTAAGCAATTTCTCATCCGCCTTGTCCGCCCCTACGCAGCTTATAGTCATACCTTTAGCAGCATACTTCCCCAAGATGGGATCAAGCTCCGTATAATACTCTACATCGGTTGCCACGCCATCTGTCAGGAGCACGAATTTGGGATTTGTACCTCCATCCCATTTCCTTTTACTATAGTCATCAAACGCTGTCTCAAGGGCACCGCGTACACGCGTCTCATCGCCTAATTCGCCCGAAAACTCTACCCCGCCGTCAGCAGCTTTCCCTGAGTGCATAAGCGTCACATCATTAGAAAAGCTATATACAACATATGGAAACTCAGGCTCTTTACTCTTGAGCATTTCATTTACTGCCGAATATCTGGAATACTCTTCGTCGGTTTGGGTCATTGAGCCGGAGTCGTCTATCAAAAAGATATAAGACGTCGGTTCCCCACCCGCTTTTTTGAAGTTAACTTCGTATATGTATTCCATAAGAACGCCTGCGCCAAATATTATAATTGTACCGATGAGTATATATACCGCAATCATACCTGCACTGCGGCGGCCAGTAATAATATTAGCTTCAAAAGTGCCCGCGCCTTTACTGACAAGACAGATCATACTGCATACGATCAGCGCAGTAACAGCAAAGCATATACCCACCAGTATAATTCTCGGCACAAACGGTCCCAACTTCTCTCGTACAAGTGCCGCACAAACCCACGACACAACCCCGAAGAAAATCGTGATAAACAACATCAACCAATTAAATTTACGTCTATCCTCTGCCATCTTTCCTCGCAGCCCGAAAGCCGCACTCCTTTCAATTTATCTTCAGTGAAATCGTGCGCATGTTTTGGTTGTTGCCATACACATATGAAATGTTTCCTTCTCCAATCGCAGTCTCGGCAATATCGAATATTCTACCCTTATCAAATAACTGACTCATTGTCTCATTATACAAGTCCTCCGAGGCCAATTGGAACGCTACCTCGCCGCCATTCGCCTGTGCTATCCAGTTGGCTATGACGCTCTCGTCGTAACTATCAAGATATCTGTTGTTAAGACGGTAGTAATTATACTTTGTGGCCGTGCACTCCGGGTAGCCGTTATCATCCGGTAGGTGCGTCTTCTGCAGATCCTTATCTGTCACACAGAGATAGTCATATACAAGCTTTTGCGAGCCGTCTGTCATAACCGGGTCACCCCAGGTAGTATCAACATTGTAGTACTCCCCGTCCAGCTTAACAATATTCCACGCATGCCCTTCCATTCCCGTGCTGTCGCTATCACTGTCACCTACAACAAACAATGTCTCTACTCCGAGCTTCGTAAGCATGTACTGCGTTGCTCTGGCATACGCTTCGCACACTGCCCGTCCGTCACGGGCAAGCTCATATATCGACATTCCATGGTACTCCAAGTCATATTTTGTATACTCAATCAGGAACTCGTAGACGCCTTTGACTTTTTCATAGTCTGACGCTGAGTAGAGACTGTTTATCACCGGTTGAAATACAGAATCAACCTCAGCACTGTAGGAAATATATTCGTTCGCATCAAACCGGTATACCGGTTCAACAGTGATGCTATATGTATCCCCGTTCATGGAATATGAATATTTGATTTCAGTGGTGAACCAGAAATACTCCGGATAATCCCAGCAAACTGAATCCGCTACAAGCACTACGTCGTCAATATTTGTAAGCTTAATATCGATCTGCGCATCGTGTACCGCAACGCCATCTCTGATTTTCTCATATGCGGTTTTCTGAATAGTGCCCAGCTTTCTGCCAAAATATCTGTCTGTAAGTTCAACTGGAGTTGTTTGTCCAGCAGTTGGAACGGGGGTTGCCACAATGTTCTCCTGCACAGGTGTCTGCTTCGACAGTGCCGTAGTAGGGACGGGTGTACTCAAGTTTGCAGTCTGGCGGGGAGGTGGTGTTACAATCACTGTATGGTGCCATGTTCCGAGGGATTTCCCTATTATCAGGAAAATCAGGATACTAATTAAAACAACAATCCCGGCAACAATGTACGGTTCATAACTACGTTTCTTTTTTTCTTGTTCCCTATAGCGTCTAATAGAGCTCCCCTGACCGTAGGGGCTTGTATTATCAGTGTCATCCAGATAAATATCGCTTCCATATTTATTCTCTTTATCATCAAACGGACTGCCGAGTCTATCTTGATTTCTCTTTCTCGCCACTGCTATTCTCCTTTATATTCTCCGCACGTTCTGTTGTATATAGCAGAGCGTGCGGAATTACTACCGGTTCAATTTAATAAATATGATATACTGCTAAATCAAAATGTTCTTTTGCTGCCTCAAATATATGTCTCATCATCTCAATTATCTGGTCAACCAAATCTATTTCTTCAGCAGCCTCTGGCGTGGGTTCAGCAGCCTGATCAGAGGTTTCATCACTGGGCAATTCAGCAGACTCAGCATTCTCACTCGGGGCAGATTCACCGATTACGTCAGCAGCAGACACAACGGCTTCATTTTCAGCCGTTCCGGTGGTTTCGCCGGCGACAGCTTCATGAGTTATCTCCGAGCTTGGTTCAGGCTCTGTTACCGCAGCAGAATCATCGTCTCCATCTGTCAATTCTTCCGGAGACTCTGTCGATTCGGGCACTGCTGGGACAGCCAAATCAGGGTGCATAAGCTCAATAGCGCTATTTACCCTCAACTGCACGGCTTCAATCGACTCTGGCGTTACAATGTTGTTTTCATCGGCAGCAAGAACAAATGTCCAGAACACATATTCTCCCCACTTAACCTGCTGATCTCCGACTTTTGAAATTTCGTCGTCGATTTTATGCCGGGTGCTGTAATCATTTACAATACTCTGATTTTCCTCTTCTGCGATAATATCGCTGAAACGCTGCGCATAATCATCAAACTCACGATCAAAGAGGTTGACAGCATAACTGTCGTGTACTTCTTTTTCCAGCATCTCAATTTGCTGCTTGTTCTGCACATCTAACTCTATTGATCTTACATTAAGACGCCTGAAACGAATAAACAGCACAGTTGACAATACCAGCAGGCACATTGCCACAGCACCTACAGCAATCAGAATGGCCGGGCTTCCCTGCTGCTTTCCATTCTTCTGTGCACGCTTGCAGTCATTTACATAGCTGCTGAATGCTTTTCCCGCTACAGGATTGACCGTACGCATGTCTTTTCTATATTTTATAAGAGTCTCAAGCGTCTCAGCGTCATCCTGCATACCAATATTTCTGCGCAAACAGTCAAATGCAGTAAAATAATCCTTTTCAGAGCTATTAGTAAATCTCCCCTCCAGCGCAAAACAGAAAATATCCTCAACCACATCGACTCCGCATGCCTCTGTCATAGCACATATTGCAGGAATGTCGCGTACCCTGTAGCTGCCTTTCTCTATAAGACTAAAAAGGCTCCGCCGGAATTCTGCCTTGTCTCCGACATTCTTTGCCGTAAGTGTACACCCGGCAAGCGCTTTCAGCCATCCAGCGCTGACTTCCTTATTATTAAATCTTACGTTGATCCTGCAATCATGCGAAAGTCTGGCCGCAAGTCCCTCGGTGTCTACAACATAGTCGTTTATTTCTCTTGCTTTTCTTTCGCTGGAAAGCGTTACCTGTACCACTCTGAAAGATGAAAGATCCGTCAGTATCATTGAACTCACGAACTCCGGAAGAGCCGCAACATCAGCCAGCACAGGCTTCTTATTTATGTCTATATTGTAATACGCTTTAAAAGCTTTGATATAATCCGTGATATTTCCGGGACGCAAGCCTGCCAGCGTCTGTTTCAGCCCATCTATCTGCGCGGGATCCATAGCTGCAACGCTGGGAGCGCTATCTGCGTAGATGTTGAGCGCCTCAAAATAACTGCCGGCCCCGGCAATTTTTTCATTTATCTCACGGTAAATTACGTCATTTGAATAGCGTTTGTCTTCGATTCGCTGTACAAGCTCATGCACCTGCACAGCAAAAGCAAGCGCATCCTGCGTTTCATAGAGCTTTTCGGAGGCATCAAGCAATTTTTTTGCCTCCCGGGCGGCAGCTTCGATCTGTGCGGAAGCCTCAAGCTCATATCCGTTGATCTCATTATATTTCTCACGCAGGAAAGAAACCGCTATTGACGTTATCTTCTCCTCGTCAACAATATTGCTCAGCTTTGCACGGCAGCTGCGGGCAAAATCATATATTTCCCTGTAACCGAGTCCCAGCTTGGTTCTGAGTGCGGAGCACATAGTCGACCATGCAATATCCGACCAGCTCTTCTTCGCACCGCACAGAGCGTTATAGGTTATCATCACCTCGCCTATGCCGTCCGCTGACGTCTCATTCTCGCAGTCTGCGCGAATTGACTCTGCAACGGCCTCATCCGTCAGCCGCTCACGTATCCGGGCATCTATTTCATCACTCATGGACAACGGATATTTGCTGCGGTTCGAATAGAACTGCATCCACTGACGAATAAGCTCATGCGGAGCACCGTTACTGGAAACAAGCCGTATAGCGTCGCCAAGATAGGAATACTTTATCGCCGCGAGGTCGTTTGCTGCCTCAGGAGCGCCTGAGTTCTCCATATCGACATATACAGTATGTAAAAAGCGGGCTCTCTCTTCGTCTTCCAAGCTGCACACATAGTTTATAAACAAATCAAGATTTTTTAGACCGGTACCAGCCGTGAGCGCTTCTATAGCAGCAACGCTCGAGCCGTCAAGAAATACCGTCTTTCCATCCGCCATGCTCTCGGGTACAAAGCCTATGAACACCGGTCGAAGCTCATTTGCTTTATCTCTGGGCAGATACGAACAGAACCCGGCCGCTGCACGAAGTCCGACAGGAAAATAGGAATATATTTTTTTTACAGCGGCAGCAACGTAAGCATTATAGTCCACGTTACCCGGCACAGCGATCTGCACCGCCATATCGCCGCGCAGCCAACGAAGCATAGCGGCGAAAAACACTGCTTTAATGGCCTGTACATCCAGTTTTATCTCTTGAACCGGATTAACAGCCCGCTCTTCCCGTTTTGGCACAGCCTCGCCGGACTGCGCAAAAGCATCGATCTCGTCCTCGGTGTAGAAAGCCGTATCCACAATATCGTCAAAGTTATTGAGCAGCAGATCCCCATTCCAAGCCCAGCCTACGCACTGTGTAAAACGTCCAACAGATACCGAGTGTTCCTTTCTGGCCACTTTTGACAGCACCTCGATCGGAGGTTTCCTATCGTAGCAAAGCTTAAAATATATCACCAATCCGGGTAAATTTGACTTGAGGAAGTGATCGCAGCAGCCATATTTATGAATGTCACCCATAGTTGCGGATGGGAATGGAAATTTGCTTGGTAAATCTATGTAAGATTCATCTTTTATTGTATTTATATATTGATAATCCATTTAATCGCCCCCTGCTCAATGTTCGAATTCGCTGATCTTATAACTCTTGCTTCTCATTAGAAGATTGCTTGCGACATCATCAAATATAATTTTCTTCTCCTTATCGCGCTTTGACGTATTGGGTACAACGCGATAATCAAAAACAACTTTCTCAGCGCCATTAGTAGCACTCTTAAAGTTTTTGAAAATATCATAGTCTCTCCAAACACACTGGTGAGCGATTCCGAGAACTCCGGTCACCGCGAGCGTCCATATGAGCGGGAACATCTCATGAAATGGCTTCGGCCCACTTTGCGCTTTGTCCGCCGAGTCAGCAGCCGGACAGCCATAGGCCGCCATTGAGATGTAGAACCGATCCGGGCAATTATCCTCTATAGCTCTGAAAAGAGCATTATTTTTTTTATAAACAAACTTGCGTACATTCATGCCGCAGTCATAAAAACGTTTCTCTCTGAGATAGTACTGCCCGCTTCTATCTCTTTGCAGCACATTCATCAGGTCGCTGAGATTCACGCTTGGGACATCGCCGTCAATCGGAAATAGATTATACTGCTTTACGGAATTCTTATCTTCATCGCCGGTACAGACATCGGGCTTACTGATAATAACCGCAACCGGCGGCATATCCTTACCCCATGCTACAAGCTGACTGCGCAGGGTGCGGAAATTAGCGTCAAGATTGGACGGTCTGGACTGCTCAATGAGCGTTGACGTCTCAGAAGTCTGTTTAGCAAGAAGCTCTTGAAGCTCGGACTGGCGTCCAGGCGTTCCCAAATCGAATTCATAGACGGAAAGTTTAGAAGCAACGAACCAAATGCAGTCAATACTCTGGTAAAGTCCGGAATACTGTTGAAAAAACGCCGGCGACAAGCCGCTGCCGCTCTCCCAGAACTCACCGGGCATATCCACAAAAGTGAGAACACGGTTCTGCCGTCCAAAACGGACAAGCACGGAGTAAGATGAAACCTCATTTTGGTCAGTCGCTGTTTTTGTGACCTTAACACACTTCTGATAATGCTGTATCTCCTCGGAAAGCCTTTTCCAGAGTTTATCGTGCTGCATGGCTTGAATTCCAAGATCATACTCGGCATATTTACCGGAACTGAGCGCACTTGTGAGAGCGGTAAGACAGGACGTTTTTCCGGCACGCGGACCACCCGCAAGTGCGATAACTATTTCCGGCGCTCTGCCGACCGCCTGTGAGACCCTGCTTCCGCAATACGGGCAGGTTCTTACAAAGCCAAGCATTTCGTCTCCCATTGCAAACGGAACATTGTTTTCATCCGTACCTCTTTCGAGTACATAATCAACTTCGTCCTGAAAGCGTACCTTGTTATAATAAAACGTCATTCTCTTTTCATAGATATTCTCCCGCAGAATATCGTCTGTAATAATATCAAGGTACTTATTATAGAATTCATCTTCACTCGTAGTTCTCGCTCCGTATTGCCGATAAAGCTCTATAATTCTGCCAAGGCTTATACACATGTTGCCGGTCACTGTTGACTCGACGATCTGCGCATCCGTTAGATACTCTTTGATTTCACTGCCGCGCATCATAAATTCAAAAGCAACTTTAGGATTTTCATTTATGAATTTAATTAGATATGCATGGAAACCGTTTATTGTCGTCTTGACATCCTCAGCATCTCTGGACTCACTTACAAGGTTCCTGAACTTACGGTATACGATTTTATCTTCCCCGTGTTCAGGCCTGTGTGCATCCATTTCACTTGAAATATTGCTAAGGCACGCGTTCACATCTTCCTTGCAGATGCTCCATATATCAGCAGCAATTTCAGATACTTCATGTTTTCTCTGACATTTTGCGCAAAAGAACTCCATTTACCGTGTCCAACCTTTCTGTTTCTCGTCCTTAACTTCAATTTGAAATTTTTTCAGTTCATCTGATACCTCGACCCCGATATCGTCCACAGTCGGCAATACCCATGTCATTTTTTGCCCAGACTGCTTCTGAACAGGCAGCGGTTGATAGCGCTGCTGACCGCGGCTGCCAAGTTTCAACCACACATTATTTTCCACCATTCTCCAGCAATTACACTCGACTGTTATCTGAGTAAACTCTGATAGTTTTTTCAGTCCATATTTGATGTACGGTTTCTTTGCTGAGCTGACAAACTCTACTTCCTTTGGTTCTCTAAAATCGCTTATAACCTCACCGTTGTTGAGATAAGCCGAAAAGCGCAGTTTATACCGGCCATGATATGTTAGAATATCCGATTTATAGCTTGACGTTTCGGCTGTAAAAACAGCGCATATGCCGGCCTTGTCTACTTGCTCTCCGGTCAGCGGGTTAACGCCTGTGAGATGAACCGCGATCTTTTTAACACCGGGAGTCCGGCCCTTCCAATTAGAGCTCATGCGGAGGGTGTTCCCGCTCTTTTCTTTCTGAACATAACAGGAAAAATCGGAAAAATCTTTCAGCAGCTGTTCTCTTAATTCTTCTTTCATTTTATATACCGCCTTCGCTGTGCATATCCGCCCATATGCAGAAAATATTTCTGTTGTCAGTCAGAGGTACAGGTTTGACGGTGACATCCTCGCGCAAATATATAGACTCTGCGTCATGATACAGCGCCTGAGGGCAAATGAACACTCTACAAGGCCTCGTGTTGAGTATGGTCATACGCAGCTCATTTGCGAACCCCGGCGTCCATAGTTTGTCCTCACAACGTAGGTAACTGTCCTGAATATTTACAAGCTTGCTCCAACCGATATGTTTGGCGTCCGGATCAAGCTCGGCGTCCGGCACTCTACAGAAGCCTGACAGATTGCGGCGAAGCATGTTAAGTTTTGTCAATGTCTCCTCGCGTTCCTCTCTGATGGATTCAATAAGCGGACTATGAAGCAGCGAGGAAAAGAAATCGCGCGTAAGCTGATACCGAGCCGCCTCGATATAGTATTCATCCAGCCTTCTGAATGCAGACGCGAGATTACTTTTTGTAAGACTAAAGCTCATTATGCTGTCTTCCATAAGCCTTTCCAGTGCGCTCCGATCTGGCACCGGATACTCATTTGCAGCAAGATTTTCAAGACTTACTAATGCATTCTGTATTGCAAGGCATGGTATATCCTCCAATTTCCCGTGCAAATAGTCCGCTGCTTTCTCTAATCCCCTGCTGAATGTTTCTGTAGATTCTATGAACTTACAGAAAGCCTGTATTTTCTCCATAAAACTGTTTCTGTCATACAGCTCTTCCGCCAGTTCGCCAACATTCGTGCGCTGCACAGTACGCTTCCTGTGCAGAAAGCCGCCACACGCCCACTGCTTATAGATTTCGTCATTAATGGGTTGCTCAGAAAAACGCGGCGCTGTTTTAGCAAACTCTTCCGGTACGGTGCAGAGCTTCTTGAAAATCTCATTGATCCTCTCGGGGATAACAGAAGATTCATACTGCTCATTGGCGCTTCTTAGCAGGACCGCGGATATATACTGCTGATTTGACGAGAACATACGCGTGGATATATCACAGCCGTCAAGCTGCCTGAGCCAGTCACGTCGCGTGGATACCGCATAAACTATCCAGGTCACGGCATCGACCGGATCTTTATCCGCAATAAAATACCTTTCTCCGCTGGATACAGACACACAGCATGAGTTTCCGCCTGTGCCGGCCTCAATGACGATCTCTGCAATGCCATTCCCGCCCTCATCCGCAATATCAACGAGCATCCTGCTCAGTCCTCTTTCTATACTCCCGGCAAGCGCAGCACTGACATCGTCTGCAAAACGGATCGCAACAGGGTCGGCATTTTCAGAATTGACATAATATTCAATTGGATATTTTGCCTGAATCATTTCAGAGATTTTCATTTTATGTCCTTTCACACATGGCTTTTGTATATCGCATAAAGGCCGCGATTTTGGCGGCCTTTACACTTCTCAGTTGTCTATCCGGATCAGAGTCAGCTCCTCTTCTTCATGTCAAACGTCAGATCAGAAAGCTCATCCGCAAGCTCCTTGTAGAAAGCACGAATACCCGCGACATCATAGCCTCTCTTCTTAGCCGCTCTTTCATATTCGGTTGACCCGAGTACGCACAGCTTGTCAGGGTTGGTCTTATCGCTGAATCTCGTCTGAACTTCCTGTCCGAGCGCCACTGCTTTGGTCTTCAATGCCCGCTGCTTTTCAACCTGCTCTTTTTTATCATCATAAGAAACCAGTTCATCATAGCTAGCCTGCAGCGCATCAAGTTCTTCCTTTGCGAGGGCTTTTAAGGCATTGAACATAAAGTAATACTCAGCAGTTTTCTGGATCTTATCATCCAGTTCAAGCTCAACAAGCACTGCTTCGCTTCCATCCGCCGCAGTATACTCCCACTGGCAGAAATTTTCATTATATCTAAAGAGCTCAACCGTAAGATAACGCGCAAACAAACGTTTGAGCTGATTAGCTGAAAATGCAGCGTCCACCTTTGCGCGGAGCTTCTTCATAACTTCTATAGTGCCGCGAAGATCGTTCATCGTATCCGGCATTTTACGCAGCACACAACCAGCTATATATTCATTCCAACCACTGGGTTCTTCACTTTCACCATCAGCATTTTTATGACCACTGGTAAGAACAGCTCCAGGAGCCCAGAGGTTCTTGGATACAAAGCTCACTGTATCCTGGCACCCCTCAAGCGCTGTATCAAGGTAGTCAATTGCGTCTCCTGAGGCGATTAATGAAGTCAGACGATCAAACAGCGCCTGGGCGCACGCTTCTGTGCTGCGCTCTATTTCACCATTCTTCTCTTCCCTGGTTCTGGAATTATCAGCAGCAAGATCACGTTCTTTGAAAAGCTGATTATCCGGTCTCAGCCCAGCCGGCAGCAGCTTCACTGAGTACTGCATAAATTTACTGCCACCCGCATCAGGCTCTGACCTGGTGAGTCCCAGCTCATCTGCATCCTTAAACAGGCTATGCGCCATATCGGCAAGAACCTTTTCACGAGCATTATTGTAATCCTTCTCAGGGACAAGCTTCCATGTGCTTTCAGGCAGAAGATTTGGGAACTCACGCCACAGCCGGCCTTTTACGGACTCTGACATATGCAGGCCTTGCTTTGCCCCGGCAAGAGCTACTTCATAGTCTTTTTCTGCGCGGCATACCCAGTTGAGTTTAAAGGCAGGGATACCCGTATACTGTGCATAGCTGGAAATACGGTCATCTGCAAAGCTGCTATATACTTCCACTCTGTTTTGCAGAGTGGATTTTGAAGCCGCTACGGCTTTTATTTGTGCCATTAGGTGCGGAGCCTTCGCCGGAACTAAAATGAAATTATGACCATTGAAATCCGCCTCACCAAGACCGGCAATATTCGTAAAGTCGGCCATCGGGTGTGCTCTTCCTGCCGGGCCAAACATCTGATTATATATTGCATTTGCCGCAGTCTGAAGATATTCATCAGAGCTCTGCGGATCATTTGGATCATAACATGCGTTAGGATCACCAGAATAGAATTTAATGAGGAAATCTTCAAGCGTTGCATCAATAACACTGTTAAGCTGTTCATTCCAGAATTTTCGGATGACTTTATGCAGATCCATCGCACCTGTGGTCTTATCTTTGGTGTATACCTGCGTCCATTCATCCTTATTATCTATCATCTCGTCCAACAAGGCATTGGTAAGCTCTCCAATACGTTTCCCGCTTATAAGGCCATCAAGATATTTTCTGACAGCCCCGGACGAATCGGTAACATCTATCGGGCAAAATGCGTAGCTGTTTGCCGTCTTTGTGGAATAACTCTCGATATCAGCCTCCTGCGCCATTATGGCTGCCATTCCATCCATGACAGCGGTAAATACACCAAAAGTATCCTGATTAAGCTTAGAGCAGTAATTCACTATAAAATCAAGCTGCTCATCACTTGCATTACCCGGGCGGAATACCGGCCACTGCTTTCTAAACTTCTCCACAGGGGTATCAACATCCGCGAGCAGATTGCAGGCATAGTACGGTCCGCCTTTATATGCGCTGTTCACTGCCCTGAATATACTGGCTACCTTCTCATTAATATTTTTTCTTACAGCCTGCGCTGTGTACTTTCTTTCCGGTACAATAACACTCTTGACGAACTCCTCAACATCCTCATCTTTGAGGTTGTCGCATTTTTCAAAGACAGCATACATTTTTTCGTACACTTTCTCCGCGACATATGCCTTCATGAGCGATATTGGAATCTGCGCCTCGCAGTGGCCAAGCGCGCAGTACTTGTAGTTGGCATCTCTGGGCGCTTCACTCGCCGACTTACTTCTCAACATGCTGCTAGCATATGGAGAGGCATCATTCATGAATGATTCAACAGTCTGCGGCGCGCCGACGTCGCTATCAACCGGCTGGGATGTCGCCATATCCAGCATGCACTCTGACAGGACATTTACAACAAACTTTCTGGCGTCTTTACCCAGCGCAACGCCGTTACGAACCCCGTCCATGAGATAGCAGGCATCAAATATGTTGCTGCTTGATTTAACCACCTGGTCGGCATACCTGTGAGAATATACCTCGCCACGCTCAGCAAGCGTCATGAACTGATCTATCTCCTTGAGAGCGGCGTAACCGTTCTGATTGCCCTTTTCAATATCAACATGATTTGTGCTGTTTCCGGTCGGTGGGAGAAGAATGAAGCCGCCGTACTTGGTACGAGATCCAATACTGCCTGGCATTTGATTAATGAAATGTCTTATAAGATATGACATATCAATAACCGTGCCTGACCCTGTGCCGCCTGCTATACCGGAAACTATCATGACCCAGAGATGGTCCGCCGTATTGTTAGTGAGCTCCCCCACAAGATAGCTGATGCGCCCATTGAGAGCCGCAACAGTCTCCGCCGGGAACAACGATACTCGGCCTATCTGTCTTGTGGCAGACGCTCCTGTTCCGCTAAGCATCTCAGAATTATTTTTTATGATGTCCGGGAGCTGAGGATTTATCCAATCGTCAACCATCGGCAGCGAATGTGTCACAACAGTTCTGGCATTGACGCCAGACAGCAGGAAGAACTGGTTATCGTTAAGCGAATCAACGATTTCCGTACCTATTGTACCATCAGGCCTGGTTACTTTTATTACGCTGTTCTTTGTGGCTTTATCGGTATCAATGGCAAGAAGCCTCACATATTCTTTAAGCTGGTCAGCCGGTATTGCCTCCTCAAACTTTTTCTTTATACCGAACAGCGCGTCCGCACCGGTACCGCCAAGACTTATTATAAGATAACGGTTTCCCTTTACCATATCACGCTTCATAGGCGGGAATATTTTATCCTCCTGAAGCCGCTCCAATTGTCTCTCGAATTGCTTCCTCCTGTTTTCATCCAGTGCAACTGACATAACTATCCTCCATATCTATTTTTATTTTTTTACTTTGCTTTTTAATTACTTCAGGTTTATCAGAAGGCATCAACCCTCATCGTCAAAGAAGCTCCATGTATCGTCATCATCTTTCATGGTCACGCTGTCATCGTCAAAATCAAACATCCCTGATTCATCAGCGCCACCATCCGCTTTAGCGTAGTATCCGATCGTGAGCTTCACGCCATTGCTATCAACATCCATCTGGCTGTTATAGAGAACTTGCGCCTTGCTCTGGCAAACCCGGAGCTTGGCCACTAATTTACGCCCATCTTTTCCATTGACAACAGACACTTTCACCTTGGAGAGATCTCCAAACTCCTGAAGGGCACTTTCGGCATCCTCTATGGAGACATTTGCCTGCCTGCAACCCTCCTTGAGTTCCTGTCTGCCGGCAGCGATCATAGTTGCAAGATTCGTATGGCGCTTGCATTCGCTTCCTGGAAGCGGAAGCAGGCAGTCAACAAGCTTGTCTTTGCAGCTGAATTCAAGAGTGCACTCACCGTCAAGACGCTGTATTATTACTCTGGTGATAAATAAGACGATCAGGAATATTGCGACTGCTGCACCAATAAAAGCAAGGATAATTGGGAGCGTCATGTTTTTATGAGTGATATTTATGCTTATTTCCGAGCTCGCCCCTAAAGTATCGCTGACATCAACATAAAGGTATGACTTCTTCTGGTCGCTGATATTTTTACTTTCAATATTCAGTTTGAGCCCATCGATCGACACTGCTGAGGTGTTGCAGGTAGACCGCGCATCATCAACGCTCAGTGTAATATTGCTGCCATCCTCGGGATCTACAAATTCATCGGAAAGGTCGATTTCATAAATCTTTTTCTGGAAAAGCCCATACTTTACTTTAGCGTCCAAATATGCCGGTCCATTCGGGGCTCTGTTTGTAAGATCCAAAGTCTGTATATCCGATACTGCGCTAAGATCGTCACACTCAAAGCGGATCTGCGCATCAAATATGCCATATGTATCAAGCGGTATGCTGCCTATGAACTTGCCATTGCCGTTCATCTGAATTTCGTGCTCCGTTTTCTCGCCGCTTGAAACATCGGTGAGCGTGAAAACGCACTTATATTCCTTATATGCGTTTGCGTCAGTGATCTCTGTGTCTCCGCGTGTCAGCACTCCGCTTACATTTGCACTCATATTCACATGCAGCTTGTCAGCAGCAGGCTCAATATTCATTTTGGCTCCGATATATATGCTGAACACGGGCGTATAGGAAATACCTACCTGATTCCCCTCGGGAACTTCTATATGTATCTTCCAAGTGCCGCTCATGGGATTTGATATCTTATATACTCTGTATGTCTTTCCGGTTGAGCATATAGCCGCAGCGGACGCCCCCGAATAGACCGTGCCATCAGGCGCTGTGATCGTCACATCAACACCCGCAGGGAGCGCCACACCATCAACAGTTCTCAGGCGGATATTGGCCTCTTCAACGCCAACACCGGGAATACGGAAACTCATGTCCGCACTGTCATAGATTACAACTCCGGGCCCCCCCTCCGGAATGCTGAATCCAAGCATGGACATGAATTTATCAGTAGAGTCTGCACAGCTGGCTGCATCAGTGATCTCAACATACATATCCCCAAGATTGAGGCTGCTGTCAGATATACCGTTGGCCTGACATACAATACTGCGCACTTCCTTGGACTGGGACTTGCCATCCTTGTTCAGAAACACGCCGCACAGCTTTATACCCTGATCGTACATATTGCTAGTGGCAGTCTTCAAATTTTCCCCAGACTTTCTGCGTGTAGCATCTGTATTCAGATCGGTCTCACCGTCTGTAAACAGAAAGATAGCCGAATCATTGCCATTATTCATGCTGGAGAGATGCTCCTGCGCGACAAGCAACGCCGTGCCAATATCAGTGGCGCCATCTCTACTGACGCTGACACCGGCCGTGCGGATCGCATTTACCAAATATGCTTTTGCGTCCCCGCCCGTCGGCGCAGACTTGTCCAGCGGGATAAGCCCCGTATCGAGCATTATGCCACGGCGCATGGCCTCATCCGAATCGTATGCCGTAGGATTTGCGGAAAAGACAATTGCACCGACATTGTTCCCATCACTCTGAATAATGTCAAGGAAAGCCGCTATTGCATCATATCTAAGCTTGTTCGCGTCGGTAGCAAACAGAGATCCGCTGCCGTCAACCACGAGCATGATATTCCAGCGTTTAGCCTGGCTCTCTTGATCCTCATCAGCATAAGCGGACAGCGGAAATATAGCCGCCATTAAAAACACCGCTAATACTAACGCAAGTAGTTTTTTGGGTCTGCCTCTCATTTTCTCTTTTTCTCCTGTCTCTAAACTTTATTTTATTATGCATTTCCGCATAATGACTGCGCTTGATTTCGGTAACACTTTAGTAAAGTATATCCATTATACATATTTATGTCAATACAATTTAAACCATAATTCTACAAATTTTAGCACATTATCTGTCATAAAATGCCACATTTTCGCTGGATAACCATTGTATGTAAAATACGCACTACTATCACGCATGTATGCCCGACCGGGGCAATTATTCTGTCTGGTTCACACTCTTTTTCAAGCAGGCAAAATCAGATTTACTGCTTAACTGACCAAATACAAAAAAGGCCAATTTAGGTAAGCACTTAAAATTTATTATATACTGTGTAGTATGTACTGTCAATAAAATGTATTATTTTGTTACATTATTACATATTTTGTAGACAACAATATTACTTTAAAATTTGCATGCATCACACATATATCAGCCCAAGCACCTCTCTTATCTTTTAGCCATAAAACATGCCCGGAAAGCTCCAACTGCTTTCCGGGCATGTTCTATGATTCATTCTATTATTACGTTGTCTATATTATGTATACTGTATTATGAATAATAAAATATGTAAACTTTATCCCGGGTTTGCTTCTTCTCCCAATGCTTCACGGAGCTTTTCAAGCGCACGTTTTTCTATGCGCGAAACGTATGACCGGCTTATTTTGCATATGTCAGCGGTCTCCCGCTGTGTTTTGGGTTTTCCTCCATCCAGTCCATAGCGCAGTGATATTATCATCGCCTCCCGCTCTGTAAGCACCCTGTGAACATAACCGCGCAGACTTCCGCATATCTCATCGCTGCCTATTCTGTCTGCCATATCCTCCTCGCAGGCAACCACATCCATTACCGAAAGTCCGTTGCCGTCGCTGTCTACATCCAATGCGTCTGACAGACTCATATCTCCGGCCATCTTCTTCTGCGCCCGGAAATGCATTAGTATTTCATTTTCTATACACCTGCTCGCATAAGTTGCGAGACGGACGCCCTTATCTGGCCGATAGGTATTTATTCCTTTTATAAGCCCGATCGTGCCGATCGATATCAGATCATCCACGTCGTCCGTCTGCGTATAATACTTTTTCATTATGTGTGCGACAAGACGCAGGTTGTGCTCGACAAGTTTATTCCTTGCCTCCATATCGCCGTGCTCTGACCAGCGCTCAAGATACTCTTTCTCCTCTCCCGCACTCAGCGGCTTTGGGAACGAATCCCCGGGCGCTATGCGCAGCATAAGCAGAAGCCCATTCATCAAAAGAAGGATAGCAGTGTCTATCATATTCTCACCTCTATCTATCTTATTTTTCTCCGGCTCGTACTAATTCGGCATGAGCTGCACAAATCTTCTTCAAATACAGAAAAAGGCAGAGCGTGCTCTTATTACATTTCATTTCACATTGAATTTTTCCTGAAGAATGCACAATTTATTGTTGCATATTTCGTCTTTTAATGTTATTATTAGACAAAGCATGTGATTATGATATTTTTTCCTTCTCTCTGCACGTCAAAAGAGGTGATATTATTGGACAAATGCTTTCCCGCTCATATCAGACATGACGGTGATAAACACGTCGTTCAAACAGTTCAAGAGCATTGCAGAAACACCGCAGATTATGCTTCCACTTCTCTGAGCACTGTCGGGCTATATAACTGTGCCTACCTTGCCGGACTGCTGCATGACATGGGCAAATTTACCGAGGAGTTCAAGCATTATCTTGAGTCCGCAGTTCTGGACAGCAAGCCTTCGGCTCGTGGATCTGTGAATCATACTTTCGCGGGTGTACGATTCATGCTGGAAAACTATCACAGCATTTCTCATACAGCCAACAACGGCGTGATTTCAGATCTATGCGCTGAACTCATTGCCTATGCCGTTGGGGCGCACCACGGACTTTTTGACTGCATGGATGAAAAGCTCAGGTCAGGCTTTGACCATCGGATGACATCCGATATTGCATACGATGAGGCACGCGAGAATTTTCTTGCGTTCTGTTCCGACAGACATGAGCTCGACAAACTATTCCTAAACGCATCCTCGGAACTGGAATCTGTCATCCGGAAAATTGACGAGCTTCAGGACCGGGACTCAACCGGTGCGGAGGGTTGGTTTTATTTCGGGCTTTTATCACGCCTCATACTTTCCTCCGTCATTGAAGGCGACAGGCGTGATACGGCTGAATTCATGTCTATGCGTCAGCCTTTAAAACAAAAGACCGATGAAGAATGGCGTAAAATGTGGGCCGGCGCGCTTGAACACATGGAACACAGGCTCTCCTCTTTCAAGCATGACACCCCAATACAGTTTTCAAGACAGCGCATCTCCCAGATCTGTGTTAACTTTGCAGAAAAACCGTCCGGAGTATATCAGCTCAATGTTCCTACGGGCTCCGGCAAGACTCTCAGCTCACTTCGTTTCGCACTGGCGCATGCGGCACGCTGGAACAAATCGCGCATTATATTTACTTCACCGCTTTTGACTATCCTTGAGCAGAACGCAAAGGTTATCCGCAGTTTTGTCGGTGATGACAGCATCATATTGGAACACCACTCCAATGTCATTCGCAATACAGACAGGGCTGAAATTCTGGATCAGATGGCGCTTTTAGAAGATAGCTGGCAAAGTCCGATAATCATCACAACTCTTGTCCAGCTATTGAACACTCTATTCAGCGGTAAAACATCATGCATACGCAGATTTCAGTCGCTGTGTGACAGCATTATCATAATAGATGAAGTGCAGACCGTACCGTCGAAGATGCTGACGCTGTTCAATCTTGCCGTAAACTTTTTGTCAGATATATGCGGCGCTACTGTTGTGCTCTGTTCCGCAACCCAGCCGTGCCTTAACGCCGCAGCACATCCGCTGATTGCAGAGCCAAAAGACATGGTGCCTTTTGACGCCGGGCTCTGGGCCCCGTTCAGGCGGACTGAATATGTCTGTGCCGGTGAAATGGCACTGGATGACATTCCGTCATTTGCAGCGAAGCTCTTTGACGGCACAGAAAGCCTGTTGATAATATGCAACCGCAAGTCGGAAGCGGAATTCATATATAATTCTCTGAAATTGTATGATGCAGACTGCTTCCATCTGTCAGCCGGAATGTGTGTCGCACACCGCCAGCAAACTCTTGAGCAAATATACCGGGCATTAAAACAGAATGCTGTGACCGGGCGCAAGACTGTATGCGTTTCTACTCAGGTAATAGAGGCCGGTGTAGACATTTCATTTGGGCGCGTTATACGCTTATGTGCCGGTATGGACAGCATAGTTCAGGCTGCCGGACGGTGCAACCGCAATGGGGAAAACAAATCGCTGTCTCAAGTCTACATAGTACAATGCAGCAATGAAAATCTCTCAAAGCTGCCTGATATTCAGCGCGGAAAAGACGCTTCGATTTCTCTGCTCGACAGATACCGCTCTGCCCCGGATCAGTTTGGCTGCGATCTGGCGTCCAAGGCATCTATCAATTACTATTACAGCACACTATACAGGCTGATGCCGGACGGTTTTCAGGATTATACTGTAAAAACAGGTTGCAGTACAAACACTATTTTCTCGCTTCTCTCGCTTAACGCCATATTTGCAAACCACGACAATGTTTTTTTACTCAGGCAATCATTCAAGCTTGCCGGGGATCGCTTTGAGGTTTTTGAGAACGAGACTGCCGACGTTCTTGTCCCTTACGGCGATGGCAAAAACATCATTGCCGAGCTAAGCCGGCTTGACCCTGATCACGATTTAAAACTCATAGATGCGTGGCTTGCAAAAGCTAAGGCCTATACCGTTTCGCTTTATTCTTGGCAAAAAAACAAGCTTGAGCTATCAGGTGGGCTCGCCTCAATTTGCGGCAGCCGTATATTGGTGCTTCAGGAGGGATTTTATGATCAGGCCACGGGTTTCACGGAAACTTCACAGGCAAACACATTACTGGAGGTGTGAACATGTCAAAGCCAGCGCATCCTAATATTGTTGAATTTCAAGTCTACGGCGATTATGCGCTTTTCTCCGACCCTATCATGCGCGTCGGTGGTGAAAAATGCAGCTATCAGATCCCTACCTATGAAGCGCTCAAAGGTGTGCTTTCATCAGTCTACTGGAAGCCTACTTTTATCTGGTATATAGATGCAGTGCGCGTTATCAACCCAATTCAGACAGCCGTAAAGGGTATCCGGCCGGTCAAGTACAACGACGGAACAAATGATCTCGCCTTTTATACCTACCTCAAAGATTGCCTGTATCAGGTCAAGGCGCACTTTGAATGGAATGATAACCGTCCTGAGCTTGCAGACGACCGAATTGAGAACAAACACCATAACATTGCCAGGCGCATGATAGAAAAGGGCGGGCGGCGTGATATTTTCCTCGGCACCCGCGAATGTCAGGCTTATGTTGAACCCTGCGCTTTCGGTGAAGGTCCCGGTGCATATGACGACATTCAGGAACTGAGTTTTGGGCTCATGTATCACGGGATGACATATCCGGATGAGTCGTATTCCGCGGAGACATCCGGGAAAATGACTGCCAATCTGTTTTTCCCCACAATGCGGCGCGGGATAATAGAGTTTCCACGCCCTGAGGCCTGCCCTATACACAAGCCTATCAGGGACATGGAAATGAAAATTTTCGATCATAAGCTGGGCAATTTTTCCGGTCTGGGCGAATTTGAGGGGGTGGTATAAATGGGGCTTCTCCAGAAAGCTGTCGAGACATATGACGCCCATGCAGCTCTTGCAGGTGCTGCAAGAGAGGGGCACAACACGCTGCCCCCTGTCTCGCATACTGTAAAATCCTCAGATATTGAAATCACTCTTAATAAGAACGGTGAATTCGTTACCGCACGCGCTGTAGACAAGGATGAGCCCAAGATCGTAATACCTGTCACAGAAGAATCCATAGGCCGCACGAGCGCACCATGCGCCCATCCATTATGCGATCAGCTTGTATACCTTGCGGATTACAATGAGAAAAAACATTCTCTCTATCTGGAGCAGCTTGAAGCATGGGCAGGCTCACAGTACACACACCCCATGCTGGCTCCTATACTTGCATACATAAAAAGCGGCCGAATTCTTAACGACCTGTATTCGCTCGAGATAATACGCAGCGGTGCGGACGGAAAGCCGGAGGATGAAAAACTGCTCGTTCGCTGGCGCGTTACCGGTCTGGACTGTGACAGCGAAGAATGCTGGCGAAGTCCATCGCTCTTCAAAGCATTTTCCGCATGGTACGAGAGTCTTCAGGAAAGCTCTCCAAAGGCCGTCTGCATGGTGACCGGTGAAATGGCCGTCCCCGCGAAGCAGCATCCAAAGGGCATAATACCTTCCTACGGCAACGCGAAGCTGATTTCCGCCAATGACAAAGCTAATTTTACCTACAGGGGACGTTTTACGGATGATTCGCAGGCAGTCACTGTAAGCTACGAAGCATCGCAGAAGGCTCACAATGCTCTGAGCTGGCTTGCGGCAGAACAGGGGCAAGAGGTAAAGACAGTCTTTGGCGGGAGAACATTTCTCTGCTGGAATCCACAGGGTATAAAGATCTGCGCCCCTACAGGCCTGTTCCACAAAGCCTCTGAGCCGATAACAAATCCCTCCGATTATAAAGAGGCGCTGAGACGCACTCTCAACGGATACAGAAGCGAGTTGCCTGAGAATGATCCAGGAGTTGTTATAGCGGCGTTCGACGCCGCGACCACCGGCCGCATGTCAGTCACATATTACAACGAACTTATGGCATCGGATTTTCTTCAACGCCTGCATGACTGGGACGAGCGCTGCTGCTGGTGGTGCTGGAAGCGCTCACAGCATTCCTTATATATCCAGTCCCCTCTGCTTTTCAACATCATAAGCTGTGCATTTGGCACACCGCGATCTGAATCGGGCTTCACAATTGACGATCGCCTGCTGCGTGAGCAGATGCAGCGGCTCATCTTATGCCGGGTCAACGGTGCACTGATGCCTTCGGATATAGAACGGAGTCTGGTCAACAGAGCATCCTCGCCAATAAGCTATGACAAAGATACCCGTGAGCTGCTGCTCTCGACAGCCTGCGCCGTTATAAGAAAATACAGATTCGATCATTACAAGGAGGATTGGAAAATGTCACTTGAACGCGAGAAGGGTGAAAGAAGCTATCAGTACGGACGACTGCTCGCCATTCTGGAAATGGTCGAGCAGAGATACTACTCTGCGCAGGGCGAAGACCGGGAAACGAACGCGATGAAGCTACAGTCTGCATTTACCCGCCGCCCGCTCCACACCTTCGGCCTTATAGAGCGTCAGTTGGAAAATGCATATTTTCCCCGGCTCAGTCCGGGCGACCGTGGCTATTATAAGAAGCTGATCGGTGAGATCATGGAATATATCCACAGCCTTCCGTCTGAGGACTGGAACAAGCCTCTCGAAGATACATATTTGATGGGATACTATCTGCAGCGCAACGAATTTTACAAATCAAAAGCAAACAAAAATACGGAGGAGAACTGAAATGAATACGCTCAATCACAAAATCGACTTTGCAGCGCTTGTGTCCGTAAAAATGGCAAACTCCAACGGCGATCCGCTTAATGGCAACCGGCCGCGCACAGACTATAACGGTTTCGGCGAAATATCCGATGTATGCATCAAACGCAAGATTCGAAACCGTATGCAGGATCTGGGCCAGCGCGTGTTCGTGCAGTCAGACGACCGCTGCGACGACGGTTTCGGAAGCCTGAGCGAACGGGCTGCTTCCGAGCTGAAAAACATAAAAGACCGCCGGGAATACGCCGAACTCGCCTGCAAAAAATGGCTCGATGTGCGTTCCTTCGGGCAGGTATTTGCATTTAAGGATATAAAAGGCGTATCTGTCGGAGTACGCGGGCCGGTCTCTGTTCATCAGGCAGTCAGCATCTCTCCTGTAGAAGTGGAATCAATGCAGATAACAAAAAGCGTTAACGGCGAGAAGAAAGAAAAGTCCGATTCAAAGTCATCGGATACGATGGGTATGAAGCACTTTGTCCGTTTTGGGCTTTATGAACTCAAAGGCTCTATAAATGTACAGCTCGCTGAAAAAACCGGTTTTACGGAGGAAGATGCGCAAACGGTGAAAGAATGCCTTCGCACTCTCTTTGTAAATGATTCCTCTTCCGCAAGGCCGGACGGCTCAATGGAAGTCGTCAAGCTTTTCTGGTGGGAACATAACTGCCGCGACGGTCAATATTCTTCCGCAAAGGTTCACCGCTCTCTCAATATACAGCTCAAAGACGACGTTATGATCCCTCAGGATGTAAACGATTATATTATAACCGTTTCTCCGCTTGACGGGCTTGAGCCCGAAGTCATAGATGGAATATAAAGAGGACGAGTATCTTCAAATCTCCGGCTTGCAGCACTTTTCTTTCTGCCGCCGTCAGTGGGCTCTGATACACCTCGAGCAGCAGTGGAATGAGAATCTGCGCACCGTTGAGGGTGAACTTATGCATGAAAGAGCGCACGATGAAAGCCTGTCTGAAAAACGCGGTGATCTGCTTACCGTCCGCGGGCTGAGGGTATCTTCCCCGCTGCTTGGCGTAAGCGGCAGCTGTGATGTTGTGGAATTCAGGAAAAGCCCAGCCGGTGTCCGGCTGTTCAATTACGACGGTTTATGGCAGCCCTGCCCGATAGAATATAAGCGCGGCTCGCCGAAACTGATCGACGCCGACAGACTCCAGCTGTGTGCGCAGGCCATGTGCCTTGAAGAAATGCTCGGCGCTATTATACAAACAGGCGCAATATTCTATGGTGAGACACGCCGGCGTGAGACTGTTGCTCTTGACGAGCAGCTGCGCAGCACTGTGAAAAGCATGCTGTCAGAAATGCACCAGTACCGCGCCCGCGGCTATACGCCGAAAGTAAAACCCGGGAAACACTGCAATGCATGCTCACTAAAAAACATATGCCTGCCGGCGCTATGTAAAAATATAAGCGTATCAGATTACATCAGCACCTGTCTTGGGGAGGACCTGCTATGAGACACCTTCTTAACACACTTTATGTCACGACAGACGATGCATATCTTTCTCTGGACGGCGAAAATGTTGTCGCCTCAAGCAGTGACAGAGAGTTGGGCCGTTTCCCCATGCACGGTCTTGAAGGGATTGTAAGCTTCAGTTACCGCGGAGCAAGTCCAGCTCTTATGGGTGCATGCGCCGCACGCGGGATCGATCTGTGTTTTATGCATCCAAGCGGTAAGTTTCTCGCCAGAGTATGCGGTGAAACACGCGGAAATGTTCTGCTGCGCAAGGAGCAATACCGCATTTCCGGAGACTCCGCAAGTTCGGTAAAGCTCGGCAGGAATCTGCTTATAGGCAAGCTCTACAACTGTCGTTGGGTATTGGAGCGTGCTACAAGAGATCATCCCGCTTCTGTGGATGTGGAACATCTGAAATCCGCGTCAGAACGAATTCGCATTTCCATCACCCGTCTTCGTGACGCCCAAAGTACGGATACTCTGCGTGGTATCGAGGGCGACGCCGCAGCTGAATACTTCGGAGTATTTGACGAGCTGATTCTGAATCGTGATCCTGCATTTTCGTTTAACGGCAGATCCCGTCGTCCGCCTCTGGACAATACCAACGCTCTGCTGTCATTTGCATATGCGCTGCTTGGAAACAACTGTGCTTCCGCTCTTGAGAGTGTCGGAATTGATCCATATGTAGGCGTCATACATACAGGCCGCCCAGGCCGTGAGTCTATGGCGCTCGACCTCATGGAAGAGCTGCGCTCCGTCGTTGCCGACAGGTTCGTGCTCAGCTGCATAAATAACAGGGTCGTAAATCCAAGTATGTTCGACAAGACCAAGTCAGGCGCCGTTACACTTAATGAGGCCGGGCGCAGGGTCTTTCTGAAAGCATGGCAGGAACGTAAGCAGGATAAGATAGTTCATCCATTTCTCAAAGAAAAGCTTCCGTGGGGCCTTGTGCCATATGTCCAGGCCCTGCTCATGGCAAGATATTTTCGCGGCGATTTGGATGAATATCCACCGTTTTTGTGGAAATGAGGTGCTATAATGCTTGTACTGATAACATACGATGTAAACACCGAAAGCTATTCCGGGAAAAAGCGCCTGCGTAAAGTTGCGAAAGAATGTGTCAATTACGGGCAGCGGGTACAAAACAGCGTTTTTGAATGCAGCATGGATTCCGCGAAGTGCGCAATTGTCAAGGCAAAGCTCACTCAGCTTATTGACCCGGAAAAAGATTCGCTGAGATTCTATTACCTGGGAAATAACTATGCTAATAAAATAGAGCATATCGGTGTGAAAGCATCCTATGATCCGGAAGGACCGCTCCTGATCTGACACGCTTTAAAATGCGAAGCACAAGCTGTCATTGAAATACGCGCAGGTTCGCACCTGAATTATGACGCAGAAATCTGTTTTTTTATCTCTATTTCTATTGTAAAATAGTTCTTAGAAAAGAGCATATATTATTTTTTGTTGAAATTGTGCAACATAAGTCAAATATTTTGTACAATTTTGCTGTCGCGCCCCATGCGGGGCGCGTGGATTGAAATCCAAACGCACCGAGGCGCATTTACAGGCACTCAAAGTCGCGCCCCATGCGGGGCGCGTGGATTGAAATGATAGTCAGCTATGTGATGTTCTCTCTGTTTGTGTTGTCGCGCCCCATGCGGGGCGCGTGGATTGAAATGCGGAGATCGCACGCATAGAGCGGGAGCACCCGTGTCGCGCCCCATGCGGGGCGCGTGGATTGAAATGCGGAGATATGCAGCACTGGCAGGTGGGCGGAAAGTCGCGCCCCATGCGGGGCGCGTGGATTGAAATGTCGGTGTACACGGGCATCTCTCCGAGATTGGCAGTCGCGCCCCATGCGGGGCGCGTGGATTGAAATAATGTCAACGCGGTCGACCTCGGTCAACTTGATTGTCGCGCCCCATGCGGGGCGCGTGGATTGAAATCGGTGAAGGGAGCGAGCTAGAGAAGTAGTCGTGGGTCGCGCCCCATGCGGGGCGCGTGGATTGAAATCGTTTTATGCCCGTCGGCATATCAAAAAGCGGCTAGTCGCGCCCCATGCGGGGCGCGTGGATTGAAATCGGGTCTGCCGGGTGCGTGTTTCTGTGGTCAATCGTCGCGCCCCATGCGGGGCGCGTGGATTGAAATGCGGTGTAAAACTCGCTGCGGGTGCTCTGGGCGGGTCGCGCCCCATGCGGGGCGCGTGGATTGAAATGGCGTTATGGTCGTTTTGTCCATAGCCTCTAACTCGTCGCGCCCCATGCGGGGCGCGTGGATTGAAATATTTCTTGTTACCTCCTAAAATGTCAAATATCAGAAGTCGCGCCCCATGCGGGGCGCGTGGATTGAAATGCCGTTTGCCCCGCCCGTAAAAACAAGCTTTGCCAGGTCGCGCCCCATGCGGGGCGCGTGGATTGAAATCCACATCATCTTGAAACGCAGTGGCTAGCCCCCGTCGCGCCCCATGCGGGGCGCGTGGATTGAAATAGCGCGGTACCGACGTTTGTTGATAACGGCGCTGTCGCGCCCCATGCGGGGCGCGTGGATTGAAATTTGACATCGGCCTTGATAACGCTGACGTCGGCCGTCGCGCCCCATACGGGGCGCGTGGATTGAAATCAGTCGCCG
>URDG01000015.1 GCA_900546515.1 uncultured Eubacteriales bacterium | reverse complement strand
CATCCACACCGAGAAAGTCTTTGATGCGCTTGTTAAGCTGCGGCTCGTAGTGGTGGAGAAAGAATGAGAAATACATCAGGTTCTTTTCCTGCAAGGCAGACAGGATATATTCATTCAGACCGCCCACCGCTGGCGGTTCCGGTTCCAGTTGGAAGATGCGCTCTGCCACATAAGGGATGATGCCGTCACCGTGTGGATTAACTTGGTGTTTCGGTATGTATCCGGTCATGTTCCACGAAAAATCATTTAGCATAGCGCACCTCCCTTCTGTATGTCAATCTGTTTTATGCAATGTATTCCATGATTATGGAGTTTAAGATATTATACAATGTTTCTACGCACATCAGCTTTACTACGCCGTTATGGTCACTTAACATCGTACCATCTTCGGAATAATAGAACCGTATAGTCTTCCAACTATCTATTGTGTACTTTATCGTGATGCTGCAATACCTATCAGTTCCACGAGCGGGTTCATAATTAATTGAAAAATAGATTCGGTCATAAGTTCCGCTATAGAGATAATGACTTGCATTGTTTTCAACATTTACGGATGTATAATCAATGCCATCCTTTGAATTTTTACGGTATTCATCGTAGAGTTTTTGAATCAGCTCAAAATCAGGGTATGTATTCAGTAATTCTTCTAACGCCTTTATATAATACTGACTAAAGGAATTAACAATTAGCCGATTCTTTTCTTTTATCTCCAAGAGTTCTAAATTCCGTTTCTCTTGATATACTCGTACTCGATACTGTGCTTCTTCCTCTGGCGTCATATTGCCCCCTGCAATGAAGTTCTCAATCTGCCCAATCAAGCTTGAATATGTGCAACGCTCATAAGGAGCAATATTCAAACACGATGCAATAATTGAATTAGCAACAATCATATCAGCATTTCCGGGAAAACGCTTGGTCAAATCATATTCATCAACAAACCAGAAGTTTGAAGGCATAAAGTCCTCCGGTTCACCATTGATCATACACCAAAGAACTTTACCCAAAGAAAATATATCTCCTTTTTCAGTTACTTCCTCTACACGACCTGTTTCGTATTCTGGGGCAATATACATCCTGGGACCAACTGCCATAGTTTCTGGTGTCAGTCGTTCACTCCCATCGTTAAGAAAACACGTTCCAAAATCCGTAAGATACAGTGTGTATTCATCATCTTTTTTCAAAAACAAGATATTATCCGGCTTTATATCTCTGTGATACAAGGGCGGATTTCCAGTTGAAAGTGTATAAAGCGCTTTAATGACCGGCAAAAGCAATTCAAATACTAATTTGACATTTCCTTTGGTAACTTCGAGTATATCGTATACCGAACCGTCATATTTTTTCATTTCAACATAAGATTCTGCAATTTTATCCTCGTCAATATAAACATCCGTCACCTCAACAACATTAGGAATTGGATTCTTGCATAATTCCTGAAATACAGCAAGTTCTCGTTTGAAGCGTGTGACTTTTTCAGCGGTAGATGTATTTCTAAGATATTTTCTCGCAGTCCCGGTTTCAGCATCGAATACCACATCACCGTTACCGCCTTTAACATCAGCTTTTCGTGCCATGTATTATTCTCCTTGTCATTATTTGTTGTAAGCTTCTTTCTTCAAAGCGACCTGTTCCATTTCTTTTTCATAAGCTCCCTTGGCATAAGCGACATCACTTTTTGCCCGGAGCATTTTATCTTTCGCCAGTTTCTTCATCACCTCTGCAAGATCAGCGTCCAGAGTGCCACGCTTCACATAGCGGTTTATGGTGTTCAGACGCTTTTCATATATCTGGATAATCGGATGATCGTCTGCAAGCTCCCGCTGTTCTCTGCCTTTCAGATTGCCGATCTGCCGACAAGTGCGGTGCAGCTTATCTCCCGGCGCATAACCGCCGCAATATTTGGTGTGCCTTGCATTGGTGGTCAGAAACCACTTGCCGCAGATTTTGCATTTCTTCGGTGCATGACCAACACATAAGCCCTCAAAAAGATCAGATCGGAACATCCCTACAAAGGATACATAGTGCATCCGCTTGACCAGCTTCGCAACTTTTTCGCCGGGACGGATGACCGATACATACTGAACGGAATTGTTCAGGGTAGACATCCAGGCATTGCCCTCCATGATAGAGAACTCCGGCGGGAAATAATTGCCGAACATTCTGGCAAAGCCCTCTGCGGTGCGGTCAGCTTCGTTGCCGTCCGATTTTTCTGCAAAATCAAGCATGGCCGTTTGGTATTCCCCAAGGGAGTATGCCAGATGCCCGAACACAGCAGTATAACGTTGGAGCATGATTGCATCGGCATAGTTCGGAACTTCTTCGAACGGCAAGGAATTGGTTGCGGCTTTTATGGCGAACTCCACATATTTCAGCGCATTGTCCGCAGTAAAGACCCTTTCTATCCGTTCCCGGTGCTTTGAGATATTCATATAGGAGAACGGCGGTGTTTGACTGAGAATATCAAGCATCGTCAGAGCAGCTTCCTTTGCAATAGGACAGAGTGCAGAAGCATCCTGTCCGGCGTTTAATATTCCAAGCAGCAGATTGATTTTCTCGCATTGCTCGTTCATCTTTGCAATGGTATCCGCAGGGACATTCAGCGCATCACAGGCAAGAGCGCCGACAGGAAGTGTTTTTCCCTCATATATGACTGTATCCTGCCAAATGTCCAATGTCATCAGTTCTTGGTTCATGCTTGCCCCTCCTGTCCTGTTTTTTCACTTTCTTAATTGTATCATGCTAATGTAAAGAAATCTACATCTATCAATAAGTTGTCCTGTTTTTTGAAACGGGGTTGTCCTCCGATTAGCCTGTTTTTTGAAAAATCCGTCATAACCATAGTAGAAAGAGCCAAACACCTGCCAATCACGGCGGGTGTTTGGCTCTTTCAAAAACTATGAAATGGAGGATTTTCAATGACAATCTATGAAACCATCAAGGCGGCTGTCCCGGTCAGACAAGCCGCCGAACACTACGGACTGAAAGTGGGTCGAAACGGAATGACTTGCTGTCCGTTCCACAATGACAAGCATCCCAGCTTGAAGCTAAACGAGGACTATTTCTACTGCTTCGGCTGCGGGGCTACCGGAGATGTGGTGGACTTCACGGCAAGGCTGCTTGGTCTGTCCGCTTATGAATCAGCGCAGAGACTGGCTGCGGACTTTGGGCTGGACACCAGCCGACCATCCGTGGTAACACAGGTCAGAAAGCCCCGTCCCCGTGTGAACCAGTTGAAGCGGGACGAGAATTTTTGCATGAACGTGCTGTCCGGGTATCTTCATCTTTTGGAGGACTGGAAAGAGCGATATGCGCCTGAAGCACCGGAGGACGAGCCTGATGAGAGGTTCGTGGAAGCCTGCCACAAGCTGGACTATACGGAGTATCTGAACGATTTGCTCCTTATGAGCGATCAGGAAGAAAGGGCTGATACCGTCAAGGAACTTTTGACAGACGGAACGATTGCAAAAATGCAAGCACGACTGGACGAGCAGAAAAAGGAGGTGCGCTGCCATGTCAGAGAACAGGAAATTGCCTGAAATGAATGTGCCGATTTGGTTTGACGGCAAGAATATCAATGAAGCTCTGTTTTGTGAAGATTTTCTGAGAACCCGTCAGATTCTCTTTGCAAACGGAGCTTTTTTCACGCCTGATGGTCGTGTGACGGATGACCTGCCGCTTCGTGGCGAAATCTTTGAGGAATTGAAATATTGTGCCGTGAATAACATTCCCCGCAAAATCAGCAACATCATTGAGATTATGAAGTTGGCGGCTCATGTGGAGGACTTCCCGCCGGAACAGGACAGGATTCATCTGGCAAACGGTACGCTCATGCTGGACGGCACTTTTACAGAGGGCAAGCCGGACATTGTACGAAACAGGCTCCCGGTTGCTTACAGGAAAGATTCTCCGGCACCAACTATCTGGTTGGAATTTCTGGACGGTCTGCTTTACCCTGAGGACATCCCCACCTTGCAGGAGTTTATCGGCTACTGCCTGATTCCCTCCAATAAGGGACAGCGGATGATGGTCATTAAAGGTAACGGCGGCGAGGGTAAATCTCAAATCGGTGCAGTGCTGGGACAAATGCTGGGCAACTCCATGAAAGACGGCAGCATTGGCAAAATCTCTGAGAACCGCTTCGCCCGTGCCGATCTGGAACACATCCTGCTGTGCGTGGATGATGATATGCGGATGGAAGCTCTGCGCCAGACCAACTATGTAAAATCCATCGTGACAGCACAGGGCAAGATGGATTTGGAATGTAAAGGCAAGCAGAGTTATCAGGGCTGGATGTTCGCCCGATTGCTGGCATTCAGTAACGGAGATTTGCAGGCATTGTATGACCGAAGTGACGGTTTCTACCGCAGACAGCTTGTGTTGACAACCAAGGAAAAGCCTGCCGGGAGAGTGGATGACCCTGACCTTGCCCAGAAGATGAAAGCCGAGGTAGAGGGCATTTTCCTATGGGCGTTTGAGGGGTTGCAGCGTTTGGTTGCAAACAACTTCAAGTTCACAGAAAGCGAGCGAACGAAAGCAAACCGTGAGTCCGTCAAGCGTGACAACAACAATATCTTCGACTTCATGGAGTCTGAGGGCTACATCCGTCTGAAAGCGGATGCGTCCATCAGCTCTAAGGAGCTGTACGAAATTTATCGGATGTGGTGCGAGGAAAACTCTCTGCCGCCCCTGAAATCCCGCAGTTTCAGTGACAGTGTGGTGGCAAATTTAAGCCGCTACAATCTGGAACACACCAACAAAATCACGAACTCTGCCGGTCGGCGGGTATGGGGCTTCATGGGAATTGAAGCCGTAGCCCGCCCGAATATAAATGGGTTTTACGATGTTTCGCCGTGTACGTACGTACCGGAGGAATGGAGGGATTAAATTTTCGCTTCCTCGCTTGGTACGTACGTACACAGCGTTTTACCGTAAATCACCCTTTATATGATTTGGGGTCAGAAAGCAACCCCGTTTTAGGGCATCTGAAATCAATGGTGGTGGAAACAACAAAGATATTCGCCGCAGGACGAAAGCATTTCACCAAATCGTGCTTCTCTGGACAGTGAACACAGTTTGCGTAATGATGTGCTTTTGCATGGTTTCCATCCAAGTCACACGATACTGGAAAGCTCGATGATGTCCCTTATGGACAGGACATCGTGACGGCAATTCCTGTTGGATTTGGACACAACAGAATATTTCACGAAACAGCGAAGCGGACACGCCAATGGGCGCAGTTGCTTCGCTTTTTAACGAACAAAATTATGGAGGTTTTTCAAATATGAGTAATGTACGAAATGAAATCAAGGCACAGATCGTCCGTGCTGGGTTCACCATGCAGGAGGTTGTGGACAGGCTGGCGGAGGAACATGACTGGTCGGACAGCGTATCCAACCTTTCTGCAAAGCTCCAAAGAGAGAGCATCCGCTATAAGGAAGTCATTGAGCTTGCCGATGTGCTGGGTTATGACATCGTGTGGCAGAAACGGAGGGAGCGATGATGCAGCGTATCTTATCCCCTCGCAGCTCCCGTCCCCATAGGAAGTGCCGCAGTGCTTCCTATGGACTGGCAGAGAAAAAACACGGTTTTTCGCTGCCGCTGGCTGCTATAGATTTAGACCGAAATCCGATTGCAGACAGGCTGACCAAATGGAAAAATCAGGGGCATTTTTCGGCTTGGGCAGCGGAGGTCACCGCAGTGACCGCACTCCCCCTCGGGAGAGCCCTCGGAGAGCCCACAGTACTTTGCAGTCGTATGGATGAAAGTACGATAGTGGGTTATTACACTTTCGCAAAAGTGCATCTCCACAGCCCCAGCCCCCGTAAATCAACGCAGAAAGGAGCTTGACCTATGGCAAGAAATGATGGAATTGATCGCACCGTAGCCCGCAATCAGGATATTGAAACTGCCGATGACTTGGCAAAGGTGCAGGAACACAACGAACGTGAAAAAGACAGCTACAGCAATGAGGACATCGAACCGGAGCGCAGTTCCCTGAACGTCCACTTCAAGGCTCCTACCGCCGGATATGCAGAAATGTTTGAACAGATGGAACAGGACAAGGTGATCTCCACCAGAGGTCTCAAAGCCGATGCCGTGAAATATGGCGAGCTGGTATTCGATGTGAACTCCGCTTACTTCTACAACCACGGCGGCTATGAATTTGCCAAGCAGTTCTATGCCGATGCCTATAAAGCCGCCGTGGAGATTGTGGGCGGCGAGCAGTATATCCTGTCTGCCGTCATGCACGCCGACGAGCGCAATCGGGCAATGTCCGAAGCTCTGGGCGAGGATGTGTACCACTACCACCTCCATGTGGTCTATATCCCGGTGGTGAAAAAACAGATTCTCTGGTCGAAGCGTTGCAAGGACGAAGCCCTCCGTGGGACAGTTAAAGAAACGATTATGCAGGTCAGCCGAAGTAAAAAATGGACTTCTCAGATTGCGTTGGACGAAGCCGGGAATCCGATGCTGACCTCCAAAGGAAAGAAAGTCCTTCGTCCATCTTACAGCATTTTGCAGGATAATTTCTGGGAGGCTATGCGCTCTGCCGGTTATACCGATGTGGAGCGTGGAGAGCGTGGCAGCACCGAGGAACATCTGACCGTGACCCAGTTCAAGGTAGCGCAGGAAACTCAGCGTTTGGAGGCTGTGACCGCACAGGTGGCACAATCGGAACAGACATTGGCAACCACTACCGCTGCCGCAGAAAAGAAAGAGAAAGAGCTAAAATCACTCCAAAAGCAGACAAAGGAAGTTCAGCGGCTCAACCTGACAGTGCAGGACATTGAGGACATGGGCAAGGTCAACAAATTCACCGGCAATGTCACTCTGACACCCAAAGAATGCGATTTACTCAAAGGCTATGCGGAGAACAGCTTTCTTTACCGGGCGGAAAATGTCAAGCTGAAAGACCAGTTGGAAACCGCAAAGCGGAGTGCTTCTAAATGGAAAAAGAAATATGATGACTTGTTTGCAGAAGTCAAGTCTTATCTGGATGCTATCAAGCTCGCACCTGAAAGGGTACGGGCTTTTCTTAACGCCGTTTTGACCAGAACCAAAGAAACAATCGAACACAAACAGCCTGTTCGCCGCCGTGGACAGGATATGGAACTTTAACAGGAGGATGACGATGATAAATTTTGTAACAAAACTGAATAACATGATGCTGGATGGTACGCCGTATCTGGAAATGATGGAAGCCTGTTCCGGGATTGATTTGGAATCCTGCTTCGACCCTATCTTCGAGCCGCCCATTGATTTTGTGGAAGAATGCCGGAAACGGCAGGAAGCGGCACAGTCGCCGTACCATTGTACCGTGGAACGCCTGATTGGAAATACGTGGTACACCATTGAAACTGTATGTGATGGAAATGAGCCGCTTACCGACAAGATAAAACGGCTCATTTTTTCGGATAAGGGGGTGGCTTGTTAATGACACAGACACAAAATTATGATAATATATTATTATGCACACCGATTCTGTCAGCTGACCCAAACGCAAAGGAGGACGTTATGGATCAGCAGAAAATTACCATCATCTATTGCCGCTTATCCGTGGAGGATATTAAGGAAAATTCCAAAGGCGGCAAGGCTGATGAATCAAATTCAATACAGAATCAGAGAGAGTTTTTAACCAGATACGCAAAAGAACATGGGTACACCAACCTGAAAATTCTGGTGGATGACGGTTATACCGGGACGAACTTCAATCGTCCCGGCGTACAGGAGGGCTTCGACCTTGTAAAGCAGGGACTTGTCGGCTGCTGGCTGGTCAAAGACCTGAGCCGCTTCGGGCGTGATTACCTGACTGTCGGACAGTACACAGACATTATCTTCCCCAGCTATGATGTTCGATTTATCGCCGTCAATGACGGGGTGGACAGTGAACGGGGCGACAGCGAGGGTATGGCTGCAATCCGAAATCTGTTCAATGAATGGTATCCCCGTGATACCAGCAAGAAAGTCCGTGTTAGTCTCCACCAAAGAGGAACCAGCGGCAAGCACATGGGCAAGCCGCCCTACGGCTACCGTTGTGACCCGGCGGATAAGGATCATTGGATTCTGGACGAAGATGCGGCTCCTATCGTCAAATATATCTTTGACCTGACTGTTTCGGGAAAAGGACCGGATGCCATAGCCAGAATTTTGGAGAATCAAAAAGTCCTGACGACCAAAGCCCTGTATGCCCAGCGCAAAGGAAAACCGATGCCGGAGAGACCGTATCATTGGGCTGGACAATCCGTTGCAGGTATTCTGGAACGGATGGAATACACAGGCTGTACCTGTAATTTCAAGACCTATTCCAAATCCTACAAGCTGAAACAGCGGATTCCCAATTCCCCGGAGGATATGTTCATCCTGCCGGATACGCAGGATGCCATCGTATCACAGGCACAGTGGGACAGGGTGCAGGAGCTTCGCAAAAACAAACGCCGCCCCGCAAAAGCGGAACGGCAGGGCTTCTTCTCCGGGCTTCTGTTCTGCCCTGACTGCGGAAACAAGCTGCACTTTGCCACCTGCAAGAGCTTTGAGGGCAAGCAAGACCATTATGTTTGTTCCAGCTACAAAAGCGGTCGGGGAATATGCAGCGCACACTATATCCGTGAGGATGTGCTTCGTGAGATGGTTCTGGAACGAATCCGGGCTGTCAACGAGTATATCCGAAATGATGTGGAGGGCTTTCAGGAGGAATGGCTGCATTGCCGCCGTGCCGATCAGGAGCAGAGTATCCGAGATGATAAAAAGCGGGTGGAACAGGCAAAGAAACGCCTTGCCGACTTGGACATCATCATTTCCCGGCTCTATGAGGATTTCGTTCTCGGAAATCTCAATCAGGAGCGGTACAGGAAAATGTCCGCTGACTATGAAGCGGAACAGGAACGGTTAAAACTCGAAATTGAAGTGACCGAAGAATGGGTGGAACAGCAGAATGAAATGAATGATGGTCTGGATGCCTTTATTGCCCTGACGAAAAAGTATGTGGACGTGACCGAACTGACACCGACGATTGTAAATGAGTATATCAAGAAAATCGAGGTGTTTGCTCCTGACAAGTCCAGCGGCAAGCGGCGGCAGAAAATCAAGATTTACTTCAACTTCGTTGACGAGGTTGACATTCCTGTTTTCAGCGAACCCAGTATTGCAGAATCAACCTACGGACGCAGAAAAACGGCGTGACCTTTCGGTCACACCGTCTTCTGTCCCTGTTCGTAGCCAAATAGTTACTTGTCACTATTAAGCCTTGATTTTACTGCACTTTGAGGGCTTTTTGCGTATGAAAATTTCCAGCTAATTTCAGCCTGAATGCTAAAATTGCCGATGTTTGTTGATATTGGTGTAAGAATTTTTGTAAGAATTCTTACACCTGCTTTGCGGCCCGGACTATCCCCGCCGCGGCAAAGGCTTCCTCCACCTCACCGTAGGCACCGCTCTCTACCATCAGAAACGGCTCCACTGCCAGTTCTTCCAGCGTAGCGCATTCTCTCTCCGCCAGCGGATGACCGATAGGTACCACCGCATTGAACTGGCCGGACTTCACCACCATCGTCTCCAGACCCTTTACCGCTTGAGGATTCACAAAGCCGAAGTCCACCGCACCGGTGCGCACCCACTCCTGAATGCTGGAATAATCTCCCTGATGCAGTACGATCTGCACGTTGGGGTGCTTCTCCCAGAAGGCCCGGATCACTTGGGGCAGCCAGTGGGCCGACACGCTGGACACCGTGCCGATGCGGACGGCGCCCGTCTCCAGCCCACTGATCTCGTCGGCACTGCGGCGCATGGCGTCATATTGCTGCACGGCGTTCTGGACAAATGGATACAGCCGCTCCCCCTCCGGCGTCAGCCGGATGCCATAGCGAGAGCGGTATAATAATTTCATGGACAGCTCCCGCTCCAGCGAGGTCATCATCTGGCTCAGGGCGGGCTGGGTGTAGCCCAACAACTCCGCCGCCTTGGTGAAGCTGCCCACCTCCACCACCTTCAGAAATGCTTTGTATCGGTGCACATTCAAATAACCTTTCTGCATGTTCACATAATAAGCATCAATTTTACTTATTTTCGCTTCAAGTATATTTAATAAGGACAAGCAAAAGGCAAGAGCTTTATTTCATGAGACAAGATTTGTCAAGGGGGCTTTCTGCAAAAGTTACACATTGTTCAAAAAAACAGCAGTAGCAAGAGATTATTTCACTCATACTACTGCTGTTTGGGGTTAATATGCTTCTTTATTTCCTGCAAATCGCCCGCAGTTCAATATAACCACGATTTCCACGGGGTTCCAACTGGATACGAGGATTGTTGTCGTCCCAAGCGTAACCAATGACTGCAGGCTCATAGTTGCCCATAGCCTGCTGGACAGCCATAATGGCATCACAGTAATCTTCTTCGGCAAAGGGTTCGCCTTGGAACATGAGATAATCCGCTTCCGGCAGATCGATCACATCGAATCCCTCCGGTACCGTACCATGATAGTCCTTATCCACTTCTACACCCTGCACATAGGTGGAAGTTCCCGGCTTTTTATACTGTTCCGGCAGCCAAAGGCTCACAGGCTCACCACAGAGGGAATCCATGCTCAAAAGCAGTCCCCAAACATCGCATCCCACTTCCTCGCAATAAGGGAAATAATCCTCTGCCTTGATACCACGCTTGCAAAGAATCTTTCGGGCGGGTTTGTGGATGACTTGAATAAAAATGTTGTTTGTTTTCATTGTCGTTCTTTCCTTTCTGAGTGCTCTGAATTTTGCACCGTAAGGCACAAACAGGATAATGGGAACAGGATTGGCTGCATATTCGCTGGGGCACATTCCGAACTCCCGGAAAAAGGCTCTTGTAAAGCCATCTACGCTACCAAAGCCTAAATCAAATGCCACATCAATGATATGAACATTCTCGTTCTTCAGCCGCAGGGCCGCTTTCGCAAGCCTTAATCGGCGGATATAGCTGGCCGGGGTCAGCCCTGTGTATTCCTGAAACAGCCGATGGGAATGCCACGGAGAAAACAGGGACACAGTTGCTAAATCCGATAAACCAACGGTTTCCTCCAGATGAGCTTCTATGTAGTCCTGCATCCGCTGCACAGCTAAAATCTGTTCTTTCACTCTGTTCACCTCCTTGCGGTTGCAAGAACATTTTATCGTTTCTCAGGAAGTTTCTCTCGACGTTTTTTGCTGAACCAGTTAATGCCCTCTATGCTTTTCTTTGCGCTTTTGCTGCTTCAATTCAAACTGCCGCTGCTTTTCGGCTTCTCGCTGTTCTTTGCTGATTTGTTTCCGTTCGCTTTTCATTTCTTCCCGTTGGGCAGCAAGAGCCTGTTGCGATTTTGTGCCGATACCGACATTTCGGAGTTGCTTTTTTACCTTCCTCTGTCGGCGTTTCGGATTATCCGCAGTCTGCTTGATTTCTGTTTTGAGTGCCGGACTGAATTTCAGTTCATAATAATGCCGAAGAACAAACTCCCATACCTCGTAATCTTTTGGTTCTGCTCCAAAAGTCACTTTGCAGACTGAAAGATTTCCTTCCTCGATTCGCTCAAACACACCAACCCAAAACGGATCTTCAAAATAGACTATCAGTGTTCTAATGGTTTCATTCATGCAAATCCCTCCAAAAAGTTTTCTGCAAAGAATGGACAACCCGGAGGGGCAGGTTACTTACCCTGCAAAAGCAGGACGGCCGGGCTACCTACCGGCTCTGGCATACGAAGAGGTATGTGTTGCGTTTTTATCCTTGCTACATAATTTGATTTTTATTACATTCGTTACTACTACATAATTTCACCTTATTTTTTGACAGAGCAACCATTTGCTTCATTCACAAGGATTTCTCCGTTTGATAAGGTACAATATGTTTTGCCCGCGAAATTCAAAACCGCAAAAAGTGCGGAACTTTTTCCCTCCTCAGGCAGTCATATACACTGCGGTTAAAAAAACGCGGCAGCGTGTATAATCGTTATATTAGGGAAGGAGACAGTGTGCCTCTGCACACAAACGATCACCATGAAGAAAATTATTGCGATATTCCTCGCCGCACTCACTGTATCTGCGCTCTGCGCTTGCAGTGCGGCAAAGCTCAGCCCCAGCAGCATGAAGCTCAGCGACTACAGCGATTCCACAGTCAACGACAAGGTACAGCTGTACATCCAGCAGCGCACTGTCACCGACGAGACCGAGTCGGTCACGCTCATACTCCAGAACCTCACCGATTCAGATTATACCTACGACGTCGCCCAGCGTCTCGAACTCTGGAAAGACGGTAAATGGTACTCTGTATCTGATAAGCAGGACGCTGTAGCGCTCATACTCTACACGCTTCCCGGCGGCGGTGAAGAAAGCGCGACCTTCTATTTCACCTCGCACTATGACAAACTCACCGAGGGCCGCTACCGCATAGTGGTGCCTCTCGTAGCCGCAGACGGCAGCAGCACCCTTGCCGCAGCCGAGTTTGGTATAGGCCGGGCCGAAAAGTAAATGGACGATCAGCCGCAGAGGGTTTGAAGCCCTCTGCGGCTGATTTTTTTGCCCATAGTCACTTGAGCAGAATTTTCAGAAGTTTTTCCTTGACTGCGTTGTACGGCAGATAACGCAGCGGTACATCGACCGCCGTGGGCTGACGGAGCACGCTGCGGAAGTGCGTAAAGGTCTCATAGCTCTTTTTGCCGTGATAGCTGCCCATTCCGGAATTGCCGACGCCGCCGAAGCTCATGTTGGAGCTTGCGAGATGCAGGATAGTATCGTTGATGCATCCGCCGCCAAAAGAACAGGCGTTTAGCACTCTGTCCTGCGCGGCTCTGTCCTCCGAAAACATATACAGCGCCAGCGGGCGCGGCCTTGATCGGATAAAACTGATGCACTCGTCAATCTCGTCATAGCACAGCACCGGCAGTACAGGTCCGAAAATCTCTTCCTGCATCGCAGGCGAGTCGAGCGGTACGTCGACCAGTACCGTCGGCTCTATGAAGCGGCTGGCCTTATCGGAGCCGCCGCCGATCACCGCCGTGCCGCTTGCGAGCACTGCCGTAAGGCGCTCAAAGTGCTTGTCATTGATTATATGCACCATCATCGACATATCCCCGCGCGGGAAAAACGACTTGAGCGCTTTCTTATACTCCTCTATAAAACGATCCCTGACGCCGCGCTGGATCAGCAGATAATCCGGCTCAACACAGGTCTGCCCGGCGTTGAGCACCTTGCCGAAAGCTATACGCCGCGCGGCCCGCGCGATATTCGCCGTCTCATCGACTATGACAGGGCTCTTTCCGCCGAGTTCAAGCGTAACGGGCGTGAGATTCTTCGACGCCTGTTCCATCACCAGATGCCCGACTTTCGGGCTGCCTGTGAAGAAAATATAGTCGAACTTCTCTTCAAGGAGCGCCTGATTCTCTGCCCGTCCCCCCTCAATAACGGAGATATACTCCGGCGGGAAAGCGTCTGAGATGATCTTGCGTATCACATGGCTGCTCTCCGCAGCATAGGCAGACGGCTTGATGACGGCGCAGTTGCCTGCCGATATTGCGCCGATGAGCGGCATCAGGCACAGCTGCACCGGATAATTCCACGGCGCCATGATGAGCACAACACCGTATGGCTCCGGGCAGATACGCCCGCTGCCGGGAAGCTGGGCAAGCGAGCCCGGAACGCGCCTCACACGATCCCACCCGGCAAGATGCTTTATATGATATCCGATCTCCTCCAGCACAAGACCGGTCTCACACATGTAGGTCTCATATGGTTGCTTGTTCAGGTCATACATCAGCGCACCGGCGATCGCGCGGCCGTTGTCCAATATGGACTGGCGGAGCTTTTTCAGCATCTCTATACGTAACTCTGTGCTCCTGGTAGCGCCGGATTCAAAATATTTTCTCTGAGCCTCGACAACTGAGTTTATGTTCATACGGTTCTGGCCCTCCCGCTCTTCATTTTAAATAATACTATCATACACAGTCCATTTTTTCAATCGCAAACACCGGCTGCGCTTCCAAAGTCTTTGACATTGCGTCCGCCGTGGTATAATATAGGCACGGTAAATTATGCACAGGGAGACGATGCGGATGGCAGTTCTGATAGACGGCAAGGCTCTGGCCCGGAAGGTGCGCGCAGAGACAGCATTTGAAGCGGCAAAGCTGCCCAGAAAGGCAGGGCTTGCCGTCGTGCTGGTCGGCAGCGATCCGGCCTCGCGTATATATGTGTCCGGTAAGGAGCGCGACTGCGAGGAATGCGGTTTCATCAGCCGCGAATATAACTTTGACGAGAGCGTCACGCAGGAAGAGCTTCTGCGTCTTATCGCCGCGCTCAACTCCGATCCGGAGATAGACGGCATTCTCGTCCAGCTTCCGCTTCCGGAAAGTATAGATGAAAACACGATCATTGAGGCCATATCGCCTGAAAAAGATGTCGACGGTTTCCATCCGGTCAATGTGGGGCGTCTCGCTGCCGGCAGGCCCGTTCTCCTCCCCTGCACACCGGCTGGTATCATGGAGATGTTCCGCGCCTATGATATTTCTCTCGATGGGAAAGTCTGCGTGATGGTCGGCCGAAGCAATATTGTCGGGAAGCCGATGGGGCTGATGATGCTGCGGGCAAACGGAACCGTGATATACGCCCACAGCCACACTCCGGGGCTGGCGGATTTCACACGACAGGCTGATATACTGGTCGTTGCGGCCGGTCACCGCGGACTTATAAGCGGAGATATGATAAAACCCGGCGCCGCAGTCGTTGATGTAGCAATGAACAGGGACCCGGAAACCGGCAAATTCACCGGCGACGTCGTGTTCAGCGAGGCGGAGCGCGTCGCATCATACATTACTCCTGTGCCCGGCGGCGTCGGCCCTATGACGCGGGCAATGCTGATGAAAAATATTCTGACAGCCACGAAGCTGCATATCCTCAGGCAGCAACAACAGGCCTTGTTTTGAGAGTTGACATCCGGGGCATATTATGATATAAATACCAAAGTCGGTTTTTTACCGGCTCATATGGAGAGTTACCGAAGCGGTCATAACGGGGCGGTCTTGAAAACCGTTAGGCGGCAACGCCACGGGGGTTCGAATCCCTCACTCTCCGCCACGACGTCAGAAGGAGCAAACACCGTTCCGTTTCCGCCATACGGCGAAAACTGCACTACGTTAGCTCCTTCTTCCTTTTACACCGCGACCCACTTCGTTGGGCTTCGATTTGGTTTTCGCTTTGTCCTCAAAATTAGCTGCCCCTGCCAGATGAACGGGTCCCGCTTCTCGAACACTTTTGTTGAAAAGCGGGGTTCTTCTTGCTTGCAAAATCCTTGAGAAATCAAGCTAAGTACTTACCGGCAGTCAGGCTGAAAGTCTGGCTGCTTTTTATATTTATCAAAAACGGAGGGAAACTCGTATGAATATTACGGTCTATCTTGGAGCCAATGAAGGAAACGATCCCGGCTTGCGAAAAGCCGTTCAGGAGCTCGGCACATGGATCGGCGCCAGCGGGAATGCACTGATCTACGGCGGGTCAAAATCCGGCCTGATGGGCGCGATAGCTGACAGCGTCCTGAATGCCGGCGGCGAAGCGACCGGCGTCGAGCCGCAGTTTTTTATCAAGGATGAATTTCAGCATGACGGTCTGACTAAACTGATCATCACCGCCGATATGTCAGAGCGCAAGGCCAAAATGATCGAGCTGGGCGACGCATTTATTGCCTTTCCCGGAGGCACGGGAACCCTGGAGGAAATTACAGAGGTCATGTCGAAGGTATCGCTGAAGCAGCTGGATGCCCCGTGTATTTTCTACAATCTGAACGGCTACTATAATGACCTGAAGGCTCTTCTGGAGCATATGATCGAAAAGGGTTTATCCTCCGCGGAACGTCAAGAGGGAATCTATTTTGCAGATAACCTTGAAGCGATCAAGCTGATTTTAAGTTCCATATAAATCAATAGCCGACCAACATCGCAAACCGCCTCAGCAGCAAAGCACGGAAGCGGAGCCGTAAAGCTCCATCTTCCGTGCTTTGCTTTATCCTGTTTATTTGTACGACTCTCTGTAGATATCCATGCAGTCCTCATCCGACAGGATCACACTGTCTGAATTGAAAAGATAGCCGATAGAAGTCGTGCGCGCATTGTTGATATACTTTTCAAATTCGTCCGGACTTATGCCGTCCACTGCGCCGGATTCCACCGCTTCTTCGCATATATCCGGATCGTCCATCGCACCCGCGACAATAACAGGGATATTGAGCGCAGCTTTCAGCTTTCTTGCATATTCAACATTGTAGCCCTTTTCAAGATAGTACGGAGAGACGCAATAGAAGAACGCGTCATAAGAACCGGTGTTGCAGTTTATCATGTCAACGCCGTACTGCTCATAGCGCTTTGCGATCTCTATCGCCTCATCGATGTCACGGCCGACTTCGCCGTCTCCATTGAGGCTGGGCTGGTTATAGCCTTTCATGTAAGTCTTCATGCAAAGGCGCATTGACACGGGGTAATCCTTGCTGCAGGCCTCTTTTATGCCGGTTATGATCTTGCGGGCAAAGGTGAGCCGTCCGTCAAGGTCTCCGCCGTATTCGTCAGTCCTGTGGTTCGTATAGGCCATTGCGAACTGATCGAGCAGGTAGCCCCAGTGGTGGCCGTGTATCTCAACACCGTCGAAGCCCCACTGCTTTGCAAGCTGAGCGTATTTGACGACTGCGGCGATCTTGTGCTCGATACGCTCCCTCACTGCGGCGCAATATTCGTCCTTTTCAGCATATACGGCCTCAACCACAAGACTGCATATAAGCACTGCTTCTGGATGACCGTTGTGAATACCTCGATCTGCACCGTCATCGGAATACTCTTTCTCACTGTGCTCGGTCTGTAGAGCAAAAACATATAAACAAACCAAAAAACCTGACGTAAAGACACGTCAGGTTTTTTGGTTCAGCCGGCATGCCTCAGGCATCTCTCCGGCTTATGCCTCTGCGGCCTTGTTTATGCAGGCAATAGCGTTGAGGCTGCGCGGGTAGCCGATATACGGCAGGCACTGGGAAATAACGCGCGTCAGAAAGTCCCTGTCGTTGCCAAGATTCATATTGCCTCTGGCATGCGCGGTGAGCTGCGGCTCGCAGCCGCCCTGCGCCATAAGGAAGCAGAACGTGATCATTTCCCTCTGCTTCAGGTCAAGACCTGTGCGGGTATAGTAATCGCCGAAGCAGTTGTCTGCCAGCCAGCGGTTGATATGCCCCTTCTTCCATGCCTCGTTCATACCCTCGCCGAAAATCGTCACCTGCGCCGCAACACCTTTTTCAAGGCGGTCATCCATACAGGTAGTCGCCTGCCCGGGCAGAGGAAGCGCAACGCCTCTCTGCTCAAGCACGGTGTTGGTCACATTCAGGAACGGCAGCACCCGGCCATAGCCGAGATAATCCGTTGCCTGATATACACATTCCTTTACCATTACCGGAGTCACGCCGTTATCCAGCGCTTTCGGCAGTGTATCGGCGTAGGCGTCCACTCCGCCGCAGCCGAGCAGCGCGGCAAGGACAGCAAGATAGCGCACCGGCGCTTCCAGCTGCTGGCCCGCCTCGTTTACTACCTCGTCAAACGCGAAGTGCTCAAACCGTTCTGCAAATTCCGGATCCGTTTTCTTCAGGTCATACATATTCTGTCTCCTCAGATCTGCCCGGCCCATGCGGAAAGAGCGCTGTCCGAAATTCCGTTCAGCATTTTCCCCGGCCTCCACTTTACGCCGGGATACATGGTCTTCAGGGCCTTCTCGGCCTTCGTCAGGCCGAGAAGGCCGGAGGTTGCAAAGCATGCGGCGGTTTTGCCGGAAAGATCGCAGCTTTCAAGAAATACGTCTATTATGCGCGGCTCGGCATACCACCAGATGGGGAAGCCGATGAACACCGTGTCATACTCGTTCATGTCCTGCGGCAGTGCGGCGATCTCCGGGCGGCAATCCGGGTCCGCCATCTCCCTGCTGCTGCGGCTGTTCTTATCCATCCAGTTCAGATCGGCACGGGTATAGGGAACTGTGGGCCTGATCTCAAAAATATCTGCGCCGGCTGCCTTTGCAAGGCGCTCTGCGGCACTTCTCGTGACGCCGCTCGCGGAAAAATAGACTACCAGTTTTTTGCTCATTTTGATTTCCTCCTGTTATTCTGACCGGGATATCTCAAATCTCAGATAATCCAGCCGGTCGAGCTGCTTCTGTTTGAAATGTATCTCATCAAGGGTTCCGTTTCTCTTATTGCGGAGCATTTCCATCCGTTCATCAGCAGTCTCACCGTCAGACAGCAGCAGGCGCATATAGCGCTCCACTTCTCCGTCCGTAAAGCCCACGTCATGCAACGTCATAATAAGGCTCAGCCGCTCGATATCCGTCTCATCGCAGCGCCGGGAGCCAATTACTTTTCCGGCCTCGCTGCACAGCCCCCAGCTTTCATACTCCTGCAATATCTTTATGGGGATGTTATAGCGCGCGCCCGCCTCTTCGATGGTCATCTGAACAGTCCTTCCGATTAATAAGATAAAGGCGCTCCTCTCTTCGGAACGCCTTTATCTTATTATTTTTCAGTTGAAATGTCTAATGCTTATTATCTATCATCAGATATGCTCAAGATGTATTTCTTTACAAAATCTATAAACGCAGAGGCTGCGGCGGAAAACAGCTGTTCCTTTTTCCATATCAGTGCAGTCGTGCTCTCCAGCGCAGGTGAAAACGGGACAAATCTGAGCCCTTTATAGCAGCAATCCAGCTTTATCGCAAACACCGCCCCCACATTGCTCTGCGCCAGCAGCGCCTCGTTATACAGCAGATTACCTCTCGCTATCACATTTGTATGATCCAGCGACGCCCCAAGCCACTTTCCCAGACCGCTCTCCGCAATATTGTTTACAGGCGCCACGAGCGGCAGTCCGGTAAGATCCTGCGGCGTGATATATTCTTTTGCCGCAAGCGGAGAGCCTTCGCGCACAAGCGCACCCCACTGCTCCCTCACCGGCATGGAGACAAATTCATATTTTCGTATCTCGATCGGTTCCGTAACAAGCCCCATATCGAGAAGCCCGCGTTCTATGCTCTCTTTTATGCTGTCCGCATTGCCGCTGTACAGCTCATAGCGGACATGCGGGTATTTCTTTCTGAACGCCGCGATGCAGTCCGTGAGCAGTCTTGTGGACAGGAATTCCCCGCTGCCTATGGAGACCGTCCCCTCTATGTTTTCCTCCTTGCAGAGAAAATCCTGCTTTGTCCGCTCCGCAAGCGACACTATCTCCTGAGCGCGGCGCTTCAGCAGCATCCCGTCGTCAGTCAGCATTATATTATGGCTGCCGCGCTTGAAAAGCTTCACGCCGAGCTCTGCTTCAAGTTCGGCGATCTGTCTGGAAAGCGTCGGCTGCGTCACATGCAGCTGCTCCGCCGCGCGGGTAAAGTTTTCTTCTCTGGCGACCGTCAGAAAATAATTCAGCACTCGAAGTTCCATATACCTTTCCCCCTCGGCTGAATTATACACAGTCAGATATGACAAATCAACACATCGTCATTACCATATCAGGCCTTCGCTATTGCCCTGGCCAATCTGAGCGACACCGGGGCAACTACCAGCATCTGCACCGGCAGCGCAATAGTGAAGTTATAGGGCAGATACCTGAAAAATCCTGATACTGCCGACTGTGCATCTTCCCATGTCACAACGACTGAAAACACAGTCATCGCAACGGTCATAAGAACGACCATACTGAACCTGAGAATCAGGCCCTTGAAGCACTCGCGGTCATTCTCGCCGGTCACTGCCGCCACAAGCTTTCTCGACAGCGGAGTGCACACGGCCATGTCGCAGATAATACCAACCACGAACCCCAACGGGAGCCGCTTGAGCGAGACGAGCCATGCCCCGGCGCTGAATGCTCCGTTTTTCACGCACTCGTTCAGTGCGGCCATTACATATATCATGATAAGGCTCATAATAACACTTAAAAGTATTCCTTCTTTTTTACTGTGCGGCATATTATTCCTCCTGAATTTTGGGCAAAAAAATGTCCCTCGCTCGTCCGACATTGAGTGAGTGACATTTTGTGTCTGTACCCTGTTTAATTACGCTGATATTTATAACACTTTATCAGAAAAGTTTCAAATGGTCAATTTTCACAAAATTGAAATGCGCCGCGCCACATATTCCCTGTCTGACTGCATGACCGGCGGCACATTATTACCGTAGCCATTTCAGGCATATTGTGATATATTCTTGCTCAGAACTACATTTGAAAGGATACCATATTATGGCTACATTTGATGATTTTATGAAGCTGGACATCCGCGCCGGAACTATCATAGAGGCAAAGGTCTTCGCAAAGGCGAGAAAGCCCGCGTATCAGCTTCTCGTTGACCTCGGCGACGAGATAGGCGTGAAAAGATCCTCGGCGCAGATAACGAACCATTATACGCCCGAAGAGCTTATCGGCCGGCAGGTGCTCGCCGTTGTGAATTTCCCGCCGAGGCAGATAGCGGACTTCATGTCCGAGATACTCGTGCTCGGTACATACAGCGAAGGCGGCGTTGTATTAGTCGCGCCGGACAGGAAAGTCAGGAACGGCGACAAGCTGGGCTGATCTTACAGCGCATTGATTTTTGTTTACGCGCCGAGCAGAGCGGCAATATCCCCGGACTTGAAGTATTCTCTGTAATAATCGAGCTCACCGGCTATCAGCTCATCCAGCACCCGCATGCCAAGCAGCTCTACCGGCGCTTTGTCATCGGTCAGTATGAGCTCTCCGCCCTCATACTCTGTGAGCGCGGCCGCGACATTTTCCATCATTGCGGCGTACCGTGCGTTCTCAAGCTTCGACCGGCTGAGGTCAAAGCGCTCCGGCAGGCCGTCCGAATTTGTGCAGAACACCTCGGTGTTCGTGTTCCCCGTGACATCCGCGACATAGGTGTGCTCAAATACGCTCGCCATCGTGTCGCACAGATACTCGTTTATCGACCCGTTCTCGCGCGAAGTCATATTGAGGTTGACCACCATAACACCGTCCGGCTTGAGGTGCTTTGAGACCTCCGTGAAAAACTCCCGGCTCGAAAGCTGGAACGGTATGGTTATATCCTGATACGCATCGACCATGATGACGTCAAACTTCTCATCCGACGCGGTGAGATATGCGCGTCCATCCGCTACCGCAACCTCGACCGACTCCGGCAGGTCAAAATAATCATACGCAATGTCCGCTATCTTACTGTCTATCTCCGCGCCCATCACGGATACGCCGGGATAAAAGCGCGTGCAGTAGTTTGCAAACGTGCCGGAGCCCATGCCGAGTATCATCACGCTGCGCGAGCCGTTGTCGCTGCCGTCCATACCGGCCATGCACGGCGCGGCGAGTGCATAGTCATAGTACATGCCTGTCAGCTCCGCGTCCTTTATCTGCACCGACTGCACGCCGAAGAGTACATTCGTTGAGAGCACGTTCTGATGCGCGTCGTCCTTAACCTGAAGGTAGTTATATATCGACTCATCCTCCAGCGCAAGGTCGTTCTCCCAGAACGCGAAGCTGTAGCCGGGCAGCGCAAAGCACAGCGCAATGATAAGCACGGCCGCGATCCCGCCGGAGGCTGTGCGCCGGCGTTCAAAAACAAAATAGGCAATTCCTATCACCGCAAGCACCCCGGCGAATATAAGAAACGTTGCGGCAGTGCCGACGGCCGGTATGGTGATAAAGGTCGGGACAAAGGTGCCGATAATACTGCCGACGGTGTTGAGCGCATTGAGACGTCCGACCGTCTTTCCGGTGTCGTCAAGATTGTCCACCGTGAACTTCGTCAGCGACGGTGTGACCGTGCCGAGCAGCACGCAGGGAAACGCGAAGATCACGAGGCAGGCCGCGAACGCCGCCCAAACGAGGAAATTCTTCGTTATAAACGATGCCAGCAGCAGCGAAATGCCTGCAATGAGCCAGCGCCCTGCAAACGGGATGAGCGCTATCCATATAGCGGCGATGATGACGCGGCGGTAAAGCCTGTCAGGCGACTTGCTTTTGTCTGCCATGCTGCCGCCCCAGATGTTGCCGGCAGCCATGGCTATCATTATAACGCCGATTATAACCGTCCACACTATCTGCGACGAGCTGAAATACGGCGCCATCAGGCGGCTCGCGCCGAGCTCTACCGCCATAACGGACATCCCGGCAAAAAATTCTGTCAGATAGAGAAACCACTTGCTGCGGATAAGTTTGTTTTCCATATCAGGTAGTACCTTTCATTATAAATCATGTCTATTATACCAAAGTCTGCCATCGGCGGCAAGTGGCGGAGACATATACGCCGCACCCATGCAGCATGGCCGTAAACTAATGGATGCAAAGCGGCGGGATATATGGTATAATGCGGTCATCCTCAGCTTACCGGTACCCGCGCGGCCATGGCGGGCTGAAAGCTCACGCCGCCGGCCGGTACCGCGGCGCTCAACGGTATGCTGGCACACGAGGTGAACGGTATGAAAAGAATCTCCGCACGCATGTGGGCAACGCTCATACTTACAGGTCTTGTCGGGCAGTTTGCCTGGACTATAGAGAACATGTATTTCAACGTGTTCCTGTATAACACCATATCCACCGATCCCGGGTATATCTCCGCGATGGTCGGATGGAGCGCGGCCGCCGCGACGCTGACAACGCTGCTGATGGGCGCGCTGTCGGACCGCGTTGGCAAACGCAAGATATTCATCTGCGGCGGTTATATTCTGTGGGGGCTGTCGACCGCAGCCTTCGGCCTTATCACGGTGGATAACGCGGCACGGCTCTTCCCTGCGCAGGCAGTGGCCGCAGCAGCCATTATGGTCGTCATACTCGACTGCGTGATGACATTTTTCGGCTCGACCGCGAACGACGCTGCCTTCAACGCCTACATAACAGACTCCATTGATCCCGGTAACCGAGGCAGAACCGAGTCAGTACTTGCCGTGCTTCCGCTGCTGTCGATGCTGATAATCTTTGGGGCATTCGACGGGATGACTCAGCGCGGCGAATGGCAGAAATTCTTTGCGATATTCGGCGGGCTCGTCACACTCACCGGTGTCGTCAGCATTTTCCTCATAAAGGAACCCGAATTAAAGCCGGGCAACGAGCCGTATTTCAAAAATCTTGTCTACGGCCTGCGCCCGGAGGTCATGCGCGAAAATCCGGCGCTGTATCTCTCTTTTGCCGCTTTCTGCGTGTTCTCCGTTGCGGTGCAGGTGTTTTTTCCATACCTTATTATTTATATCCAGAACTACCTCAAGATCGACGGCTACGCTATCGTGCTGGGCGTCGTACTTATCACCGCATCTGTTGTAAGCGTCGCATCGGGCAGGATCATTGACCGCGTGGGCAAGCTCCGCTTTGTGCTGCCGGCCGCGCTCGTGATGTTCTGCGGACTCGTCGGGATGTATTTTGCGCGCACGATGGCAGCCGTCATAATCGCCGGATGCGTGATGATGAGCGGCTATATGCTCGTCACGGCGGTGCTCTCCGGCGTTATACGCGACAACACCCCTGAGGGCAAGGCAGGGCATTTTCAGGGCATACGTATGATATTCGGCGTGATGCTGCCGATGATAATCGGCCCTGCGATCGGCGCGGCCGTAATACGCGGCTCGGACAGCACCTATGTCGATCTGGGCGTCGTAAAGACAGTACCCACGCCGGGAATATTCCTCGCGGCCGCAGCGGCGCTGCTGCTGATACTGCCGCCGGTGATGATGCTCAGAAAACGCAGCGAAGCAAAGGAGGATAAGCATGTCTGAACTCAAGACCATATGGGGAGAGGCGCTTGACCCCAACGCAGTTTTACAGGAATATCCGCGCCCGCAGATGGTGCGCGCAAGCTATATAAATCTCAACGGCTGCTGGGACTATGCGATAACCGAGGGCAGAATGAAGCCCCGGGAATGGGACGGCCGGATACTTGTTCCATTCTCGCCCGAAGCCCCGCTCTCAGGCGTGAACCGCAGTCTCCAGCCCTGGCAGACACTGTGGTACCGCCGCACGCTGGACGTATCGCCGCGCGTGGGCTTCCGCCTGCTGCTGCATTTCGGCGCTGTCGACCAGATGGCGGCAGTATACGTAAACGATGTACTCACGGCGGAGCACACCGGCGGTTACACCGCATTTTTGGTTGACATAACGCAATATTTGAAAGACACGGACAATGTTCTGACCGTCGCCGTGCTCGACGGTACGGACACAAACGAGCTGTCCCGCGGCAAACAGCGCACGAAGCGCGGCGGCATATGGTACACCCCGCAGAGCGGCATATGGCAGACAGTATGGATGGAATGGGTCCCGGATGCATATATCTCCGCGCTGCACATCACGCCGGACGTTCAGCGCGGCTGCGCGCGCATCACCGTGTGCTCGGAGCAGGACGTTCCCTGCTGCATCGGCTTTCAGGGCAGAAGCATTGACGGCATGACGAATCACGAGTTGACCGTGGCCGTCGACGAGCCGGAGCTCTGGTCGCCGGAGTCGCCGAAGCTGTACAGCTTTTATGCCGTTCTGGGCAGCGACAGGGTCGAAAGCTATTTTGCTCTGCGCAGCGTCGCCGCAGGTGCGGACGCAGACGGCGTTCCCTGTCTGATGCTCAACGGAAAACCGTATTATCACTCCGGCGTGCTCGATCAGGGCTACTGGCCGGACGGACTGTACACCGCGCCGAGCGACGAGGCGCTGATATACGATATAAGCCTTATGAAGAGCATGGGCTTCAACATGCTCAGGAAGCATATCAAAATCGAGCCGCTGCGTTGGTATTACCACTGCGACAGGCTTGGCATGCTCGTATGGCAGGACATGATAAACGGCGGTGGCAGCTACGATCCCATCATGATCTCTGCGCCGCTGATAACGCGCCGCCACCGCAGCGACCACGATTACAAGCGCTTTGCCCGCACGGATGAGTTCGGCCGGGCGCAGTATTACCGCGAGCTTGAGGAGATGATACGGCAGCTTTATAACTGCCCGTGCATTGTGATGTGGGTCCCCTTCAATGAGGGCTGGGGTCAGTTTGACGCGGCTGAGGCCGTCCACCGCATCGTGGCGCTCGACACCACGCGCACGATAGATCATGCAAGCGGCTGGCACGATCAGGGCATCGGCCGGATAAAGAGCCTGCACGTCTACTTCTATCCTTACCGCTACAGGCCTGACAGTCTCGGGCGCGCGGTCGTGCTGTCCGAATTCGGCGGCTATCAGCTCCCGGTCGGCGGGCATACATGGAACAGTGCAAATTTCGGCTACCGCGGCTATAAGACCGCCGCAGCGCTTATGCAGGCGTTCCGGGAACTGTTTGAAAAACAGATCATCCCCGCCCGCCGCCAGGGGCTGGCCGCGAGCGTATATACGCAGCTGTCCGACGTGGAGGATGAGGTAAACGGCTTTGTGACCTATGACCGCCGCGTCGTCAAACTCGACGCACCGGCCGTGAGGGAGATAAACAGGCAGCTCATAAACGGCTGAATCCGCCCGTATGATCCCACGCATTTTCTCAAATACGCCATAAATTATTAAATATCCGTAAACATGGTTATAATCCTGTTGCAGTGAAGAATTACAGGTACTATAATAAGATTAAATTTTTTGAAGTATTGGCAGGGTATAATCATGACAGTTTTCAAATATGTTCTTGCCGCCACGGCCGCGTATCTTCTCGGCTCCCTGAGCATGTCCATATTCATTTCCAAAGGCGTGATGAATTCCGACGTGCGCACACACGGCAGCGGCAATGCCGGCGCGACGAATATGGCGCGCGTGTTCGGCCTGCGCATGGGCTTTCTGACGCTGGCCGGAGACATGGCCAAGGCCGGGCTTGCAATGCTGGCCGGGTGGCTGCTGCTGGGCGAATGGGGGCTGTGCACCGCCGGCATTGCGTGCCTTCTGGGACACTGCTTCCCCGCGCTCCATGAGTTTCGCGGCGGCAAGGGCGTGTCCGCCGGGGCTGCGGTATTTCTGGCCATTGACTGGCGTGTGCTCGCCGCGGCGCTCGCGGTGTTTCTCATCACGGCAGTGCTGAGCCGCAAGGTCTCTCTCGGTTCCATAGGAGCCGCCGTGACCGGCTTTGCAGCCGCCGCATTTCTCGGCGTGTCCGTGCCGCGGATAATTCTCGCCGCCGCTGCCATGCTCATCGTCGTGCTGCAGCACCGGGAAAATATCATCCGCCTCGTAAAAGGCACCGAGCCCGACTTCAAGGCCGCTGACGCAGGCAAGAAGAAACCCGAGGCCAACCGCAACTGACAGCATTGCTTCGCTTCCGCAAGGAGCCGTCCCTTTTCAGGGCCGGCTCCTTTTGAGCATACAGCCGCCGTGCAAAGCACGCAGAACGGGCTTAAACGTCAGGTTTTTACATATTCTTAACCATTGCGGACGGCCGGATTGTATAATATAATATTATTAGAAAAGAAGTTCAGGGGGCAAGATATATGAACAAACGTGCTCTTGTCGTTGAAGACGACGTAAATATTGCAGAGCTTCTGCGCCTGTATCTGGGCAAGGACGGCTTTGAGGTCATGATCGCGCCGGATGGCGGAAAGGCAAAGTCGATGTTCGACCTTTTCCAGCCTGACGTCGTGCTGCTGGACATAATGCTGCCGGTCAAGGACGGCTGGCAGGTCTGCCGCGAGATCCGCGAAAAGTCCTCCACGCCTATTATAATGCTCACCGCAAAGGGCGAGACGAACGACAAAATAAACGGCCTTGAGATGGGCGCTGACGATTACGTGACGAAGCCCTTTGACGTAAAGGAGCTTATCGCCCGCGTGCACGCCGTCATGCGCCGCACGGATGCAGACGCGCCCGTTGAAAAGAAGCTGACCTTTGACAAGCTCGTGATAAATCTCGACTCATACGAGCTTATCGTCGACGGCAAAAAGATAGATACGCCGCCCAAAGAGATGGAGCTTCTCTATCACCTTGCATCCTCGCCCAACCGCGTGTTCACCCGCAACCAGCTGCTCGACGAGGTATGGGGCTTCGACTATTTCGGCGATTCACGCACGGTCGACGTTCACATCAAGCGTCTGAGAGAAAAGCTTGAGGGTGTTTCCGACAAGTGGAGCCTCAAGACGGTGTGGGGCGTCGGCTATAAGTTTGAGGTCACGGAATAAGCCGTTATGAAGAGCATTTATCTGAGGAACTTTGTCGCCACAGCGGTCATGGTCTCCGTATGCTTTCTCATCGTGGCCTTCTCCTTTGTCGGCATCGGCCGCAACTATCTCATAAACGAGTACCGCGAGGACATGGTGAATTCCGCGCGCGAGGTATCGCGCACAGCCGCCGCCATCGCGCAGAGCGATTCCCTCAACAGCTGGGTGCTGAGCATGACGCTAAGCTCCGTGTCCAATTCCACGGGGAATCAGGTGTTCATCTGCGATCCCTCCGGCACTGTTGTGACCTGCTCCGACCGCTCTCCCGTGTGCAAGCATATGGGCTTCCACATCCCGGAGGAGATACTTCATCAGCTGCGGGCCAACGGCTCCATAAACCAGATAACCAACCTCGGCGGGATGTACGACAGCAACCGCTATGTCGTGGCTCAGCCGATAAAGGTCGAGTCCGATGATATTCTAGGCTTTGTGTTTGTGACCAATGTGATCGACAACATGCTCGGCGCGTGGTCTACGTTCCTGAGCATAACGGCGGTCGTGACCCTGGCCGTATTCATCGGCGCGCTCGTCATCTCCCTGGTCTACTCCAAGCGCATGGCGCGCCCGCTCGACGAAATGGCCGCCGCATCGCGCAAGTTCGCACGCGGCGACTTTTCCGTGCGCGTGAAGCAGGAAGACGACACCACCGACGAGATGGGTTCTCTGATCGACTCGTTCAACAAAATGGCCGACTCTCTCGAAAAAGCCGAAGCGCGCAGGAGCGAGTTCATTGCGAACATATCCCATGAGCTGCGCACTCCCATGACCACGATCTCCGGCTTTGCCGACGGCATACTTGACGGCACCATTCCGAAGGATCAGGAGGAGAAATACCTGCGCTCCATAAGGGATGAGACCCGCCGTCTCTCCCGCCTTGTGCGCGACATGCTCGACGTGTCGCAGATGAAGGCCCGTGCCTCCGATCCGAGCAAGCGCACGGTCTTTGACCTGACAGAGCTCGTGCTTCAGACGCTTCTCAGCTTTGAATCGCGCGCGACGAAAAAGAATCTTGACGTCGATCCGCAGCTCCCTGATAACCACATTATGGTGCGCGCGGATAAAGATGCGATAACGCAGGTAATATATAATCTGTTGGATAACGCAGTAAAATTTGCGCACGAGGGCACCTGCATCACATTGCGCCTCTATAAAGACAACGGCAAGGCCTACGTCTCCGTCAAGGACGTCGGCGAGACCATTCCGCCGGACGACCTGCCGTTTATTTTCGACCGCTTCCACAAGTCCGACCGCTCACGCAGTCTGGACACTACCGGAGTCGGACTCGGGCTGTATCTTGTAAAGACCATAATAAACAGCCACGATGAGGACATCGCCGTACGCAGCGAGGACGGCGTGACCGAATTTGTATTCACCCTGCCTCTGGTATAATTTATCTGTAAATCGAGGGTCCGATATGAGCAATAACAACTGGTATGACAATTCAGACTGGTACGAACCGCTGCACACGGATGCAGTGTCCGGCTCCTCAAAGCCGAAGAAACGCGGCTGGACAAAGGCCCGCATCGGCGGTATCATCGCGCTGGTGCTCGTGCTGCTCGTCGGCAGCTCGCTTCTCTTCGCAAACACCGGCGGCAGCTCTGTGTCGTTCAGCTGGAACAGCAACGGCAAAAGCGGCAGCTGGAGCAGCGGAAATAATCAGGAGATGCCGGACAGCAAGGAAAAGTTCTTTGAGAGCTTCTATCAGTCGACCGACACTGACAGCGCCGTCATAAATATACCCACAGTGGAGGCGGACACGAGCTACACGCTCGCGCTCAACGAACCCGGCGAGGCTGAGCTCGACCTCAAAACGCTGTATGAACAGTGTGCGCCGTCTATCGTTGCGATCTACGGGTATGTTGACGGTCAGACCGGTTATTACTGGGGTACCGGCGTGATACTCAGCGAGGACGGACTTATTCTCACGAACACTCACGTTATCGACGGCTGCGACACTGCGAAGGTCGAGCTCTTCGATAAGACAGAGTATGACGCCAGGCTCGTCGGCGCGGACACGATAAGCGACATTGCCGTGCTCAAGATCGACGCGGACGGTCTCACTGCCGCAAGCTTCGGAGAGAGCAAGGATCTGGCCGTCGGCGACAAGGTCGCCGCCATCGGCAACCCGCTCGGCGAGGCTTTCCGCATGACGCTTACCGACGGGATCATTTCCGCCATAGAGCGCGGCGTGAGCTACAAGGGCCGCAGTATGACGCTTCTCCAGACCAACACCGCTATCAACGAGGGCAACTCCGGCGGTGCGCTTTTCAATATGTACGGGCAGGTCATCGGCATTACCAACATGAAAATGATGTCATCCTACTCGAGCATTGAGGGCATAGGATTTGCAATTCCCTCCTCCACCGTGCAGGGCGTTGTGAACTCCCTCATCCGCGACGGAGAAGTCCGCGGGCGTCCGTCAATCGGCATCACCGTCGGCGGGATACCTGCCAGCGCCAAGGAAAAATACGGCCTGCCTGACGGGCTGTACGTCTCAGGCGTTCAGGAAAACTCCGACGCGGCAAAGCAGGGCATCAAGGTCGGCGACATTATCACCGAGGTCAACTTCCAGCCCGTCACCACCACCGATGAGATCAGCGACATCAAAAATACGCTTGAGGTCGGCGACGCGATGATATTCAAGCTCTGGCGCGACGGAGAGACCTTTGAGGTCTCCGTCATGCTGATGGACACGAACGATCTGTATTGAGCCGGTATCCTCCGCATGCATCGCATTCCGCGCGTCGCGGAATGTTGTCCGTATATTGCAGATTTTACAAAAGTGCGGCGTATTTTTACGCCGCACTTTTTCAATTCGCCGAAATGCATTTAAACCTGTTGCATTCCGCAAAACACTGTGCTATATTGTGCTCACAACAAAATAATTCCATCGAAACCCGCAGGATTTTCAAGACTGTGGGCGGAGGAAACTCTGGAGAATCCCTATTTTGGGTGCCGAAGGTGCAAGACCGGTAAGGTCGAATCTCTCAGGCCAAAGGACAGAGCGGGTATATGGCATTTTAGGGTGCCTGTGTCCTATCCAGAGTTGCTGTTTTGTCGGCAACTTTATTTTTTTATCAGGAGGAGTTCCCAATGTCATTACTCAGCATCGTACAAAAGATCAACCTGTATCTCTCAGACTATATTCTTATAGTACTGCTTATCGGCACCGGCATCTTTTTCTCGATCAAAACGAAATTCGTTCAGGTGCGCTGCTTCAAGGAGGGCTGGCACCGTACCTTCGGCAATTTCTCTCTCAAAGGCGGTAAGCAGGAAAAGGGCATAAGCTCGTTTCAGGCGCTCGCCACCGCCATTGCCGCGCAGGTCGGCACCGGCAATATAATCGGCGCGTCAGGAGCTATCCTCATCGGCGGCCCCGGCGCTATATTCTGGATGTGGATAATCGCCTTCTTCGGTATGGCGACCATATATTCCGAGGCTGTACTCGCGCAGGAGACCCGTGAGGTAAAGCCTGACGGCACTATCCACGGCGGTCCCGTGTATTACATCAGGCGCGCATTCCCCAACGGCTTCGGCAGGTTCCTTGCCGGCTTCTTCGCCGTGGCCATCATTCTGGCGCTCGGCTTCATGGGCTGCATGGTGCAGTCCAACTCCATCGGCGAGACCTGCAGCAACGCCCTCGGCATCCCCGCATGGACGGTCGGCATAGCCGTGACGGTCATCGCCGGCATTATCTTCCTCGGCGGCATCCAGCGCATCGCCTCCGTCACGGAAAAAATGGTTCCCGTTATGGCCATACTTTACATAGTCGGCGGACTCACCGTGCTCATTGCGCGCATCAGATATATCCCCGAGACCCTCGGCATGATCTTCAAATATGCTTTCGTCCCCAACGCCATCATAGGCGGAAGTCTCGGCTACGCGCTCAAGACCGCGATCAGTCAGGGCGTCAAGCGCGGCCTCTTTTCCAACGAGGCCGGTATGGGTTCCACTCCGCACGCACACGCTATGGCAAACGTAGCAAGGCCGCATGATCAGGGCGTCGTCGCAATGATCGGTCTGTTCTTTGACACCTTTGTCGTGCTTACAATGACCGCACTCGTCGTTATCTCCACGCTCTATGCCGGCGACGGCGTACTTGCTTCCGGCGCGGCAGACGGTATCGCAAAGACCAATATGGCGCAGCTCGCTTTCTCCTCCGTCTTCGGCAGTAAGGCCGGCCCGCTGTTCGTCGCGGTATGTCTGTTCTTCTTCGCGTTCTCTACCGTACTCAGCTGGAACCTTTTCGGCAAGATCAACGTTGAATACCTCTTCGGCAAAAAGGCCGTCCCTGTGTACTCCGTGCTCGCGCTCGGCTTCATCTTCCTGGGCTCCTGCCTGTCAAACGATCTCGTATGGGAGCTGACCGACATGTTCAACCAGCTTATGGTCATTCCGAACGTGATCGCACTCATTGCGCTGTCCTCTCTGGTCGTGGCCGCATCGAAGTCCGGCAGCAGGGACGAGCTGAAAAAGTAATATTGCTGAATAATCAGTTCGGTCAACAGCCGCAGCGGCTCGCTCCGCTGCGGCTGTTATTGTACTTTCTATCGATCTGTGATAATATAGGGGACAGAAAACTGCATCTCTAAAAAGGAACATGAGCTGACGGTATATTCCGCTCATCGGCATGTTCTGAGGAGGTAAACGCAAATGACACTGCTGCTGCAGCTCGTATTATACTGTCTCATATATATTCTGCTTGTAAAATACGCAGTAAAGGACAGCGGACTTAATTGCCTGTATTTCTATCCGAAAGAGTATCTGGAAGAGGCGCACAGGCGCGGTATCGCAGATAAGGACGCCGAAATAGAAAAGGGCAAGCGCTTTATGCTCAAGTTCTGCGCGATCATATTCGCCGTGCCGGTATTGATCATCGCTCTCTGGAATCGCACTGCGGATTTCAAAACGGCATACATGCAGGCCGCTCTCTTTCTCGTAGTCGTGAACTGGTTCGATGCGCTTGTTATCGACAGGCTGTGGGTAGGGCACAGCAGGCTCTGAATCATCAAAGGTATGGAGGGCGTACCTTATGTCAAACCGTGGAGGAATATTCTCATAAAACGGACTCTGGCCACGGTGATGTACCTGATAATCGCGCTTGCCGTAGCCGGCATTGCAGTGCTGATAGTCAATATCTGCTTTTGACCAATATCTGCCGGGCTTGACAGGCTTATTCTCCCGGTGCTTTGTCCAAATACCAAAAAGGACGCTGACTTGAACGTCAGCGTCCTTTTTGATATTTGCGGGCTGCGTTTATACGCCTGCCGTTACTTGTCCAGAGCTTCTTTAAGCGTGCGCCAGCCGAGCACCGCGCACTTCACGCGCGCGGGCATATGCGATATATCCTTGAGTACAGACGCCTCTTCAAGACTCTCTATCTCCTCGTCGCTCGCCTCGCCCTTTATCATACGCATGAAGGTCTCACCCATCTTCAGGGCTTCCTCCTTCTTCCGCCCGATGACCATGCCGAGCATTATATCCGCCGAAGCCTGCGAGATCGCACAGCCGTCGCCGATAAACGCACCGTCAGTTATAACGTCTCCGTCCGTCTTGAGCTTGAGCCATATGTCGTCGCCGCAGCTGGGGTTGACCCCGTTAAGAACGATGTCCGCATCCGGCAGATCGTGCTTATACTCCGGATGTACGTTATGCTCGGTAAGTATCTCATTATAAAAGCTTCTATTTTCCATATCCCATACGCTCCCTCACCGTTGAGACGCTCTCGATCAGCCGGTCTATCTCTTCGGCCGTATTGTAAAAGGCGATGCTTGCGCGCACAGTGGAGTTAAGGCCGAGATGCTGAAGCAGCGGCTGTGCGCAATGGTGTCCGGCGCGAATGTCCACGCCGTCTGACGCCAATATCTCGCTTATGTCATGCGGGTGTACGCCGTCTATCGTGAAGGTGACTATGCCGGTGTGCTCCTCCGGCTTTTCAGAGCCCAGAATATGCACATACGGCAGCTTTTTCAGCCCGTCCATCGCTCTGGCCGTGAGCTCATGCTCGCGCGTGCGCATGCGGTCAAAGCCGACGTTTCTTACATAGTCTATCGCTGCATGCAGTCCGGCTGCGCCTGCGGCATTGACGGTGCCCGCCTCGAACTTGTGCGGCAGCTCCGCATATGTCGCGCCGTCGCGCGTGACGTATTCTATCATCTCGCCGCCGGTGAGGAACGGCGGCATCGCATCCAGCAGCGCGCGCTTTCCGTACAGCACGCCGATGCCCATGGGGCCATACACCTTGTGGCCGGAGAATGCGAAGAAATCCGCATCCATATCCCGCACATCGACCGGCATATGCGGGGTGCTCTGCGCGCCGTCCACCACGATCACAGCGCCCTTGCGGTGCGCCATCGCGGCGATCTCTTTCACCGGGTACTCGCGGCCGAGGACGTTGGACACCTGCATGATCGCAACTATCTTTGTCCTGTCCGTGATGAGCTTTTCGACTTTGTTCAGATCAAGGCTGCCGTCCTGCTCACACTCCATGAATTTCAGCTTTGCGCCGGTCTGACGGCAGACCATCTGCCAGGGCAGCAGGTCGCTGTGGTGCTCCATTATGGAAACAAGCACCTCATCCCCCGCCTTCACGTTCGTCAGGCCGTAGCTGTATGCTGCAAGATTCAGGCTCTCGGTCGTGTTGCGGGTGAATATGATCTCGTCGGATGAGGCGGCATTGATGAAACCGCGCACGGCCTCGCGCGCAGTTTCATATGCGTCGGTCGCCTCAATGCTCAGGGGGTACAGCCCTCTGAGCGGGTTTGCGTTATGCTTGAGATAAAAATCCCGCTCCGCGTCGATCACGCACTGCGGGCGCTGTGCTGTCGCGGCGTTGTCGAGATATGCGATGTCGCTGCCGGCAAGCAGCGGAAAATCCTTCTTATAATCGTACATCATTCTCCCAGCTCCTCGTTCAGCTTATTCATTATCTGCTCCTCAAGCCCGCTGTCGCCTATACCGCGCGCAAGGCGCTCTATCGACGCGCGCGCCAGAATGTTTTCGGCCTGCGCTTTGCTTATGCCGCGGCTTTCAAAATAGAAAAGCGTATCCGCGTCCAGCTCGCCTATGGTGGCCCCGTGGTTGCCGACGACATTCTCCTCAGCGCAGAGGATCAGCGGCACGGTCTTATTGACTGCGCCGTCGCCCAGCATGAGCACAGTCTCCTTCTCGTTGCCCACGGAATCGCTTGAGCCTGTCTTGAAATCTATGGTGCCGCGGAACACCTTCTGTGCGGAATCCTTGAGCGCACCGTTGGCCTCGATCTCGCTTTCGGTGTGCTTTCCGTAATGGTTTGCGACAAGGTTTATATCTATTTTCTGATTTTTCCGGCCGAGATAGCCTATCCCGGCCTTGAGGCCGCTGCCGTCGCCCTTGAGCTCAAAGCGGCTGTCGGAGTACAATCCGCCCTCGCCCATGAGTATCTGCGTCAGCTCTACGCGGCCGTTTTCGGCGCAGTTCCCTGTGACCTCGCTGTACAAAAGCGCGTCCACGCCGGCGCTCTGGAGCTGTACGAGGCGAATTACGGCATTTTTACCGGCCTCAAGCTCCGTGTGCACGGCCAGGCTGCTTTCCGCACGCAGATCTTCAAACACGGTTATCCTGCTGCCCTCGGCCGCCTCTATTCTTATCCTTTTTCGGCTGTAAGCCTCCGTGCCGTCAACTCTGATGCGCACGGGAGACGCGGGCTCCGCGCTGCAGGCGGAATAGGTCTCGCCTGCAAGCTCCTTCGTCTGCGCCTCGTCCCAGTCTATCGCGGCTTCATTTACGTTGAGCCGGTTCCATGTTCTGGCCGGCAGCTTATTTATTATCATTTTTTCCATGCTCTTCACTCCCCGTTCAGCCGATGCTGCCCTTCATCTCAAGACGGATGAGGTTGTTCATTTCGACTGCGTACTCGACCGGCAGCTCCTTGGAAACATTGTCCGCAAAACCGCTGACGATCAGTGCGCGCGCGTCTTCCTCGCTCATGCCGCGGCTCATCAGGTAGAATATCGCCTCGTTGCTGATGCTGCCTATCTTGGCTTCATGGCCGACGGAGGCGTCCTTTGTGCGGATGTCCATTGCGGGGATAGTGTCAGAGCGCGACTCGGAATCAAGCATCAGCGACTGACAGGACACCGAGGACTTTGCTCCCGCCGCTCCCTTTTCCACGACGACGCTGCTGCGGAAAGTGCTGATACCGCCGCTCTTGCTTATGGAGCGCGTGTTCATATAAGAGCTTGTGTTCTTTCCGGCATGCACGACCTTTGCGCCGGTATCAAGGTTCTGGCCGTGTCCTGCGAAAGTAACGCCGGTGAACTCCATGCGGGAATTATCGCCCTTGAGTATGCTCATCGGGTACAGGCAGCCGACATGAGAACCGAACGAGCCGGAGACCCATTCGATAACGCCGCCCTCCTCCACGAGAGCGCGCTTGGTGTTGAGGTTGTACATGTTTTTCGACCAGTTCTCAATGGTCGAGTAGCGCAGCTTCGCGTTCTTCTTCACATATAGCTCGACGCAGCCGGCGTGGAGATTTGCCACGTTGTACTTCGGCGCGGAGCAGCCTTCGATGAAGTGCAGGCTCGCGCCCTCGTCGACGATTATGAGCGTGTGCTCAAACTGGCCTGCGCCCTTTGCGTTCAGGCGGAAGTAGGATTGCAGCGGTATCGACAGATGCACGCCCTTCGGCACGTACACAAACGAGCCGCCGGACCATACCGCGCCGTGCAGCGCCGCAAACTTATGGTCGCGCGGCGTGACGAGCTTCATGAAGTATTTTCTCACCATGTCGGCATACTCGCCCTTCATGGCGCTCTCCATATCGGTGTAGACGACGCCCTCGGCCGCGACTTCCTCGCGTACATTGTGATAAACGAGCTCGGAATCATACTGCGCGCCGACGCCTGCGAGGGATTTACGCTCGGCCTCTGGTATACCGAGGCGCTCGAAAGTGTCCTTAATATCCTGCGGGACGTTCTTCCAGTCGTTCTGCATTGAGGTCTTGGGGCGGACATAGGTCGCAATGTGATCCATATCCAGTCCCTCGATGGACGGCCCCCAGTCGGGTACGGGCATCTCGTTGTATATCTGCAGGGATTGCAGCCTGAACTGCTGCATCCACACAGGGTCGCCCTTCTCCTTGGAGAGCTTGTCTATTATCTCCGGGGTGAGACCCTCCTTCATGCGGTACGCATCGTTTTCGACGTCCCTTATGTCATATATGCTGCGGTCAATGTCCTCAACATAGCTTTTTTCTTTCATCGACTTTCACCCGCTTCCGGCTCACTCGGCCTGAACATTTGAAAAACCGTGCTCGTTTATCTCGTCCACAAGCTCCGCGCCGCCGTTCCTGACTATGACGCCGTTTTCCATGACGTGCGTCCTGTCCACGGTCAGCGCCTCAAGTATTCTCGTACTGTGGGTGATTATGAGCAGCGAACCGTGTACGCGCTCGCGGAAGATGCGCACGCCGTTTGACACGGTGCGCACGGCGTCAACGTCAAGGCCGGAGTCCGTCTCGTCAAGAATGGCAAGCTCAGGCTCGAGCATGAGCATCTGAAGGATCTCCGCCTTCTTTTTCTCGCCGCCGGAAAAGCCGACGTTCAGATCGCGCTCCGCATAGGATTCATCCATGTTCAGAAGCTTCATCATCTCGGCGAGCTTCTTTTTGAAGTCCCACAGGCGCATGCGCTTGCCGGTCTTCTGTTCGAGCGCGCTTCTTATAAACGCGCTGAGCGTCACGCCCGGTACCTCGAGCGGATTCTGGAACGAGAGAAAAATGCCCTTTTTCGCTCTCTCGTTCACGGGCATGCCGGTTATATCCTCGCCGTTGAAAATGATGCTGCCGGAGGTCACGGCATACTCAGGATTGCCTGTAATGGCGTAGCCGAGCGTCGACTTGCCGGTGCCGTTCGGCCCCATCAGGACATGCGTCTCATCCGTGCCGAGCATGAGATCGACACCGTGCAGTATCTCCTTTTCGCCGACGCTGACATGCAGGCCGCGTATCTCAAGAAGTTCCTTGTTTTTCATATATTTTCAACCTCTTTCTTTTGTCCGGCCGTACCTTCACAGCTGCGCGCCGCGGCCGGTATCCATGCGGCTTTTCCCTGCCGCTTTTAATTCCTATCTTTCAGCTAGTGATTATAAAACCATTAACCTACAATGTCAATAGGAATTATACGCATAAGTGTATAAAAACGCCGCGGACCATGCCAATACGGCACGGCCCGCGGTCTGTTTTCAATATTCGTATTCCATGCAGCCCGGGAATCCGGCGTGTATCAGTCAAACAGCGTCGGCGCCTCCGGGTCATCGAGCGCCTTAAAGCACATCTTTATCTGCTCCCGCGTGCATTTTTCGACCGCAAGCTCATCAGGCAGCTCATCTCTGCCGAAAAAGGCGGTCTCCGTCGTCTCGGTATTTTCCTGAAATTCTCCGCCTTCATACCGGCAAAGGACAAAAAACTTTATGATCCCATAGGCATAGTTCGTCACATTGTGCTTCCGCCAATCCTGCACGGCGATCAGCCTTTCGGCGGAGACGGTCAATCCCGTCTCTTCCCGGACTTCCTTCACGGTATTGGATGCAACAGACTGATCCACATCGCACCAGCCGCCGGGCAGCGACCATGTACCGTTGTTTTCGTGAACAAGAAGTATCCTGCCGTCTACGAATACGGCGGCTCGCGTATCTATCTTCGGTGTCTGATACCCCGTCTCATTGCAGAAAAGGTCATATACTCTGTCCATCGGAATGTACGTTTTCTCTGAGATCATCTCTGCCGCGATCTGCCTGAGCTCCTTATACCGCTCCCTGTCGTATTTGTCTTTTCCATATTGAAGTCCTGCCTGTGCAATGCTCTGAATACGCATTGCAAAATCCAGCAGCTTATCATTCATGCCGGTTCCTCCATACAGGTCATCATCACCTGCTGCCGCATACATACGGCTTGTACCTGTTTCATCGTCCGCCGGGCAGTATCCGGTCACTTCGCGTATATCTTCCCTACGATCCAGTTGGAGGCGCGCCGCGGCAGCAGCTTTACGATCATCGCCGCGCCCTTATAGGCCAGCCCCATTGCGACCAGCGGACGGCTGTTCTTTTTCAGCGCGTATTTCGCCACAAATTTTCCCGCGTACTCCGGCGTCATGCCCGTGCGCTCATCGTGCTCCATAACGGCAACCGAACGCTCGATGCGCCCGGCGTACACATCGTCGCCCGCAGAGGATTTTTTACGCGCGTCGGTAAAGCCCGAGGCTATATCGCCCGGCATGATCGCGCAGACCTTTATGTTGAACGGGCGCACTTCATTTTGCAGTGCGAGCACATATGCTATGACCGCCGCCTTGCTCACGGAGTACCACAGCTGAAACGGTATCGGCACGATACCTGCGATGGAGCTCATGCACACTATCCTGCCGCCGCCCTGCGCGCGCATGACGGGCAGCACGGCCTTCGTCATGTTGTCCATACCGAAGAGATTGAGCTCCAGCTGTGCATGGGAATCCCGGCTGTCGGTCAGCTCTGCCGCGCCGGATATGCCGAAGCCCGCGTTGTTTACGAGAATATCTATCCTGCCCTCGCGTTCGGTTATCTCCTGCACCGCCGCGCGCACCTGCGCTTCGTCCGTCACGTCGGCCGTGATATGATTCACGCCCTCCGCCTTTATCTCACGGCGCGAAAGCTCGTACACCGTGCATCCGGCATCTCTCAGCGCCGCGGCGGTGCAGCGGCCTATTCCGCCGCTACCGCCAGTCACCACCGCAATTCTATTCATCTTTGCAAAGGACCTCCTTTATTATATCCATGGCCTCATCGAGCAGTGGCTCCGTATGCGTCGCCATATAGCTCGTGCGCAGCAGGCACTCCGACGGTTCTGTTGCCGGCGGGAGCACGGGATTTACGTACACGCCCGCCTCGTAAAGCTCCTTGGCCTTTCTGAGCGTATTCTCCGCCTGATATGTATATATCGGGATGATCGGCGTGAGCGATTCGCGGATATGCAGGCCGCGCTTTTTCAGACCGTCCCTCGCATAGCGCGAAAGCCCCATCAGCCGCTCCGGCAGCTCCGGATGCCCCTCGAGATACCGCAGCGCAGCCAGAGCCACGGCGCAGGAGCTGGGCGGGATCGACGCGGAGAAGATAAAGGGTCTTGAATTGTGGCGCACATAGTCGCACACGATCTCATTCGCCGCCATATATCCGCCGAGGCTGGCAAGAGATTTTGAGAATGTACCCATGATTATATCGACCTCGTCATCAAGGCCGAAATAATTTGCCGTGCCGCGGCCTCCCTCGCCGATAACGCCAAGGCCGTGCGCATCGTCTACCATTATACGCGCGCCGTACTTTTTTGCAAGAGCAACTATCTCAGGCAGCTTTGCAATGTCGCCGCCCATGGAAAACACGCCGTCCGTGACGATCAGCGTCCCGCTCTCCTCCGGCACGCGCTGCAGCTGCTTTTCAAGATCGGCCATATCCGCATGCCTGTAGCGCAGCATCTTGCCGTAGGACAGCTTGCAGCCGTCGTATATGCTGGCGTGGTTCTCGCGGTCGCAGATCACATAGTCGTTCCTGCCTACTATGGCGCTGATTATGCCGAGATTCGACTGAAAACCGGTCGAAAACGTGACTGCACCGTCCTTGTGTACAAACCGCGCCAGCTCGTCCTCAAGCTCGAGGTGTATTTCAAGCGTGCCGTTGAGGAAACGGGAGCCGGAACAGCCCGTGCCATACCTCTCAAAGGCCTTTATACCGGCCTCGACTATCTCCGGCTGCGTCGTCAGCCCGAGATAGTTGTTCGAGCCAAGCATTATGCGCCGCTTGCCCTCCATGATGACTTCAACGTCCTGTCTCGATTCCAGCGCATGAAAATACGGGTATATCCCCTGCTCTCTGTAATTTCTGGCCAGAGTAAAGCTATCGCATTTTGCAAAGATGTCCATGTTTCTCTGCTCCTCCCGAAAATTAATTCTAATTTTTTGATTAAAATATTTTAACTATATAGTCAGAATATACCCTACGGAGCCATTCTTGTCAATATGATAATTCCTGTAAAACGTAATAAAATCAGGCGTCGAACGGACGCCTGACCCTATTATTACTGTTCAGTTTTCAAAGTACGCCGCCCATGCAGAGCATGAATACGGCGGCCGCGGCTATGACGGCGAAGATAATGACGAGCGTCACGCCCTTTCTGCGCGGCGCGCGCGTCGGATGCAGGCCGGCCGTATATTCCTCCGCCGCGGCGCGCGCCTGACGCAGAAGCGCCTCGCGGCTTATGCCGGGCTTGTGGAAGTAGTCGTCGCGCAGGACAAACACCGCCTCCTGAAATATTTCGCCCGGAGGATGTACCACGATCACGCTGCGCATATGTCCTTTCAGCACGTTTACCTCCCGTCCCCGCGTTTTTATATCCCGGTGCCGGCTCCTGCGCGCCGAGAGCTCGTCCAGAAGTCCCAGAAATCCGTTCCGAAGCCGGTCTATCATGCCCGCTCCTCCACGCGCACGGTGACGACGGTCATGTCGTCGTTCGCCCCGTATATTTTCTCGGCCTCCTTGAGCGTGGAACGCGCAAGAGCCTTCATGTCCTCAAAGCCCTTGTCAAGAAGCGTCTTTATCCACTCGTCCTCGGTACCGGCGATCACGCCGTCCGAGGCGATGATAGCGGTCGAGCCGGGGCGCAGGCGCATGCGCACGATGTCCGGCGCCGTCCCGTCGCAGCCGCCGAGGCCTGCGGCCAGCGTCTCGCCCTTGATGCGTTTTATGCTCTTGCCCGAGCGCACATACGACGGGGCCGCGCCGTATTTATAAAAGCAGGTGTCGCCGGTGAAAAGGTCGACGCACATCAAATCTACAGTGGCGTAGCCCCAGCTGTCCGGGCTTCTGAGCAGCATGACGGAATTGAGTATTTTCATTGCGACCGCCGGGTCGACGCCGGAGCGCAGGAATTTTTCAAGTATCGCCACGACCTCGCAGCTATCCTTTGCCGCCTCGTCCCCCGTTCCCATTCCGTCGGAGAGTATCACGCACAGCACACCCGCATCGGTCTTGAAATACGTCCCCTTGTCGCCGCTGACCTTCTCGCCGCGTTTTTTCATCGCCGCGATGCCGACCGATACCGCAAGCGGCTCCGCCTCAAGCAGCGTAAGGCGCGAGCTGCCTTCGGCATCCTCCGCCGGCTGGCACAGCCGCACGCCGACGACTGACGAGAGCTTTTCAAGATAGTCGTCGTGCCTTGTCAGCGGACTGAGCCTCCCGCTCTCTATTATCACGCGCACGCGCCCTGTCCCGTCGCGGTAGACCGCAGCGTCGGCGTCAATGTCAAGGCTCTTGAGATAGCGCACGAGCCGCCGCTCGGCCAGCGGATCGGAGCCGTTCATGCTGCCAAGCTCCTCCGCCACGCGGCGCAGCACCTCCGCTATGTCGCTGTACTGTTCCCATGCGACGCTGCGGTTCTCCTTGAGGTGTGAACGCAGCTGACGGCGGTACGACAGGCCACGCAACTCACCGTTCACCGCCGCGACGAAGGCCGGCAGCCCCTCGCAGCGCTCGCGGAAATAGCCGGGCAGATCGCTCACGCCGAGAGTGCCGTGCTCCGTCATCGCCTGCGTGGCGTCGTTCATGGCTGAGAGCGTGTCCATGTATTCCGTGTTCCAGCAGCGGTTCTTGAATTTGCACTTCACACAGACCTCATCCGCCGCGCGGTCGAAAACGCGGGCGATATTCTCGTCGTTATACGGCTCCTCCACATTTCTGCGCACGGTCTCAAAAAGATCCGCATAGGCCTCGCTGAGATTCTTGACCCGCCCCGCCACGAAGCGGCGCAGGCCGGATTCTCCGCTGCCCCGCTCAACATACTGGAGCATGAGGCCTATGTGGGTAAGGAGTGCGGAGGGGAGGAGCATGAAAATAACACATGCGCAGAAGGTCTCAAAAAGCGTGCTTACATACGTGCCGGCGTTCCACGCGCAGACAACGGACAGCGCGCTTGAGAGAATGAACGACAGCACAAATATTACGCGGCCATGTTTGCCGAACACGCCGGAGAGCAGCCCGGAGAAAGCGTAAGCCATCGTATAGAACGGTGCGCCGTCCTGAGTGAGATCCATTGCCAGTCCAAGTACCGTGCCTACCGCAGCGCCGGTGAGCATACCGCCTTTCATCGCCGAGGTCATTACGAGGATCAGCGCGGCGATGCGCCCCACCGACACTGCGCCGAGGATCACCACCCGCGCAAACGACATCAGCGCGCAGGCCGCCATTATCATTGACGACACGCTGTGCCGCAGCTCGGCCGTCTCAGTCGTGCGCAGGGTGTTGGACAGCGCTTCTTTGAAGAAATATGTGCCGCCGAAGGCCAGAGCCGTTTCAAGAAACAGCTCCGCATATAGCGGCACCGTACCCGCGCTCATGGAAAAGCTCCCGAGAAAACCGGTCAGCGCCATAACAAGTCCCGCGGCTGAGGGCATGAAGAAGTCCTGCTTATAAACGGAGAGCTCCTGAAAGACAAACGCGATGGTATATACGAGCACCGCCGCCGCAATATAGCGTATGCCCCACTCCACGCCGCCGCTGAGCACATATCCGAGCGACGCGCCGATAAGCGTGAACACCCCGCTGAGCCCCGGCCCAGCGCACGCGACCATCGCCATGCCGAAAGGCGCGCCTGTGCGCAGCACACGGGCGCAGGACATCATCATTCCCATTCCCATGAACACCGCGCAGCGAGCCGCCATGTAAAAACGCGGGTCTATCTTCCGCCCCGCGGCGGAAGCTCTCAGTGCAGTGAGCTTCCCCTTTTCTCCTACTTCCATATACCGCCCTCCGTTTAGTTTACATAAGTTAATAATCATTATAGTTATGTAATTCAAAGAAGGCTGTCGCAAGGCGCTGTAAAATAATATTTGTTTTGACTGAGAAATGGGAGAAAATAAACTGGGACTTTACGGCGGCCTATAACCGCGCCGCGGCCGCTCTATCGTCCGCCGCCTTGACAAAAGTTGCCCGTCAGCGTAATATTGCTGCATATTACTATTATTATTTTATTTTTTGGGGAGCATGAAATGGCAGAGTACATAGTAATTTTCATATTTGCAGTTATTTCCGGCATTGCACAGGGCGTGTGCGGCTTTGGTGCGGGCGTTATAATGATGATCATCCTGCCGTACTTTTTCAGCATAAGCCAGTCAGCCGGTATCGCCGGGCTTATCAGCATGGCGCTCATCGTGCTGATGGTCATCCGCTACCGCAAGCATATCCGCATGAAAAACGTCATCCCGCCGGTCATTCTGTATGCCGCCGTCTCCGCGACGGCAATATATTTCTCGCCGATGGTGGATCAGGTACTTCTGAAGCGTCTGTTCGGCGCGTTCCTCATTCTTATCACGCTGTACCACTTTTTCCTAGACAAAAAGTCCTCCGTCAAAAAATGGCCCGTGCCTGTGAGTATCGCGGCTATCATATTCTCCGGCGCGTGCAGCGGCCTTTTCTCAGTCGGCGGCCCGCTGATGGTGATATATTACATGGCGCATACCGACAGCAAGGAGGAATTTCTCGGCACGACCGAAATGCTTTTTATGCTCAACCTCATCCTCAGCACCTACCTGCGCATCCGCAACGGCATAATAGTCGCGGCGCACATCCCGTATATTCTTGTCGGCATTGCCGCAATAAGCATAGGCTTTGTGCTCGCCAACAAGATCGTCGACAAGGTGGACGGCCGGCGTCTGAAGAACATAGTTTACGCCGGAGTCGGCATAAGCGGCATACTCAATCTCTTCGGCGCGTGAGGTAACGCGGTGTTAAGAAGCAGTCAATAAATGTTTCTTAATATGTGTATTTTGTTTAACATTGTAAAATTTGTGCATTATTTTGTGTCAAATAAGCTCGATATAGTTCGCGTTGTGTTGACATTTTACGCCAAACAATTCCCGTTTTCCGCAAAAAGAAAACGGCTTATGGTATAATGCCAAATTGAAAAAAGAGTATTGACATTTCTATAACACATGTACTAGAATAAAGTCACAGAACAAATGGACCTTGACAATGCAGAATATTGAAACTGTGAGCATATCACGCCAACATTCTGCTTTTTATACAATTCCATATGTATTTTTAAACCGGGTGGGCATGTGCTCCACCCGGTTTTTTGTTTGAATAAAAAGGCCTAAGCCGGCTCGCCTTTTTAGATAAATCAAATTCAAAAACGAAAAGGAGTAAACAAAATGGATAAGATCATACCTCGCTGGGAGTGGCGTACCTTCGGCAGCAAATTCGGTGTCTCTGAGGAGAAGATCCAGAACCACAAGCTCGGCAACTTCAAGCGCAGCTCCGAGAAATATATACTTTCCAAGAACAGCAACGACAACTGCAAGATCCGCGACGACCTGATGGACATCAAGCGCCTCAAACAGGTCAACGGCGACAAGCTCGAGCAGTGGTGCCCGGTCCTCAAGGAGACCTTCCCGATGAGCAAGGAAAGCATCGAGACCCTGTTCCGTGATTTCTTCAAGGTAGAGGTTCCCGCCTTCAAGCGCGACAGCTACACCTACGAGCAGTATCTGGAAGAAGTCGTCGCCCCGTGCGAGGATCTTGAGATAGTCGACGTTTACAAGGAGCGCTCCATCTACGTCATCAACCTCGCCATCGTCGAGATCGCCGAGGTCACCTTCAACGGCGTGCCGACCCGCACGATCTGCGTAGAGCACGAGGATCCCCAGAACGTTATCAACACCGTCCGTCAGCTCAGCCTCGACCGCTACGAGAACATCAACTACCTGCACGCAATGAAGGCTGCGGTAGGCATGGAAAAGTAAGGGGCCGCGCATGAGCAGAAAAGCAATAATAGACATCGGCTCGAACTCAATAAAGTTCTTTGTCGGCGAGCTGGCAGCAGACAAGACCATTACCACCGTTCTTGACACCAACGACATCGCCCGTCTCGGCGAGAACCTGAACAAGACCGGAATGATCTGCCCCGAAGCCATGGAGCGCAACGTCGCATCCGTCGCAAACTTCTGTGCAAAGGCCAAGGAGCTCGGCGCAGACGAGATAGTCGCCGTCGGCACGATGGCGCTGCGCACCGCATCCAACAGTGCGGAATTCGTCGAGAAGGTCAAGGCGGCCTGCGGACTTGAGGTCCAGATAATCCCCGGTGAAGAGGAAGCGCGCCTGTCCTATCTCGCAGTGCTCTCCGGCCTCCCCCTGCAGGGCGGCGATCTGGTCGTCTTTGACACCGGCGGCGGCAGCACCGAATTCATTTTCGGCCACGGCACTCAGCTCGTCAAGCGCTTCAGCGTCAACCTCGGCGCCGTGCGCATCACCGAAAACTACCTCACCTCCGACCCCGTGACTCCCGAGCAGGTCAGCGCCGCTATCGCGCAGATCGACAAGGAGTTTGCTGCGGCAGGCGTTGAGGGCCATCCCGATCAGCTCGTCGGCATGGGCGGCACCGTCACCAGCATGGGCGCCGTGAAGCACAAGATGATCAAGTACGACCCCGACGTGATACAGGGCTCCACCCTCACGAAGGCCGACATCAGCGAGCAGATAGGCGACTACAGCACCCGCACCATTGAGCAGCGCAAGGAGCTTCCCGGCCTGCAGCCGAAGCGCGCGGACGTCATACTCGCCGGCGCATGCATCCTCGACGTCATAACCTCACGCCTCGGCGTCGACATGCTGACCATAAGTGACAGGGGGCTCCGTCACGGTCTCGCATTCGACCTGTTCCAGGAGTAAGAGTTTCAGGGATGACCTGATAAAAACAAAATACAGAATAGAGAGGAAAAGCCAATGAAAAAGATCATTGCATTAGCGCTGGCACTTGTAATGCTGTTCGCTCTGTGCGCCTGCGGCTCCTCCGCAGCTCCCGCAGCCGAAAAGCCCACAGCAGCCGACACCGCAGCAGACAAGGCGGACACCCCCGCAGCAGAGACCTCAGGCGAAGCATGGGAACCCACTCAGCCCATCACCATCCTCAACTATGTTGCCGCAGGCGGCGCAATGGACCTTGCGACCCGCAAGTTCGTTGAGATCGCAAGCAAGTACACCGACGCGACCTTCGTCGTGGACAACATGACCGGTGCATCCGGCATGATCGCGGCAGACTACGTTATGACCCAGCCCGCAGACGGTTATCTGATCTACGCGACCACCGTCACCTACATCTACGGCATCGCCGCAGCGGAGGAGGACGCTTCCAAGTACATTGACGGCCTGACCTGGATCGACAACATCATGGCCGACCCGTACTGCATCCTTGTCCCCAGCAGCAGCGACTACACTCTCGACTCTCTGGTTGAAGAAGCCAAGAACGGCAATATGATCTGGTGCGAGCCCAACGCCGGCGGCGCAAAGCACATTGCGGCCATCCAGATGTGCAATGCACTCGGCATAGACATCCAGGTCGTTCCCTATGAGTCCGGTCCTCTCGCCATCGGCGCGGTTCTCGGCGGTCAGGGCACTGCCTCTGTCGGCAACCCCGGCGACACCACGAAGTATGACGTCAAGGCGCTCGTCGTCGCCAACAACGGCAGACTTGACGGCTTCGACGTTCCCACATTCTCCGAGCTCGGCTACAGCTCCGATCTGGACGGCATTTCGATGTGGCGCGGCTACGCCGTCAAGAACGGCACGCCTCCCGAGATGATCGAGTGGTTCCAGGATCTGTGCCAGAAGGTCACCGAAGATCCCGACTGGCAGGCATACTTTGCGCCTCAGTTCGTCTCCGTCACGAATGAGATGACCGACGATTTCACCGCAAGAGTAAAGTCCGACTTTGAGACCGGCAAGACCGTTCTCAAGGGTGTCGGTATGATAAACGAGGATTACGAAGGCTAAGCACAAACCGAATATCACAGCGCACAACGACTTTTGCCCGTCCGGTGGAAACCCGAATCTGGCCGGACGGGCATATTATAAATCCAAATAAGGAGAGTTTACTATGGAGGCCTTTTCAAAATGGCTTGCATCACTTGATTATTACTGGATACTGCTCGGAGCCGTCGTGCTCATGGCTATCCTGTTCTTCATATTCCGTGCAAACCCGAAGACCCGGCGCGTCACCGGCCAGCTGATAACACTCAGCGGCATGTGCGTTATGACCCTGCTTTACTATATCCTCACCTTCTCGCTGCGTGTCAGCAAGATGTCCGAATCCACCGGCTTCACGGCGCGCACGATGCCGCGCCTGTGGTGCGCGCTGATGGTGCCGATCGCCATTGCGGCATTCGTCGAAATAATCCGCAGAGGCGAATCCGACGAGAAGTTCGGCCGCTGGGGCCTTGCGCTCGGCGTGGCTCTCGGTTCGATATTCAGCGTCGTCATGTTCAATTTCCTCGGCTACTACATAAGCAGCGCCATATTCATCTTCGCGGTGATGTGGGTGATGAAGGAGCGCAGATGGAAGATGCTCGTCATCACGCCGCTCGCGTGGATCGCGTTCACGTATTTCGTATTCCAGCGCGTACTGTATATCGGTCTGCCGTCCGGCATGCTGTTCGACCTGATTTTCTGAGGAGGAACGAGCAATGAGTGAATTAATAAGAAACATGGGCATGGGCTTTTCGACCATTGCCGGCGTAACTCCCGTTCTGCTTATCCTGCTCGGCGTCTGTGTCGGTATTCTCGGCGGCGCTATCCCCGGCATATCCCCGTCTATGGCAGTCGCACTGCTTCTCCCCATCACCTACACGATGTCCCCGGCCATGGCTATGGTCATGCTCATGGGCATCTATATCGGCGCAAACTACGGCGGCTCCATAACCGCAATAGCAATAAACACCCCCGGCACCCCGTCCGCTACCGTCACCTCGTTCGACGGCTACCCGCTGAGCAAGCAGGGCCGCGCAGGTGAGGCAATGGGCATATCCCTGTGGGCGTCCGTCATCGGCGGCATCATAAGCATATTCATCCTGATATTCTTCTCCGTGCCTCTCTCCAAGGTCGCGCTGAAGTTCTGGCCGTCCGAATACTTTGCCCTGTGCTTCATGGGTCTGACGACCGTCGCCACACTCGGCGGCAAGAACTGGAAGAAGGCTCTGGCAGCCGTCATCTTCGGTCTGCTGCTCAACACCATGGGCATGGACCCGGCATTCAGCGTCAAGCGCTTCACCTTCAATGTCAACCGTCTCTATGACGGCATAAAGATGGTCCCGGTGCTTATCGGCCTCTTCGCTCTCGGCGAAGTGCTCAGCAACCTTGAGCACTATGACCCCAACGCGCAGGAGCACAAAACGGAAGGCTCGTACAAGCTCCCGAAGCTCAGCTACTACTGGAAGCTCAAGTGGCCCATCATCCGCTCCGGTATCGTCGGCTGCCTGATAGGCATATTCCCCGGCGCAGGCGGAACGATCGCCTCCTTCCTCGCATATGACGTTGAGAAGCGCTGCAGCAAGCACCCCGAGGAATTCGGTCACGGCGCACTTGAAGGTGTCTGCGCGGCTGAAGCGTCCAACTCCGGCTCCGTCGGCGGCGCAATGGTTCCGATGCTCACGCTCGGTATCCCCGGCAGCTCCACCGCAGCCGTTCTGATGAGCGCGCTGATGATCCACAACCTCACTCCCGGCCCGCAGCTGTTCACCGATCAGCCCGCCCTTGTGTACGGTCTGTTCGCGTCCATGTTCGTGGCAAACGCCCTGATGGCGCTCGTCGGCACCTACGGCAGCAAGATCTGGGTCCGCGTCGGCGACCTGCCGAAGACGCTGCTCTATCCCCTCATTTTCGCTTTCTCCATTCTCGGCAGCTATTCTATCAGCAAGTCTCTCTTTGACGTCGGCACCTGCCTTGTGTTCGGTCTTATCGGCTGGATGTTCAAGAAATATGACTATCCCGCTTCTCCCGTCGTGCTCGGTCTCGTGCTTGGCCGCCTCATGGAGCTCAACTTCGGTCAGGCGCTCATGGTCAGCGGTATCTCCAGCTTTGTCACCCGCCCCATGACCGTTATCCTCTTCATAATCAGCATTGCTGCTATCGTCTACCCCATACTTGCCGAGAAGAAGGCGGCAAAGAAGAGAACCGCGGCAAATTAAAGGAGTATATATGAAACTTATCCTGCTCGGCGCTCCCGGCGCCGGAAAGGGAACGCAGGCGGAGCGGCTGTGCAAGCGCCTGAACATTCCCACAATATCCACAGGCAATATCCTCCGCGCTGCCGTCAGAAACGGCACGCCCACCGGTCTGCGTGCGAAAGCATGCATGGATGCGGGGCAGCTCGTCTCCGATGATATAATTATCGGGATCATCAATGAGCGCCTTGCGCAGGACGACTGCAAGGACGGCTATATTCTCGACGGCGTACCGCGCACCATTGCTCAGGCCGAGGCTCTCGAGGCTGCCGGGATCAGCTTTGACGCCGCCGTCTCCATCGAGATCTCTGACGAGGCCATCATGGAGCGCATGTCCGGCCGCCGCGTCTGCCCCGCCTGCGGGGCAAGCTACCACGTTGTCGCCATACCGCCCGCAGTCGAGGGCATATGCGACAGCTGCGGCGCTCAGCTCACGATCCGCAAGGACGACGAGCCCGAGACCGTGAAAGCCCGTCTCGCCGTCTACCACAGCGAGACCGAGCCGCTCAAGGAATTCTACGCGGCGCGCGGTCTGCTCATCCCGGTAGAAACAAGGGCGACCGCGGACGAAACGACGGCCGCGATACTTGAAGCACTGGGTATCTGATATAAATCTCTCACCGGCAGTATGTCTCTGCCTGTCGTATTAATGAGGGGCGGCAGCCCTTTGGGGCTGCTGTCCTTTTTATACCCAAAATCACCGTATTTTTACAGGATGTGACAAAAATGGCAGTTTTTCTGCAAATCAACGCATATCTGCGCGAACTGAACCTCGTCTCCATAATCTTTCGGCTGCTGATCGCAATATGCTTCGGCGGCCTCATAGGGCTCGACCGGGAGCGCAAGCGCCGCCCCGCCGGTTTCAGGACATACATGCTGGTCTGTCTCGGCGCGGCGCTGACCATGCTGCTGAGCCAGTACGAATACAATATGATCTGCGGCCCATGGGCGGATGTATCAGCTGAGCTCGGCGTAAAGACCGACGTGTCGCGCTTCGGCGCGCAGGTCATAAACGGCATTGGCTTTCTCGGCGCGGGCACGATACTTGTCACCGGGCGGCAGGAGGTAAAGGGTCTGACGACTGCGGCGGCGCTGTGGACCTGCGCGTGCATGGGACTTTCGGTCGGCGCGGGCTTCTATGAATGTGCGTTCATCGGCTTTGCCTTTATATTCATATGCATCAAGTTCTTCCCGGCCATTGAGAATTATTTCATGACGCACACAAGGAACCTGAACATATACGTAAAGTTCAGCAGCGTGACCGACGTCAGCGAAATACTTGACCTGCTGCGCAGGATGGAAATATCCGTGCACGAGATGGAGCTGGACAAAACCGCTCAGTTCGACGCGGACGGGGCCATATTTGCCCTCCGTCTGCCCCGGGGAACAGAGCATGCGCAGGTCGCCGCCGAGATCGCCGGGCTGAAATGTGTAAAGGGCGTGGAAGAGATATGACGGGAGGTACGGATATAATGTCATTCATGGAATATATAAGAAACGTCAACGGGCTGTCTGTGCTGATAAGACTGGCGCTGGCCGTAATATTCGGCGGCCTCATAGGGCTTGAGCGTGAGCGCAAGCACCGTCCCGCCGGTTTCCGGACGCATATACTCATCTGTCTCGGCGCGGCCATGACCACGCTCACAAGCCAGTACCTTTTCCTCTCTCTCCGCCAGTTCACCGATATAGCGCGTCTCGGTGCGCAGGTCATCGCCGGCATCGGCTTCATCGGCGCGGGCTCCATAATAGTCACGCAGCGCCGCAGAGTCAAAGGGCTGACGACGGCTGCCGGGCTCTGGGCAAGCGCCGCTATCGGTCTGTGCTTCGGCGCAGGCTTTTACGAGGGCGGTATCATCGCCGCGCTGCTGATACTCGCGGTGGAGCTGCTGTTCTCCAAGCTTGAATACCGCATAATGGACAACGCGCGCGAGGTGAACCTCCTTGTCGAGTACAAGGATCTCGCCAGCCTCAACGGCGTACTGCGGTATATGAAAGAGGTCGACCTGAAGATACTCTCGCTTGAAATACTCAAGTCCGAGAGCAATCCTGCAAATAAAAACTGCGTGAACATAGACCTGCTCATTCACAGGAAGCTGCGCATCAAGGACATGATCGCAGACATTGCCAACGTACCCGGAATAATCGCCGTGGAGCGGCTTTAATGAATATGAAACAGAGAAAAATCCCCGAAGCGGTGGTACGCCGCCTTAAAAAGTACCTTGACGTCCTCGACAGCGGAAATATCGCAAAAGAATACATATCCTCCGAGGCTATCGCCGACGCGACGCATACCTCAGCCGTCAGAGTGAGACTTGATCTGAATTTCTTCGGAAGCTTCGGCTCCAAAAAGGGCTATTCATGTGCGCAGCTGCGCAGCAGCATCCGTGAAATACTGGGTCTTTCATACGGCCCGCGCGTTGTAGTCGTCGCCAGTGACCCGGCTATGTACAAGACCTTACTGCACCCGATATTCAACCAGTACGGCTTCATGCTGCCAGCATATTTTTCAACGGCTCCTGCCGACGCCTGCGAGCTTGACCACGCCGTGACCATGTTCGACATAAAGATCGCCGTGCTTGCAACTCCCGCAGACGAGGCGCAGCGATACACAGACATTCTCTGCGCGGCGGGCGTCATTGCCATACTCAACACGACCGCCGCCGAAATAAACGTGCCTTTCGGCGTGAAGCTGGAGACCCTGAGGCTTGAGGACAGCCTGATGTCAGTCGGCTATGCGCTCACCGGAAGCGGGCGCAGCACAGCCAGCTGAAATAAAAAACTCCGCCCGCAGCTGCGGACGGAGTTTTTATTTTGCATATTCAGACTATGTATTTATTTTTTGCTCTTGTTCTTGATATACTCGTCGATGCTCTTCGCGCCGGCCTTGCCTGCGCCCATTGCGAGAATAACGGTAGCAGAGCCGGTAACGGCGTCGCCGCCGGCAAAAACGCCCTCGCGTGCAGTCGCGCCGCCCTCGTCGGCCTCGATGCCGCCCTTGCGGGTGAAGGTCAGACCCTCGGTCGTGTTGCGGATCAGGGGGTTCGGGCTTGTGCCGATAGCGATAACGACGGTGTCAACGTCAAGGATCCAGTTGCTGCCGGGCACGGGAACGGGCTTGCGGCGGCCCTTCTCGTCGGGCTCGCCGAGCTCCTGCTTCTGAAGCTCGATACCGGTGACGTGTCCGTCCTCGCCCGCGTGGATAGCGACTGGGTTATTCAGCAGACGGAACTCGATGCCCTCGGCCTCTGCATGCTCGACCTCTTCCTTACGTGCGGGGAGCTCGTCTCTGCCGCGGCGGTAAGCGATATAGACATGCTCTGCGCCCAGACGCTTGGAGACGCGCGCCGCGTCCATTGCGACGTTGCCCGCGCCGACGACGCAGACGTTGTGGAAGTGCTTGATGGGTGTATCGTAATCGTCGCGGTAGGCCTTCATGAGGTTCACGCGGGTGAGCAGCTCGTTTGCGGAGTAGACGCCCAGCAGGTTCTCGCCGGGGATGTGCAGGAACTGCGGCAGACCTGCGCCGGAGCCGATGAACACGGCTTCATAGCCGTCCTCAAAGAGCTCGTCCACAGTCTCGGACTTGCCGACTATGGCGTTGTTGATGATCTTGACGCCCATGGCCTTGAGGTTTTCTATCTCGGCCGCAACTATCTCCTTGGGGAGACGGAACTGCGGGATACCGTAGACCAGAACGCCGCCGGACTTATGGAACGCCTCGTAGACGGTGACATCGTAGCCCATCTTTCTCAGGTCGCCCGCACAGGTCAGGCCGGCAGGGCCGGAGCCGACGACTGCGACGCGGTGGCCGTTGGATTCGGGGACCTTGACCTCGTCCTTGACTTCCTTGTTCATGTGATAGTCGGCCACGAAGCGCTCGAGGCGGCCGATGCCGACGCTCTCGCCCTTGATGCCGCGCACGCACTTAGATTCGCACTGCTTCTCCTGCGGGCAGACACGGCCGCAGACGGCAGGCAGGGAGTTGGTGGAGGTGATGATGTCATATGCTGCGTCAAAATCGCCTGCGGCGACCTTGGCAATGAACTCGGGGATACGCACAGAGACAGGGCAGCCGGTACGGCAGAGGGGGTTGCGGCAGTTGAGGCAGCGCTTCGCCTCGTCAATGGCCATCTCGGGCGTATAGCCGAGGGCGACCTCTTCAAAATTGCCGGCGCGGACTACGGGATCCTGCTCGGGCATGGGATTCTTGGTCATTTTCATATTAGCCATTGCGCTTACCTCCAGTCATGTTGCAGATGTGCTTTGCAGCCTCGTCCTGCTCGTCCTTATAGAAAGCTGCGCGCTTGAGGAGAGAGTCAAAGTCGACCTCGTGTGCGTCGAAGTCAGGGCCGTCGACGCAGGCAAACTTCGTCTCGCCGCCGACAATGACGCGGCAGCCGCCGCACATGCCGGTGCCGTCGACCATGATCGGGTCGAGGGAGATGATGGTCTTGATGCCGTAGGGACGGGTGGTATCGGCGAGGAACTTCATCATGATGTCCGGGCCGATGGCGATGACGCGGTCGAACTGGGGCTTGCCCTCGGCGATGTTCGCGTCGATCTCCTGCTTGAGGTACTGGGTAGTGAAGCCCTTCTCACCGTAGGTGCCGTCGTCTGTGCACATTATGAGCTTGTCGGAGGCTTCCTTCAGCTCGTCCTTGAGTATCACGATATCTGCGCTTCTGAAGCCGCCGATAAACGTAACGTCGATGCCCTTCTTATGCATTTCCTTGGCGATGGGGTACGCTATCGCGCAGCCGACGCCGCCGCCGACGACACAGACCTTCTTCAGGCCCTCCATCTCGGTAGCCTTGCCGAGCGGTCCGACTATATCGGAAATAACGTCGCCCTGCTCGACAGTGTGGAGCATTCTGGTGGTGCGGCCCGCAGCCTGAACCATAACGGTAACGGTGCCCTTCTCACGATCCCATCCTGCGACGGAGACGGGAACACGCTCGCCCTGCTCGTCAAGGCGGAAAATCACGAACTGACCGGCCTGCGCATGCTTTGCGATCAAGGGAGCCTCGATCTCAAAAAGGCAGATGGTCTTAGCGTCATTCAGAAAACGCTTGGTCACTACTTTGTACATCTACACACCTCTGTTAAATATTATTTGTTGCCTCTTTTTGTTTTTTGCTGTCTTTTTATTTTACAACCCGCGCCGTAAACTGTCAAATGTTATAATATATAAAACTTAACACCGGGCGCAGTCTGTATATAACGTTTTTTGTTTATCCGTACAAATATTTATTTTGACTCTTCCCATGTGCGCTCGCTTATGATATAGCGCGGGCGGTGCTTGGTCTCAAGGTAGATCTTGCCGATGTATTCGCCGATTATGCCAAGGCAGATAAGCTGCACGCCGCTGACAAAGCAGATTATGCACGTCATGCTGGCCCAGCCGGAGACAGCGTGACCGCAAAGCGCCGTGATAAGCGCCCAGATGCAGCCGATAAAGCTGACAAATGCGACGAAAATGCCGAATCCCATTATCATTTGCAAGGGCTTTACAGAAAGGCTCGTGATCCCGTCCACCGCCAGGGCGATCATCTTTTTAAGGGGATAGTGGCTCTCTCCTGCGATACGCTCGGCCCTGGAATAAGTGACGCTCGTGCTCTTGAAGCCGACGAGCGGAACGAGGCCGCGCAGGAAAAGGTTGACCTCCTTGAAGTTTGCAAACTCCTTGAGCACCTTTGCGCTTATAAGACGGTAGTCGGCATGGTTATAGACGACCTCCGCTCCCATCGCGGCGAGGAACTTGTAAAAGCTCTGCGCCGTGAAGCGCTTGAAGAACGTATCGGTCTCGCGGCTGGAGCGCACGCCGTACACCACATCGCAGCCGTCCAGATAAGCGTCCACCATCTCGTCCATCGCGTTTATATCGTCCTGACCGTCACAGTCTATGGATATTGTGATGTCACAGACGTCCTTGGCCTCCATAAGCCCGGCGAGCACGGCGTTCTGATGGCCTCTGTTGCGGCTCTGGCAGATGCCGATATAATGCTCATCGGACTTGGCGAGATCCTTTATAATATTCCATGTATTGTCCTTGCTGCCGTCGTTGACGAAGAGCACACGGCTGTCGCTGCTGATCTTTCCTGCTGCAGCAAGGCTTTTCACCTTGTCAAGGAACATGGGCGCAGTTATCGGCAGGACCTCCTGCTCATTATAGCAGGGTATAACGATATATAATCTGGGTGCCATGATCTTCTCCTTTATATGTTTTATGATACCATCAGATGACAAAGACACACACGGTTTTGCCGGGCAGAAAAACGCCCATGCTGCCTCAAAGCCCTTGGCATACACAAAGTATTACCTGCGGGCTTTTCATTGCCTGAACGCATTTCTGCTCCGGCAAAACTGCCTGCACCTGACAGCTTTGGATTTTCGAGTGATTTTTGCTTTTTGAGACGCAGATGTGTCGTAACCCATCAAGACGAAAAGGGCAAAAAGCGCCGAAAAGACATGCTGCCAGGCGTATGTGCTTTTGTCAGCTGATGGTAACCTTTAATATTATAAACTTTCCGGACATAAAGGTCAAGCAAGATGCGAAAAAAGCCGCCGAAGCACGTCAAAAAAGCTCCCGCCGCGATCCCGCGGCGGGAGCCTGATCTATCAGAACAATATTACTTGTTTGCAGCCTTTGCCATGTCGCACAGAGCGGTGAATGCAGCGGGATCGTGAATAGCGGTCTCGGAGAGCATCTTGCGGTTCATATCGACACCGGCGAGCTTCAGGCCGTGCATGAAGGTGGAGTAATTCATACCGTTCATCTTGCAGCCTGCGCTGATACGGGTGATCCACAGCTGACGGAAGTCTCTCTTCTTCTGCTTGCGGCCTACGTAAGCGTAGCGGCCGGACTTCATCATCTGCTGGTTTGCCATCTTATAGTGACGGGACTTGTTGCCCCAGTAACCCTTTGCAAGGCCAAGAATCTTGTTTCTGTGCTTGCGGGTCATCATTGCGCCTTTAACTCTTGCCATTTGATTATCCTCCTATATTAGCGTCTGCCCTTATTTGTAAGGGATCATTTTCTTGATGGTTGCCTCGTTGGTCACGTCCGCATAAGTTTCGGAACGCAGACGACGGCAGCGCTTGGTGTCCTTCTTGGTGAGGATATGGCTCTTGAATGCATGTGCACGTTTCACTTTACCGCTCTTGGTAAGGTTGAATCTCTTCTTTGCACCGCTGTGGGTTTTCAGTTTGGGCATGATTTTTTCTCCTTCCGTAACTGGGTTAATACAGGGAATACTCCTGCTGTATACTTGTTGATTACTCCTCGGACTTTGCTGCTTCGCCCTCAGCCTTCGGTGCCTTTGGCTTTGCCGGCTTTTTGGGCGGAGTCTGCGGCTTGGGGGAGAGGAAGATGGACATGCTGCGTCCCTCAAGCTTGGGCTGCTTGTCGATATTGGCGATCTCCGAGCACTTGGCCGCAAAGTCCCTCAAAAGGACCTCGCCTATCTCTGTGTGCGCCATTTCACGGCCGCGGAAACGGACAGACGCCTTGACTCTGTCGCCGTCAGAAAGGAACTTCTGGGCATTCTTGAGCTTGGTGTTGAAGTCATTGGTATCAATACCGGGAGACATGCGAATCTCCTTTATCTCAATGACCCGCTGGTTCTTCTTTGCTTCCTTCTCCTTCTTGGTCTGCTCAAAACGGAACTTGCCATAGTCCATAATGCGGCAGACAGGGGGGGTGGAGCCCGGAGCGATCTTGACCAGGTCAAGCTCATGCTCGATGGCTACCTCAAGAGCTTTCTGCGCGGACATAATGCCCAGCTGCTCGCCCTCGGGACCTATCAGGCGGACTTCCTTGTCAATAATCTCCTCGTTGATTTGATGAACAGCGTTTGCGATCTGAAACACCTCCGGTAAACAGCACAAAAATTAATAAATACAAAAGCGCGGATGCACAGCATCCGCGCGTAAAAACACATTTGCCCCCTATCGGGGTGTGTTCCTATTGACCTCGGCCGACCAGAATGCCGCCGGGTGAGGCTGGTGGATGCCATACCTTCTTTGTTTTAGCTTTGTTATTATAAGCGTTCGTGTTCCGCTTGTCAAGCCTTTCCCGTGATATTTTCATTTTTTTTCGTGAGCTTTCCTACAGTGCGATACACCGCTGCGCTTAGCAGATGCAGTAGCCATGCAAGCACCATAACTACAGCCAGCACTGCAAGGTTCACCACCGCGTCTGGCACGACGCCCTTGAGTGCTTCGACCGTCAGCCCTCCAAAATACTCCTGCACACAATAAAATTCAAGGCTTATGCGCCCGATGAAGCCCACCACCTCGTTCAAGGCTCGTGTAAAGTGACACAGCGTATCAAAACGCGAGAAAACCTCCGCCAGCAGTACGCACAGCCCCGGCGCTGCGAGCAGGTTTGGCAGGCCGCAATTCGACTCCGGTACAAGCAGCGTAAGCCCTCTGAAATGACACATAAAGCTTAGCGTAAGTCCCGCCGCAAGCATTGCCGTCGCAATAATGTTCACTGTGCGGCGCGTGAGACCGCAGCCGTTTTGCTGCATCCAGCCGATTAGTACGCCAAATACGAAAACCGGTATCCTGTTTATAAAACCGTAGAGTTGATAGTTTATTTTCCCGACTGGCAACAGCGACAGCACGAACCACGCCGTCGCAAAGCACAGTGTGAACATCGGCTTTGACTTTGCTTGGGAAAAGACGCGCCAGTAGAGTGGGAACACGATGTAGAGTGTAGCGATTGCAGTAACGAACCACAGGAAAAAATACATATTCCCGGTGTAGAAGTTCAACCCGCTTATGACTATAAGGAAACCGTCAAAGCCCCAGTTCTCGGCAAATGCACGCACCACGGCAATAACTAGCACTGGAACGGCAAGCTTTTTAAAGCGACGCAGATAGAACCCGCCAAGACTGTACTTTGATATAGCGTAGGTAAGCCCCATACCGGAGAAGAAGAAAAACATGTCCACGCCGATAACGGCCTCGCGCAACGTTATGTTCTCAACATAGAACAGCACCGGCTGCACATCTTTTGCAAACAGGGGCTGCCACATGTGGAACGCAAGTATCCACAGCGCCGCTACGCCGAGGATAGGGCTTCTGTATCTGTTTATGAGCGCAAGCGTGTTGTCGTTAGTCATATGTACCTCAAAAGGATCTACCCTCTCCGCGTGATAAAAATACCTGTCCGGGGAATGATAACAGGGCAGGGCAAATATAAAACGCGGAGTTGATAGCGTGTTTTCGGAATATATTACAGTTTTTACCCTCGGCGGACTACTTTACGGAGCCATTGAGATACTCTGGCGCGGCTGGACGCACTGGACAATGCTCATCTGCGGCGGCATATGCTTCACGCTGATATACTGCGTTGACAGCGTTCCAATGCCGCTGCGCAGAAAATGCATACTCTGCGCGGCGCTGGTCACAACTGTAGAATTTCTAACCGGCTGCATTGTAAATCTGCGTCTGGGCATGATGGTGTGGGACTATTCTGCGCTGCCGTACAACGTTCTCGGGCAGATCTGCCCGTATTTCACGCTGATATGGCTCGTCCTGTCGCTGCCGGGGCTGTGGCTCTGCCGCAGGCTGCGAAAAAGCCTCAGAGCCTCTCAGTAATTTTCGTCGGGCGCGCCCTCGGCCTTCTCCTGCTCCATTGCGAGCTTCACTATGCGGCTCGTACCCAGACGCTCGGCGCCAAGCTCGATAAAGTCCTCGGCATCCTGCAGGCTGGAGATACCGCCGGCAGCCTTGACCTTGACGCTCTCCGGGCAGTTTTCGCGCATGAGCCTGACGTCCTCGCGCGTCGCGCCGCCCTTGGAAAAGCCGGTCGAGGTCTTTATAAAGTCAGCCCCGCAATCGGAGACGATCCTGCACATTCTGATCTTCTCATCCTCGGTGAGCAGGCAGCACTCGATTATGACCTTGAGAATATGGCCGCGCGTAGCCTCGCGCACAGCGGATATATCCTTTGCTACCGCATCCCAGCAGCCGTCCTTGACCATGGAGAGATTTATGACCATATCTATCTCATCCGCGCCGTTTTTTACGGCATCGGCGGCCTCAAAGGCTTTGGCCGCAGTGGTCATGTAGCCGTTGGGGAAGCCTATGACCGTGCATATTTTCATTCTGCCGTTGACATAGCGCTTTGCGCCGGAAACGTGGCAGGGCGGGATACATACGCTTGCGCAGTTATACTTTATCGCCTGGTCGCAGAGCTTTCTGATCTCCTCGCTCGTGCAGTCGACGCGCAGGAGGGTGTGGTCGCATTTTTCCAGTATATCCTTGATGTCCATAATATGGCTCCTTTTCATATATAGTACTAACATTATATACGTTTCGCGGGACATAATCAAGTGCGCGTCCGGAATATGATTGACTATCTCAAAGAAAAGGACGGCTCCGACCATGGACATGATATACGAAAACAATTACACCCGACTCTGCGGCACGCTTGCCGGTGCCCCGGCCTATTCCCACACCGGGCGCGGGCAGGTATTCTATTCCTTCCCTCTTGAAGTTCGCCGGCTCTCCGGCAATACCGATACCGTCAACATCGTCGTCAGCCGCGAGCTGCTCGAGCAGACGGAGCTGTGCGAAGCGGAGCATATCGCCGTCACCGGCCAGCTGCGCACCTTCAATAACCGCCGCGGCGTCGGGGCAAAGCTTGTGATAACAGTGTTCGCAAAGGAGCTGTTCTTCTGCGATGAACCGGACTGCAACGAGGTGTATCTGCGCGGTACACTCTGCAAGCCGCCGAACCTGCGCACGACGCCGATGGGG
>URDG01000014.1 GCA_900546515.1 uncultured Eubacteriales bacterium | reverse complement strand
GGGCGTTTTTCTGCCCGTCAAAACCGTGTGTGTCCTTGTCAATTGATGGTATCTTACTCTGAACAAAAATACAAGGAGCGGACAAATGAAGCACCTTTTTATTGTTAATCCCACAGCCGGCGGACATGATGCGACCACCGCGGTGAGCGCGAAGGTAAAGGCCGCATTTGCACAGCGCGGCGGCGAATTTGAAATATACGTCACACGCGGCCCGATGGACGCGACGGCCAAAATCGTCGAGGAAGCGGCCTCCGGCGAGCATATCCGCGTATACGCCTGCGGCGGCGACGGCACATTCAACGAATGTGTCTGCGGTGCGGCGCAGCTTCCGAACGTCGCCGTCTGCCCCTTCCCCACCGGAACCGGCAACGACTTCTGCCGCATGTTCGGCCCCGAGGCCGACATGTACCGCGATCTTGACGCGCTTCTTGACGGCGATGAGCACCCCATCGACCTCATCGACTGCAACGGCCGCTGGTGCGCCAACATCTGCTCTGTCGGCATTGATGCACGCATCGGCACTTCCGTGCACAAATACAGCCACCTGCCTCTGATCGGCGGCGCTGCCGGATACGTCGTGTCCGCCGTTGCAAACGTATTTCAGGGCATCAACACCAATATGTACATAAAGTGCGGCGACTTTTATGCCGAGGGAAAGCACGCCCTTGTGTGCGTGTGCAACGGCCGCTATTACGGCGGCGGCTTCAATCCCAGCCTGACCGCCCGTCCGGATGACGGTGAGCTTGATTTCTTTATCGTAGGCCCCGTAAACCTCATCACCTTTGCCGCGCTTATAGGTAAATACGCTTCCGGTAAGGCGGACGAGCTGCCGCAGCATGTGACTCACCTCAAGGGCACTTCCATAGAGATCGGGTTTGACGAGGACAACGTGATAAATGTCGACGGTGAAGCTCTCTACAGCAGCAAGGTAAATATCCGCATCGTCCCCGGCGCAGCAAGGCTCATCGTCCCCAAGGGCATGAAGTTCTTCGAAGAGGCGGCGCAGCAGCCCACAAAAGAAGCTGCCGCTGCATTGCAGCAGGCATAAGCGCAAAAAGCAAAAAAACACGCACGGAATATAATATCCGTGCGTGTTTTTTATGCAGAAGCCTGCGGCGGGATCGCGCCCAGCCGCAGGCTTTCATTTATAGGCAATACAGGGTCCTCAGTAATTCTCTGCGTGAAGCTCAAAATAGCTCTGCGGATGGTTGCACGCTGGGCATACCTCCGGCGCCTTGGTGCCGACGACAATATGACCGCAGTTGCGGCACTCCCACACCTTGACCTCGCTCTTTTCAAACACCTTGGCAGTCTCCACATTGCGCAGCAGCGCTCTATAGCGCTCCTCATGGTGCCGCTCTATCTCGCCGACAAGGCGGAAGCGCGCCGCGAGTTCAGGGAAGCCCTCTTCCTCGGCAGTCTTGGCAAAGCCCTCATACATATCCGTCCACTCATAGTTCTCGCCCTCGGCAGCGCTGAGCAGATTCTGCGCGGTATCGCCGATGCCGTTGAGCTCCTTGAACCAGAGCTTTGCGTGCTCCTTCTCGTTGTCGGCAGTTTTCTGGAAAAGCGCCGCTATCTGCTCAAAGCCCTCTTTTTTAGCTTTACTTGCAAAAAACGTGTATTTGTTGCGCGCCTCGGACTCGCCTGCAAAGGCGGCCATAAGATTTTTCTCAGTTTGTGTTCCGGAATACTTCGTGTTCATTGATTTTTCCCCTTTCTCGTACTTCCATTAGCTTTCCACAGCAACACCGGATCTGTTTCCGGTATTCATATAATTAATAATGATAATCATTATTAATTTATTAACTGTGCATACTATAACAGTATATTTCCCTTTTGTCAAGCCGTTTGAAAACTCGTCACAAAAAATTAATAAATTTTTCTTCATTTTTTGCTTCAGGGGGCTTGCAAAAATATAAAACTGTGGTATTATAAGCATCGTTAGCACTCAGTGTGTTCGAGTGCTAACGATGCTTGATTAATTTAGTAAAAAAATTTTTGGAGGTATATAGCAATGAAACTGAAACCGTTGGCTGACAGAGTTGTTCTTAAGCAGAACGCAGCCGAGGAGCGCACCTCTTCCGGCATTTTCCTCACCGCATCCGCGCAGGAGAAGCCCGAAGTCTACGAGGTCGTTGAGGTTGGCCCCGGCGGTATGGTAGACGGCAATGAGGTCAAGATGATAGTAAATGCCGGCGAGAAGGTTCTGGTCGGTAAGTACAGCGGCACCAAGGTCAAGATAGACGAAGAGGAATACACCATCGTCCGTCAGTCCGACATTCTGGCTGTCATCGAATAATATAGTTCCCGGCAGCAGCAACAATTTTTTAGGAGGAATTGAATCATGGCTAAACAGATCATATATGGTGAAGAAGCAAGAAAGGCTATCGAGCGCGGCGTAAATCAGCTGGCCGATACCGTTAAAATAACTCTTGGCCCTAAGGGCCGCAACGTCGTTCTCGACAAGAAGTTCGGCACTCCGCTGATCACGAACGACGGCGTCACGATCGCAAAGGAGATTGAGCTTGAGGATGCTTTTGAGAACATGGGCGCACAGCTCATCAAGGAAGTCTCCACCAAGACCAACGACGTCGCAGGCGACGGCACCACCTCCGCAACCATCCTTGCTCAGGCAATGATCAACGAGGGTCTGAAGAACCTGGCAGCAGGCGCAAATCCCATGGTCATGAAGAAGGGCATCGAGAAGGCCACCGAGGCCGCAGTTGAGGCAGTCAAGGCCGCATCCCAGCCCGTATCCGGCACCAAGGACATCGCCCGTGTCGGCACTATCTCTTCCGGCGACGAGCACATCGGTTCTCTCATAGCCGAGGCTATGGAGAAGGTCAGCCAGAACGGCGTTATCACTCTTGAGGAATCCAAGACCGCAGAGACCTACAGCGATGTCGTTGAAGGCATGCAGTTCGACCGCGGCTATCTGAGCCCCTACATGGCAACAGATATGGATAAGATGGAAGCCGTTATCGACGACGCGCTTATCCTCATCACCGACAAGAAAATCTCCAACATTCAGGAAGTTCTGCCTCTGCTTGAGCAGATCGTCAAGGCCGGCCGTAAGCTCCTCATCATCGCTGAGGACGTCGAGGGCGAGGCTCTTGCGACCATCATCCTCAACAAGCTCCGCGGCACCTTCACCTGCGTTTGCGTAAAGGCTCCCGGCTTCGGCGACAGGCGCAAGGAAATGCTGCAGGATATAGCTATCCTCACCGGCGGTCAGGTCATCTCCTCCGAGCTCGGCATGGAGCTCAAGGACACCGACATCAGCATGCTCGGTCAGGCTCATCAGGTCAAGGTCACCAAGGAGAACACCGTTATTGTCGACGGCGCAGGCTCTTCCGAGGACATCAAGGCCCGTGCAGCTCAGATCCAGCGTCAGATCGAGACCACCACTTCCGAGTACGACAAGGAGAAGCTTCAGGAGCGTCTGGCAAAGCTCTCCGGCGGCGTAGCAGTCATCAAGGTCGGCGCTGCAACCGAGACCGAGATGAAGGAAAAGAAGCTGCGCATCGAGGATGCACTCAACGCTACCCGCGCAGCAGTTGCAGAAGGTATCGTCCCCGGCGGCGGCACCGCATACGTGCTCGCTTCCAAGGCTGCCGACAAACTCGTTGCCACTCTTGAGGGCGATGAGAAGACCGGCGCCGCTATCGTTGCAAAGGCACTGAAGGCTCCGACGATGCAGATCGCTGCAAACGCCGGTCTCGAAGGCGCAGTTATCCTCAACAAGGTCTACGGCTCCGATGATACCAACTTTGGCTACGATGCCGCAAACGACAAGTACGGCGATATGATCGAGCTCGGCATCGTCGACCCGACCAAGGTCTGCCGCAGCGCACTTGAGAACGCAGCCTCCGTGTCCGCAATGGTTCTCACCACCGAGAGTCTCGTTGCCGACATCCCCGAGAAGAATCCTCCTATGCCCGCAGCCGGCGGCGACATGGGCGGTATGTACTAAGAGACACCGCAAAGCCTTGAAACTGCCTGATTTTTGAGCGCACAAGAGCGGATCTACGCCAAACTTACGCCACTTACGCCAAAAATTCAAGCGCATTACATGGAAACAGGACCCCGACACCTGCATTGAGCAGGTGCCGGGGTTTTCGTATTTGCGTTTCTTTTTCGCTTGCCGTGCGGCACTTACGGTTCTGCTTTCCCTCGCCGGTTGATGGGGCTTTCAGGTACTTGGACAGCTTGGGTGTTTCAATCAGCGAGACGAACTGCTCTTTCGAGAGCTTATCATAATCTGAGATACCCGTTTCCGCGAAAGCTGTTCCTAATAGTCTTGCGATAGGTAAAATTTTGTCTTGCGAATTGCAAGAAATTCTTGCAATTTTGATTTAACGTGATATACTTATTACTGTTAAGAAATTCAAGAAGCTGCATAGTAAGGAGTTATCAATATGCCGGCAAGCTACAAAAAGCTCTGGAAGCTTATGATAGACAAAAATCTCAGCAAAACCGAGTTGACACACTTGGCTGGAATCAGCACCAATGCAATGGCAAAGTTGGGACGCAACGAAGATGTCCGTGTGAATGTGTTGGAAAAGCTCTGCACTACTCTTGACTGCAAACTGGATGATATTGTCGAATTTGAAACAGAACAGAAAAAGTGATTCAAAAAGAAAGGGCGTGGCAACATGGCCTATAGAGCCGAACTCTATGTGCATGACTTGGACAGGCAAGCATCAGATGCGCTGAATCAGTTTCCGAAATTCGTAAGGTTGCTGGAATCGTATTCTGCCAATTACGATGAAAAGGCTGCAAAAATCGACCTTCTGTCGACTGCAATCCGCCTCAGCGAAAACCAAATGCCGGAAGTATACGGCTTATTGCCCCCTATCTGCGAACAGCTTGGTATTGACACCCCAGAGCTTTATTACGTGAGAGACAAGCGGGCCAATGCAGCGACATTTGGCAGTGTCCACCCCTGTATCTATGTGACCTCCGGACTGGTGAATACACTTCCGCTTAAACTGCTGCCCAGCGTTCTGGCACACGAATGCGGACACATTGCCTGCAAGCACTCTCTTTACCATTCCATTGCAGCGCAGTTGGCCGACGGTATTGACCGAAGTCCGCTGGTTCGCATCCCGGCCATCGGTAAATATATTACGCCGACATTAGTAAGAGCACTTTTGTTCTGGGATCGGTGCAGTGAGTTGTCGGCGGACAGAGCAGCCGTTCTCTGCGACGGAACAGCGGACAAAACCATTGATGTACTGCTCCGGCTCAACGGTTACGGCAAGAATGTCAACCGAGAAGAATTTTTGAAACAGACTCTTGACCTGAAGTCCTTTGTGAATGATTCAAAATCCAATAAACTGCTGGAGTTGATGCTGGTACAGGATGAATCCCATCCACGATTGGCTATTCGTGCCTATGAGTGCTACGAATGGTCCCAGTCAGCGCAATACTCGGGGATTGTTGACGGTACATTCACCTTACGGGATAAGGAGAATGATACCACACAAGAGTCTGAGGAAGAAGTTGTGGCTGCTGATGCTCAGGTGGAAACCCCAAACATTGATCGCCTGAACGCAGAACTGGCACGAGTCACTCAAGAACTTGATCGTTATACCAATCACGCTGACAAGGCAGACTATGCACTTGCGGTGTTCAGTGGTATTATCTCCGGCGCAATAGATGCTCTCTTTATTGGAGAAGTCACAATTACAGGAAAGGACATTGCGCTCTCCAACCAACAGGTAAATAATTTTATTCAGGAATATGCCAAATCCAGAGGGTTTGAAAATTCTAGTCTGAAAGATGCCATTCGTGAACTTGAGAACACTTTCAAAGTTGCACAGGATAATGTTTGGAAAGGTGCTGGAATTGGGATATCCGCAAAGAATCATCACCTTGCTGATTTGGCTCATCACCCGACTCCGGTCGGATTGTTGGCATCGCTTGTAGTACAGTTTTTGCGAATTGGAACATTTGTTAGCAGAGACGGTAAATGGCATTTCATAGTTGTGGAAACGCATGCAGAGGATGTAAAGAATATTATGATTCCTGCTGTAATTACCGGGATTCTCAACTGGCTGGCCTTTGTTGCCGAAAAGAAGCTGGGTGATAATGAAATAGAGATTCCTAAAGGCATCCAACATATCACGTATTTACTTGCCTCTACCCCAATAATCATTGAAATTATCAAATGTGCAGATAATTGGTTTGGACACTTGGTCAGCGACATGTGTGGCTCCAAGAATACAGCCGGTGGTGGGATGGGGATACCGGGTATATTCCTGTCTCTTCTCTATGAGATTTCTGGCTTACCTGTATTGAGGAATTCTGGGCTGCCAGCAGTTGTAAACGAACTCTACGAAAAGCAGAAGATTGACTTGCGACACGAATTGCCTCTTTATAAAGTAGCTGGAAAGCAGGCAATTCCGGTCATATTTAACGAGTTGTACATTCGAATTGGATATTTTCTTTCACATCTGGCAGGTGAACTTGCCTCTGGAGAAGAAGCAATTAATTGGAACCGGGTCATTCCCTTCCGCAATCGTACCGTCGACCGGATGCTCACCATTGCCGGCATGACCTTTACCGTAGCCGATACCACCGATGCGGCGATACACGCCGCCATCGAATCCGGTGGGAATTGGATACTGTTTTCCGGTCGATTTGTTACCCGATTCAATTATGTGGGGGCCGGACGTGCAGCACTTTCCATTGTACGTGAAGTTTCCAACGAGAAGAAGGAAGCGCAGCTCATTCACGAAAAGATGATTCTATCCGAGTCAAAAGCGGCTTTGTTCCTCAAGCAGCTTCAAGAGTTCAAGGCACAACTTGACTTGAAAGTCAGCAATTATCTTGCCGAAGATATTGAGAGTTTTATGTCCGGATTTGAGGATATGCAGCAAGGCCTGTCCACCGGCGATTCTGATCTTGTCATCCGAGGTAATGTGACGATTCAGAAAGTTTTGGGGCGTGAACCGCAGTTTACAAATCAGGAAGAATTTGATGCGCTGATGGAATCCGACGCTCCATTGGTACTATGAGGGAGGTCATAGAAAAATGGATAAAAAGAAAATCGGAGCAGGTTTTGCGGGAGCCTTGCAAAAAGCGACAGACGCAGTTCAAGACGCCAAAGTGGTTGTTCGGGATATGGCGGCAGAGGCAAAGCAAAGCCGGGAGAAGAAAAAAGCTGATGCTCAGAAGGCAGCGGCTGCAAAGGGAATAATTGCAGTTGCTGAATCGGAAAATGGCACCGCACCAGAGGTGAAGTGCATTGCTACTCGAAATGCACTTCAGATCGTCTACTATCTAATGGCGGCGGACGGAACAGTTTACCACAACGAGGAGGAAAAGTTTGATGCCATAGGCGCAGAGCTTGATCCCAACTTTGCGGACAGTAAGCCTGCCATCATTAAGGACTGTCAGGCACAACTGGAAAATGTCATTGACCCGGAAGACTATTACGATGTTTTGCAGGACGGTGTTGAAGAAGCCCTTCTGTCTTCAAGTGAAACTGCCGACACTTTTATTACACCCAAACTTCTGCTATGGAATCTATTGTCCATAGCATACAGTGACGAAAGTTATGATGAGGTCGAACGGAAACTGATCAAATATATTGTGCGAAAGCTGGGAATTGACAAAGCTGTCTTTTTAGAAATGGAAAGCAGTATGCTGACAATGCTGGATATTGAGAAAGAAATTGCGTGGATCAAAACGACAGATCGTCCATATCTAACTATCGAGGCTCGGATTAATGAACTTACAAGGCGCAAAACGGTAATCTTTGACAGCGTCAAAGATTTAATCACGCTCTGATGGGAGGGAACGAAAATGCCACTACCTCTTTTATTCATTGGTATTGCTGCTGCCAGTGGAATGCTTGGAATTGGCGGCACTGTAAAGGCCGGATTTGATGCTAAAAACGCAAAGCGAATCAACAAGAGCGCCAACGAGCTTGTTCAGGAATCGACCGCGTACCTAAATGCACAGCGGCTTGCCTGCGGGAATTCATTGACACAGTTAGGCGCGGAAAAGATGTCCGTTTTGAATGGAACAATCTCTGACTTTTTGAATGTGTTCACGCAGATCAAAAATGTCGATTTCAAAGAGACGGAAGGGCTTGACGAACTGCATCGGCTCCATATAGACGAACAGGAATTTATCGAGCTTCGCAGTATGGCCAACTTTGCAGGCTCCGTAGCTGGTGGAGCGGTTGCCGGAACGGCAGGTGGCGCATTGGCTGCTTTTGGTGCATACAGTGCCGCACAGGCTTTGGCCTTTGCCTCGACCGGCACGGCAATTTCTGCGTTGAGCGGTGCCGCTGCAACGAACGCTACGCTTGCTTTTTTTGGGGGCGGTTCTCTCGCTGCCGGTGGACTCGGCATCGCTGGCGGGACACTGGTGCTTGGCGGCCTTGTAGCCGGACCTGCTCTGTTGGTTATGGGCTTGGTTGCCGGAAAAGCGGCAAAAAAGGAGATTGAAAAGGCATATACCAACCGGGCCGAGGCTGTTCAGATCGCAGCACAGCTCAACACCGCATCACTGCAATGCGAGACGATTCGCAGAAGAACCTATGTGTTTTACAATTTGCTGGCTCGTCTGGATTCTCACTTCATGCCGCTGATCTATAAGATGAGTGATATTGTGAATACAGAGGGCAATGACTATAGCTGTTACAGTGCTGAGTCCAAAAAAGCTGTAGCATCCTGCGCCAGTGTGGCAGTAAGTATCAAATCTGTTTTGGATACACCGCTGCTGACGGATGCCGGACTGCTGACAGACGCTTCCGAAGGAACCGCGACAAATATTGAGGGCTTCTTGAACAACATGAAAATACCATACTGAGGAAATCCCTTGTTAGCAAAGGACGCACTTCCGTCTATCCCAGCGCGCATTACATGGAAACAGAACTCCGGTATCTGCATTATGCAGACGCCGGAGTTTTCTGGTTATATCGTCAGTCAGCATACCGCCCCCGCGAGCACGATAATTTCAGAACATTTTGCGATAGCATTGTCCGCTCAATTACGCTATAATATGATACATACATATACACAGGCAGGGTGACGCAAATGTATTTTGAATACGGTGAGACCGAGCTTTCCTATCTGCGGCAGAAGGACAAGCGTCTCTGTGAAGTGATAGACCGCATCGGGCATATCGACCGCGCAGTGGATACGGACTTGTTTTCGTCCGTCGCTCACCACATCATAGGTCAGCAGATCTCGACAAAGGCGCAGGCGACCATCTGGCAGCGGATGCAGGATGCGCTTGGAGCAGTCAACGCCGAAAGCATTCTGGCCGCGGGCGTTCCGAAGCTGCAGGGGCTGGGCATGACTTTCCGCAAGGCGGAGTACATCACGGATTTTGCCGAAAAAGTCCATACGGGCGCATTTGATTTGAACGCTGTGGAGAACATGAGCGACGAAGATGCTATCCGTGAACTAAGCAGTCTGAAAGGGATCGGCGTCTGGACGGCAGAAATGATCCTGCTTTTCTGCATGCAGCGCCCGGATATTTTTAGCTATGACGACCTCGCTATCCAGCGCGGGCTGCGTATGATCTATCATCACCGCAGTATTGACCGCAGGCTGTTTGAAAAATACCGCCGCCGCTTCCACCCTTATTGCAGCGTGGCAAGTCTGTATCTCTGGGCTGTTTCAGGCGGGGCGATTCCTGAGATGAAGGACTACAAACCGAAGAGCAAAACCGGAGGAAAGTAAAATGGAAAATATCATTACCACATCCGGCAGGGCGTATATATTACATTACGACTCGCCGTTGGGCGGTATCCTGCTGGCAGCGGACGAAATTGGGCTGACCGGCTTATGGTTCGACGGCGAAAAGTATTTTGCCGATAATCTCCCGGCAGAACACGAAGAGCAGGAGACGCCGGTGCTCGCAGAGGCCCGGCGCTGGCTGGACGTTTACTTTACCGGCAAAGAGCCCTATTTCATACCGCCGCTGCACCCCATCGGTTCCGATTTTCGTAAGGCCGTGTGGGAAATTCTTTTGCAGATCCCATACGGAAAAACGACGACCTACGGCGAGATTGCACGGCAGCTGGCCGGAAAACAGGGACTTCCCAGGATGTCTGCACAGGCTGTCGGCGGTGCGGTCGGCCACAATGAAATTTCCATTATCATCCCCTGTCACCGCGTGGTTGGTACAAATGGCAGCCTGACCGGCTACGCCGGGGGAATTGACAAGAAGATGAAGCTTCTGGAATTGGAACATACCGATATGACCGGATTTTTTGTGCCGAAGAAAGGCACGGCACTTTGATTGGAGGAAAATTTATGATAGTCGCAGCTGCAACACAAAAGATGATCGACTTTTACAAGGGAAACATACACGACATTGACCATTTTCTCAAGGTCTGGGCAATGGCGAAAACGATCGGTGAGCTGGAGGCACTTGAGCCTCACACAGGAGGTTTTGGAGCTTGCCGCCGTCGTGCATGACATTGCCTGCCCTCTGTGCCGGGAGAAGTACGGCAACACCAACGGCAAGAATCAGGAGTTGGAGAGTCCACCGCTGGTGGAGGCATTTTTCAAAGACCTTCCTGTTGAGCGGGCCGATGTAGAGCGCATTTCATGGCTCGTGGCACATCACCACACCTACACGAACGTCGAGGGGCTTGACTATCAGATCCTGCTCGAAGCGGATTTTCTGGTCAATGCGGGTGAAAGCTGCTACGCGCGCTCTGTTATCGACAGCTTCCGGCAGCGCGTATTCCGCACCTCAGCCGGAATCCAGCTGCTGGACAGCATGTACCGCAGCGAGCTTTGATCGTTTTTCGGCCGCGGCTTTCCGGCGTGAAAGCCGCGGCCGGCTCATGCCGCTTTATCTACACGTCTCTTTGCGATCCATGCGATAACAAAGGTCAGCACCTGCGCCAGCGGTACGGCCAGCCACACGCCTTCCAGATCGAACAGCAGCGGCAAAACCAGCAGGAGCAGCAGAGTGCAGAGAGGCTCCGCATAGACAAGGACATAAGACAGAACCGTTTTTTCCGTAGCGTAAAAATAGGATGTCGTTATGCGGACAAACGCAAGGAACAACATAGTCGCCAGAACGGCGGCGCGGTATGTGAAAAGCGTACCATCAGATAACGGGAGCGGAATTATTTCAATACTGACGCGTTTTATGCCAAAACTGTACTTGCAAAGCTGTGCTGTTTTGGTATAATATTACTGTATTATATGATACGGACTAAATAAATACAGAGATGAGGCAGGAATATGAAAAGCAATCAAGTCGAAAACTATATATTAGATGTTACGCAGGTAAATGTCGGTAAAAAACATAGTTATACTATCAGTCTTTCACCAGAGCTATACCACAGTTGGGATGAGATGATCCAATCTGCCGAGGCTATAGCGGCAACAGATCTTTCCCCTATAGTCAGCATTAAACGGCAGAACGCATTGGGGATAAAGAAGGAACTGATCAAAGTATACGGAAAGAATGGCGGCCACTTTACAAGTATGAAGGAACTGACAGAGAAAGAAGGGATCACACTCACTGTCGAAGGTTTCAGCAGAACTTTGAATTGCACAGTGAGGCTAACATGGTTTAAGAAAGTCGGCGTTTTCTCAATAGTGATTCCGGAAAACTACAGCACTGAACGGATTCGCAGCTACGCCGGAATGGTTCTTTGCAAAAAGGCCTGAACACTGCCGTCCCTCAGCTCAGGTCACGTCAGGCGATAATGTTTATGTACCAAACAGCAGTATATCTCAGGTGATGAAAATGCGGAACACTTCCCTTTGCTATATAGAGCGCGGCAGCGAATACCTCATGCTGCACCGCGTAAAAAAAGAAAACGACGAGAACCACGACAAGTGGATCGGGATAGGCGGCAAATTTGAAAATGGCGAGAGTCCGGATGAATGTATGCTGCGTGAGATGCGCGAGGAGACCGGCCTTACGGCACTTTCATGGCGCGCCCGCGGCATCGTCACATTCGTATCTGATGAATGGGGTACGGAGTACATGCATCTTTTCACATGCGACCGTTTCAGCGGCACCGTGAAGGACTGCGACGAGGGCGTGCTTGAATGGATCGACAAGAGCCGCCTGCTCTCTCTGCCTATCTGGGAGGGCGACAAGATATTTCTCCGGCTTCTCGATGAGGGAGCTCCCTTTTTCCTTTTGAAGCTCTGCTACAAAGGGGACGAGCTTATACACGCCGCGCTGAACGGCGAAAAAATCAAATAACGCAGATAAAAACATCCCCGGCGATTTTCGCCGGGGATGCAAGCTTTATATAGGGAAGAACTTATTTGCCGAACCAGTTGATGATATGTCTCGGGCAAATATCCGCGCAGTGGCCGCACTTGACGCACTTTGCAGGATCGACCTGAGCAAGGTTGTCAACAACGGTGATAGCGTCTGCCGGGCATTCACGCTGGCACTTCATGCAGCCGATGCAGCCGTAGTCGCACATCTTTGTGACCTTCGCCCCCTTGTCATGGTTGCCGCATGCGGGCATGACCTTCTGGCTCTCGGGGATGAGCTTGATGATGCTCTTCGGGCAGGCGTCGGCACATGCGCCGCAGCCAACGCAGCGCATGCGGTTGACCTTTGCAACACCGTCAACAACATGGATAGCGTCGAACTGGCAGACCTTTGTGCAGTTGCCAAGACCAATGCAGGCGAAGGTGCAGGTCTTGTTGCTCTTGCCGCCGAACAGCATTGCGGCGCGGCAATCGACCGGGCCGGTGTAGTTGAAGCGGAGCTCTGCGTGACCCAGAGTACCGGAGCAGGGCACAAACGCGACCATCTTTTCTACGTCGGTGCCGGAAACGCCCATGATCTCAGCGATTTTTGCGGCAGCCTCTGCGCCGCCAGCAACACACTTGTTGGTGGGAGCTTCGCCCGCCGCTACAGCGGCGGCGTAGCCGTCACAGCCGGGATAACCGCAGCCGCCGCAGTTTGCGCCGGCGAGGCATGCACGGACCTGCTCCTGCTTGGGATCAACATCAACGTGGAATACCTTGGAGGCGTATGCCAGCAGTGCGCCGAACAGGCCGCCCAGGACACCAAGAACGAGAATAGAGAGAAGAATTGATTTCATATCAGTTTACCCTCCCCATCAGAATATCTTCATGCCGCTGAAGCCCATGAACGCAAGAGCGACAAGAGCGGCAGAGACAAGGCAGATCGGGAACCCCTTGAAGCACTCGGGGTACTCGGCGAACTCAACGCGCTCGCGGACGGTGGCAAAGAGGACGATCGCAAGCAGGAAGCCCAGACCGCCGGTGATGCCATAGACCACGGACTCGATGAAGTTGTAGTGGTTCTGGACGTTCAGAAGGACGACGCCGAGAACCGCGCAGTTGGTAGTGATAAGGGGAAGATAGATACCGAGTGCTGAGTAAAGGGACGGCACCATCTTCTTGAGGAACATTTCAACGAACTGCACCAGAGCTGCAATGACCAGAATGAAGGTCAGCGTCTGGAGGAATTCGAGGCCGAGCGTCATCAGGACATACTGGTCGATCACCCAGCATATTGCGGACGCGAGACCCATAACGAAAGTGACGGCGAGACCCATGCCGACAGCCGTCTCCACCTTATTGGAGCAGCCGAGGAAGGGGCAGCAGCCAAGGAACTGTGAGAAGATGAAGTTGTTTATCAGAATTGCACCGAGAGAGATCGAAAGAATTTTGGTAAGCATTACTCTTCAGCCTCCTTTGCAGCCTCTGCGGCAAGCTGTTTTTTCTTTTCGGACTTCTTGAGAGCATACTGCATGAGTGCAATAAGCATGCCCAGAGTAAGGAATCCGCCGAAAGGCATGATGAGGATGGTAGCGCCAAGATCCTCTGCGAAGATCTGGATGCCTGCGCCGGTGCCGTCAAGCGTGAGACGGAAGCCGTTGGCAACGTCGATGAGACCGCCGCCGAAACGGCCGGAGCCGAGGAACTCGCGGACAACACACATCACTACGAGCACGCAGGTGTAGCCGAGGCCCTGGAAAATACCGTCGAAGAAAGACGGGCCGACAGGGTTCTTCTGGCAGAACGCTTCAGCGCGGCCGATGATGATGCAGTTGACAACGATCAGCGGTATGAACACGCCCAGAGCAGAGCTCAGTGCAGGTATGTAGGCTTTCAGCAGTAGGTCGACTATCGTGACAAAGCCTGCAATGACGACGACAAAGATTGCAAGACGGATCTCGTCGGGGATGACCTTACGCATTGCGGCAATAACAACATTGCAGCAGGTGAGGATGATGAGAACTGACAGGCCCATGCCCACGCCGTTGAACAGCGAGGTCGTGATCGCCATAGTGGCGCACATGCCTATCTGCTGGACAAGGACGGGGTTATTGGTAATGAGGCCTTCTTTAAACTGTTTCTTGATATTCATTCAGCTTGCCTCCTTAACCCAGAGCTTCAACGGCTCTGATGGATTCCGCAACGGCGCCGGAAACAGCGTTGGAGGTGATCGTAGCGGCCGTGATGGAATCTATATTTCCGCCGTATTTTGTGAGCTTGACATCGTCGCCTTCGCCGACGAACTGACCGCGCCACCAGTCGCCGTATTCAGATGCTGCGGCGGCCTTTGCGCCGAGGCCGGAGGTCTCTGCGTGGGAGATGATGGAGATGCCGGTGCACTTGTAATCGGTGTCAACGCCGACAGCCATGGTGATGCTGCCCTGTGCGCCGGAGAACGTAGTCGTAACGACATAGCCCACATCCCCGGCTTTGGCTATCTTGTCGATAGTCTGGAACGAGTCCTGATCAAAATCAACATCCTCATAGTCATCAGCTTCGAGGACGGAGGCATACGCCTTTGCAGTCTTGATGCGGTCCTGCTCGGCAATCTTGTCCTCGGTTATCATGTTGACAGTGCCGAGAACGCCTGCGACTATAGCGCATACGAGGAACAGGATAATGGTGAGCTTGACTATCTTATTCATTATGCACCCTCCTTTGCCGCGAGCTTCGCTGCCTTGGCAGCGGCCTTCTCGGCAGCAATGTCTTCCTTGGACACGCCGAACTGATGACGGACGAACGCCTTGTCAATAGCCCAGGTGCACAGGTTCATGATGAGGATACCGTAGGAGACGCCTTCGGGGTAGCTGCCGAAGTAGCGGATAAGCACGGTTATAACGCCGCAGCCGAAGCCGTAGAGCAGCTGGCCGGGGCCGGTAACGGGGCTTGTCACATAGTCGTTTGCCATGAAGAAAGCGCCGAGCAGCAGAGAGCCGCAGAAGAGGTTATAGCCGACCCAGTCGATACGGCTGTAGCCCTCGTGGCCGAACACGAAAGTGAGTATTACGACCGTTGCGATGAAAGAGGTGGGGATACGCCAGGTGATGACCTTGCGCACGAAGAGGTATATAACGCCGATGAGCAGCGCCAGCGAGCTTATCTCACCGATGCAGCCGGGCATGTTGCCGAGGAACATGTTCTTGAAGTTGATGACCGCAGGCATTGCCTCGCCGGTGTACATATAGGTCATCGGGGTCGCCATGGTGGTGCCGTCAATGACATTCTTGAGGCCGTTAGGAACGATCCATGTGGTCATGTGGTTTGCGTAGGAAGCAATGAGGAATGCACGTCCGGCCAGCGCAGGGTTAAGGAAGTTCTTGCCGAGGCCGCCGTAGAGCTGCTTGACGATGACGATGGAGAAGAAGCTGCCGACGATGGGGAGCCACAGCGGAGAGCTGGGCGGCATGGTCATCGCCATGAGCAGACCGGTGAGCGCCGCGGAGCAGTCGCCAATCGTGTTGGACTTCTTCATAAGCTTGCGGTAAGCCCACTCGAAAAACACTGCCGAGAGCATTGACACGACCGCAACGCCGAGCGGTCTCCATCCAAACTGGAGGATAGCCACGATCAAAGCCGGCATGAGCGCGATGATGACGTCCATCATGATGCGCCTTGTGTCAGTATCCGTCCTGACCTGAGGCTGATACGCCACATCAAGGACTATTTTAACTTTACTGTTGTTCATTATTTTGCCTCCTTTGCCGCTTCAGCCTCGGCCTTGAGCTTTTCTTTGTACGCCTTGGCCTGGAACATAAGCTTTGCGGTCTTAAATGCATGAGTCAGAGGCATCCTCGCAGGGCAGTTGAACGCGCAGCTGCCGCACTCGAAGCAGTCGAGAATGTGGTACTTCTGCATCATCTCATAGTCGCCCTTGCTGTAGTACATGTACATAAACACAGGTTCGAGATTCATGGGGCAGACCTGAATGCACTTGCCGCAGCGAATGCAGGTGGGATTCTCCACATGCCTGTCCTCTTTATCCGTGAAGAACAGCACGCCGGCCGTTCCCTTGATGGTGGGCGCGTCAAAATCGGTGGCGCAGATACCCATCATCGGTCCGCCGAGGACGATCTTGCTCGGGGTCTTGACAAAGCCGCCGCACTGCTCGGCCAGATAGCCGAAAGGTGTGCCGACGCGGGTCAGCCCGTTGACAGGCGCGTTGAGCGCGCTGCCGGCAACCGTGACTATACGCTCTATAACGGGCTTGCCTTCGTAGCATGCCTGATATATGGCGTAGCAGGTACGCGTGCTGACAACATTGCAGCCGACTCCGGAGGGCAGCCCGCCGGGCTTGACCTCGCGGCCCGTGACGGCCTTGACCTGCATCTTCTCGCCGCCCTGGGGGTACTTGACCGCTTCGGGTACGATCTCGATGCCGTAGTTCTCGGGATGGTAGGAGTTGAGCAGATCAATAGCATCCTGCTTGTTGACCTCAATGCCGTAGTACGCCTTCTCGACACCGGAGGCAATGCGCACAAGCTCGATGCCCTTGAGCAGCTGCTCGGGATAATTGCGCATCGTGAGATGGTCGCCGTTGAGGTAAGGCTCGCATTCGGCGCCGTTGATAATGAGCTTATCGACCTTGCCGATACCGCCGCGGATTTTGAACGCAGTCGGGAACATTGCGCCGCCCATGCCGACAACGCCGGCATCGCGGATGCGTCCGAGAATAGCCTCGGGGTCCTTGAGCTCTTCCTCTGTCAGGGGCGCCAGATCAGTGCATGGGGTATCCTTGTAATCGTTCTCGATCACAACGGACATGATCATGTCTCCCAGCGGATGCGGTCTCGGCTCTACTGCCACGACTTTGCCCGACACGGAAGCATGGACCGGTGCGGAAACAGGCGCAGGATTCGTTCCTACTACCTGCCCCATCGTTACATAGTCACCCACAGCCACGGTGGGCTTGCAGGGCGCGCCTATGTGCTGTGCCATGGGGATTACGACCTGAGGAGGCGGTGCAATGACGGTCATCGGAACGTCCGGTGCCTTCATGTAATTGGGATGCACGCCGCCTTTGAAAGTGTGGGACATAATTGCTTCACCTCGTAAAGTATTCGCGTGTACTGATTCTTGTACTCAAATTATGTACGTAGTATGAATTTTATCACATTGAGTTTTCGTTGTCTACATGATTCGGTACAAAAAACCACCATTTTACAAGATAACTTATTAACAATCCTGTCAAGTTGTTAGCAATCAGACATATTTGCACCTTTTTGCGTCAAATTGAGGGATTTGTCACAAATCTACACCTCAGCATCATGCCCGGGCGCGATTACTGTAACATGTTACAAATGCGTCAAATCACTATACCGGCGCATTTTTCTCTTTAAGTGCGCGCCGGTTCGTGTTATACTTCGTGTATCAAAGAGAGGAGCGGTATATGAACATGAACACAACTGACAAATACTGTTTTTCATTCCATGACAGCAGCCTTTTCCACAGCGGCAGGAGCTATAACAGCTACCGCAGGATGGGCGCGCACATCCGCCGGGAAAACGGCGTCTCCGGCGTGCGCTTCTGCCTGTGGGCTCCAAATGCGAAGAGCGTATCGGTGATAACATCGCGCACGGATTGGGACGAGGCGCGCGGCTCGATGGCCATGACCGGCGCAGGCATGTGGGAGCTTTTCATTCCGGGCGTCAGAGCGGGAGACATATACCGCTACGTCATTACCGGCGCAGACGGGATCAGGCGCTACAAGTCCGACCCGTATGCTTTCCGTTCAGAGCTGCGTCCGGCAAACGGTTCCGTCGTATGCCCGCTCAGCGGCTACAAATGGCGCGACAGCGGGCGCCGCGCTGAGTTCTCGCGCGAGACGGCCCTGCAGAAGCCTATGACGATATACGAGGTGCATCTCGGCTCCTGGAAAAAGGATTACCGCCTCAACAAGGACGGCTTTATCAATTACCGCCGTCTTGCGGACGAGCTGGCGGAGTATGTGTGCTATATGGGTTATACTCACGTTGAGCTCATCGGCATATGCGAATACCCGTTCGACGGCTCATGGGGCTATCAGGTGACCGGCTACTACTCCCCCACCAGCCGCTATGGCAGTCCGAACGACTTCCGCTATTTTGTTGACACCATGCATATCCACGGTATCGGCGTCATTCTGGACTGGGTCCCGGCGCATTTTCCGAAGGACAGCTTCGGCCTTGAAAGCTTTGACGGCACCGCGCTGTACGAATCCGCCGACCCGCTGCTGGCCGAATACCCGGAGTGGGGCACAAAGGCCTTTGACCACAGCAAGGGCGAGGTCAGGAGCTTCCTCATATCCAACGCATTCTACTGGGTCAGGGAATTTCACATAGACGCGCTGCGCGTAGACGCCGTGGCGGCGATGCTGTACACGAGCTTCGGGCGCGGAGAGTGGCGTCCGAACAAATACGGCGGCAGCGAAAATCTTGAGAGCACGGAATTTCTCAGGCAGCTCAATCTGGCTGTCACCGGGAAGACCGGCGCGTATCTCATCGCCGAGGATTCCTCCATTCTTCCCGGAGTCACGGAGGCAGCAGACAAGGGCGGCCTGGGCTTTCTCTTCAAATGGAACATGGGCTGGATGAACGATACTCTGAAGTACCTGAAAGAGGACCCGATATACCGCCACTGGCAGCATGGCAAGCTCACGCACACGGCGGATTACGCCTTCACCGAAAATTACGTGCTTGTCCTTAGTCACGACGAGGTCGTGCATCTCAAAAAGCCGATGCTCGGCAAGGCTCCCGGCCGGATCGAAGACCAGCTTGCCACGCTCAAGACCCTGTACGCCTTCCAGTACACGCATCCGGGCAAAAAGCTGCTGTTCATGGGGCAGGATTTTGCAGAGGACCGCGAGTGGGACGAAAACCGCGAAATAAACTGGGCTCTGGCCGACGATTTCGGGCACAGGGACGTGATGCAGTGTCTGCGCAGCCTGATAAGCATATATAAAGCCTATCCGGTGCTGTATTCGGATTCCAAGGATCCCGCGACCTTTGAATGGGTAAACAGCACTGACTCCGACAGGAATATCATCAGCTTTATACGCCGCAATCCATGGAACTATGACGGCGCGCTGCTCGTGGTGTGCTCATTCTCTCCCGTGCAGTACAACGGTTACCGCTGCGGAGTTCCGTCCGAGGGGCTGTACAAGCGTATATTCAGCACTTACGACAGTCTGCCCGGCTGCGGAGGCCCCGGCGAATTAGGCGATATTCCGCCGCTTACCGCCGAAAAGGGCGAGTGCGACGGCAGGCCGTATTCCGTGTGCTATGACCTCCGGCCGTTTGAGTCCATCATCATCGAGCTTCCGCGTCAGGCGCCCGGCGTGTGATTTTTTCTCCGCAGGTATTGAATTTATCACTGCAAAGTATTAAAATCCGTTTTATATTTATTGAGCAGGAGGCTGTGCCTTATGAATATACCGCTGCATGAATTTGAGCTTGCCGCCGAGCGGCTGAAGCCGATCGTACACCACACGGCGCTCGATCCTTCCACAACCTTTTCCCGCATGACAGGCGGGGAAATTTACCTGAAATGCGAGAACCGCCAAAAAACCGGCTCGTTCAAGATCCGCGGCGCGAGCAATAAAATCGCGGCTATGATAGAGCGCGGCGAACGCTGCCCCGTCGTCGCCTCCTCTGCCGGAAATCATGCGCAGGGCGTGGCCTACGCGGCAAAGATGTTCGGCATTCCCGCGACGATAGTCATGCCGGAGGCCGCGCCGATAGCGAAGGTGCAGGCGACCGAGGGCTACGGCGCAAGGGTCGTTCTGGCCGGAAGCTGCTATGACGACGCTTATGCCGAGGCCTGCCGCATCTGCGACGAGGAGGGCGCAAAATTTCTCCATCCGTACAATGACCCCGAGGTCATGGCCGGTCAGGGGACGCTTGCGCTCGAGATACTCGCTGACATGCCCGACACCGACATCATAATCGTCCCTGCCGGAGGCGGCGGACTTCTCGCCGGCGTCGCCGCAGCTGCAAAGCAGGTGAAGCCCGGCGTGCTCGTATACGGCGTACAGGCCGAGGGTGCGGACGCGATAGCGCAGAGCTTCAAAGCCGGCAGGCTCGTCACCACAAGCACCGCCGCCACCATTGCAGACGGCATTGCGGTAAAGGCTCCCGGAGACCTCACGGTCGATATAATAAACCATTACGCCGACGGCGTGGTTACCGTGTCCGATCTTGAGATCTCAGACGCCATATTGCAGCTGATGGAGCGCTGCAAGCAGATAGTCGAGCCGGCAGGCGCGACGCCGCTCGCCGCCGTGCTGAGCGGGAAAATAGACGCGAAGGGCAAAAAGGTCGCATGCGTGCTCTCCGGCGGCAATATAGACGTGAGTTTCATCCAGTGCATCATCGAGCAGGGTCTTGTCGCCCGCGGACGGCGCATGAAGTTTACCGTCACGCTGCTCGACAGGCCCGGCAGTCTCGCGCAGATGCTCGGCATCATCGCCGATGCGCGTGCGAACATCCTCACGGTCGAGCACGACAAGCTCAGCCTCGGTCTCAATCCGAACGAGACAACCGTGCACGTCGCCTGCGAGGTGGGCGGTCTTGAGCACGGCCGGGCCGTGCTTGACGGGCTCAGAAAGCACGGATATAAGGTGCAGGAGCGCTGAACTCCCCGCATCCCGATTTGCTTCACCGGACATGCAGACAGCATGTCCGGTGAACTGTTTTTCTTGACAATAAGGGCATAAAAGTTTATTCTAAGCCACGGTAAGCGCCGAGGCCGTACCGCAGCAGATATATTGCCGGCACTCCTCTGCGCTGCCCAAATTCTATCACAGGAGGAAACGTCATGGACGGTGGAAGTACAGGCGGCACACAGGCCGGCCGAAGTACAGGGAAGCGGGCGCATCCGTGCATACGTTTTCCCGCGATCACAATATGATAATGTGCTTTGGTCTGCCAGAGCCATGCTTCCTTTTAATCTTGACAAAGGAGGACAAAAACTATGGCAGAACACAATGTAACCGTTGAGAGCACTCTTACGGCGCTCATGGAAAACCGGAAATATGCCGCAGTGAAGGACATGCTCGTCACTATGAATCCTGCGGATATTGCCTCTATTTTTGACGAACTCGACGAGGATAAAATTCCCCTCATGTTCCGACTGCTGCCCAAAAGCCTTGCGGCCGACACATTTGTTGAAATGGAGTCGGAGCATCAGGAGATGCTCATACGCGGCTTTTCGGACAAGGAGCTGGGCGAAGTTGTGGACGAGCTCAACGTAGACGACGCCGCCGACCTTGCAGACGAAATGCCCGCCAATGTCGTGAGCCGCATACTCGCGCAGGCAAGCCCCGAAAAGCGCCGGGAGATAAACGAGATACTCCGGTACCCTGAAAATTCCGCGGGCTCGATAATGACGACAGAGTTTGTATCGCTGCGCGTGGATATGACCGTAGCCGAGGCCATACAGCGCATACGCCTGACCGGGGTTGACAAGGAGACGATCTACACCTGCTATGTCACCGAAAACCGTCATCTTCTCGGCATACTCTCAGTAAAGGATCTTCTGCTGACGCTCGACGATAACAAGCGTGTCGGCGAGATCATGGACACGAACGTCATATCCGTCAATACGCTGACCGATCAGGAAGAGGTCGCGCACCGCCTCTCGAAATACAACTTCATCGCCCTGCCCGTGGTGGATACGGAAAACCGCATGGTCGGTATCGTCACATTCGACGACGCTATGGACGTCATCGAAGAAGAGACCACCGAGGATATTGAGATAATGGGTGGTATGACGCCGTCAGAGAAGCCGTATCTCCGTTCAAGCCCGGTCGAGCTTTTCAAGCACCGTATTCCGTGGCTCATGCTCCTTATGGTCTCAGCCACATTCACGGGCATGATAATAAACGGCTTTGAGAGCGCGCTTGCCGCGCAGGTCGTGCTGACCTCGTTCATCCCAATGCTGATGGATACCGGCGGCAACTCCGGCTCGCAGGCCTCCGTAACGATAATCCGTGCCATTTCCCTCGGCGAGCTGGAATTTTCCGATCTGCCGAAAGCAGTGTGGAAGGAGATACAGACCGCCGTTCTCTGCGGAGCCGCGCTTTCCGCCGTCTGCTTTATAAAGATCATGCTGATAGACAGGCTTCTCCTCGGCAATACGGATGTTACTCCGCTTATCGCCGCCGTCGTTTGCGTGACCATGGCGCTGACCGTTCTTGTATCCAAGGTCATCGGCTGCATACTGCCCGTATTTGCAAAAAAGATGGGCTTTGACCCGGCCGTAATGTCAAGCCCGTTTATAACAACAATAATAGACGCCGTGTCCCTGCTGCTCTACTTCGCACTCGCAACCGCCCTGCTGTTCTGACCTGCGGCGGGTCCGGCAGTAATACAGAAAGAGAACCGATAAATGAAACTTAACGATACTCAGCTCCGGCAGGTCGATGCGCAGGTAAAGCGCATAATCGCCTCCGGCAGCTACTATGCAGATGTCTACAGAAAAGCCGGCATCACCGGCGTCCGCAATCAGGAGGACTTCGAGCGTCTCCCGTTTTCGGATAAAGCCTCGCTGAGAGACGCCTACCCGCTTGGGATACAGGCCGTCCCTGACCGCGAAGTCGTGCGCATCCACTCGTCCTCGGGTACGACCGGAAAGCCGGTCATAATCCCGTATACCGCGAAAGACGTGGAGGATTGGAGTACGATGTTTGCGCGCTGCTACGAGACCGCGGGCGTCACGGCGGAGGATCGCGTGCAGATCGCCGTGGCATACGGCCTTTGGACCGCGGGCAGCGGATTCCAGGCAGGCGCGGAAAAGCTCGGCGCAATGACGATACCGACAGGCCCCGGCAACACCGAAAAGCAGATACAGATGATGCTGGATCTTCACACGACAGTGCTGACGGCAACATCGTCGTATGCACTGCTGCTCGCTGAGGAGATCTCACGCCGCGGTCTGCGCGGCAGGCTCAGTCTGAAGAAAGGCATATTCGGCTCAGAGCGTTGGAGTCCGAGAATGCGTGAGGCCATACAGCGCAGCCTCGGCATTGAGCTGTATGACATCTACGGTCTGACAGAGATATACGGCCCCGGTATCGGCATTAACTGCAAGAACGAGCCGGGCATACACTATTGGGACGATTATATATACATCGAAATAGTCGATCCAGAGACCGGTGTTCCTGTCCCGGACGGAGAGACCGGCGAGATTGTCATAACGACGCTTGTAAAGGAGGGCGCTCCCCTGCTGCGCTTCCGCACGCGTGATCTCTCCCGGATAATCCCCGGAAAATGCAGCTGCGGCCGCGATCATCCCCGGATTGACATCATTCAGGGGCGCAGCGACGACATGTTCAAGGTTCACGGCGTGAATATGTTCCCGCGTCAGGTGGAAGAGCTGCTGTCAAATGTAGACGGCGTTCTGAGCGAATACCTCATCGACGTCTCACGCGACGGGGCAAGCAGCAAGGATATTATGACGCTGAGCGTCGAGGCCGAAGAGGGCGCAGACCATGAAGAGCTTGCACGGCGCATACGCGACAGCTTCAAGAGCCGTATCGGCATGACGCCGAAGATCTGCGTTGTCCCGCGCGGAGGTCTCCAGCGCAGCGAGAAAAAGACAAAGCGTGTGATAGACCACCGCTACGAATGATTCTTCGATACCAAAAAGAGCCTCAGGCCGGTAAACCGGCCTGAGGCTCTTTTTATAGCTGTACCATCAGATGACAATAATATAAAATATCTCTTGCGGCGTCACATTCCGGGGTAGAGCGGGAATCTGCGGCACAGCTCTATCGCCTGCTGCCGCACCTCTTCGGCCGCATCGCCGCCTTCGCGCATGAGCCGTCCTATCATCCCGCCGATCTCATGCATCTCCGCCTCTTTCATTCCGCGCGTTGTGACAGCGGGCGTACCAAAGCGCATGCCGGAGGTCTGTCTGACAGGCAGCGTGTCAAACGGTATCGCGTTTTTGTTGGCGGTGATGTTGGCGCAGTCTAAAAGCTCCTGCACCTCAAAGCCGGTCTTGCCCATGCTCATCACGTCGACATTCAGAAGATGGTTGTCCGTGCCGCCGGAAACAAGGCGCAGTCCCTGCGCGCTCAGCTCATCCGCAAGTGCGGCAGCGTTGAGCACTATCTGGTGCTGGTACGCTTTGAATTCGGGCCGCAGAGCCTCTCCGAAGCAAACGGCCTTTGCGGCGATAATGTGCATAAGCGGGCCGCCCTGCGTGCCGGGGAACACGGCGCTGTCTATCTTTTTTCTCAGCTCATCAGTGCAGAGTATCAGCGCGCCGCGCGGGCCGCGCAGCGTCTTGTGCGTTGTGGTAGTGACAACGTGGGCATACGGCACGGGGCTTGGATGCTCACCCGCCGCAACAAGACCCGCGATATGCGCCATATCGACCATGAGATACGCGCCGACCGCATCCGCGATCTCACGCATCTTTTTGAAATCTATAATGCGGGAATAAGCGCTCGCACCTGCGATAATGAGCTTTGGACGGCACTCCTCCGCCCGCTGCATCACGGCATCATAGTCGATACGCTCAGTCTCCCTGTCAACGCCGTAGAAGCAGGCGTTGAAGTACTTGCCGGATATGGACGCCTTCGAGCCGTGGGTCAGATGGCCCCCATGTGCAAGATCCATGCCGAGTATCGTATCGCCCGGCTTCAAAAGTGCAAGATATACTGCGACATTTGCCTGTGAGCCGGAGTGCGGCTGCACATTGGCATGCTCCGCGCCGAAAAGGCGCTTTGCACGGGCTATCGCAAGGTTTTCTATCTCGTCGACGTACTGGCAGCCGCCGTAATATCTCGCGGCAGGATAACCCTCGGCGTACTTATTCGTAAGATGACTGCCCATCGCCTGCATCACCGCAGGGCTTACAAAATTCTCGGAGGCAATAAGCTCTATATGATCGCGCTGGCGCTCAAGCTCGCGCATCATCGAGTCGTAAACCTCTCTGTCCTGCTTCTTTATGATCTCAAAGCTCATATTCTGCCTCCGTCTAATTGATTTCTTAGTCTTGTTCATTAAACTTTTACAATAGATTTATTATAGTACAGCTTTCACCCCTTGGCAATACGGAGTTTTAGTGTTAAAATTTAGGCACTGAAAAGGAGTATGATAGATGAAGAAATTTCTGAACATCCTGCGCTGGGTGCTTATCGTGCTGGCCGCCGCAGTCCTGTTTCTGTTTGTGTGGATAGTTGCAAACGAGTATGTACCGCTCAGCACGGAGGAAGTCACGATCTCCTATGATGCGGATACGGCATATCTGAGGCCGGGACAGGAGCTTTCGGTGCTCACATGGAACATCGGCTACTGCGGGCTTGGCAAAGACTCCGACTTCTTCATGGACGGAGGACACGACTCCAAGTCTGCCGATCAGGACACGGTGCTCAAGTACATGTTCGGCGTCAAGCAGTACCTGCGCGACCGCGATCCCGATCTCATAATGCTGCAGGAGGTTGACACTGATTCAAGCCGTACATACCATATAGATGAGACGAAGTATCTCTCAGCAGGTGAGAGCGCCTATGCGCTCAATTATTCCTGTGTATTCGTACCTATACCGCTCCCGCCGATCGGTCAGGTAAACAGCGGCCTGTTTACGACTGCCGATTACCAGATAGACAAGGCGGAGCGCATATCTCTCCCATGCCCGTTCTCGTGGCCAGTGAGCGCGGCCAACCTCAAGCGCTGCCTGCTCGTCTCCTACATGCCGGTGCGCAACACTACAAAGCAGCTCGTGCTTGTCAACCTCCATCTTGAGGCTTATGACGACGGCGAAGGCAAGATCGCGCAGACGAAGCAGCTGAGGGAGTTTATTGAGCATGAGTACGCGAAGGGCAACTACGTCATAGCCGGCGGCGATTTCAATCAGATCTTCCCCGGCGGGCTGGACGCCTATCCCAACACCCACACCGACCTCTGGGAGCCGGGCATACTGAGCGAGGATCTTCTGCCCGAGGGCTGGAGCTTTGCATACGACCTGATTACTCCGTCCTGCCGTCTGCTCAACCAGCCGTATGATCCGGCGGACACCGAAAACACGCAGTACTATGTCATAGACGGTTTTATCGTCTCTCCGAATGTTGAACTGAAAAACGTTGAATGCATCGACCTTGGATTTGAAAATTCCGATCATAATCCGGTCGTAATGAATGTAGTCCTCAAGGACGCAAAAACCGATAAGGCCTCATAAGTGCATAGATAAATGACGATCCCCGGCAGGAGCCGGGGATCGTCATTTATTGCCCGCCGCATGACGGCGTTTTTCTTTATTCGGTTTCGCTGTTCTTTACGCCGTGGCGCTTTTCCCATGCGCGCCTCTCGCGCACACGGATAGCCTCTTCGGCGCTGTCCTTCCATTTCGGAAGCAGATCGTCCTCAAGCTTTCGTTTTCCGACGAGAGCATATTTTACGATCAGCACCAGCGCCGTCAGCACCGGCAGGATAAGCGCTGCGGCGGATACGACAAGCAGCATGGCCGCGCGGTTCTCTATGCAGCGCGCGGCATTTTCCCAATAAGGGTACAGCACGCCTTTGGTCTGCATCGCGCGCTCGTCAAAGGCCTTGACAAGCTTCCACAGATTTGAAACGGTATATCTGCCGGTATTGCTTATGATCTCGGCATCCTTGATAGGGAACTTCTCCTTGACGAAATTCAACGCGAAGTTTTTGACCGGGTTCGGCATAACGAGCTCATAGCACTGTATATCGGCGCTGCCCGCTGCGGCCGGAGCCGTGCTACCGGAGCTGTCCGCCGCGGCAGCGGCAGACGCGCTGTAGTTCATGGCCGCATTATAGCCGTCATATGACATGAAAATACCCATGCCGTCAGTATATGCCTTCTTTGAGGCGAAGTCCTGCTCGCGCTCTATTACCCCGGCCACAACAAACGGAACGCCGTTTATTTTAAAGGTCATTCCCTGTATATCGGTGCCGCCGAACAGCAGCCACGCTGTGTCCTCATCGAGCAGCACGCGGTCCTGCATAAGGTCGCTTGAGCTGATGTAACTGCCGCTGATAAGCTTTATCGGGTGGAACGCGAAAAACTCGCCGCCGACAGCCGTCGCAGACACATCGCCTTTGCCGAGGGCGCTGGAAACGCTGACCTTGTTCACACAGCTCCACGCATCGACAAAAAGTATCTCATCGGTACCGACATCAAGCGCAGCCTCATGCAGCTTTTTCGTTATCTCCTCTCTGAACGCTCCTACACTGTCAAGCGTGAAGCTCTCGTCGACAGGGATAAAGCTGCTGATCTGGGCGAATTCCATGTCGCTGCTGCCTTTCCAGCGTTCAGCCTCTTTCTGGCTGTCCAGAAGGCCGGACAGGCTTGACATTCTGAAAAAGCCTATGACGGCAGCCACTATAAGCAGCAGATCAACGGCCGCAAATATTATTTTTTTCAGTCCAGGCTTTTGGATTTTTTTCTTCATATCGTTCTGATCATTATCGGAACCGGAGCGCCGCTTGCGCGGCACTCCGGGTCATTTTTACTCAGTTCTGGGAATCTGCCATGCGCACCATGTCGCCGTTTGCGACCGGCGCGGAGGATGTGGTTATGACGTAATCACCGTTATTGAGATCGGCAGTGACGGCGGAATTCGTATCGTCCGCAGCAAGCACCTCTATTGCCACGCGCTTTGCAATATAACGGTTGCCAAGCGGTGAATTCTTCGCCGTGACGGCAAGAACAAAGCTGCCGTTAGAGTCTGTACGGATGGCGCTGTTTGGAATGATGGTGTCATACCTTGCGCTCTTCTGGCCGACGGAAACTGTCAGCTCTGAGCCCGATGTTACATCGCCCTCAAGGTTGAAGGTAAGCGTTTTGTTGGTCATGGGGTTTTTCTTGTCGGTCTGGATAGATGACAGAGTTGCGACTATCTTATTGCCCCAATAGTAGTTGCTGATCGTCGCCGTGTCGCCGACGTGCAGGCGCTTGGCCTGATCGTTGGTAACGGAGAAGCTGACGGTGTAGCCCATGTCAGGCACCTCGATAGAGCAGAGAATATCATCCTTGACCACGGTGTCGCCCGCAGTGCAGTTGACCTCCGTGACAGTGCCTGCAACGTTTGCAGTGATGGTATTATCATCGCCCTCGCCGTTGAGCTTCTTTATCTTCTCCTGCTGGCGTTTGATCTGATTTGAAATGGACGTCAGCCCAATGGACGCAGACGCAATGGAGCGCTCCTGCGAAGCCGCCGCCTTGTTGAGCGCGTCTATCTTGGAGTTATAATCGGCCTCCGCCTGATAATAAGCCTCCTTCAGCGCCTCAACGCCTGTGGTGTCTATGCCGTAGTTCTTGAGCTCAGCCTCTATCGCTTTCAGCTTGAGTGTGAGCGTATTGACAGTGTACTGCAGATCGGTTATATACTTCAGCCGCTTTTCTGCCGCCTGAAGCTGCGTTCCGTCAACGCCGTTGAGCGCGGGGACGACCTCATCTTTAAGATCGCTCTCCTCCGCCTGAAGCGTCTTCCACCTGACATACGCCTGTTTGACGTTATCCGGCGCATTTTCAAGCTCCGCCGGGATCACGACATTGTACGCCAAAGCGCCGACTGCGGCAAAAGGACGCGCCATCACGTCCGCAGCGGTCTGGGCCGCCGCATAAGACGCCTCTGCGCTCTCTCCGCCGTCATCCGTCGGCTCCGGCGAAACGACCGGCGCAGGAGTTATTTCAACCTCGCTCTTCCACTGCGCGTAGAGCCTGTTGTATTCATTTTCTGCCGCAGCGACCTCGCCGTTCTTTGCAGACAGCACGAGCTGCTGCGCGGCAAGCTGCTGGTTGGCAATATTGAGATTTTCCTGTATCGTCTGCTTTTCGGCCAGAAGCTGCTTCACCGTTTCGGACGTACCGGGCTGGTTATTCTCGTTCTCGGCGTCCTTCCAGGCCTTATACGCCTTGTCCTTGGCTCTGAGCGCCACGTCGACCGCGTTGCGCTGGTCGATCAGGCTGTCAGCCAGAGGAACGTTGAGCGCGGCCTGACTGTACTGCACCTGCAGATCCTCAAGCTTTGCAAGCTCATCCTCAAGCTCCGTGCTGTCAGCCGCGCCGAGGACAAAGAGCACGTCCCCCGCGTTGACCTCCTGCCCGGCCTTGACCATGACCTTGCCTATGTTCATGTTCGATCTGGCCTTGACCTTATGCGCGCCGAGCGCAGTGACGCTGCCCGTGCCGCGCACCTTGGCCGTGATCGTCCCGTCGGTCACCATCTGTGTAGCCACCTCGGGCAGGGAGTGATTCATTATGGTATTCGAGAAAAAGGTCAGTACGAGCAGCACCACGAGAAATACGATGGCCGCATCCTTCACCCATGCTCTGTTTTTAGGTTTTGTTTCTTCCATATCTATACCTCGCTATGACAAATAACTCAGCCCTTGACGCTGCCGGAGTTGGCTATGCCTTCCACCAGATATTCCTCGCCGTGGAGGAAAAGCAGAAGCGTCGGGATCATATATACGGTCGCCATCGCAAATGCAAGGCCGATCTCGCCGGAATTTATGGACGAGAGGAATACGGACAGTGGCTGCTTGTCCGCATCGTCGAGCAGGATGAGAGGCTGTTCGACCATGTTCCAATAGTCTATGAACACAAGTATCGCTATCGAATACAGCGCCGAGCGGCACTGCGGAAGGCATATCTTGGTGAAAATATCCCACTCGCCCGCCCCGTCAACCTTCGCCGCTTCTATGAGCGAATACGGTATGCGCCGCATGAACTTTGTCAGCAGGAACACCGAAAACGGCGCGAACATGCCGGGAAGTATTATGGACCAGCGTGTGTTTAGGATACCGAGCCAGTCCGACACCAGATAGTTCGGCACCAGCGTCACCTGATACGGCATAAGCATCAGAATTACATAGAAAAAGAATATGCCGCTTCTGATCCTGCCGCGCCAGCGCGTGAAGCTGTAGGCCGCAACAGAGGCTATAGCCACCTGTAAGATGACTATCGGAACGACAAGTATGACGCTGTTCCAGAATTTCAGCAGATATTCCGGGGATTTTATAAGCCCTGTTATATACTGCGAAAGAGTGACCTTATCGGGAATAAACTTGAGATTGACGGTCTTTGACACATAGCCGCCGGTGGTCGTAGAGAAGATCATGCCGTAGTTCGACTTGATCTCCGCCTCGGACATGAAGGAATTCGTTATCGTGAGCACCGTCGGCAGAAGGAACAGCACCGCAAACACCAGGCACAGCAGGAACATCACGCCCCGGCTGAAGTAGCGCTTTTTCTTCATCCCTCCACATCCTTTCCGAACCAGTCCTCCGCCTTGAACAGCAGCGCGATGATGAGCACCATCACAAGCGCCATTACGACAGCCGCGGCTGACAGCTTCTGATAGTCAAGGGATTTGAAGGTATTGTTCATGAAGTGCTGCAGCATGTAAAGCGTCTCATAGGGATAGTCTCCCGTCAGCAGATACACCTCGCGGAAAACCTTGAACGAGTTTATGAGCGAAAGTATCGTGACGAACAGCACCGTCGGCGAGAGATAGCGCAGCTTGATGGCAAAGAACTTATACCACTCGCTTGCGCCCTCGACATCAGCCACTTCGAGCAGCTCCTTTGGAATATTTGCCAGTCCTGCCATGAACAGGATCATGAAATAACCAAGGTTCTTCCACAGGAACAGGATTATTACAACGGCCTGACTGTGCGCCGACTGGAGCCAGTCTATCTTATCCGCACCAAACAGGAGCAGAAACTCGTTTACAGTGCCGTTGAAGTTGAAAAGCACCTGCCATATGAGAACGACCGAGGCGACAGGCACCATCATCGGACTCAGGAAAAAGGTGCGGAACTGCGATTTCATCGGTATGTGCGCTTCGAGCATCAGCGCAAGGATCATCGACAGCGCCACTGCGAGCGGCACCGCCCATGCAGAGAAGGTCAGAGTATTCTTCGCCGCAAGCAGAAAGGCCGAATTCCGGAAGAGCTTTATGAAGTTATCCAGAAACACGAAGTTCCTTGACCCCACGCCGTCGATCAGCGAATAGTACACCACGACGCCGAACGGGACTATGAAGAACACGCACACGCCGATAAGGCTCGGCGAGAGAAAGCACATGCTCTGCAGAAAGTCCTTCGATTTATCATTCAGTTGTATTTTATGACTTTTCATGCCGGATCATCCAAGATATTGTCTACAAGATATTGCCTGTACAGGCGAAAATAGCCGCCCTGCACATTGTACATTGTACATCACGCACCGGTGTTTTTCAATAGATATAATAGCTTCCAAACATTAAGAATGGCTTAAGGCTGCGGCGCATAATACGCCGGCAGCCGGCGGCGCTTTAAAAACATGGGGCGCGGAACACGCGCCCCACATGAATATCTTATCTCTGCTCGTTGACGTAGATATTGGCCTTGCTCTGCACGAGCTTGGCTACCTCATCCACGCTCTTCTGTCCGGCAAAGTACGCCTGAGACTGCTCTGAAACTATTTCAAAAATGCTGTTGGAGGAGAAGTCATAGAGCGCCGTTGTCGATGTGAGAATATTCCAGAGCTTGTCCGCCTGCTCCTGAGAGAGAGAATAGAACTCGACCGTCTTTCCGCTGGCCGTGCCGTAGCCGCCGCGGCTGACTTCGATCTTGTTTCCGTCCTCGTCGAGCTTATAGCTGCCGTCGGCGTTCTTCTCATACTGGGGAGTCATGGCCTCTTTGAGATTTTTGTTGTACACGTTTATATTCGTGGGGATGGAGTAGATATTCTTCTGTCCGTCCTCGGTGAAGAAGGTGCGCAGGAACTGCCACACGGCGTCCTTGTGCTCGCTCTTGCTGCTCATGGCATAGCCGCTGTCGGTGCCGATGAGGCTGCCGGATCTGCCGTCATAAGTCGGGAAGCCTATATAAGTCGAGTCGCCGCCGAAGTAAATGTCATTATAGAAAATGTCGTTGATGGAATAAATGCTGCCCGTCATGAGCATCTGCTTGCCCTGTGCAATGCGGTTTTCGGTGCTGTCGTCATCGGTGTACTCATAGTTCTCCCAGTCGAAGGTCTCAGGAAACTGGTTTGCAAACTCAAGCAGCTGCTTGAACTCATCGCTGTCAAAATTGCACTTGCCCGTAGACCAGTCGACAAAGTCGTTCATGTCGAGGTTGAGGCATATTTGCAGTATGCTGTCACGGGTGGTGTACTGGTCGAACGGCTCGCAGCCCTCCGGCATGGAGGCAAGCGCCTCGTTGAACTGTTCATAGGTCCATCCCGGAGCGTCGCCGACAACGGAGGCCGCGCCTATCGCTGTCACAAGATAGAAGCTGGAGCAGGTGGAGTACATCCCGCCGTTGACTTCGAGCGCCTTGAGGACGTTCGGGAAGAGATCGTCGCGGCCAAACTCGCTGTCGTTGTCTATATACGGATAGAGATCCTCCAGCAGGCCCTTCGCGGCGAGCTGAGTATACGGCATGCCGTTGAGGTCGATAATGTCGGGCGTGTTCCCGGCGAGAAGCTCAGTTGTGAGCTTGGTCCTGCCTGCGGAATAGTCGTCCTCAGTGTTGTACTCGGAATAGTCAATGACCTCAATACGGTACTGGTCGTTCTTGCGGTTGAAGTTTATTATCTGGCTGCGCATGTCCCAGCCGAGATACTGTGTGGCAAGGGTGATGGTCTCCTTGTGCGGCACAGAGTCGTATGGCACAAGGCTGACGGTGGCAACGTTGATTGTATACGCTTCGTCAACAGAGTCATAATCGTTTATGAGGCAGACCACGGAACCGTCGTCGTTGATGGCAAGGGAGCTGACCGTATCGCTGTTTATATCGCAGTTGATCCAGCTGAAGAGCTTGGTGGACTCCCCGGTATCGAACTTCATGCCGTAGAAATTGACGCCGCTGGTGTAGTATATGTCGTAGTCTCCGCCGCCGGTGTAAATGCTGTAAGCGTCATTGGGCATTGAGATCGTTTCTCCGAAGCTCTTTGAGGCCTCGTCGATGATCCAAAGCTCAAGCCCGCTCTCGCCGTATGTCTCTGCGGCGATCCTGCCGTCTGCGAGCTTGACGATACTGTTGATATATCCGTTGTCGCCGCTGCTGATATTCATAACGTCGCTGCCGTCGGCGTCGATCACGCGCACGCCGTCGTCAGTGGAGACGACCGCGTTGCCGTCATTGTCTATAACAAGGCCGTATGCGTTCAGATACTCGTTCTCGCCGACCTCGACGGGCGCGCAGCTAAGCTCGGTTCCGTTCTGATCGAACGTGCGGATATATATGGTGTCAGTGTTCTTCTGATAATTCCAGTATTCATCGTCGTCCTGAGTGAGGTCTTCGGGACCTTCGTACCACGACTCGTAGACGTCCTCTATAGTTACGAGCTTACCGTCGTTCGTGACGCCGAAGCCGTTGATGCCGCTGCCGCAGTAGTAATTCGTCTTACCGGCGTTCTCGCTGTTCCCGCTCTCCATGGGCTTGTAGTTGACAAGCTCATTCACACTGCCGGAAAAGTCGATAAAATAGAGCTTGTACTGATAGACATCATACTGCCCCTCATATTCGACTGTCGCCCCCTCGGGGATATCCTCGCCGACTTTTTCATAGCTTGTGGCATACAGCCCGTTGGCAGTGAAGCCGCGCGGCTCAAAGCTGCGCTCGCTGCCGGTGAGTATGGTCTGAAAATCGGCAGAGTATACATACGTGGGAGTCTCCTCCGTGCCGGTTTTGGACCCGTTCTTGTCTGCGGAGCTGCTGCCGCAGGCGCACAGCGACACTGCCATAACAAGTACGAGCAGCATTGCCGTGATCTTGGTCGTAAGTTTTCTTTTCATTTTTTCCTCCTGAAAAATATTCCCGTCCATAATATAAATCCGTACCCGGAACGGGCAAAAAAACGCCCTTATCCGTCCGGCTATATTGTAGACGAGTCTGCCGGGAAAATGTTCTCGCTTTTTGCAAAAAAATCTGATTTCTTTCCGGATTTTTTATAAGCGTATAATTGACTGCTCCGGCAGGCCGTACCGCAGTCACCGCGCTCACTGTATTAATCAGGTTAGCACAGCTAGAGCATACTCTATAAATCAGCCGCTGTCAAGCTTGATTGCCCCGTGCGTATATGCGCGGGGCGATTCTTTACACATTATTCACCTTTGCCGGAGACATCATGCGCCGGTGGACAGAATTGCCCCGTCGAGGCTCTCAAGCCATGTCTTTCCGCTGCGCCGGCGCGTATCGGCAAGACTGTTCACCGTGACGGAATTGACGGCGCAGTCATAGCCGCCCTGCATATCCGCGGGGCCGAACGAGCCTACCGCGCTTATCACATAAGCCCTGCCGCCGCTTCTGCCGAGGTAGATCATAATATGCCCCGGAAAGCCCAGCAGCGATCCGGCAGGTACTGCGTCGAGCGCCCTGAGCTTTTCCGCATCGCTCATTGCACTCATGTCCGTATACTCAAAGCCGCTGAGCTTCATTATCGCCTCGGCCGTGCGCGGCAGGCAGAAGCCGAAGCATGCATATACCTCGTGCACGATGCCTGAGCAGTCGTTCGCACCGTACATTCCGGCCCAGCCGTAGCGGTCGCCGAGGAGCTTGAATGCAAGCTCAATAACATTTGCGCGCGTATAGGGCAGATAGCCGGTGCTGACGTTCTCCGTCATTGGTACGAGCGTATACTCATCGCCTATAGTTCCGTCGGAGAGGCGCACCGGCAGCTTTACGACATAACAGCCATAGCTTCTGCGGCGGTTTATTGGCTGAGGCACATCCTCCGGTCTCACAAGCGGCAGCTTTGTCCCCATCGGCAGGATGATCCCCGAGACGCCGGGGCTGTACGGTTCCTCCGCAAGGCGCAGCTCACGCCCCGTGACTGTGAGAAAGCTCTCCGGCTCCATGCGGTTCTCCCAATCCTCGCGGCTTGTGCATATGGCGACATTCTTTTTTTCTATCCAGCCGCCGAAGCCATAGAGCATGACGTAGTACCACTCTCCGTCCGTACTCTCGTGCAGCACCGCGAGCGGCAGATACGGCATGAATTCCGACATGACGAGCTTGTCGTACAGCCGGTCCTCCGGCGTGCCGCCTACGAAATCATTGCTTGGAAACAAACGCAGGCTCGCGCGGGCGACGGAATAGCCGAAGCGCACCGCAACCGTCCCCGGCACGGCGTCAAGGTTCCGGTTCTGCTCAAGCGCCGCCCAGTATTCCTCGTTTGTCGGCTGACCCCAGAGATATTTCGACACGGGATCCTCCGGCGCTGCGGCGCTGCTGATAAAGCCGCGCACTATCTCACCGCTCAGAATGTCGGGAATATCCGCAAGCGAAAGCTCTGTGCCGCCGCAGCTTATCATGGCGCTGCATCCGCGGTTGAACTCCGCTATTTTGTCCGTGCTCATCAGCACCTTGTCCTTGTGCGCGGCCTGTTTATTCTTCTTTGAGAGCCAGTAGTCCGCACTCATCATCTCCATGCTCACTCCGCCGGTAAGGGCGATATAATCCTCCGCGCCGTCCGCGGACGCGGACGGACACAGCGCAATGAGCATAACGGCCGCGAGTGCGAGCGCCGTGATCTTCTTCATAGCAGTCCTTCTATTTCCTTTTCGGAATACACCTTCACGCCCAGAGCGCGCAGCCTTTCCGTTGCGGTGCCGTCGCCGGGTATGAGCACACCGGAAAAAGTACCGTCGTATATCTCTCCGCTGCCGCAGGACGGGCTTTTGGCTTTCATGAGTGCGGTTTTGCACCCGAAGCGGACGGCAAGCTCCGCCGTCACTTCAGCGCCCTTCCGGTATTCCGGGGTGACGTCTCTCCCGCTCCGGCTGAGCACCCTTTCGCCCACGCGCTCGCTCGGCTCGCGCGGGATCGGCAGCCCGCCCGCGGTTTCAGGGCAGACCGCGACAAGCGAATACTTTTCGCGCAGGCGCGAGATCACTTCGCCGCTCAGGCCGTTATTGCCGCCGCTGTATTTGCAGTTTTTGCCAAGCAGGCAGGCGCTTATCAGAAGCTTTTCCTTTTTCATAGTATTATCTCCGTTTATAAAAAAGATGCGCCGCGGAAGCGCATCTTTATCTTCAGCGGTGCCGCATGATACGGCGACGCTTTTATTTTCTCAGACTGATGCCGAGGACAGCGCCGCAGATGCCGCCCACGATATGGGTCAGCTGCGATACATTATCCTTCAGCGTGAAACCGTCCAGTATCTCACCGCCGATGTACAGCACCAGCACGAGGATAAGCGTGAGCGGGATGCAGCCGTTTTTCATTCCGGCAAGGGACGACATGACGATCATCATAAAAACTATCCCTGAAGCGCCGAGAAGCGCGGTGTTCGGGAAAAAGAGCCACTGTATCATACCCGACACGAGCGCCGTGATGAATATTGCCCAGAAAAGACTCTTGCTGCCGTAGCGCTCTTCAAGCGCAGGGCCAATGACGAGCATCATCATTATGTTGCCGATATAGTGCGAATAGCTGCTGTGCCCCAGCACATGCAGCACAAAGCGGGGGTAGGTCAGAAGATCGGACGGCGACGATCTGTAGACCGAGAAGAGCTTCACGGTCGTCCAGCCGCCGGTGAGCCTGCCGAGGATCAGCGCCGCAAGGGAAATGAACGCGAAGCTGAGCACGACGGGCGAATTATACTGTATCTTTACGACCCTTTTGCTCATACCCGCTCACCGGCCGCATCCAGCGCGTCCTGATAGTGCTGCTGAGTACGCGAGTCAAAGCAGACCATGCGCACGCGCTCTATCTCGCTGTGCGCCCTGAGATATTCAAGTATGGTATCGACCGCGATCTGAGCCGCCTTGTCCTTCGGGAAGCGATATACGCCTGTGCTTATCGACGGAAAGTCGACAGTTTTGCAGCCGTTTGCCGACGCAAGCTCAAGGCAGGAGCGGTAGCATGAGGCGAGCTTTTCCTCCTCGCCGTTTCCGCCGCCGTGCCAGACCGGGCCCGGCGTATGGATGACATAGCGCGCCGGCAGCCGGTAGCCCTTCGTTATCTTCGCCTTTCCGGTCTCGCAGCCGTGCAGCGTGCGGCACTCGGCCAGAAGCTCGGGCCCTGCGGCGCGGTGTATCGCGCCGTCAACTCCGCCGCCGCCCAGAAGCGAACAGTTCGCCGCATTCACTATCGCATCGACATTCTGTTCGGTTATATCGCCTTTTATGATCTCGAGTTTTCCCATCACTTCTGTCCTCCGATCTCGACGCTTACTTTACCGTCCGCGACTGAGAGACTGATGGTCTTTATATCCTCGCCGCGGCACTCTATGATCTTCTCCGCGACGACGTCCTCTATCTCTTTTTGTATCAGGCGGCGCAGATTGCGCGCGCCGTAAGTGACAGAGTAGCCCTTCTCGACGAGATGATCAATGAGCTTATCGTCCCAGACGAGCTGCTGGCCGCGCTCTGCGAGCACGTCGCGCACCTCGCCCAGCATGAGCGCCGCGATGCCGCGGAAGTTCTCTTCCGTGAGCTGGTTGAAGCATATCACCTCGTCGACGCGGTTGATAAATTCAGGGCGCAGAAACTCGTTGAGAGCCTTCATCGTGCGCTCCCTGGTCATATCGCTCAGGCTGCCGCCGAAGCCGACCGAGCCGGTCTTGCTGCTGCTTCCGGCGTTCGTGGTCATCACGATCACGGTGTTTTCAAAGTTGACGGTTCTGCCCTGTGCGTCCGTAATGCGCCCATCGTCGAGGATCTGGAGCAGGATGTTCATCACATCCGGGTGCGCCTTCTCGATCTCGTCGAAGAGCACGACGCTGTACGGCTTGCGGCGGATCTTCTCGGTGAGCTGTCCGGCCTCGTCATAGCCGACATAGCCGGGAGGCGAACCGATGATGCGCGAGACCGCAAACTTCTCCATGAATTCGGACATGTCAAGTCTGATGAGCGACTCGGGCGAATCGAACATATCCGCCGCAAGGCGCTTGACAAGCTCCGTCTTACCGACGCCGGTGCCGCCGACGAAGATGAAGCTGACGGGCTTGCGCTTGACCTTGAGGCCGACGCGGCTGCGCTTTATCGCGGCGCACACGGCCTCTATCGCCTCGTCCTGTCCCACTATATGCGCCTTGAGGCGCTCATCGAGCTTTGCAAGGCGCTCATACTCATCCTCACGGATGCTGGAGGCGGGGATCTTGGTCCACAGCTCTATGATGCGCGCAAGATTATCGAGCGTGAGGACGGGCTTATCGCTGTTCTTGAGCGTGTCTATCTCCTGCTGGAGCTTCAGCTCCTTGCTGCGCAGCTCCGCAATGCAGGCGTAGCGCTTATCCATCATCTCGTCGTTCATATCCACGCCTGCGGGCGCGTCGGCGGATTCAAGTCCTTCGCGCTCATAGCGTATATTTTCAAGGTCGCGCTCCTTGAGCATAAGCTCGTTCACGTTCTTGTCCTTGAGGTTGACGTCGGAGCAAGCCTCGTCTATAAGGTCGATAGCCTTATCGGGCAGGAAGCGGTCGGTGATATACCTCTCGCTGAGCAGCACGGCCTGACGGCACATCTCGTCGGGTATGTGCACGCCGTGGTAATCCTCGTAATAGTGGGCGATGCCGCGCAGGATCTTCACGCTGTCCTCTATCGACGGCTCGTTGACCGTGACAGGCTGGAAGCGGCGCTCAAGCGCTGAATCCTTCTCGATATGCTTGCGGTACTCGGCAAAGGTCGTCGCGCCGATGACCTGTATCTCACCGCGGGAGAGAGCGGGCTTCAATATGTTGGCGGCGTTCATGCTGCCCTCGGCGTCACCCGCGCCGACAATGTTGTGTACCTCGTCTATGACGAGTATGATGTTGCCCTGCTTGCGTATCTCCTCAATGAGCCCCTTCATGCGGCTTTCAAACTGGCCGCGGAACTGCGTCCCGGCCACGAGCGCCGTGAGATCCAGCAGGAACACCTGCTTGTTCTGGAGCTTATACGGCACATTGCCCATCGCAATACGCTGCGCAAGCCCCTCGGCGATGGCGGTCTTGCCAACGCCGGGCTCGCCTATAAGACAGGGATTGTTCTTCTGGCGGCGGTTGAGTATCTGGATGACGCGCTCAAGCTCCTCCTCGCGGCCGATCATCGCATCGAGCTTGCCGGCGCGGGCGCGCTCGGTCAGGTCGATGCAGTAATTGTCGAGGAACTTGCGCTTGCCCTTTGGCGGCTCCTTCTGCTCCTGCCGCGACTTATCTGCCGGGGAGCCTCCGCCGTTCGCGCCGTCGCCGTTCTGGCCGGACGGCCCGCCGAACAGGCGGCTGAGGAACGGGAATGTCGCGGTCTTGCCGTCGTCGTCGCCGTCGTCGCCGCCGCTGTTTTCCATGTCCATCAGATCTTCCACGCCGTTCATGGCGTTCATCATGTCGCCGGAAATGTTGTCGAGGTCCTCATCCGAGATACCCATCTTGTTTATCACGTCGTCCACTGGCTTTATGTGCAGCTCACGGGCGCATTTGAGGCACAGCCCCTCATTTTTCGTCTGTCCGTTTTCTATCTTTGTTATAAAAATGATCGCCACGTTCTTCCCGCAGCGAGAGCACATTGTAGGCTGCATATGATCTCCAATCTGCCGTATTCACGGCCCTGATATTAAACTTCATTTCATCTGCCGCCGCAGGCATATCCGCGGTGCAGATCACATAAGCGCGTTTGTCAGAAAATCAAACGCGAGGAAGAAGCGGGCGAGAGTCGTCTCCGCAAGCGTCGTCTTGCCGATGATGATCCCGGTGAAGCTCAGCAGCCAGCACAGCAGTATGCAGTAGATAAAGCCCTTGATAAAGCCGACCACCGCGCCGCCTATCTCATCGAGATTCTCCATATTCGGCAGTCTCAGCGAGAGATTGCCCACGTTTGCTATCGCCGTCAGGAATATAAGGATCAGCAGAAAGCCGAGCGCCGCGCCGCCGACATATGTCACCGTGTCGCACACGACCGACACGACCGCCGCGGTCATATCCATCTGTCCGTTCTCCGTGAGGTCTACGGCCTTTACCGCAAGCTTTTCCGCCGTTCTGGAATACACGCCGACATTCAGCAGGCACTCGTAGGCGTAGTCATATTTCAGCGAGCTGTCCTGCGCGAGTATATCCTCCACGGAATAGTCGCTGTCCCCGTAGCCCATGCTCTCGAGCACCGCGCTGCGGTTATCCTGCGAATCTATATAGCCGTCGACAAACGGCTCCAGCGCAGGGACGACCTCATGCGAATACGCCGAGGAGAGCAGGCTGCCGCCGAAAAGCGCGACCACTATCGCAAGTATGCCGGCGATGCCGCCGACAAGTCCCCTCTTGTAGCCGTTCCAGGTACACAGCGCTATTATTATCAATAATATGATGTCTACTACAGCTTTCATATGTGTTCTCACCCTTTATATGTATTCGCCGGTTGTCCGGCGCCGTTGCAGTCGTTCAAAAGTCCTCTTGATCCCCGAAATATATTTATACCACGAAATTGTGAACAAATATATATCATCCGGCTCTCAATCTCTGGTAAACATCTCGCCTACCGGTCCGTCGTACCAGACGCGGTTAAGATACAGCCCCTGCGGCGGCATCGTCGGCCCTGTGAGCCGCCTGTCGCCCTTTTCAAGCAGCGCCGGTATCTCCTCCGGCCGGAGCTTGCCGTAGGACGCATACACCATCGTGCCGACCATGGCGCGGCACATATTGTAGAGGAAGCCGTCCGCGCAAATGGAGACCGTTATGATGTCCCCCTCCTTCTCGGCGCGGCACCAGTACACCGTCCGCACGGTGGTCTTCGTCTCCGTGCCGAGCGAGCGCACGGCTCTGAAATCGTGCGTGCCCTCGAAGGCGGCGGCCGCGGCGCTCATCAGCCCCATGTCCAGCCGCTGCGGATAAAAGCACACCCTCTTTTCAAGAAAGGGATCCCGGATATTACTATTTAGTATTTTGTAGATATATTCTTTTTTTATACACGAGGATATGGCGTTGAAGCCCTCGCCGGCCTCCGCCGCCATCTGCACGGCTATATCGTCCGGCAGGCGCGAATTAATCGCCAGCGGCATGCGGTCTATCGGGATGCGGCAGTCGGTCCTGAAGTTGGCGCAGTAGCGCAGCGCATGCACGCCGGCGTCCGTTCTCCCGCAGCCGACCGTTTTCACCGGATGACCGCAGACCTTCGTCAGCGCCTCCTCCACGGTCTGCGCGACCGTGATGTCGTTTTTCTGCACCTGCCAGCCGTGATAGCGGCTGCCGTCATATCTAAGCCTTAACGCAATGTTTCTCATATCACAAACCGTATTTTTTCATCACGAACATCGCCGCGAGCACGGCGGCGCCCAGCAGCAGCGCGATGTAATCGCGCCCCGCCATTTTCAGCTGCTTCATGCGCGTGCGCCCCTCGCCGCCGTGGTAGCAGCGGCTCTCCATCGCCACGGCGAGCTCGTCCGCGCGCCGGAACGCCGAGACGAAAAGCGGCACCATGATCGGCAGCAGCGCCTTTGCACGGTCGATGAGGCTGCCGGTCTCGAAATCGGCGCCCCTCGCCTTCTGTGCCGACATGATCTTATCCGTCTCCTCGATGAGCGTAGGGATAAAGCGCAGCGCCATGCTCATCATCATCGTCATCTCATGCACCGGCACCTTTATTTTTTTGAGCGGATTCATCAGCAGCTCCAGCCCGTCGGTGAGGGCGATGGGGCTCGTGGTGTAGGTCAGCAGGAATGTGCCCGTGATGAGCAGCACGATGCGCAGTATCATCTGCACCGAGCGCGCGATGCCCTCCCAGGTGATTATCCAGCCCGGGATCACCGGCGTACCGGCGGTGTAGAAGATATTGAGCAGCGCCGTGAGTATTATGATGAACAGCATGGGCTTGAGGCCCTTGAAGATATTCTTCACCGAGATGTGCGACAGCTGCATGCACAGCGCCGTCACCAGCGTGACGGCCGCATACGACACCCAGCCCACCGCCTGAAACAGCGCAACGATGTACACGATCACGAGAATGAGCTTCGTGCGCGCGTCGAGCCGGTGCACTATCGTGTCGCCGGGGAAAAACTGGCCAAGCGTAACGTCCTTCAGCATGCGCCCGCCCCCTTTGCATTGAGAATGGCGGCCTTGAGCTGCTCATGCGTGTAGACCGCACCCGGCAGCTTCACGCCGCGGCGGCGCAGCTCCATTGCGATCTCAGTCGCATGCGGCACGGAAAGGCCGATCTCTATCAGCCGCTCGGGCTTGTCGAAAATATCCTCCGGCGCGCCGTCCATGACTATGCTGCCGTGGTCAAAAACAAGTATGCGCCCGGCAAGCCGCGCCACATCGTCCATATTATGGCTTATCACAATGACCGTGGAACCTGTCTTCTCGCGGTAGCTGAGGATGTTGCCGAGTATCTGGCTGCATCCCGCGGGATCAAGTCCCGCTGTCGGCTCGTCGAGTACCAGCACGCCCGGGCGCATTGCTATCACGCCCGCGATGGCCACGCGCCGCTTCTGCCCGCCGGACAGCTCCAGCGGCGACTTGTCGAAAAGCGCCTCATCCACGCCGACAAAGCCCGCCGCCTCGCGCACGCGCGCGTCGATCTCGGCCTCGTCAAGCTTCATGTTCTTCGGCCCGAAGGCGATGTCCTTGTACACCGTCTCTTCAAAAAGCTGATACTCCGGGTACTGGAACACAAGTCCGACCTCACCCTTGACCGCCTTGCGCGAGAACTTGTCGGCATTTATATCCTTGCCGCCGCAGTATACCGTACCTGACGTCGGCTGCAAAAGGCCGTTGAGGTGCTGGATGAACGTAGACTTGCCCGAGCCCGTGTGCCCGATGATGCCCACGAGCTGCCCCTGCGGCACCGTCACGCTTATGTTGTCCACAGCGACTCTTTCAAACGGAGTCCCCGCACTGTATACGTGGCGGAGATTTTCCACCTTTATCTCTGACATTGATTTCCCTCTGTATCTTAAAGACTCTCTGCGATTTTACCGGCGCAGTCAGCCGGGCTGAGCGCGTCCAGCGGCAGGCTGAAGCCCTCGCCGTTCAGCTCGTACATCAGCCGCACCGTCTCCGGGACGGTAAGCCCCTCGCGCTCCATCAGCTCCACATTTGAAAAGACCTCGCCCGGCGTACCGTCCGCCACCATATAGCCGTTGGACATGACGATGAGCCTGTCCGCGCCGATGCACTCGTCCATATGGTGCGTGATGAGCACGACGGTCATCCCCTGCTCGCGGCACAGCCGCGTCACCGTGGATATGACCTCCTGCCGTCCCTGCGGGTCGAGCATCGCCGTCGGCTCGTCGAGCGCGATTATCTTCGGCCGCATCGCCAACACGCCCGCTATTGCCACGCGCTGCTTCTGTCCGCCGGAGAGAAGATGCGGGGCATGCGTGCGGAACTCGTACATTCCGACCTGCCGCAGCGCATCGTCCACGCGCTGCCGTATCTCCTGCGGCTCTACGCCCAGATTTTCCGGTGCAAAGGCCACATCGTCCTCCACGACGTTGGCGACGATCTGGTTGTCCGGGTTCTGGAACACCATGCCGACGCAGCGGCGCACGTCGAGCACCCTGTCCTCGTCGGCGGTGTCGATGCCGTCTATCAGCACGCGCCCCTCGTCCGGGACGAGAATGGCGTTGAGGTGCTTTGCAAGCGTGGACTTGCCCGAGCCGTTGTGCCCCAGCACGGCCACGAACTGCCCGGCTTCTATCGAAAGATCTACCCCGCAGAGGCTTTCCGTCTCGTCGCCGGGATAGGTATAGTGTACGTTTTCAAAAGTGATCATACTCATTGCTCTTGCTCCAAAAATCGTTTCGCCGCCCGCGGCCTTATCTCTCCCAGCGGCATGTCGCGCCGCACGGGAGGCACAGCCCCGATTCCGTGACGGGCAGGCCAAGCTCCTGCGCATCCGAGCGTCCGCCGAATTTCTTCGTGAATATGCTCTCGGTGACATAGCTCAGCACGGAGGCCGAAAGGCCGGTGGTGTAGGAATTGATGATGACGAACAGCGGGTCGTCGGAGAGCACTCCGGCGCACAGCGACACGAACGGCCATAGATTCGTCTCCAGCTTCCAGACCTCGCCGCCGGGGCCGCGCCCGTAGGACGGCGGGTCCATGATTATCGCGTCGTACCTGTGCCCGCGGCGTATCTCACGCTCGACGAATTTTGCGCAGTCGTCCACGATCCAGCGGATCGGTGCCTGACTCACGCCGGATGAGGCCGCGTTGTCCTTGCCCCATGCGACCATGCCCTTCGCCGCGTCCACGTGGCACACGCTCGCCCCGGCCTTCGCGCAGGCGACAGTCGCTGCGCCGGTGTAGCCGAACAGGTTGAGCACGCTCACCGGACGTCCGGCCGCGCGTATCTTCGCCATGGCCCAGTCCCAGTTGCAGGCCTGCTCCGGGAAAAGGCCCGTGTGCTTGAAGTTCATGGGCTTGACATTGAAAGTGAGCGCGCCGTATTTTATCTGCCAGTTTTCGGGGAGACGCCCCTTGTCCCAGCTCCCGCCGCCGCTCTCGCTGCGGCGATAGCGCGCGTCGCGGTCGTTCCAATGCATATTGCGGCGCGGCGTTTCCCATATCGCCTGCGGGTCCGGGCGCACCAGATAGTATTTTCCCCAGCGCTCGAGCTTTTCACCCTTTGAGCAGTCTATAAGTTCAAAATCGTTCCATTTATCTGATATCCACATATGCTTCTCCATACATCTGTACTTGTACGCATTATGACATACTATTTTATCATTAAATACCTGCCCGGTCAACCATGAATCCGCGCATTGCGCGGCGCTGCATGCGTGTACCGCCCAAACGGACAAAACGCCCCCGGCACAGCCGGAGGCGTTTATATTTTTTATTTACTTTTTGCTTTCTGCACTGTCCTCCGTGAGGTCGCAGAACACAGCGATGCGGCGCTCGCCGCCTTTTGTGCAGGTGTACAGGACGAGGTCGTGGCTGCTCTCTGTCACCGCTTCGACCTCCGTCGGCCCGACGACCTTGTGCATGACAACCTCGTAGTCATACTCCGTGCCGTCTATGCCGGTGAACGTGACGGTATCGCCGTCAACGAGCGTGCCAAGCTTGCCGAAATGCGTGTCAAAGTTATGCGCCGCAATGACAAGGTTGCGGTCCTTTGCCGAACCGAACTGACGGCACGGCGCAAGATTGAGCCTCTCATAGTCCCATGTCGCCATGACGGGCAGCTTGAGCTTAATGGCCGGTATCTCTATATAGCCGATGTAGTCGTATCCGTCGAGATAGACCACGGGGTCGGAATCTTCGTCCGTCTCCGCATCCTTTGTGTCGATCGTACTGACACGGCTCGGGTCGATCTCGCGGTTCATGTAGTCCTCAAGCGCTGTAACGCGCTGTTCGGACTCGCTGCCGGCATTGCTGGACTCGATCCAGTTGTGGATTGCAAGCCCAAGCGCACCGGCGATACAAAGAGCACCGAGAATTACAAGAATTATCCCAGCGCGTTTACGCATCCGTTTTCCTCTTCTTTGAAAGGAGTATCACGCCGAGGGCGATAAGCAGTGCGCCGGCGCAGACGAGCAGAGGAATGGGCCAATTAAGCTGGCCGGTCTGGATAAGCGCATGATGATTGACGACGGTGAAGGAAACGCCCTTGATAACATCATCCTTGATTATGACCTGAGGGTCAAGGAGCGACTTGACATAGCCGACGGGGACGGGCTTTTCATCGACGTTGTAGCCGAGAGAGGCGCTGTCCAGATTACGGTAGTCATAGGGGATCTCGAAAGCTTTGCTCCATGTACTGGCGGACACGGCGTCGTCCTTGCTGAGCGTGTAGCTGTAGACGCTGTCGCCATGGGCGACTTCAAGGTTGACTCCATCCGTGGGGCGGGAATAGTTTGCGCCGCTCCACTTCTTGTTGAGCTCGAGCATCATGGAATAGCCGTTGACGAAATCGCAGCAGCCGGGCTTATTCTCCTGCCCGTGAACGCGGACGGCAGCGACAAGGCCGGAGTCGACGTTCGGGTCATTGTAGACTGTGACCGTGATGTCGTAGGTCTGCACGCCGTTGGTGTTGTACTCGCAGTACATGTCATAGGCGGCCGTATCGGGGTCCACGATCTGAGTCAGAGTGTAGTTATACACGCCGGGGTGCACATAGTGGATGACGAACTCGCCCTCGGCAGTATAGTCATGGATAGAAGTAGAAGAAGCCTGCTCCGTGAGAGCGTCAAATGCAAGAGTGGCGTTATCGGGCATCGGGTTGCCCGCCTCAACGCTTGTCAGCTCAAAAACATATGCAAGCCCGGCCTGTCTCTGCAGCGGGTCGGCACCGGACGCAATGCCCGTCGCCGTGACCTTTACGGGGATGACAGCATCCGCCTCATAGCTGCCTGCCGCAGCAAAGGCGGCCGTTGGCGCGATGGCGCAGACAAGCACCATAACCAGCAGCAAAGCCGCAAGCTTTTTCAAATTCTTTTTCATTTAAGAATCTCCTCCTATCGTCTCGCTGCCGGAGTGCGGCTCCATTGCAGCCAAAATGATGGTACGTGCATCGGTAAACTCATAAGAGCAGGTCGAGAGAGTGAGTACCTGCGGTTCCTCGCTGCTCATAAGCTGATCTGCAAGCTCACTGCGGATATGCAGTGCATTCTCACCGGCGTGGGTGAAGAAATCTTTTATATTGGCAGCCTGCCAGCGCTCCGGGTCAAAGATATATCTGTCATTTGCCGGGACGAGCAGACAGGCGATAATTTTCAAATCATAGCTGCGGTCGGGAAGTATCAGGACGCCGGTGCTGTTCTCGTTGAAGAACTCCTCATCCTTATACAGGTCAAGATCGCCGAACATGAGGTGGTTGGCCATATGGTGCCCATATAAAAGGGAGACGGTGTCGCTGAAATCGCGGGAATTGCGGCTGTCCAGAAAGAGACTGCCGGAAAGGGCAAAATTGCCGTAGACGTCGGTATTGATGTAGGCAAGATTATCAGCGCCCTGCAGGAGCGGATAATCAATTTCGGTACCGTCGAGCGTGAGCCATGCGCACACGTCGAGGTTTATCTTCTGCAGCTCCTCAAAGGTGGGGCCGGTGTCCTCTAACGAGGGCTTGAGACTGAGCATATCGGCTTTCGCATCGTCCACTGCGGCATAGACCTGTTCATTGTCCCAGAGGGCATAGGCGGCATAAGCGCCGAAGACGAACAGCGCGCAGATAACGACAAAGGAGACTGTTGTATTCAGGATTTTCAGAACTGTACGGGAAAAATTCATATTAATATTCTCTTTTGCAGCCCAGCGGATCATTTCCGACGATCCCGCATGTGCACATGTGCGCAGCGGAAACGATCCGCTGAACTGCATCTGTATTGTTTCCCCTCAGAGCCGGCATAAAGCCGGCTCCAGGAGAGAGACGCAAATCACACGCTTTATTATAAAACGCACGATCCGCTATGTAAAGAGCGTAGAACTCTATACAACAGGGAATCAGAACTGCTCGCCCTTCTTGCGGGTGGCAATGACGACGACTGCTGCGCCGACAACAACGAGCATCAGGATGTAGGGCAGGCTGTCCATGGACACGCCAAGGTCGAGGTTTCCGTCGTTTTTGTCATTAACGAAAGCAACGGTCTGAGCTGCTGCACTGATCTCACTGGTGATCGTGTTCCCGGCGGTGCGGTTCACGGTGGTGGTGTAGCCATCTGCTGCGGTCTCAGTTACGGTGTAGGTCACGCCGTAGGGGAGGTTTCCAAATGAGTAGGACTCGCCATGCTTAAGAGTAAAGGTGTATGTATGACCAGATTCAAAAGCAACAGGTTCACTACCGCCTACAGTAATCATGCTTTTGACAGTCTTACCTTCAGGTGCATTCAGAGTAACAGTGAACGTAAAGTCCTTGGACTTATCACCAAGGTTACCGGTAACGGTCTTGGTGATCTCAAGGCTACCAGCATTGTACACGTTATTGAAAGAATCGGATTTCTTATTATCGGTTCCAACGAGAACAGTACCAGCAACAGCAAATGTGCCCTCAGTAGTGCCGTTTACAACAGTGACCTTCAGGGTACGGGAAGCTGTGTCATAAACCATACCGGCAGTGCTGCCGGCATTTTCTGTGATGGTATAGGTGTAGACACCGACACTGGTATATTCAGGCAGGTTAATAGCGAGAGTCTTTGAACCGGACTCGCCTTCAGCATAAGTAACACTATCAACAGTGGGGACAGGCATATTGGCCTCTGTTACGTCAGCAGCAGCATCAGTTACTGAAACTTTGCCAACTACAAAGCTAAAGGTCTGGGCAGGCATTTTTGTGCCATCGTTGGTAACTGTGACTACCTTAGCAAGAGTTGCGGTAGTCGGTGCCGGACTCGCTTCTGCAGGTGTATCGACCTCTGATGCGAAGGCGGCGACGCTGAGGCTCATCATAAGGACGAGAACCAGCAGGATTGATACGAATTTCTTCATCTACATTTTCCTCCAATGTAATTTTTTGAATTCGCGCGTAAATATATTTTTATGGAGCCGGGTGCACTCCGGCAGCCATAAATACAAAGTAAATGCGTGGGGGTATCACAGACTTCTGCGTCTGAGAATGGTTATTATCTTTGCCTGCACGTCTTTCTGCTCCACCGCGCCAAAGTCGCGGCTGTCGACGGCCTGCGTGCGGTAATCGCCGAGGATGAACACCATACCTTCAGGGACGGTGTAGGGGTATTTCACCTCGTCCTTTGCGTAGGTGGGGTACATGATCTCCCCGGCCTGCGCCGTGCCGTTGACAAGAAGCGTGCCCGTGTCGTCAAGGGTGATATTGTCGCCCTGACGGCCGATGATGCGGCCGACGCGGTACTTCCCGTCGCGGACGTAAACGACAACGTCGTTCTTCTCATACTCACGCTGAAGCCGGTAGCCGAGCATCAGGTCGCCGTCCTTGACGGCGGGGAACATGTCCGTCCCCCTTGCCTGCATCAGCAGGAACACCTGCGAGAACAGCAGCCACGCCGCGGCCGCAATGAACACGACGCGCCCCAGCAGGCTTATATAGCCCTCGCGGACAGCCAGCCTGTTCCGGCGGAGAGATATGACCTCGGCAGGGGTCATGGGCTTTGCGGGTCTACTGCTCATCCGCCTCGCCTCCGTAATACTGCGCGGCATACTCAGGGTCGTACTGCGCGCGCTGCCTTGCAAGAGCATTGGTGCAGGCGTCGCGGTACTGCTCGATATAAGCGTTGCAGCGGGCATGCTCGGCGTCTATCGCCTTCTCATAGAGGGCGTTGAGCTCGTTTATCTTCTTCCAGACGTCCTGCTCGTCCACGCCGCCGAAGGTGCGTTTGCGGAAGCGAACCGTCTTGAGATACTGGGAAACATTTTCAAGGGGAGTTGTCAGATCAAGCCCGTCCGCGCGCCGGGAGGAAGCTTCCTCCCGTGTGCGGCGCTCCTTTTCAGGGGCGGACTTGCCTTTATGCGAGTGTGATGCCATCAATTCGCTCCTCAGTCGTCATTATTGCGGCGCTTGCGGAGGATGATGACCACCGCGGCCACTGCAACGGCAGCAAGCACGATTATGTACGGCAGAGAGTCAAGCGACACGCCCATGTCGGGGGTAGTATTGCGCGTGTTCGTGACGGTGACGTTATTCTTGCCCTTTTCAACCGTAAAGCTTACCTGAGCTCCATTGTTTACGGTGCTGGAGCTAAGCTGAGTATCACCATACTTGAAGACAGTACTGTACTTGCCGTCTGTGGCCTCAGTCAGCGTGAATATTGCGCCGACAGGGACGGTGATTGCGGGTTTAGTTGACTCTCCATTACGGAGAGTAAAGGTTCCTCCGTCGACGTCACCGATCTTGTAAGCGAAGTTGAAATTCTTCAGCTTATCACCGAAGTTGCCTTCGACGACCTTGGTAATGATTATCTCGATCTTATTGACGTGGATAATGAAGTGAGCCTGTCCCGCCTTATCCTTACCCGCAGCATAGTGTTCATTCCATTCGCATCCGCTGTGGGTGCAGTCCTCATGTTTGAAGGTCACATGTCTTGTCACATCGGTACTGACGATCTTCACCAGTGCAACCTTAACGGGGAGATCATCCGTGGCGAGCTTGGCCGATGCCGGATAATAGGTGTAATCAAGCGCCGGATCGGTTCCGATCATATCAACGTCGGCTGCATCCGTAGTGCCATGCTTCCAGATCGTACTCACTTTATTTTCAGTTTCATAGTAAGTCTTGCCTACGTCCGTGCCGTAATCCTCGACAGAATCCTTGAACGTGACCTCAGGCTTAAAGACATAAATGTTTGCATTGCCCCGGCCGGACTTGGCATCCGCAGGTGTACCGGCGGCTTTCACGCCATCGGTCTGCGGAGAAACTTCAACCTTAATGCTGTATGTAGTATCATCGGTCAGATTGCTCAAATCTGTTACGGCTTTGCCGTCTTTATCCATAACCGTGACCGTGATATTAACGAACTTGTACTGCCACTCTTCAAGGCCATAATCTGTCTTACTCAAATCAAGAGAAACATTACCAACCGTTACGGTTGCATCGCCCTTGAGCTTGTCGGCAGTCAAGCCGCCAAGCAGATATATGTTCTTATCCTGAGCAGTGACGGTAATACCCTTGATGGGAACATTGACCTTGGGCGGTATGAACGAATCGACCTTGGTGCCTTCCTTGTTGTATATTGCGTCGTCTGTACCGACATTGGTCGGGACATCGTTGCCGCCGAGGAACGCTTCCTTTGCCTTTACCGTAAACTCGATGACCAGCTTCTTGCCGCTGTACACGCCGTCACGCGGGCCGCAGTAGTTTGCGGAATAATCAAAGCCCTTGACCGTGACCGTGTTGCCCTCAATAGTGTAGACAACTTTATCAGTAACATCTGTCTTTGTCTTCTCATCGAACCGGTGATCGCCAATGCAGTCAACTGTATAAATCTTTACTGCGTCCGTGCCCTCTGGCATTGTGAACTGCTCTGTCACAACGTCCTTAATGTAGCTTTCGGAATCAAGCTCAATGGTGCTGCCGCCAATTTCCTGGCTGATACGGTTGAATATGACGTTCAGGTCACCGGCGTTTGCCGCTGAGAGGAAATAGCTCTTGCCACCATCGGGAAAAGTACTTGAACCGGGATTCGACATACCGGTAGCGTTCTTATAGTTTGAGGACACATAATGCATGTACTTATTTGTGTCCAACCCATTTTCGCTTCCTGGAGTCCCATTTGCGCCGCCAAAAACACCTATAGTGTAAACAGTTGCATCTGCGTCCTTTATGCCTTTACTTGCACTGATAGCAGCGTCTGCAACAGTCTCGCTAAATCCGCTCCCATGGTTTGGTTCACCGTCAGTGAACATGATCACGACTTTTTTTCTTTCGTCATTCTTTACATTATCTATAATGGTCTGCGCATGCTGCATGCCATAATCTGCACTGGTTGCACCACCCGGCTGCAAACTATTGACTGCGGCTTGCAGGTTCCCACTGCCGGTGCTGTCGACCGTAGTAAGGTTCATTACAATTTGTGAATAGTTACATGTATATCCATTTTCTCTATATGTATTGTTTCCGACCGTATTTGATTTATCTCCAGCAAACTTTACGATCGCTATCTGGCTTTTAGGCGACTGGGCAGCGACACTAGAAATAAAACTACTGACCGCTGTCTTCAGGGCTGCCATTTTTTTCGTGGTACCTGTTATCTTTTCATAAAATTGCACATGATCAGAGTCTGTGTCATTGGCGCTTGTTTTCGGTGTAAATGAATTCCAATACAAGAAGGACCAATATCCCCATCCGTCGTAATAGCGACTATATTTTACCTCAGTATATACACCATCAACTATAACATAATAGCTATTCCGTGTAGACACGTCATATACCGCTCTATACTCATCCATCGGATCATCCATTGAGCCTGATACATCAAGTACAAGGACAATATCTACTGGCTTTGTACTTGTGACAGTTGAGCTTTCACCCGTCACGTAGGCCTCCATGGTGATCTTATAGCCGTCTTCAGTTGCCTCAGCAGTCTTATTGAGAACAACGCCTTTATCCTTGCCGTCATTATCCGCAACTGCTCTGAGCATGCGTGCCCGGCGCGTCACAGGTGCAAAGCGCAGAGGACCTACATTACCGAAGCTCACTATCGGCGCTTCAACAGGGTCTCCATCAGGCTTTACAGAAAGAAGGTGTTCCTCAAGCTCGTCGGTTTTCCCGTTCTCAGTCAGCCAAGCTTCAAACTCTTCTATTTCCTCATCAGTGAGTTCATCGCAAAGCGCGTTGACCTCGCCCGCCGTCTCGCATGCCATCAGGTCGTCGTAGAGCTTCTGGTAGTCGATCTTATCGGTGGCTTTCTTTCCGTAGAAAGCGAACACGCCGAGACCGTTGGTATTGAAGACATAGCTGACCTCGACCTTGAGCAGATCGCTGACAACGACCTTGGTCTCCCTTGCAGGGATAACGGACTTCTCAGTCTCTTCGGTCTTCTCCTCAGCCTTCTCTTCAACCTTTTCTTCGGCCTTTGCCTCGTCGGCCTCTTCGGCCTTTGCAGGCTCCTCAGCCGGTGCAGGCTCTTCCGCCTTGTCTTCGGTCACAGGCTCGGCCTTTTCTTCGGCGGCGGGCTGCTCTGTCTGGGCAGGCTCCGCCTCCGCAGGCTTGTCCTCAGTCTGCGGTTCATCAGCGGCTTTCTTCTCCGCCTCTTCAAGCTTTATATCCTCGGCGGTCTCAAGCTCGCCGATGGTATAGGGCAGAGACACGACATTGAGGCTGCCCTCAGCGTCCGCAAAGTTGTTGCCCTCACCGGCCATGTAGACCGTGACCTTGAAGCTCTTGCCGGAGCCGGTGCCCACGTCGATCTCCTTGCCGTCCTTATCGACAAAGGACAGATCATACAGGAAGAAGAATTCATCGTCAGCAAGCTCGGCCTTTTTGAGAATGCTCTGACGGACATACTCCGCCGCCTTCTCACTCGCCTTGAGCTTGAGCAGCGCGCCCTCGGGGAGAACAGCGCCCTCGCTCTTATCAATAACCTCGACCTTGACATACAGGCCTTCGGTATCGGTCTGCTCGCCGAAGTAATATACGCCGTCTGCCGTCTGCCCCTGCGGGGCGGCAACGAGACCAAGCGCCTCATCCAGCGTGGGAAGTTCGCCCATATGCTCGGGCGCTTCCGTGGGTGCGGGCTGTTCCGTTTCGACTGCGCCTTCCGTCATATTGTCCGCGATCTGCTCAGAGACGGCAGATCCGGCCTGCATAGACTCAGCGGACGCGACGATGCCCGTCCAGCCAAGGCCGCAGAGCAGGACTGTCACCAGCAGCATGCAGACAACACGGGAAAACGCACTGTTGTGAGCTGTTGAACTGTTCTTTTTCATGTTAAGGGTCCTCCTGTCCAACCAGATTGAGCTTTTACAATGTAAATGATATATAGTCACATTTGTGGAATTATCCAAATGCGCGGTAAGCGGTGAACGCGGCCTGTCCGGCGGGGTCTATCCCCCCGACAGGCGACAAATCTGCATCCATGCCTCATTTCGGAAGCAAGTACACACTACGGAACTTATTATTTAAAAACCTCTTTCGAGGTCGTACCGTAAGAAATTGGCAGATTTTCAGAATTTCTCCATTTCATTTATATACTTTAACTTGTGAAATTCTGCATCTTAACGCAAAACTAACGCCTTTTTATGTATCTGCTTTGGATGTATAATAGCATAACTTTCCAGACAATGCAATAGGGTTTTTAAATTTTTTATGAAGTCTTTTCGCGTGATTTTTCCTATTATGTGATATTTTGTAACTATTTTGTCGCTTTTTGTGCGGAACACGCATTTTGCGGCGGTTATCGCATCAGTGCACAGCATATCCCCCGGAGACTTGCGCCTCCGGGGGATCATTCTTATACGGCTGCATCCGCCGTTCTACTATTGCTATATATAAGAGACAGGCACTCAGCACCACTCGCCAAGTGGAAACGCGCTCTAAACTTTTTTGTATAGGCCGTTTGATTCCAATTGGTTTTATTTGATACCTATTATCCCAATCCTATGGGGTATCCGACTTTCTGCTATCAAAAAGCTATCAGGGGATGCTATCAATAGCGGAAATTTGTTGTGTGTGATATTTGTATTATATCATGTATGTTGACGAATTGGCAATATGGTTAGAATGGAAATTCGTCACCCTCGTCCTCTAATTCAGGAGTGTGCTGCATTGATGGGGATGTTTCAGACAGAATAGCAATAAGATCTATAACGCGCTAATTACAGTTAAAAAATCACTGATATACTGCAATTGGGAGAACCACAAGGGCGGGGCCTTTAATAACGTCTCTGAGTTCTGCTGGGTTATCCATATTCTTTGGCATATTCCTTCGCTGCGATCTGTTAAGTGGGATCTTTTTGATGTCATCGAAAATTTCATCTAACTTTATGCTCTGCCCCTTCGGAACCTTTCGAATAATTTTGCATAACAGATAAGCCTGTCCAACAAAGTTCTCTTGTCCGCATCTGAAGTAGCTTTCATCGAGATATGCAACCAAAGGATGCAGTCCGTCTTCAAATTCAAATACGCAAGCGATTTCTTTTCCAGACTTCATTTGTCCTAATGCCGAAAATCCCTGGATGGCTTCGTTGGTTTTTTTGTCCAAAATCTGTTGATCGGTAAAAGATTCCAAAACCGTAGCCAGTTCTGCAATTTTCTTTACACTGTCAGTTAATTCTTTCATTTTTGAGAAACGGGCAGTAACCAAAACTTCAAGGAAATCATCCCGATACAAGCCGCTGTAGTCCGCATCGGTAAGAACCCCAAAGTATTTCAATCCTTCGTCATCCGATCGAAGATATTTATAGACTTTTTCAAACTTTGCGGCGTCACTAATATGCACAGATCTTTTGATTTCTTCGGATCGCTTTCCAGTGTGCGAACCGTTCCCCGATATGACACTAATCGTTCCCTTTCCACCCAAAGTGTTTTCACTGCTGGTCGCAATCTCCTGTGATTCTTCATCGTATATGTAGCCGTCAATTGCTGCAACATAATCCTCGAGTACCTTTGTATTCAAATAAAGAAAATTTCTAAGTTTCATTGTTATTTACCTCACCTTAAAAGTTCCTTCTGAAGCCACTTTGTCTCATCAGGTGTAATTACGAGAATGTCAACTGAACCACCTACAGTTTCAACTACATTTTTGAAACGCATTGTTTGTATCGTAGTTTCTACAGCGTAGCGAGCAAAATCAATTGCATCCTGTAAGGTAAAATACCCCCAAAGGATATCTTCAAAAGGAAGATCAAGATAATTGTTATCGGTAGTCTTGATTGCAACATTCTGTATTAACCGTGTAAGGGTATAGGTTTCACCATCCCAAAAGGCTCCTTGGCTATCAGTGTTAATTTGATCAATACTTTTTTCCTTAACACGTACCTTATACAGCAACTGCTGTTTCCCAGACTCTGTTTTATCATATCCTGCTACGATGAAGTGAGTATCTGGTACTAGTGGAAGTTCATTAAAATAGTCAATAATTACTTGCGGAATAGAGGATACAGGACAATCATCACCAATTCGTGATCGTATCATATCTTGTATAAAACCTGTTATCGGCTTTCCTAGCAAAGATGCATCGCCACAAGTTGATATACCAGCTCCATTAGGACAGGGAAATGTTTTGTCAGTAGAGTTTGTAGTGTGTATGCCTATGCGTTGAATGATTGTATCGCCACGAGTTTGTGTATTTGTATAGGTTGTACGGCGGTCACTTGCAAGGACAATACCTTCATTCACATGAACAGCAATTAAGAATGACATCTTTGCACCTCTTCTCTCTGTCTTAACAAAGTGATTTTACAACACCGCTATTAATGCATTCATTGTACCGTCAAAATTACCTCTTATTTCACATTCCCACAGCACAATGACTTTCCAGCCGTCAGCCTCAAGTGCCTGAATATGCTCTTGATCGCGTTGCTTTGTTCGCTCTATCTTAGGTTCCCAATATGCTTTATTGGATTGACTGGCGTGAGCATAATGACTGCCACAATCATGCCCATGCCAATAGCACCCATGAATGAAGATAGCAATTTTCTTTCTGGTGAATACAATATCCGGTTTTCCGGGCAGCACCTTGTAATTCACACGGTAGCGGTATCCCATAGAAAATAGCTTGCGGCGCACCAAAAGTTCAATACTGGTATCTTTGCTTTTGATGTGCGACATGATCTCACTACGGCGGGCAGAGGAAACAGAATCAGCCATTACACAGACAAATCCAGCGGCAGATCGGAAATATCCTTCAGCCGCTTGCCCTGCACCAAGGTTTCCAGCGTTTCTACCGCATCCTCAGAACCCGCCTCTTTAACTGCTCGAATCAGTTCATAGAGTGCAAAGTGATATACGCAGTCAATATCGCCAGTGCCGAGCGCAAGAGATGCCAAGCGATTCGGCATAGGCTCAGCCGTCACAACAACGATGTGCGGCAAATGTCCCTTTCGGTTACGGATCAGGTTCAATGCCTCTGTGCGGCTGTTTTGTGCGCGGTCACTGCGCATCGTGTACTTTGCAGAAACACTCGCATGAAGAATGGGTTTTCCGCCGTTAGACTTCCGAATATCAGCCATTTTGCAGATTTCGTCATCAACAATGGGCTGGGCGGCATTGATCTCGCTGTCCTCATAGAGATCGCGGTAAACAACAACGTCAGGTGCAACGAGGTAATCATTCCCGAGTGCAGCAGCCAACTGTGCGTTCTGTGTCGTAAGCGCATTTAAGTAAGCAAGATGCTCGTACTGCGCAAAATCGCTTGTTTTCAGTTTGTTGTTATTGCCGAGCTGAAGAATTGTCCAGTTTCCGGGACGGAGGTTCTGCAAATAGGGAAAGGTTTCACGCAGGAACTCCATTGTCAGCGTTTCAAATTGCTTTCCGAGAGTCTGCCCGGAAATTTTGTCAACCGTGGAGACAGCATGATGCTGTTCCTCCACAAGAATGTCAACGATCCTCCGCGCAATCGCCTTTGAGCCGCGGCTGCTGGTGTCTGCATTGGATGCGACACCTGCCGTGGTCAACGTCAGTGTGTTGGTTTCAAACAACTGCTTGTGAAAGTGGAATCTCGCGTTTGCTATCAATGCATCCATGCTCCAAACACTCCTTTATTTTTTCTCCAACTGCCCGGGCAACCGGGGGCGGGAATGCATTTCCAATCATCCTACAGGCTACGGTTTTCCGGTTTCCGAATGTCCATGTATCGGGGAAACCTTGAATCCGTGCCATCATTCGGCTTGTCAAGCGGGGCATACCCTCAAATCCGGGGGCGGGTGCTTCGTTTGCAATTCCTCGACCATCTACGCCCAACTCTGCCCATGCATTACGGGCGCGTGTGGGACCAAGGTCAGGACCACCGTGCTTCTTGGAGCCGCCTACAAGGGTCGGAGCGATCCGGTTTGCATTAGATGCCCACTGCTTCGCACCTTCCCATCCGTTCTGCGCCATCAAATCACGGAGCGTATCACCAACAGTGGGGGCGATGTCTGGTTGTTCGTCAGGATAGGCAAATGCTCCAATCTGATCCTTCCGAATGCCGATGATAACCACTCTGGGACGTAGCTGCGGAACACCATAATCAGAGGCGTTCAAGAGCTTGATATGGGTTACATAGCCGAGCTTTTGAATCGACGTAAAAATGTGGTCGCGGTATTCATCAAAGCCCGGATCAAGAAAGCCACGGACATTTTCAAGCATGACAGCACGCGGTTGAATTTCTTTGATAAGCCGAATGGCCTCCGGGAAAAGGTCTCTTTCGTCGTCCTGACCGAGCTGCTTTCCTGCAACGGAGAAAGGCGGGCAAGGAACGCCGCCAGCCAGCAGATCGACGCCGTGGTATGGGCGTCCGTCAAAATCGTGAACATCTGCACAAATGACGTTCCACTCCGGGCGATTCTGCTTTAATACCTTGCAATAATCTTCTTCATACTCGACAAGCGCAACATGGACAAAACCCGCCATTGCAAGCCCCAAAGCCTGTCCACCAGCGCCAGCGCATATTTCAACACAAGTCAACGGTTGCTGCATTTTCTTTTCACTCCTGCGTAGTTCGATTGAAATCATGACTGTTCTGTATCTCCTTCATCAATGAACTCCATGATGTCTCCTACATCACATTTGAGCGTCAAGCAAATCTTATGCAGGCTTTCCATAGAGACAAATTCGTTTTTTCCCATCTTGGCAAGCACATTGAAGCTGATACCGGAGGCGTCTTTCAAATCTGTCCGGTTCATTTTCTTATCGATCAACAGCTTCCAGAGCTTATCGTAGGAAATAGGCATTGCAATTCTCCGTTCCAAATTTAGACTGATTGTATTTTAGCACAAAGCGACAATGTTCGCAAGATAATCTCATCAGAACGTGAGATGTTCTTTGCAAAGAAAAAACCGTCTGCAGGAGCTTGGATGCTCCTGCGGACGGCTGTGACTGATATGGGCTTACACTCGTCCTTTCAGTTCGTTTCTCTTGGCAAGCTCACTTGCTGCCTGCCGACGCTCATCCGAATACGGCGCAGTCAGGCGAACAGCGAATCGTCTGCGGTCAATCTCGAAGGTCAGGCCGCCCTGCTCGTCATCGTCGGTCTGCCTGCACAAATCGGGATGCTCTGCTGCATACTGCGTCAGCCGCTTTTTGAGCGCGGTATTATGCGTCTGGATTTCGACGGTTTTGCTGGCTTCGTCAAAATAGATGCAGGTCGTTTTCTGCCGCTTGGTCAGTCCGGTTTTCATGTTGCCTCCATTTCTGCCTGTTCTGTAAAAACAGGCGCATTTTCAAGATTTTTTGTTAGCTCTACACCTGCAAAAACAGGTTGATTTTTGCATAGGGAGCGCCCAAATGATACGCGGCTCGATCTGGACGCTCCCATTCGGTAAAATCCGTTTTTCTCAGTTCAACACGGCATCAGCGGACATCTTCACGCGTTGCCGCTTTTTCTCTGTGCGGACGGAAGAAATGCCAGAGGTTATTGCGCTGGATCACATCCTCGTAGAGTTGAACTTTTCCGCGAAGCTCTGCATTCTCGCGTTCCAAGTCCGATGTACGGAGTTTGCTGCGAATGGATTTATACTCGGAAAGCTCCTGCTTCAGACCGGCAATCTCTTCCTTGAGCCTTGCAATCAGCCTGTTTGCCGCGTCCAGAGCTTTTTGCAGCTTGGATTCCTTTTTCTCGGCTGTAATGTACTTCTTTGCAAGCGTGGACAGGCGTTCAAAATCCTCACGCTCCACGGCAACCTTGCTTGAGAAGGGAACGGACTTCGCCTCAATCTTTTCGATAGCCGCCACAGCGACCTGCTGATTCTGAATTTTCTCAATCTGCCTGCCGAGCGTCGCTGCCTGCTGCTCCTGCTGGCGGTTCTGCTTCGTGAGTTCTGCCAGCCGCGCCTGCTCCTGCTGCACCTTGAACTGCGTCACGGTCAGATGTTCCTCGGAGCTACCGCGTTCACCACGCTCCACATCGTTGTACCCGGCGTCGCGCATATACCGGAAGAAATCATCCTGCAAAACGCTGTAGGACTTCTTGAGAACGGGCTTGCCCTTTGCACTCAGAATCGGCATACCATTTTCATCCTGCGCGGGCTTGGAAGCCCACTTCTTGCTCATGCTGACCTGCTGGATTATCTCCTTGACCGTTCCCACCAGAGATTTATCCTTGCAGCGTTTCGACCACAGGATTTGCTTCTCTACGACAGGGATATAGACCACATGAAGGTGGTAGTGGTACACGTCCCGCCCCAAAGCATCCGACATGGCGCGGTTGCGCTCGTCGGCGTGCATGACCGCCGATAGGATGTACTGCTCGCCGCCCACAATTTTGATTGCAGCTTTGTAGGCATCGGCGTAAAATTGTTTTGCAAATTCATAGCCGCCGTGGTTGAAGAAGTACGCGGAGTTGACGTCGAAGATCAGCTCTCCGAATTTCTCAGCATCCGCTTTCAGACCGCGTGTTGAGATCACGCCGTCAGAGCGCATCTGCTCGAACATCTCCTTATACCCGGCGGTTGGTGTTTTGAAATGGACATTGTATTGTGTCCGTTCAGGAACGATGTCCTGATTGACATACGACGATTTTTCGCGCTCATTATGCGCCTGTGCGTTGTCGATGTCTGTATCTTTCATTCTTGCGTTTCTTGCGCTGGTACGGTGAATACCGTCGCCTCTTGCCATAGGCAGTTTACCTCCTGATTTCAG